>NZ_CP135971.1:0-663928 GCF_032463525.1 Pseudomonas sp. DTU_2021_1001937_2_SI_NGA_ILE_001 | reverse complement strand
GTGGCGGTCGAGCAGGCGTGCGAAGTAGTCTGCGTAGTGGTCGAGAACCACGCGCACGAAGGCTTCCTTGCTGGGGAAATAGTTGTAGAACGAGCCCTTGGGAATGCCCACCTGCTTGAGCAGGAAATCCAGCCCGGTGGCAGTGAAGCCCTGTTCGGTCAGCACTTCGAGCCCGCGACGAATGAGCACGTCGCGGGTTTCCAGGTTGTCCCGGTCGAGCTTTGGCGGACGCCCCGGGCGCCGGGGCTTGGTAATGGGTTCGGTCATGGGGTGAGATATTAGACCGATTGTTTTACAAGTCAATCGGCGCGTGCACCCATCGGCAAGACGCCCTCGCCCAGCACCGCTGGTACCACTCGCTCACATCAATGAACAGTGACAGCCGGATGACAGCCTGTCCGGGGCGCAATGCACATTGCCAGCATCCGGGGCTTCCACGCATGGCCCGCATCGCTATATATTCAACTACATAGCGAAAGATTCGAACTGACACCTTCCCTCATTACTTTACGGAACACCTGCGCATGCGCCTGCTTTCTTCGCCCGCTTCACTGACCTTCCTGGCCCTGGCCACCGCCTGGACCGCCCTGCCCGTGCAGGCCGACGACGTGCAGGTGGCAGTCGCCGCCAACTTCACCGCGCCCATCCAGGCCATTGCCAAAGCGTTCGAACAGGACACCGGGCACAAGCTGGTCGCGGCCTTCGGCGCCACCGGGCAGTTCTATGCGCAGATCAAGAACGGTGCACCGTTCGAAGTCTTCCTTGCAGCCGATGACAGCACCCCGGCGCGCCTGGAACAGGAAGGCGAAACCGTGAAGGGCTCGCGCTTCACCTACGCGATCGGCACGCTGGCGCTGTGGTCGCCGAAGGAAGGCTATGTCGACGACAAAGGGGAAATCCTCAAGGCCGACACCTGGAAGCACCTGTCCATCGCCAACCCCAAGACAGCCCCTTACGGGCTGGCGGCTACCCAAGTGCTGGACAAGCTGGGTCTGAGTGACGCCACACGTTCGCGCCTGGTGGAAGGCCAGAACATCACCCAGGCCTGGCAGTTCGTCTCTACCGGTAATGCCGAGCTGGGCTTCGTGGCGCTTTCGCAGGTGTACAAGGACGGCAAGCTGACCGCGGGCTCGGCCTGGCGCGTGCCAGAGAACCTGCACGAGCCGATTCGCCAGGATGCAGTGATCCTCAACAAGGGCAAGGACAATGCCGCCGCCACCGCGCTGGTCGAATACCTCAAGGGGCCCAAGGCCGGCGCGGTGATCAAGTCCTTCGGGTACGCACTGTAAATGCCACTGGACAGTAGTGACCTGGCGGCCATCTGGCTGACCTTCAAGCTGGCGTCGATGACCACGCTGATCCTGCTGGTGATCGCCACCCCACTCGCCTGGTGGCTGACCCGCACCCGCTCATGGCTCAAGGGGCCGGTGGGCGCCGTGGTGGCGCTGCCCCTGGTGCTGCCACCGACGGTGATCGGTTTCTATCTGCTGCTGCTGATGGGGCCGCACGGGTTCGTCGGGCAACTGACCCAGAGCCTCGGCCTGGGCACGCTGACTTTCAGCTTCGCCGGGTTGCTGGTCGGCTCGGTGGTGTATTCCCTGCCCTTCGTCGTACAGCCGCTGCACAACGCCTTCGCCGCCATCGGCCAACGCCCCTTGGAAGTTGCCGCCACGCTGCGTGCCGGGCCTTGGGACACCTTCTTCAAGGTCGTAATGCCCCTCGCTCGTCCTGGTTACCTGACGGGCGCGGTGTTAGGGTTCGCGCACACGGTGGGGGAGTTTGGGGTGGTATTAATGATTGGAGGAAACATCCCGGACAAGACCCGCGTTGTCTCCGTGCAGATCTTCGATCACGTCGAGTCCATGGCTTATGACCAGGCCCACTGGCTGGCGGGCTTCATGCTGGCGTTTTCATTTCTGGTATTGCTGGCGCTGTACTGCAGCAGCAGCCAGAAAAAGCTATGGAGCTGAACATGCAAGACCGCCTGCACATCCATCTCAAACTGACCCTCGGCGCTTTCACCACCGACCTGGACCTGAGCCTGCCTGGCCGGGGGGTAACGGCGCTGTTCGGCCACTCCGGCTCGGGCAAGACCACTTGCCTGCGTTGCGTGGCAGGCCTGGAAAGGGCTCCGCAGGCGCGCATTGAGGTGCGAGGTGAAGTGTGGCAGGACAGCGCGCGCGGCATCTTCCTGCCCCCCCACGCCCGCCCGCTGGGCTACGTGTTCCAGGAAGCCAGCCTGTTTCCACATCTTGATGTGCGCGGCAACCTGGAATTCGGCTACAAGCGCATCGCCCCTGCGCAACGCATCGTGAAGATGGACCAGGCCATCGAGCTGATGGGCATCGGCCACCTGCTGGACCGCCGACCGGGCGCACTCTCCGGCGGCGAACGGCAAAGGGTTGGTATTACTCGTGCTCTGCTCACCAGTCCACGCCTGTTGTTGCTCGACGAACCCCTGGCGGCGCTGGACGCCCGGCGCAAGGCCGAGATCCTGCCCTACCTGGAGCAGTTGCAGGCCGAGCTGGGTATTCCCATGCTCTATGTCAGCCACGCCCAGGATGAAGTGGCGCGCCTGGCCGACCACCTGGTGCTGATGACCGAAGGCCGAGCGATCGCCAGCGGCCCACTCAACGAGGTGCTCACCCGCCTCGACCTGCCCCCCGCGATGGAGCCTGACGCTGGTGTGGTCATCGAGGGTGAAGTGGGCAGCCATGATCCGCACTACCAACTGTTGACCCTGCACCTGCCCGGCAGCCGCCAGAGCGTGCGACTGGCCCACGCGGCGTTGCCACAGGGCCAGCGCCTGCGCTTCAAGGTACAGGCCAGAGACGTCAGCTTGAGCCGCCAGTTCGATGAGCAGAGCAGCATTCTCAATCGCCTGCCCGTGCAGGTAGTACGCGAGGTGCCGGCCGATCACCCGGCTCATGTGATGGTTCAGCTGGATGCCGACGGCACCCCCTTGCTGGCGCGCATTACCCGTTATTCGCGGGATCAACTACAGCTGCACCCTGGGCAACCGCTGTGGGCGCAGATCAAGGGTGTCGCGGTGCTGGCCTGACATTCACGAATGGCAGCCTGAACCGGGCCTTTCATCGGAAGTACTCTCCCACTCGGGACGACCGCTACGGCCCACTCCCGGCAACGTGGTGTAATGCCCCCTCATATCTTTGGCGGATCATCGTGGACAAACACATCTGCTTCACCACGGAAATGGCCCGCCTCATCATCACAGACAGAAAAACCGTCACCCGCCGGGCCATTAACCACCACGCCGCCGGTGAATGCCCCTACGGCCCGGTTGGGGTGCATCTGTGGCTCAAGGAAGACTTCTACGCCTACGGCCGCTGGGAAGTAACCCAGCGCGCGAACCAGAAGCGCCTCGGCTGGCACTTCATCGACATGACTCTTCAATCAGGTCAGGACTACCAGTTCACGGCGCCCGGCCCGCTGCTCGACACGCCCTTCTCCGAGCAGACGCCACGCTGGTGGCATCGACCCGGGCGCCTGATGCCTCGCCGCGCATCGCGCGCAACCCTGGAGGTGACCGACATCCAGACCGAACGCCTGCATGACATCACCGACGAGCAGGCGCAGCAGGAAGGCTTCTACTCCATTCACGACAGCGCACAGACCTACTTCGTGAATCACCTGGAACCGCCTTACAGCGGCCTGAGCCCCACTGCCGTGATTGCCTTCGCCACCTGGTGGGAATACAGCGACAAGCATCAAGCGTGGCATGACAATCCATGGGTCTGGGTCATCACTTTTCGTCGCCTCTAAGGCGTGTTGACCGTGAGATGACTCGATGGCGCTAATCTCCGAAATGCTGACATGGGCTTCACGAGCTTTTCACACACAAGGTCATAATCTGTACACGAATCCAAGTGTGTCATCTTCAGCCCGCTCCCCCATCGCGGGCTTTTCTTTGCCTGCAAGAAAAGTCAGCCCCCTCCTCTCCAGCGTGCCCAAGCTGTCTCCTGAGTTCGGCCTCTATCAGGGTTCGTGGGCAGACTCATCGATAGCCCCGCGCCCGATCCTGCTGATGGAAAGACGCTTGCTGATGAATCACAGGCTCCTTACGTCCTTTGAAGCACTGTAAGCAGATCGACTGACTCACAACTGGTTCTTTGTGGCCCTTGAGACACCGCCTCGCAAATACCGATCAGCAGTCTCGTGCCCACCCAACGCACAGGGGGCTCGCAACATCCTGCAATAAGACGACCAGCGGTCATCAAACCGCCACTTTGTTACTTGCCGTTAAATCGAAGACGTTCTTAACTGCAACTGCTCGCCAGAAGGGGGTTGGGCTTGAAATGGCGGAGGCCGACATGTCGAATTTCCCCTCCACGTTTCGGGTAAGAAGCGCATGCCCGCTTTCAACGCGGCTTACAAACCCAGGCCAGCCTCCAGCGCATTCGCGGCTTGAGCGGAACGAGAGGTCTCCCTTGCTTTACACGCGGGACCAGCGGTGTGTGCCAGCCAGACAACACCGTCGACAGATGAATCACCCAGACGTGGCACGACTCATTAACCAACAGGGGCTCGATAGAAAATGATCTTTTACGCCCACTCGCTCTGCGACGCATTTTTCTGGCGTCATCCAGTCATGAAGCGTCAATCGTCAGAATCCGGAAGTTGCATCGCTGAGGAGCGCAACTGACCTCTGCCTGCCTATCGCAGGCGCAGCACGCTGCTTTTTTTCAAATCACGACCCCACCCAACCCGAACCGGTGGCGTTTCCAGTAGTAGCGCCCAGCTCCTGGAATCCTCTTATGTGGAAATTACCCGAACAACCTTTCTCATCAGTTGCAGCGATCGCTGAAGACATTGAAAGCCACGGATACCATTGCTGGGAAAATGCCATCCCTCCAGATGCCTTGAAGTCGCTCCAATCGAATGTCAGCGCAGCGAACGAGCGACAGAAAGGGAATTATTTCGCCTTTCATGGCAAAGATCAGATCGGTGAAAACTTACTGAGCCGTCTCGCAGAGCAAAAAGCACTCAGAAAGCTCTTGGCAGATCTTTACTACTACTCCACGAAAACCATCGCACGCAGCGATGAAATTGCCGCTGTTTTACGTTGCGTCCAGGGGAAAGGCGGGCTCCGTGAGTCCAATCGCTATCATTTCGACGCCTCACTGGTGACGATGCTGATGCCGCTGCTGATACCGACTGAAGGAGAGAAAAATGGAGACTTGATCATGTTTCCCAATATACGAAGCCCCCGAGATAACGTCTGGGTAAACATTTTAGAGAAAGCCGCCATACAGAATAATATTGCGCGAAACCTAATCACCAGCCTCATTACATCTGGTTTTCTAAAGCCACTAGCGCTAAAGCTCAAGCCTGGGAATCTGTATTTTTTCTGGGGCTATCGAAGCCTGCACGCGAATGAACCTTGTGACCCTGACGCTCAGCGCGCCACGGCGTTGTTCCATTTCGGCGACCCTCATCAAGATAGCTTCGCCACCCGCCTGGTCGCCAAAATGAATAGAAGACGCGCAGAATTGGCCTCCAGGCCCGACCCTGCGGGGAGCTGAAGGCTTCTGGGACCCGTGTGAGCCGTGCCGTTATGGCCGCAGACTACTGCCCTTGATAGTACGCAGGAGCCCAGTGCGCAAGAAACCCGAAAGCACCGGAGCATGAACGCGGATAGGCTGAGCGAGAAACAGCATCCGCCAATGGCCAAGCGCTGCGCAGCATTGCAAGGTCAAGCACCAGGTCACGCTCTGCAGGCCCATCACGCCCTGGCTCCGCCACTTAGAAATGACTACCAAGGCCAGCTTAGAGCGGACCTTGGTTTGAGGTAAGGCCCGACTTCCCCTCTACACGCTCGAATCCCGCCAGCAAGTTAACGTCGGCAAGGGTCACCATTTGTCCGCCATATAGAACATGCCGCCACCCAGCGCCGTCAGGAAGACCCCACCCAGCACGTCAGTGAACAGGGCCTCTCCTGAGCAGTAGGCGTTGATCTGCATTGCCAAGAAGAAAATCGCCAAGGCCAGGACGCCGCACGATATACGTCGTTGAATTTTGAACCTGGATTTTTCGGGGCCCACCCACCACATGCCAACCTCCTTCAGCGATCCAATAGCCTCAACATAACTCGCGCCGGCGCTTGTGCCAAACGCCGAGCGAACGCCCTCACCTGCGCGCAAGCTTGAAATTGTTCGTCGGCGCGAAGAGCAACGCTTGTACAGCGCCCCAAGGGGATGAGCACCTGCGACAAAGCCGATGCCGGACTCAAGGATGCGATGGGCCCGGCACATCTCACGGGCCGGCGAGTAAGCGACACCTTGAGATGGATGAAGCGAGCATCCGAGACGGTTGGATATGCGTCGTGCAAGGCAAGACGAATGCAAAACGGCGCATTGAGGCTGTAGATGAGCTGGAAACAGTACTCAGTCTGATCAGGAGGCGAACAGCCGGATACCGGGTGCAGTCACCGATGGTGGCCAGGCTTTCAGTGTTGGAATGCTGCGCAACGGATTCGACGAGGTGCGGGAGAAGGCTGGCGTTGCGGAGAAGGACTTTCAGACGAGGGATCTGCGCGCCAAGACAGGTACTGACAGGCCGAATCGACCGGCGATATCCTCAAGCCAGGCATCCGCTGGGACACACAATGGCAGTTATGACTGAACAGTAATCAGGGATCAGGAATCGCCGAGGCAAAAAGGTCACCTCAACAAGTGAATTGCGGCACGATTTGAGAATTGCGGCAATTTATCTAACCGAATTTCCCCGCCACAACTTCTGCAAGCCCTTGAGTTATCTATGGTGCCCCGAGCCGGGGTCGAACCGGCACGTTCAAAGAACGAGGGATTTTAAGTCCTTGGTTAGATTCAATATTTATGCGGCCTGCAGGGTGATTTTCGGTCCGCAACAAGCCCCAAAAAAACCTTTTTTCAACCAATGTTTCCAGGGGGCAAAAAGTCTTTGCGGACTAATATTTTGCCCGCAGAAGCCCCTGGAATGCCGCTCCTAATGCTCGGCACACTATGCCGATATTGCATGCATCTACCCACCTTCCCCCGGCGTTCTGCCGAAACACTTCACCATACCCAGCAACACACCTATCCTGTCTACAGACCGTCGTAGCGGGTACATTGTCGTCCGCCGGCTCCGACCTACCCTGTTGACCGCCGGCCGACTGCTCAGCGATGCGCTCCTGGGCAGTCGTTACGCTTTATCGGCATTTCCTGTACCAAGCCAACCCGCTCAATTACTGTATTTATAAACAGTATTGAGCAGTTCCCATGACAGACCCTATCCGCGACCTGACGCTTGCTGAGTGGCACAGGACCCTCAACGATGAATTCTGGTGGCCGCTACGCATGCGAGAGCAAGCAACGAAGCTCCAGCACCTGGCAGACGATATGCTCGCTGCCAGGCTGATAGATCCGCTTGAGCGTTTGGACATGGCCGATCTGATCACCGGAGCCGTAGCGCACTGGGTTGAGCGGGGCCGGGAAAGCTGGGCTCACCCGGCCTCCAGATATGCAGTCGTCAACCGAAGCGGCGATAAGGCCGGCATCCTCTCGGGGACGTTGTTGTGCTGGGGTGAGTTCGACTCCAGCTTGATTGCCGGCTACATCGATGAAGAGGACCTGACGTTCATCCATAAGCGCAGCCACAAGGGTGTGGAGCACGCCAGGCTGTTCGGCAGGTGGTTGAGGCGGGACGGTGAATGGTTCGCGCTGGTGGAAACCAGTCGGCTTATTCAGGGCGTGACGTGCACCAGGTCATGCGATCCTGACGCCTACCGTCTGGCCGGGGAAATGTGCGCCCTGCATCTTGAGCAGGCCGACTTCAAGGAATACTGGAGCTGGTGGGTGCGGCGGGACTTTTCAGTGTTCAGCCGGTGCACGACGTGCTGGGGTCAGGTCGCAGAACGAGACGACTGCCGGCACTGTGCGGGCCATGGCTTTGCGGTGATGAACGATTGCCCGTCGACCATGCCGGCTAGGTGGCGCCGCACCAGCGCTGATGATTAGCGCCACGCCGCAGGTTTGCTGAACAGCTAAAAAGCGCCTTTCAGCTAAATTTCGGCAGCCGAATCGACATGTGGCGTGCCTACGGGCAAGCTTCGTGCCTCTTTCTACTGCCGCGCAGGCAGCTCTTCACAAATCACACGTACGAAGGAGGCCGGATGCTTAACGCCCCGGAAATCTCAGTCGGTCAGTGGTGCGAGATCTACGAGCGCTTGATCAGCTCCCTGCCGCTGAAGCAGAACACGCTACAGAACCGCCGAAACTACATTCGCCACATCCGCGCGCCGCTGGCAGACCGACCTCTGGCTGACGTCGAGCCGATGGACATCATCCATATCTTGAAGGCCCTGGAGCAGGCCGGGACCCCGTACATGCGGCGACGGGTGCGCATCGAGGCGATTCAGATGTTCAACGCGGCAATCATCGCCCGGAAGATCAACTACAACCCTGCGGCCCCGATCAGCTACTGGCACACCCGCCCGCTCCGCTCGCGCCTGACGCTTGAGAACTGGCAGGCGGTTCATGCCTGGGCCTCCGGACGGGGCATGACCTGGTTTGTGCTCGCACTGGAGTTCGCGCTGGTGACCGGCCAGCGCCGGGCCGATCTGACGCTGCTGAAACGCAGTGATGTGGTCGACGGGCAGTTGCGAATCAGGCAGCAGAAGACGGGGCGCCGCATCGCCCTTCCAGTTGCGCTGCGCCTGGAGTCGGCAGACCTGCAGCTGGGAGATGTAATAGAACGCCTGACACAGCACGGCGGGCCAGGCCCAACGCTCTTGCGAAAGCCGGACGGCACGCCCTACTGTCCCGGCCATCTCAGCAACACATTCCGCGAAGGCCTGCTGACAGCAGTCCCTGGCCGCCCGTGGGGCGAGGAGCGCCGCGCTCCCAGCCTGCACGAGATTCGCTCGCTATCAGAGCGGCTGTACCGCCAGCAGGGTATCGACACGATGACGCTGTTGGGGCACGCGCGACAGTCAATGACAGACGACTACAACGACGACCGGGGGCTGGAGGCCTGGAAGGTGCTGCGGCTGTGAGCCCGTTCTAGGGAACTAACCACAACCTCCCTCTTCTCTGTCGCCTATGCTCTGGCCAGGGCTTCACGGTGATGAATGATTGCCAGTCGATGATGTCCAGCACCTGGCGTTGCTGAATCCGGCATGTGTGGCGCGGCTCAGAATAGGCCGCCCAGCGCAGAAGGGACCCAGTTCATGATTACCAGCTCCCCGCTCACGCTCGCAGAGCTGGTCCGCTGGTTGCCCGTGGTATAGCGGATATCCAAGGTCTCGAAGTGAAACCCCTCGAAGGCCTGCCGGATATCAGGGTGATCGTTGATGCTGACCATCACCCTCCCCTTACTGCGCCGCATGAAGTCCGCCATGGCAAGGTACTGGTCAAACTCAAAGCCCACGCCGTAGCCCGCGGTCTGCCAGTACGGCGGGTCCATGTACTGGAACGTGTGCGCCCGGTCGTACCGCTCAGCACACTCCTGCCACGGCAGGTTCTCGACATACGTGCCAGCAAGGCGCTGCCACGCCGCTGACAAATTCTCCTCGATGCGCAGCAGGTTGATGGCCGGCCCAGTGGTCGCGGTACCGAAGGTCTGTCCACTGACCTTGCCTCCGAAGGCATGCTGCTGCAGGTAGAAAAACCTGGCAGCGCGTTGGATGTCGGTCAGCGTTTCCGGCCGGGTCATCTTCTGCCACTCGAAGATCTGGCGGCTGGACAATGCCCATTTGAACTGGCGCACGAACTCTTCGAGGTGGTTCTGCACCACTCGGTAAAGACAGACCAGATCGCCGTTGAGATCGTTCAGGACCTCTACAGGCGCGGGCTGAGGCCGCATGAAGTACAACGCGGCACCGCCGGCGAAGACTTCTACATAGCATTCATGAGGAGGAAAGAGAGGGATCAAGCGGTCGGCCAGGCGGCGCTTGCCGCCCATCCATGGAACGATCGGATTGGTCATTTTGCAAACCTTTACTGTATGAATAAACAGGTGCTAGGCTCGCTCGGCTTTGTGCACAGAGCGGGAGCCTTGGCTGGCTTGCAGGTCTAGTCTGCGGGTTCAGTGGCCACAGAGGATGTTGGCGCATCCCCGGTGGTCGCTCCTTTTGCGGTTTTATCTAATGCATGCGGCTTAGGTAAGCGCCCCACCGCACGCGGTGTACATGGCCAGCAAATCTGGCTCTGCCACTTCCTCCTGCGCCCGCTCGCTCGCGTAGATCTCTAGCAGGTTGGCCAGCTTGTGCTCGCGCTGCCCGTACCCGGCACCTGGCAGGCTGGCCCAGATCGGGGCGGCCTTGGCGATTGCCTGGCGGATATCGCCTGACTTGATGAATGGCAGCGCCCCGCACTCGGTCAGCAGCTTGATCGCGGCCAGGTCCTGGGCCTCGGGCGTGAATCGGCCCCGGAACCCGTAGTTCTTGACGATGGCATCCCAGGTGCGCGCCAGGAACTGGTAGCGACCGGCGGCCGTGCTGCTGATGCCATAACGCGGCAGCTGGACTGAAACACGCGGATGCGCGCTGTAGTCACTGAACAGCTTGCCGCCCACCAGCACGTTGTAGCCGTCGTCCGAGGCCTTGATCGTGGAAGTCCCCTCCGACCAGGCCAGCATGTCGAGGAAGGCCAGAACGTTCTTGCCGCCGGCCTGCGTTGCGTCGATTCGAGCCATTACTGATCTCCAGATGAAGAAAGCCCCGGAGCAACCGGGGCCTGGGTGTAGGAACTGGCGCCGCCGATGCGCACGCCGATGTAGAAGATCCAGGCCCGCCAGCGGGCCACGCCGTCGGCCCTGAGGGCGCGGTAGAACACCGCGTCGCACTGCGCACGGCTCAGGCGCCCTGCCCCGTAGAGCCAGTCGTGAAGGATCGCGGCGCGCATACCGTAGCCGGCTAGCAGGCCGTACAGCGCCAGAGCCGCGATGGCCAGGACAAGCAGCGCGGTGGCCACCCAGCCCCAGGCCAACGCCCAGCCGATCAGCGTGCCGGCGGCGGCCCAGCGGCAGACCTCACGCAGCACGCGAATGCTGGCCAGGTCGCTGGCAGTGCCGGCGGGCACCGTCAGCAACCCATGGCGGGTGTCGCGGAACTGCAGCTGCTCAAGCACAGCAACGTCCCACCTGGTGGTGAAGCGCAGTGCCGGGCGCGAGCAGAACTTTCCGGGCTCAATCATAGGTTTCTCCAGGTACAAAAAAACCGCCAGCGGCGGTCGGGGGGTTACCAGAATTTGTAGTCGTCAGGCGGGCCAGCCCTGGTCAAGCAGGTCGGCAGTGATAGAGCCGTCAGCCACAGCGGCCTGCAACTCTGCCTCCCGGTCGAAACAAGCCTGGACGTGCGCTCGCACCGCACGGGCCACAGCGATGACCTGCTGGGCTGCCAGGTCGACAAAGCCCCCTGGCGTCTTCCAGCGCATCACGTACTCAGGATCGAGCATGGCCTCGACCACGGCGCCGTTGATGAGCAGCTTGCTGCGGTCATCGGTGGCTACGTGCATATCCCCAAGCTCAATGCCGGCGGTCTCGGCCTGGTAGCGACGGTCGGCGATCAGCGGCAACCAGTCGATATCTACCGGCTGGACCTCAGAGGGATGGAAAGCTACCCAGCCATGACCGACCCACTTGAAAGCCGCCACGCCCTCAGCCTCAGGCGGCGCAGTCGGAGTGCTGCGGGGCGGCATCGGGTCGAAGTCGTCTACCTCTACTTCGCCCGTGAAGAGCCCTGCGGTGTCCCATGTGTAGAGCTTCATGCTGCCCTCGCTTTGATGTAGCCGGTCAGACCCTGCGGCGCGTCAAGTGCCGGGGTAGCGAACTGGGTGTTGAGGTCGTAGTTCCAGTTGAACAGGGTCATCGCGATAGTGCTCGAAGACGAGCCTCCCGCTGCCACGGCAAGTACGCCAGCCCCGAAAGCGGCGGCCTGCCAAGCAATGCTTTGTTTCAGCGGTCTGGAAGTCCAGTTGATACCGTCTGTAGAAGTAATGACGACAGATCCAGCAAAGAAACATACGAACATGCCGTTAACAAACAGCACTAGCGTAGGCTGACTCGAACCGGTAGAGAATTGTCTTTCAACCCAGTTAATCCCGTCAGTAGAGGTCAAGTAATAATCACTGCTACCGCTGACTGCGATGAACATGCCGTTGCCGTAAGCAACAGACGTCAAGTTCGTTGAACCAGTAGGTACCTGCGCCTGAGACCATGTTTCTCCATCCGAGCTATAGAACAACCTGGCAGGGTTGGGGTTGTATACGGCCATCACGAACACCCCAGCGCCAAATGCCAACTTTGTGGCACCGCTAGTGAAAGCAGCTGGCGTCCTCACTGCCCAAGTAACGCCATTATCGCTAGATGTGAGGGTTTTGGCGTTTGTCCCGCCAGTAGTACTGCCAGTTGCCGAGGTTATCAACCAAATGCCGTTGCCGTAGGCAACTCCGGTCCAGTTACCAGTCTCGGTATTCCTGGACGTCCATGTTACGCCGTCAGTCGATGTATACACCCCGTTATAACAGATGGCTACGAACACACCGTTGGCAAACGTTATACCTCGCCAGTATGTATTCACGGGCATTGTTCGGGACGTCCAGTTGATGCCGTTTGTCGACGTGCAATACGTCGTCGCGGTAGTCAATGCCACAAACACGCCGTTACCGTAGGCCATGTCCGTGTAGATTGCGGAGGCCGCCATTGTCCGAACCGTAACCCCGTAGTCGCTCGGCAGAGAGCCGAGCATGGCAGCCAGCTCTGGATAACTGGACTTGAGGTACACAGCGCTCCCAATGACGTATTCCGCTGCCCCCTTTTTGGCTATGTACGAACCGCGGAAGCTGGCGGTAATGAACTTACCTGCGCCGTAGGCAATAGAGGCTACAGACGTAGTTTGAGTGTTTGAAGCGTTGCTACTTAGCGTTATAGCTGACCAAGTAACACCATCGGGTGAGTACAGCAGCCTCACCGGAGAGGTGCCGACAGCTGCTAAGAATACGCCGTTCAAGAACGCTACCCGATTCCAATATCCTAGAGCCGGAGCATCTTTAAGAGTCCAGGTACTTCCAAAGTCCTTGGACACTAGGAATTTATTTGCCATGGTTATACTAGACGAGCCATGCCCAGCTACTATGGTGCCATCTGCCGGGTTACACGCAGCGCTAATTACAAAGTAACTTATCGGTACAGTGACTGGTGTAGCCGTTGGAGAGCTGTACTTGATGGCGGACCCAGAGGTGAACATCAAGAACCCCTGAGCCCCCAAGGAGGTAAGAGCGTTGATGCTGGAGGAACTGGAGAATTCTTGACGAGACCAAGTCACCCCGTCTACCGAAGTGAAGAACCCCGAGTAGGTATTAGAGGAGCACAGTACAAAATAACTGCCGGTGTACACGATATTGAGTAGGGATAGGCTCCCACTGCCGGTAGGGAGATCCCTTGAAATCCAGGTCAGACCATCAGCAGAGGTATAGACCTTGTGTTGATCTGCCTGAGCCAGAACGAACAGCCCGGCGCCGAAGCTCAGAGCCCGGAACGTACCTGACAGGGGTACCGCTACTTCAGTCCACGTAACACCGTCTGCTGACCACGCCGCCTTGCCGCCCCCTTGGCGCACACTGACAAACCTGCCGTTCCCGAACGCTATATTCGTGTAACCGGTGTCTGAAGGTACGAACGTGCCCACCTCTCGCAGAGGCGACAGACTGAGCGCCGCAGCGGTGTACACCACCTCGCCGACCGACCGAGTATCACTCGCTGCCCATCCGTCTTTACCAGCCACCAGGGCCTTGCCGTACGAGTCAGAAGGATCCGGCAGGCCTGGTCGCCAGGCCACGTTGCCGGCCGCGTCGATCTGCAGGGTTGTATAGGGGACCCGGTCGGCCGGCAGTCCAGCGGCAGCGCCGGCTGCTGTTGCGGAAGCCGCCGAAGCATCAGCCTGGGCCTTCGCTTTCACCACCTCGGCCTGGGCCTTCGTTACTTCTACCGAGGCGAGCGTGACCTGTGCGGCGCCGGCGTCAGTAGCCGCCTGCACTTGCTGCTGCGCAAGAGTCACCTGCTGCTGGGCCTTCACCACTTCAGCTGCAGCCAGCGCGACCTGCGCCGCGCCAGCGACTGCCGAATCGGTCACAGCCTTCTGTGCAGCGGCCTTGGCCGTATTCGCGTCGCTGGCTGACTGTGCGGCAGCCGTGGCAGAGCCCGCTGCAGCATTCTTCGCCGCAGTCGCGTCAGTCACGGCCTGGTTGATGCCGGGAATCGTGGACGCATTCATCTGATCGACAAGCTGCTTTTCAGCCAGAAGCGTGGCGTCGGCCTTGCTGTTGAAGATCGCTTCAGAGTCGGTTGCCAGGGGCGGTACCGGAAGCGGCGTGAGTGGTTGAATCGCCATTACATGAGGCTCCTGACGGAAAGGGTGTAGGTCGCGTGGTTGTAGGTCGGCAGGCCGATATCGAGGTCGTCGTAGGTGCCAGCAATGATTGTGTAGTCCAGCTCGACTGAGCCCACGTAGAGCGCGGCCGTGGCGTCAAGCGGGTCGAGGGTCCGCAGCGCGTCGGTCACCTCGTCGCCCGCCATGACGACCCGGTAGTCGATCTTGCGGCGGGCACCGTGCTTGGTCATCGTCACCGAACCGTCGAACTCTTCCTTCACAGTTGTGAAGGATTTGCGTCCGAGTGACGTGTCGTAGACGGCCGTGCCGATTGCTTTCGACCAGCCCAAGATCAGCATGCCGACCCTGGCCGCACTGCCTGGCGCACTGATCACGACCCGGACGTCAGCATTGCTGGCCGGCGGCAGATTCAACACCGCCAAGTTCTCGCGGGTCTTGAACGGGCTGAAAAAGTGCTGATACCAGCCGCTACCGCTCGGCGCGCTCATGACGAACGTCTCGTCGTAGATCGGGCTGGCATTGCCGGGCTGGGTCATGACGATCCGCACGCTCGAAGCGAACACCCCTACCAGGCCGATGGCATTGACCCGCTGCCCAGGACGGATGGTGAGGTCGATCTCGTTTGCCGCCCCGGAGAATGTCCCGAGCGCCCAGGTGTTGCCGATCTGCTTGTTGAACATCCGGTAGCGGTTGATCCAGCCCAGATTCAACCAGGCTGCCGGGGTAACCGAATCGCTGGTCGGGTTGCGGTTGGTGTGCGCCACTAGGGCCTCGTAGTTGATCTGGCCCACGGTTACCCGGTCCCCGACAACGTATGCCTGGGTCGAGGACCAGGCCGCATAGTCGGCGGCCGGGAGAGTGCAGGCGATCAGACGGGCTGGAGTGATCTCCAGCCCTGGTACAACTGTCATCTGGCTCATGCGATTACCTTGACTTGAGCGGTGCCGATCACTTGTGTGCCGACCTCGGCGAGCTGGCCGGTGTTGTCGCTGGTTTTCTTGGCATGGGCGTTGAGCACAGCCAGGCCCGAGCGAATCTCGTCCCTGAGCGCGCGTAGTTCAGCCACTGCCGCGGCGTCGCTTGCGCCACCCCCACCCCGGGCCTGGCCGGCATATATCTGCGCCGGCCTGGTGATCTGCAGCACAGGCCCCTCGCCCACCATTCCGCCCACGGCGAACGCAGGCATCTGCCCCGCGTTCATCTGGTCGAGCAGATCAGTGCCAAACGCCTGAACGGCCGCCGCGCGCATCACGTACTCGCCGTTCGAGAGCCGTGCAAGGATGCTGTCAGAGGTGCCAGTGCCTGGCCCTGTGATCAACCCACCATTCGCCCGCGCAGGGATAGAGCCGTTCGCGATTGCCGCGTTGCGTACTGCCTCGTTCAGCTGCGCCGGCGTGAGAGCCCCAGACGCGAGCTGGGCGCTCCAGTACGCGGAGCCCTCGTTCATCGCGATGCCGGCAGCCTTGTACGCGAGCTCGATGGCAGCCGAATTCTTGAATGCGTCGACGACGTTGCCGCCGTTCAGCTTCCCTGATGTCAGCTCACCAACCCAGTAGTCCTTGCCGCCCTTGTCCGCGTCCCTGCCGAGAACGTCCTTGTACAGGCTGTCGACCAGAGTCCCTGCGTTCTGCGGCGAGATCTTCCCGGTGATCGTGCTGATCGCGGCGACCACGGCCGCATTCATCTCCCTGATCGCATCGGCCACGGTCTTGACGCTGTTGTCTACGCCGTTGAGCGCATCCATCTGCGCCTGGGCAAACTCCAGCTGCTTGTCCAGGCCGTCGAGCTGAGCCTCCAAGGCTTTGATGGTCTTGTCGGAAGCGCTGAGCTGCTTGCCGTTGAGCTTGTTCAGCTCCGCGATCAAGTTGGCGTTGCGGCCCTGCTCGCGGTTGAAGTCCTCCAGGCTGGCATACAGCGATGTGTCGTTGCCGCTGATCACGCTCAAGGCATCTTCCAGCCCCTCGAACTTGCTCAGCGAGCCCCCGGCGCGAGCGATGGCCAGGGCGGATACGACCGTGGCTTTTGCTTGGTCGCGCAGCATCCGCACAGCATCATCGCTGTCGCCGCGCAGAGCCTTCAGCGCGTTGCCAAGCGCATTGCTGATCGATGTGAGGCCCGACGCGTTCTCACGCGCCGTTGCGATCATGTCGTTGATCGAGGTCTTCTGGGCGTTGATCGAGCGCTGCAGCGCGCTGAACGCTGTATCAACTTGGCCGAGAAGCGCATCGTTCGCCGCCTGGGCCCGCTCCGCAACACCCTTGAAGTAGGCATCAGCGCTGTCGGCCAACCCCATCATTGTGGCGAACATGGCCTGGCCAGCACCGGTCGTAACGTCAATGTCTTCGACCATTTGCCGGTAGGCCTCACGGGTATCTGGGAACTCCATGTTGAAGCCCAAGAACGTGTCTTTCAGGCTCTTGGTCAGATCATCGAACCGCTCCTGATCGCTGAAGAAGGCCTGGTAGTACCCGTTCACCATTTCGTTGAGGGCATCGACCTTTTCCTTGGCGGTAGCCTTGTCGACGTCCAGATCGGCGAACTTCGCAACCATGTTGAGGATCGCATCGGAGGCCTGGAGCCCCACGTCACCCATCTCAAGCACGCTGACTCGGATCTGCTTCAACGCCGAGTTAACGCCGTTGAAGCGCGTGAACACGCCCTCAATCGCGCCGATTACTTCTTCCGCCGTGGACTCCCAGTTCCGAGCAAAGCCCATGAACTGGGCCTTGAAGTAAGACGGAATGCCGTCGGAATTGACGATTGCCTGGGCCAGGAACGAGCCCATGACATATTCATAGTTCTGCTTGATCCCAGCGACAACATCGCCCCCGGCGTGCTGCTGAATACCAGTGATCGTCGTGCCGTTGTTCAGGGTCGCAAGGAACGCGCTGGAGTAGTCGCCGGAGGTCCGGCGCTGCCGCATCGTGTTATCCAGCGAGATACTGGAATCCGGGTTGCGGAACACGGAGTACAGCATTCCCATCGTCGATGTGAACTTCTGCACCGTCGCGCCGAGCTCGCCGTTTACTGCGTCACCGAACTTGGGCTGCTTCTCCTTCCAGCCTTCGACCCAGCCATCATCGGTGAACGTGCCAGCCTTCCAAGTGCCCGACGCGGACCCGGAAAGCTCCGGATACTTCTCGCCGGAACCGAAAGCTGCAGAGCTGACCAGAGAGCCGATAACAGCGCCAATTGCAGCTCCGACCAGGTTTCCAACGCCTGGAATGATGGAGCCGAGGTAAAAGCCTGCTGTAGCGAAGCCAGCAGTCGTTGCAGCACCCTTGAACCCATAGGCGTCGTATGACTGCCAGATGCTGTATGCAATCCCGATCACACCCAGGGCATCGCCGAGGGTCTGCAGGGTCTGTGAGAACGCGTTGTTTGAAGCACTGAGCGCAGTATCGATGGCTCCGGTGCTGATCTCCAACTGAGCGCCGAACTGTGATGCGTACTCGGCCGCTGCCGAGTTCAGGCCTGCCGTGGTGCTTTCGACGGTGAACTGCGCAGCGGTTTGTGCCGCAGCAGTCGCGGTCTCAGAGCCGACGGTGAAGGCGCTGGTAACAGCCTCGGACACATAGTCGGCGCCGGACTTGAAAGCGCCGGTGATGCCGTCCTGGGCGAAGCCTGCGCGCATCTCGGTCACGAAACCGCTTTTGCCGATATCGAGCGCTGTTTTTGCGGTGCTGATGAGGCTCATCACTCCGCCGCCGCCACCTCCTCCGCCACCTCCACCGCCGCCGCCCAGCAACGAACCAATCCCACCACCACCGCTCCCGCCAAAAACCGCATTCAGCAGCGGGGCAACGACCTGAGTGCGTACAACAATACGCGCGATGTCGGCAAGCACCGAGTTCGCGAACTCCTTGAAGCTGGCCTTCCCGGTCATCGCGAATTTGACCAGCACATCTTCCAGGCCATCAAACGCGTTGCTGAACACGTCATAAGTCTGGCCGGCAATATCAGCGGCAGAGGTAATGTAATCCTGCCATGCCGCGTTGGCGCCGTTCGCCCAGTTGGCTTGCGCAGCCTCAAGCTTGCGGTAGTAGTCCTCCCGCATGTCCAGGCGCTCGTCGAGAGCATCCTCGAGCAAGCGGGTTTCCTTATCGTAGAGGGCCTTTGTGATCTTGCCCTCGTTGAACTGCTCCTGCAGGTCATTGATGCGCTTCTGGTAGTCCTGCCGGATCTTCAGGTCTTCTTGAAGACGACGGCGCCCCTCGGCGCCCATGCCGATACCGGCGAGCTGGTTCGACAGGTCCTGCCGGGAGAGGGCCAAGTCAGCAGCGATCTCCTTCTGAAAGCTGGCGAGCTTCTCAGCTTCTGCTGCTGCGAGCTTGCGGAGCGCGGTTTCCTTCTCCAGCTCGGCATTGATCTTGAGCTGTGCGGTGATCTTGTCCTGGTTGGCCAACAGGGACTTTTGGTCAGCCGTCAGAATGCTCTTGGACTTGATATCCGCAAGCTGCTGCTCCCACTTGACCAGCGCACGACCGGACTCGCCGAGCTTGTCGTATTCGCCCTTCTGCAGGCCCACCAGCCCGGCCTGTTCCTTGAGCACGGCCTCCTGCTGCTTGGCCTGGTCCAGCATCCTGATGGCGGCGGACTCGGTGTAGGCCTTTTCCTTCTTGGCGGCCTTTTCCTTGAACTCGGCCCTGTCCCTGATGGTTTTATAGGCAGCCTCTTCTTCCTCGGCCGTGATCTTATAACCTGCGGCTCTGGACTTGTTGATGCGCTCGTTCTCCTCCTCAAGCGCTTTGTTCAACTTGTCCTGCTTGCTCTTCCCTTCGTCGACGACCTTTTGAAACTCGACATAGGCCTTGTTGCCTTCGTCCTGAATCCGGCGTTGCTCCCCCAGGAATTTGGCGCGGGAGTCATCAGCATCTTTCTGCAACTGGAGAAAGCGCTTCTGCGCCTCCAGGCTCTCGACGACCTTGCCCTTGTCGGAGAACAGGCCGAATCCACCGGTCTTGGCCTGGCCAATGCGACGGTCAACATCGGCAATTTGCTCCGCGAACGTAGCCTCGCGACCCACCTGAAGCACGACATCAAGTGCGCCCCCTGCTGCGTCTTTGATGCCTTTCCAGGCACGTTCGACAATGCCCAGGTTGCGCGCAATCTCTCCAGACCGCGTCTGGATAGCGTTGGCGTAGGCGTCAGAGAGCACGGTAGCGGCCTCGATCGTACGCCCTTCATCCTTGAGGGCCGCGATCTGGCTGTACACCGCAGCGGTCAGAAAATGGTATTCGTCGTTGAGCGACGTGGCAGCTTTCAGAGGATCCTCAGCGATCTTCACGAAGTCGCTGATTGTCGACTTGATCGCCTTGCCGGTTGCGTCCTCCATAGCGGTCGCCGCATTGGCAACTTTTTCAAAGCTTGAGCTCGCGAGCTTGCCAGTGCCTGCCAGCGCGGCCAACGTCTCAGCAGCCTGTCGAACCGTGCCGTCTACGGCGCTGACCCTCTGGGCCATGTCGCCAAGCTGCTGAGCGCTGGCGCCCGCATAGTTGCCGGTGAGGATAAGGGCCTTGTTGTACTCTCTGGCCTCGGCTGCCCCCTTCGCGTATCCGTACGCCAGGGTACCTACAACAGCTGTAACCGCCACGAGTGCGCCGACAAGCGCGAGGGCATTGATAGATGCTGCGCTCGCTGTTGAACCAAGCGCCCCAGCAGCTTCTTTCGCGTTCTTCGTAGCGTCGGCAGCGGTATTGGCCCCCTCTGCCATGTCGCCAAGGCTCTGCCCAGCGGCCTCAGCCCCCTCCGAAGCAGCTTTCGCGCCCTCACCCACAGCCCCGACGGCACCACCTAGTGCAGCAGCAGAAGAGGTGAGCCCAAGCATTGACGCGAGCTTTTCGCCCACGGCGTCAAGCATAGGACCAATGCCGCCGAAGCTGTCTTTGATCTGCCCGCCCTGCTGAATCAACACCATCAGCGGGCTCTGTCCGCCAGCCAAGCTGGTGAAAATGTCGGTGAACTGAGCTGGCAGTTGCGCGAGAGCGGCCTTGGTCTGCTTCGATGTATCTACGGTTTTCCGAAGCCCATCGTCGAATCCACCCAGCTTTTGCCGGGTTTGCTCGATCTTCGCTGAATAGTCCTTGAAGGTGTCGGCATCAAGTAGGCCGGCGGCCTTGTACTTCGTCAACGTCGCTTGCTGTTCGTCCAGGCGGCCGAGCGCGGCAACTGCCGGGTTGATCTGCCCCAACAGCTTCTGGAGACCTTCAGCTTGCAGGTCAGTGGCTGCAGCGGCCTGTTTGGCCTCCTGCGCTAGGCGCTCTTCGGTCGCAAGCAGGGCTTGGCCGCGGGCGTTGATCTCCTGTTGATACTTCGCCCAATCGGTTGCTGACTTACTGGCCGCGTCCATGGCAGCAGAGGTACCGTTGACCGCGCTGGTCAACGACTGGTGATACTGGCTCGCCTCCAGCGAAGCCTTGACCACAGCAGCCATACGGGCGCTTTGCTGCTCGGCGGATTCAGCCATGCGCTGGCCAGCCTGGGCGGCGGATTCTGTGCTGGTGGTCAGCGTTGCCTGGGCCTTGGCCGCGGCAGAAAACCCAGACGAGGCGTCAGTGGCCGCACGCCCCATGGCGATCATCTGCTGGGCGATGCTGGACTGGGTTGCGTTGAGCGCCTGCAGCTCTTTGACGATTTGGCTTGTATCGCCCCGCAAGCCTGACATGGCAGACGCCCAAGAGGCCTGGATTCCCTTGGCTGAGCGCTCAGCATTCGCGCCTGCATCGACCAGGGCCTCGAGGTTATTCGTGGCCTCTGCCACCCCATCAGAATCAACTCTGATTCCGAGCTGGGCGAATGACTGCTCGCTCATGGCACTTTCCTTCGGGCATAAAAAAACCGGCCCAAAGGCCGGTTCTCGGATGATAAAAAACCCGCCTAAGCGGGTTTGGGCGACACAGATTCCTAGGGCTTGCCTAGACTGCACGTAACCCTGATGTCCTGGGCCGACTCCTGCGAGAATTTAGCGAACGGAGCCACATCCAGATTCTCAACAACATAGGGCTGGAAGCCCGAGTAGCCGCCCTGCGGGCTTTTGGCATTCACCTCCCCGCACACGATCTTGTCGCGCCCAGGTGGTAGGTACAGAACCCTGTCGTCACGAAACTCGGCCGAGCTACCATCGTAGAGCCGTCGCTTCACTTCATCTTGGGCCTTGCCGATGTCGCCGCCGCAGGCCGTGAGCAAACACATTGCGGCGAGTGTGAAGATGCGGTGATGCATTTATATCCCTCCGTTGGACGGCCGCAATCTAACACCATCACCCGGGACCACCAACGTAAAGCGCCCGGCTGATCACTCATCCCGAGCTTCAGCCATGGCATCCAGCGCCGCCCGCTCCATCACCCTGATGTCGCGGAACAGCGCCTGGCGGTCGCCGACATCCATGCCGAGAAGATCCATGGTTACCGGCAGAGCCTGGTACTCCAGCCCAGTCGCGCCGTTCATGCCGCTGCGCCACTGAGTGCCCATGGCATCGAAAAGCACCAGGGCCTGGCGATTGCACTCCCAGACCTCGACAGTTTCCTCTGCGTCTTCCGGGCTCAACCCGAACATGGCCAGGTCGGCCGCTGTGGCGCTCGGCGTGTAAATCGCTCGGGCTACGCTTTCAAGTTTCCCTCGCGTGCCTTCTCGTACGAAGTGCGGAACGCCGAGAGGATGGCAACAGCGGTCTCGGCGGAGTGGTCAACGAGTGCCTGCAGGTTCTCGTCGTTCAGCTCCTCGGCGAAGCCCCAGCCGGCGACAACGCGCTTGAGCTGCACCAGTTGGTGTTCCTTGGCCTTGCCGGTCACATCGGCGACCGAGGCTTCTTCGGACTGGGTCAGGTCCTTCATTTCGCGGGTATAGGCGATATCGGAGTCGGCCAGTTCGGCCAGTTGGTCGCGGTTCAGGTGGTGGTACGTGACGCTCACCTTCACCGGGGTGCTGCCGAGGCGCGGCATCTCCACGTCGACTTTGAAGGTGGGGGCTTGCAGAAACGAAATCTTGGCCACGGTGGCCTCCTGGTGCTATGGGGTTGGGAAAACTGGGTAGATGCGGTGTGCTGCAGTACCCGGGCGCGTACGCAGCACACCCAGGCGGTCGGATCAGACGTTGCGGTAACGGACCGGACGGCCGGACAGCGAGAAGGTCACGGTCCGGGTCATGATCTGGTTGCGTTCCAGGGTCGGGGTGTCGGTGATCGACACGAAGCCCGGATAGATGATCTGGTCCTTGTTCGGCAGGGTCAGCCGGCCAACGGTCTGCACCTTGGTGTTGGTGTAGCCCTCGACAATCGGGACATACGCTGCGGCGGGCTGGTCTTCGACGGTCAGCTGCATGCTCATCGGGTTGCGGTTGGTCGGGTACTGGCGGTCGTTGTCCTCGGCCAGGTAGCCGACGGTCACGAACTGCTGCTCACCGCCGCTCATGCTGACGGCAGTGATCTTGGTGATCTCCACCCAGCTCAGAACACTCTGGAGGGAGCCTGCGCCGCCGCCCGGGGCATAGAACACAGGGTCGGTGGTGTCGATGTTCTCCAGGATGAAGTCGTCGGTGTCAGCGTCAGCGACACGCGCCGCGCTGCCGTCGATACGGCCCCAGCCGGACTCGATCAGGATCAGGTCGCCATCGGCCAGGCCGTGGGCGGCAGAGGTGACCACGCCCTGGGCGGCGTTGGTAATTGCGGTGATCGGCTTCACAGCGCCGAAGGTGGCCGCGATCTGGAAGATCGAGCCGTTGGGCAATGCAATGCGGGATGCCATGTGTTGTTACCTCGTAACGAAAAAACCCGCTCATGGCGGGTGCGGGTGGTGGGGTGAATCAGTTCATGATGCGTTGGGGTGTGCCGTTCACAGCGAGCTGCAGGGAGATAACCATCACCTGGTTGCGATCCATCACCGGCAACAAGGGGCCACTGGCGAAGGCAGTGAAGACGATGTGCGTGGCGCCGGCGGGCAGCGTGAAACGCCACGCCAGCGCCGCCTGCGCGTCGCGTGCAGCAAGGACCGCGGCGTGCCACGCCGAATCCGGCGCATCCTGGTACGCCAGTTGGATGTCCATGGGATTGCGCCCGGCGGGCCTTCGCACATCCTCGTAGGCGCCCAGCGGGGTGTGCGTCGAAAGCTTCTCATCGCCGCCGGCATGGCTCAGCGCAGTCACGCGCTGTACCTCAACCCAGCTGGGATCGTTGACCGGCGGCACTTGCAGGTTGCCCTGGTTCACGTTGGGGCTGACCCACACGGTGGTGCCGTTCGGTACCGGGACACGCTTCATGTGCCCTCCCGGGGCGCCTGGCCGATGTAGGTGAAGCTGACTGGGATGGTGTATCGGTCGGCCTCTTTGACCGTCGGCCCCTGCTCTACCGGGCTCAACACCTGGCCCTCGAATCCAGCGCGGGCCAGCTCGGCGTCAACCGGGAAGAGGGCCGACAGCGCGTCAACCAAGGCCTCGGGTGCCGATATCGGCTCGTCCATGGGGCAAATGATGTTGAACTGATAGATACCGCGGTACTCGTAGGCATCGCTGCCCAGGTACCGCGACGTGGTGCTGGCCGGGAGCAGGAAGCCGTGGATGTAGATGCCTTGCGGCGGCTCGAAAGGTTCAGCGCCGTAGGCGACGGGCAGCCCTAGGGCGTCGGCCCAGGGCGCCAACAGTGCCTCAATGGCGCGGCGCGCGCGTGCATGGCTCATTCGGAGACCTCCCGCAGGGCCTGATCGACAAATTCTTGGAACCGCTCTTTGGTGATCCGGACCATACCGGTTGGCGCCTGCTGGCTGTGTCCGTACTCAAGCGGGATGCTGTAGATCAGGTTGTTGACCAGGTAGGCGGTCTGCCCATAGGTCAGGTCCTGGACGTCGGCAACCAGGCGCGCCACGGTGTCGTGGCCGGCCTGGTCGTAGTTGTCCAGACTGGCCGAGGCCGGCTGGTCAACGGTGAACTGCCAGTTGCCACGGAAGCGGCCGGTGTCCACCGGGCTCAGCATGATGACGCTGGTACCGATCTGGATCATGACCTTGCGGAAGACTTCGTCCATGTCAGCCAGGGTCTGCCCCTGGAATTGGCGCAGCGACTCGGCGAACGACCCATCAAGCCCGCCGTAACGGGACGTCATGTGGTGCACTTTGCCAGCCATCACGCCCTCGCCTGTACTTCAAAGCCGACCGTCACGCCGGCGTAGTTCCATGGGTCGACCCGCACGATGGTGTAGGCCGTGCCGTCGAACGTGATCTTGTCGGCGGTGGTGGGCTGCGGCATATCGGTGCCATCGGCCTGGACCGGTGACACCAGCAGCTTCACATCGCTGGCCTTGATAGCTGTGCCGTCGACGTCTTCCAGAGCGAGCGACTCGCGCAGGCCCGAGCCGGTAAAGGTCTGCGTGCCGCCCACCGTCTGGCCGGTGTCCGGGTCGCGGGTGCCCTTGGTCACTCGGGTCAGCACCAGGGCCGCACCCTTCCCACCTTTGCTACGCGGCGCCAGCATACGGATGGCCAGCGCCCGGCCTCGATCATGAATGTCCGCCATATCAGCTCCTGGGCTTGGGCAGCAGGTGGTAGATGCAGATGCAGCGGCAGCCGGCCACCATGTCGTAGCCGGCGCCCAGCGAGGTGTCGCCAGGGAAGCGCAGCAACGAACCGCCGCCGGAGAATGCCCCGCCCAGCTTCACCCGCTGCCCGTTCATCACCACATGGGATTCACGGACCTTCTCGTCGCGGCGCGTCCGCCATTCCTTTTCGACCCTGTCCCGGTCCAGGCCCTGCTCTACCATTTGTTCCCAAGCACGCTCGCGCCCGGCGCTGTAGGCCTCGTGGGCCAGCATCTCCGCCAGGGTCGTCGCGTGGTGGTTCAGCAGGCGGTTGGCGTAGCGGTTCGTTGCCTTGGCGATCTGGGCCTGCGTCAGCGGCTTGCCGTCCGTGATGGCTTTCTCAACCATCCGGTCGTAGCGCCGGTCTCGCTTAATCCGCTTGAGGTACTTCTTCAGCTCGGCAGGGTCACCGCTTTCGAGCTGCGCCCGCGCGTTGCGGATATAGGTGACCATGTTGCCCGGCAGGCCCAGCAGACCGCCGGTGCGCTGGCCGGTCTGTGGGTCGCGCTGGCCCAGCAGATCCTGCGCGGCCTGCCGAATAGTTCGAGGGGCTGGCACTGCCTGGGACGAAGACGCGGCGCTACCTGCCGGTGCCAGCCCGCCGATCACTCGCCGGCTACTCATGACCTCGCGGATAGCATCGCGGACACCCGCTGCGGCGCTGCTGCGGATCGTCTGCACCTGCTGATCGACCCAGGCCGTTGCCTGCGGCTTGGTCACATCGAACTCAACGCGCCCCAGCTCTGCACGCTCGCGCGCGGGGATGACGATCACCAGCAGCTCTTTGCGGCCGCCGGCCAGGTAAGCCGAGCGCACGGCCTCGACCAGTACCGCCATGGCGCCCAGGGTCAGAAGATCGACCAGGCCGTCTTCATCATCCTGCTCGAGCAGGCGCTCGACCTGGGCCAGGGTCACCGAGTCCACGGTAGCGCGCACAGCGTCCATGTACGCCTTCTGCATGCCTGGCTCCAGGGCCTCGACCTCGCGGACGATATCCTCAGGCCTCATACGACGATGACCCCCACCCCGACTGGGTTTGGCACCAGAAACGGAAACATCAGCGAGTTGATGGCGCCGATCACCGGCTGGTTGGTGGGGTTGCCGTTCTTGGCCACCGCGTACTCGGTTTCGATGGGGCCGACTTTCTCACGCTGTACGACCTGGCTGGCCACGAAGTCAGGATTCAGGCTGTTGGGCTCGGCCAGCTCGCGAATCGCGCCCTCGTAGGCTGCGTACTCAATGGGCAGCGGCACCAGGTCATCAGGGATCTCTTCGCCGTAGCGATCGCGCGCGCCGGCGCGTGGCCATTGCAGGAACTGGCCGTAACCCCCGACCTTCTTGCCGGTGAAGACGAAAATGCGGCCGGCCATGTTCGGTACCGGCTGGCCGACCAGACCGTCGATGTAGGCCGAGGCGCGAATCAGGGCGCCGGTCTTGGCAGCCTCATCACTGGCCGCCCAGGCAGCATTCCCGCGCGCAGCGTGATACGCATCGGCCCCGGCCAATGTTCCGTAGAAGTCGTCAGGCATGGGAATGCTCTCAAATAGGTGGGCGCCAGAGCGCCCGGGTGTTACTCGGCGGCGGCCAGCAGGGCCCGCAGCTCATCGTTGGTCTGGGAAGGTTCGAACGCGATGGTCTTGGCGTTCAACGCCTGTTCCAGGTCCTGGCGCTCCTGCTCAGCTTTGGCCTTGTCCGCCAGGGCCTCGTCGAGCTTGGCCTGGAGCGTGTCGGCTTTGCTGTTGCCGTTGGCGTTGATGCCCAGTGCCTTCAGCTGCTCCAGCAGGGCCTGCTTGCGCAGGGCCTCATCTGGACCCTGGCCAGGCTCTGGCTGCTCATCGCTGGCGTGCAGCACACCAGTCTCCAGGTAATGGGCGATGGACTGGCGGTCCTTGATCTTGGCCCATCCCGGATAGTTCACCGTCTCGCCGGGGGCAATCACTACGCCGCCGGGCAGACCAATCGGGGTTACTTTGCCGTGGTTGGTTACCTTTGCCATACGCCCTCCTTACAGGCCGTCGGTGTAGGACATTTCCTTGGGACGGCGCACGTCGACGCCGCCCAGGCGGAAAATCCCAGGGACTTCCCAGCGCAGCGGGCTGGCCTGGAACACCGGCAGGAAACGGTGTGGCATTGGGATGTGCAGCTTCACCACGTTCGGATCACGGCGGTAAGCGACCATGCGCTTGGTGCCGCCGGCGCCGGCAGTATCCAGGCCGCGCAGGGCGCGGATAACCAGCGGGCGGCCGGTCTGCGCGGTGTACACGTTCTTGGTCTGCAGCCACGACAGGATGGTGTCGGTGCCGTTTTCGTTCAGCGGTGTGGTCGCGATGTGCAGGAAGCGGCTGTACGGCAGCAACAGGGTATCGGCCAAGCCGGTGTACAGCGTGCCGGCGTACTGGCCCGACAGCGCATTGTTGGCGTCACCCAGGATCTGGCCAGGCGTTGCGGTGTCCCAGTCGCCGGTGGTGGCCTCGGCCGCCGTCACGGTCGGCGCGTTGATCAGACCGACAAAGCCTTTGCGCGCATCGCCGTACAGGGCAACACGGTCGACCATTTCCTCGTAGGCACGGCGAGCTGCGGCTGCATCGTTGGCTTCGAGCGGCAGCCCCAGCATCTGCGCCTGGCTGATCTCTTCCAGGCCGTAGCCGTAGCCGATACCCGCCATGTGCACGGCGGTTTCGTGCTTGGCCAGCTCGGTACCGGCAATCGGGATATCGTCGGCGTTGCCGTTGATCCAGTCGGCCTTACCGAACTTGTCCGAGCTGTAGTAGGTGATGGTTTTGGCCCAAGGGTGGGCCGAGGTGTCCACCGGTACCAGGGTCGGGTACTGGATATCCGGGTAAACGGTTTCGTTGACCTGGCGCTCGATGTGCGAGGTCTGCGACAGCACGAAGCCCATGGCCACCTGTGCGTCGATCAGCTGAATTTGGCGCGACATGTTTTCTCCTATCAGCCCAGGCGGACTTGCGCGACTTGGTTAGCGGCGGTGGTACTGGTGTCGAACACTGCGTTCGGTACCTGCACGTTGCCAGCGGATGCGTTGGTGAACAGGCCGCTGGCCGGGACGATGTACACCGGGTCACCGGCGGCCACCTGCACGGAAGCACTGACCCAGATCGTGCCCTTGGTCATCACGCGCACCGAGTCGTACTGCTTGAAGGTGCTGGCCTCGGCCTGCAGGGATCGCTCGCGCACGGTGATACCGATGAAGCGGGCGGCGGTGTCGCCAGCGGCGAACGGCCGGCAGCTCTTGTCCAGGGCGCCGCGCGCGGCAGGCACGCCCAGACCGATGCCACCAGCCGCCTCGACGGTGCGGGACAGCATGGTTTTCGGAATGGTGTCGACGATCTGGCCGGGGACGCCAGCCCGCATGTTCTCGCTGTAGGTGTCTTGAACGGACATTACTTGTTCTCCCCTTTCCAGGCATTGGCCAGGCGCTGCTCATAAGCGCTCTGACCGTTGTCGTTCACGTTGCTGGGAAGGCTGTCGCGGCTCTGCAGGTGCTGGCGGACCGGATCCTTCGCCGCGTCTTCGGCCAGCATGTCGAAGCGGGCATCGACATATGCCTCGGACTTGCCGGCGATCACCGAATCACCCAGCTTGGCAACCACCACCGCCTTGCGGATTTCGGCATCGGTCTTGCCGGTGTAGTCGCCGTCGGCGATGGACTTGGCCTTGGCGATCAGGTCACCACGGGCTTTCACGCGCTCGTCGAGCTGCGCGTCGGTCATCTGTTTGGCCTTGAGGGCGTCGATCTCGGCGTCTTTCTGCGCCAACTCGGTGTCCTTGGTTTTCAGGGCCGTGGCATGAGCGTCGTTGGCAGTGGTCAGGGCCTTGGCCGAGTCGGCCAGGCGCTGCTGCAAGGTGGCGATGACGATGGCGCCCTGGTCGGTCACTTCAACCGGGATGCCGTCGACGGTAACCGTCTTCAGGGTCATGGGTTTTTCCTTCTGCGGGGGTGGTTGTGAATCGGTGGGCCAGGCATCGCCGATGCAGGCCCTGCTGCCAGCGCGCCCCTTGGCCACGATGGCGATGTGATTGGCGACGATGTTGGTCTGGCGAGCCTGGTACTTGGTCCCATCGGGCAATTCGCCGTCTTCCCAGACCAGCTGGCAGCTGTAGCCAACGCTGAGCTCGCGCTTCCCGCTGTGCACGTCCTGAACTGCGGCGCCATCGGTGATCTTGAGCCCGATTTTCAGGTACTCGCCGTCCCGCAGTACCTCGTCGCCGGTGGTGCCCACGGCCACGGCCTTCCAGTTGGCTGCTGTTACCGGCTGGGCTGGGTGGTCGTTGGTGATCGGGATCTTCGAGAACGTGTCCAAGGCGCTCTTGGCAAAAACCTCTGCCTGGTCGCGGTAGACGTTGACGACCGACAGATCAGGCCTGCCCACCTCCCGGCCCAGGTACTGCTGAATGCCGGTGCGAGCCGTGCGGGCGAAAGTTTCCAGATAGCCGGAATCGCTCAGCGAAAGATCGCCGAGGACGACAGAATCAGTGATATGCATGGGTTACCTCAGGTGGACGGGGTGTCGTCCGGCAGATCGTCAGGTCCGGCTGCGGGGTACTCAGGGCCGACGTCGTCGATCGCGGCTTCCAGGCCCGGCATGACGCTCAGCTCGACCAGCAGGTTGGCTGACGCCTTGCTGAGCGCGTCGGTGGGATACAGCTTGGCGTCGGCCAGCACCTTGATGGTGTCGGCCGTGGTCTTGCCGATATCAGCCTTCTCCTTGGCCGTGGCCTGCCAGAGCGGGTTCCAGACGTAGTGGATCTCCGGCGGGCGAGTACCCAGCGCGGAACGGATCAGCGCCTCATCCAGAACACTCATGGCCGGAGTGATTTCCAGCTCCTGGCTGGCCTGCACGCGGTCGTAGTAGTTGCGCATGTCCGAATCGCCCGTGGAGTTCATGCCGGCGGGCGACTGACTCAGCATCCTGGTGGCCGGAATGTCTGCGGCGCCACACACCTGCTGCATGAAGCGGTCCATGACGTCAGGCAGCGTGCTGAAGCTGGCCTGTTTCGTTTCGTATTCCTCTTCCTTGTCCAGCAGCAGCGTGCCGTTGATGCCCTTGGCGGTGGCGGCGAGCTGAGTCCGCTCCAGCACCCGCTCCTTGTAGGTCGGATCGTTGGCCAGGTTGTTCATGAATTCGGGCAGCCGAATGATGTCGACCTTGGCCTCGAACACCAAGCTGGCAACGTTCGCCATGGTGGCATCGCTCTGCTTGATCGACTCCAGCACCGACTGGAGGACTGAATCGCCCCAGCCTTGCTCGTACCCGGACAGCAAGTCCTCGTCGGGCAGCTCGGCGCCGACGAAGATCACCAGGCGCGATGGGTGAATGTCGATCGCGCTACCCGCCAGGCGGTAGGCCTTGGGCTTGCCGTAGCGATCCGACTGGGGGTCGCGCTCGATCTCGGTGGGTGAAAGCTGACGCCGCGTCATCACCGTCAGGTAGCGGATACCACCAGCGCCAAGCCGCTCTGGCGCCAGTTGCAGGGCTGTGTCCTGTTCGCCGGTCCCGATGAATATCGCAGCGCCACCAAACAGCCTGGCCTTGGTCATCGCCTCCTTGATTTTGAGCCTGACCTGCAGCCGCTTTTCCTCGGCCTCGATCTTCTCAATCTGCGCGCTATCTGCTTGCCAGCCACGCCAGCGTCTAGTGGCGTCCTTGGGCGGGATATCGATGATCTTCCGGGCGAGCCAAGAGCCACGGTACATCGCGATGGCCTGGTGCTCGGTCAAGGGCACCAAGGTGTAGTGCGACCCTGCCGCCTTGTCCCGCTCCGTGCCCAGCGCGGAGACCAGGTTGATCAGCTTGTCGCTGAGATAGCTGATGACACCCATCAGGAGACCCCTGAAAGCGAGTACTTGGTGATCGCGTACTCTTTGTGAATGAAGTAGCCGCCGGCATCAGGCCGGTGGTCGTTGCCCTGTTTCTTGTCCGGCTCGCCGTTCGCGGCCCATACCTGCTGTTCCAAGTCATCCGCATAAGTCGGGCACTTGTCAGCGTTCACCCGGTACCGGCGCTCGCCCTTCGCGTTGCAGAACATTGCGTTCATGGAGTTGATCCGATCTTTCACCGGTGGGTTGGCGGCGGGCGCCGAAACAATGAATCCAGCCTGGCGCAGCAGTGCCAGGTCGGTCTGGCTGGCGTTGACCGACTTGCGGGAGTCGCCCGAGGCGTCCGGATAGACGCGGATCTGCCGGGTGTTCCGGTACTCACCATCGGCATACAGCCAGTAGCGCTCCTTGAGCTGCCTGATCATGTCGGGCGTGTCGTAACCGTTCACGATCTCATCAACCGCGTGGGGCAGCCCCAGGCGCTTGACGTGCACGATGGCGCTCATCTTCCCGACGTTGAAGTCCATGCCCACAAAAATGGGCTCGCCTGGCTGCACGGCCTCTTGGCTGCCGTTGAGCTTGCGGTTGTAGGCGGTGTAAATCGTGCCTGACGTGAGGTTCACGAACTGGCCGTTGAGGTATGCCGAGATCAGCTGTGGCGGGTAGTCCCCCATCAGCGAGTCGATATAGTCGTCCGGCAGGTTCGCTTCGTTGTCGTAGGTGCTGGCCTGGATCAGCCCGTAGCGCTTCTGCTGCTCCGGTTTTTCGCGCAGCTGTTTGACGAACTGCTGGTAGACGAACTTGAATCCCTCTGGCGTGGTGGTGACATCCACGCCGTTCTTGAGGCCTGGGACGTTGTAACGCATCCGGGCAATGATCTTGCGCCATGCCTGCTGGGCCTTGATGGCAGGTAACACATCGAGCTCATCGACCAGGGCGTGCCCGATCTTGAAGCCGACGATGGTCTGCGGCTTCTCCATTGACCGGCAGATCGTCGTGCTACGGTACCGGCCGCCGCTGTAGAACTCGACTTCCTTGTCGCTCTCCTTGGTCCGGACCTTCAGCCCCCAGTCAAACGCAACCTCTTCGATAGTGGGGTAGAAAATGTCCCGGATCTGCGGGTAGGTCGGAGCGAAGTAGCCACTGTCAATGCGCGGCCACTCCCAGACGTGCCGACACAACGCCGAGCAGCCCACCCAGGTCTTGCCTGAGCCGAACCCGGCCACGAATGCCCTGAACTTGTGGGGAAGCTCCAGAAACTGGGACTGAGGCACATTAAGCGTCGGCATCGCGCACCCTCGCATCCTTGACCACGACCTCAACGCGCTGAGGCATCAGGGCATCGCCATCACCCTCGGTGAGCTTCTTGATCTCGGCCTTGCGCTTCTCGATCTCGAGGCGCTTCAGCTCCTCATCCAGATCACCGCCTTTGTCCACCAGCATGCCGAGGTGCCGGGCGACCATGCCGAGGGCAGCCAGCTGGTCGTGCGTGACGATCTCGAAGCCGTCCTTGGTCTTCTTGGTCCTGGCGTACAGCGCCTTGGCTGCCGGGCTCGCATCGCGGGTATCGCCCCAGTACACGTCGCCATGCCCCTCGCCCTTGCACTTTGGGCACTTTGGGTGTGGGCGTAGCGTCTTGTCGAACCCATACCCGCCATCGTCCGTAGGCAGGCTGGCGCCTTTGGTCTTCATCGCCCTGGCCGTGGCTTCGTCGAACTCGGCCTCGTCGTCCCACTGGTAGGCGTGACCCCGGCCGAAACAATGCCGGCAGCAGACCCGGCGATGTACGGCCAGTTCGTTGGGGTCGGCCGTGGCTATCATCCAGTAGCGCGCCAGCACCATGTCCTTGGTGATCTCGGTGCGCTTCGAGCGCTCGGCCATCGCCGCCTCGATCTCGTCCTTCACGTCGTCCCGCTGCATCAACTGGTAGGCGTAATCCTTCGCCCTACGGGTTGAGTAGCCGGCCCTGATGGCCGCCTGCGTCGCGTTCAGATCGACCAGGTACTCGGTGACGAACTGACGCTGTTTGGTTGTCAGCGCCATGGCAGTTCCTTAAGCGGTTTGTTGAAGCAGTGACCTAGCTGGATAGGGGTGGCACCTCCAGAGAAGTGAAAGATCGGCATCAACTCGCGCACAGTGGTAGATTGAAAACTCATTGGAGATTGCTCCCACCGGCGGACCCGCCAAGAATCCCCCTCTCCCACGCTTCGGACCGCTAGGTCACACCGAAGCCCCCCTCAGATTCCATCCCGATTGATCAGCGCTTGCTGATAAGGCCTATCGAGCATCAGGCCGCCCGTGCTTTTTTCGGAAACACACAAAATGGACAACTATGTGCCAGGCCCAGAGGGCAAACGCCGCCTAGAGGTCGTGATCGTCGATAACGACCTACCACACCTCGGAGAGTTGACTAGCGCTATTGCAGCCATGGGCTGGTGGGTGCAGCCATTCAGCGATCCCTACGAGGCTTTGAAGTACATTCTCGACGTTGGTGATGGCGTACACACCCTGATCGTGGAGCTTTCAACCCCTGGCTCATTCTCGGGCCTCGAGCTTGCGCTCATGATCGAGAAGCGCGACCCGAAAATCCGGGTGATTGCCACCTCGGAGGTTCTACAAGCAGCATTTCAGCTGAGTCCCGATGTGATTTTCGTTATGAAGCCTTGGCCGACTTCGGCCGTCGCGGATCTGCTTGGGAACCCTCGGCAGCGCTCCATCGGCAAAGATGAAGGTTAGGAGCTTGAGAAAACCTGCAGGGATGCTGGGCCGAAAGCATAAGTTAAGCGTGAGTGGGCACACCTACTTGCTCTGGCTGCGCTTGATCTGCGCGTCGACCTGGTCGGCGCAGGTGTCCAGCAGGTTAATCGCCCGGTCTTTCAGCTCCCAGGCATCGCCGTTGTTCTGCAGCGCGCCGGCCTCCTCGTCGCTGATGCGTTCACACGGCACCAACTCGGGCGGCTCAATTCGTACGGTGTTGGTCTTGACCACCACCGGCTTTGCCCCGCAGCCCATCAGGCAGAGGCTGAGCAGCCCAGTCACGAACAGGTTTGCTGTTGCGCTTGAGTTCTTCAAAGTCCTTCCTCGCTTGGCGGGCCTTGGTTTCGCTGGCCTTGAGCCGGCGCGCCAGGTCTGCCTGGTAGTCGGCGTTGCGTTTGGCTTCGGCCCGGAGGGTGGTGATGGTGGCCTGGCTCTCGGCGTTGGCAGCCACGGCTTCGGCCTTGCTCTTCGCCTCGATTGCCAGATCGCCCTGGAGCCGGACAACCTCGACCTGCTGTAGCGCGATGAGCAGGCCCATGACGATAACGATCACCACGGCTACGGCGATGACACGCATCACGCCGCTGGCCCGGGCGACAGTTGCTATCGGCTCGATGCTCATACTGAATCCGCCTTGCGGTTGATGATCCGCATCATCAGCTCGCGGATCGCGGTTACCCCGAGGAAGCCGATGGCACCGCCGGCGGCGACCGACAGGCTTGCGGGCCAGGCCAGCCACTCGATGATCGTCGACGCCACCAGGCTCAGGCAGCCACAGATCAGCGATTCGAGCAGGATCCGCCAGGGCTTGGTTTCCCTCGCGTCGTACAGCACGCGCAAGAACGAGATGACTGCGGCCATGATTACGCCCTGCCATAGCGGATCCGAGAGAGCCAGGTAGATTCGAGCCCAGGTGTCTGGTTTGTCAGGCATAGCGGGCGTCCAATGCTCTCCCTCTCGGGAGGTGAAAATGAAAAAGGCCCGCCGTATGGCGAGCCTCTGGAGTGTGTGCGTGTCTTCCCACGCCGCCCGCTGGCACTGCACCAGGGAGTTTTGGGCTTGCTGCATACCAGCTGCCGGAGTTCTTTCAGTGCGCGTGACATCCCGGCAATACCGCGTCCAGGCCTACCCCGAAGGGCCACCCTAGCTATGGTCCCGCGTGAAACTCTGGGCATAAAAAAACCCAGCTCGTGAGCCGGGTTCGTTTCCGCGCCGCCTTTGCAGAGGCTGATCGACGCGGACCCGCATGCTAAAGCATGCACAGGTGAGGTTCCACCCTCATCCGAAGGGCTGGCCCATCCATTGGGCACAAAAAAACCCGCTCGGAGGCGGGTTTTTGCGGTTATTTCCGCTCTAGGCGTAATAACTGACAGTGGCGAAAAGGTATCAAAACCCTCATCAAAGCGTCAAGCGGCTGATTTTTTTACGTCGCCGAGGCGCTGGCGGTGGTGCCAGTATTCGGCGACCCGATCCAGGTGCCAGGCATGACGAAACGGTTTTGCGAGCACATCCTCGCCCCACTCACGACGATAGGCCGCAGCGTACACGATCATACGGGCGAACCATCGGCGCAGCCGCTCTGTGCTCATCGCATCGAGGCGTACACGAAGCGCCTGGCGGGCAGCCTCACGGCGCTGCCAGTAAGCCTCGGCACGCGCGTCGGCAACCTGTGCACGGTCGTGAGCGTCCCACCGGCACGCAGTTCGACGACCATCCATGCGGGCCACGACCTGGGCCACCGGGCGAAGCGCTTTCGCGTCGAGCTGATCGACCGCGACCAGGATGGCAGCCCAGATCCCCGCCCAGTCCCTAGCCCAGTTGGCGACGCTTATCCGGACCCCGTACCAGTCCCGCACGAACTCACACACCCGCGCCGGCCCCCAGCCTTCCCGGTCGCTGATCACAGCCTGGTGGCTCTTGATCGCAGCCAGGGCCATCCAGTAGCCGACCTCCTCGCGCTTGGCGCTGAGCACCGGCAGCTCGGCGGTGAACCAGACCAGTGCATGCGCGATGTTCAGGTCCTGGCCGGTAGCCACCGGCGAGTACAGGGTATGCCCGAAGTGCTGCAACGGCTTGGGGAGCGTGCTGATCGCCTGCTGCACCAAACCGGCGGCCAGCATGTGCGCACACCGCCCGTTGCTGTCCAGCATCGACGGCATGGTCTCGCCTGCCACGTACCCACGTTTTCCAACCTTCGCCCGTTCGGCGGCAGCGGCCAGCACAGAGTCGCGGCTCTCGTGCAGGGCATCCCGCCAGGCTTGTCTCGCGCTGACCAGTCTCATGATTTGCCCTCCGGGCGTAGATTTGCGTAGTTCACTGCTGCATGCCCCTCAACGGGACAATCCGGACGTGGACGCCCGGGGTTTCGCTCCAGCGGCGCCGGAAGATGCCATCGGTGGCCTGGACGTCGTCTTTCCACACCACACCGTTGCAGGCGTCACAGACCGCTTTCAGCACGTTGTCGGCGTCGGGCTTCTTGGTGCACGCCAGCTCACCGGCCAGAGCCATGGCCCTCCGCTTTTTCGACATGGATTGCGGCATGCCGTGGAGAATCCTTAGCTCGATCAGCACCGGCCCGGTGATCAGCTCACGGCCCTGCATGGCGGTCTGCGCTGCCAGTGCCACAAGCCCCTCGTAGGCCACGGTCTTCTGCGGGGTGAACATCCGTGCATGGGCTCCGACGCGGCCGATGCGCGGCCTGCCCTTGCCTTGCGGCTCACCTGGCACGATGAACTCGATGGGCGCGAAGTCGCTCATGACCGTTCCCCTGCGTAGACGAACCCGGCGGCCCTGCGGGCTTCCGAGCAGGCGTGATGGTTACCCTTGGTCCGGGGCCGGTTGCAGACATCGCAGATCACGGACATGGCCGGCCTGGCCAGGGGCTGGAACCCATGCTTTGGCCTGGTCTGTGGCTGGTAGCTCATGCGGGCCTCCGAATGCCCATGCGAGCCAGCAGCAACGCACGCGCCGACTGGCCGTCGGTGGGGATGCCTTGGGCGGTGATCAGGTCCTGGGCTTCCTGGTGGGACCGGGCCAGCTGGACCTGCATGGGGGACTTTGTTTCGTGCTCGATGCCTGCGGGGATCTTGCCGTCGAGCGCCTGGCCGTTCTGTGCACGGCGCTGGACGATTGCGTAGTTGCGCTCGAAGCGCTGGCGCAGCGCTTGGTCGTTCGGCTTTGCCGCTCGAAGATCGAACGTCCCGGTGGCTTCGGCGGCGACCTTGACGGCCGGGTGCGTGTAGCGCCCTTCCAGCGCCTCAATCCAGGCGTCGCCAGCTGCGGGCAGGTCGTCGATGCGCTTGCACAGCGCCAAGAAGTCGCTCGGCGACGGCGGGAATTTGCACTCCTTGACCATCCGGTGCAGGCCACGCTCTACGGCCTCCTCGCTCAAATCCTTCAGGCAGGTCAGCCAAACGCGGCGGCCAAGCTGCTCAGCCTTCTGGTCACCGTAGTGTTTCTCGTACCAGGCCGGATACGCGATTTTCATCGTCGCGAACACGAACCGCACTGCCTTGCGGGCCTGCTGGTCGAGGGGCGTGACGTTCTCTGGCAGGTCACCAGGTGGGATCTGTGAGGATGTCATGAGCGTTGCGCGTGCGGCTTGGAGCAGTTCGTCCACTGGAGTCATGGCTTGGCCCTCGGGCTTGGTTTTTGACGTGCTGGGATTTCAGTCGCTGGGCGAGCGCGTGCTCCCACTGGGCCTGGGTCTTCAAGTCATCGGGGCGACTGATCCAGTACGAGCGGAATTCCAGCAGTTGGTCGGCGGAAAAGGTTTGGTTGGCCATGCCGTTGCGGTTCAGCACGGCCGTGAAGGACTTGGAGTCAGGCTCCCAGGCATCGGTCATCGCGAAGCGAGGCCGAGCGGCTTGGTCATCGGGCGCCGGCTCCACGTGCGCGCACGCGTTGTGTGTGTGTTCTTCTGTATCTGTATCTGTATCTTTATTCGTTGAGTTTTGTTGCAACGAACCTTCAACGGTCGTTGAACGGGCGTTGTCCTCCCGCTGCGGTGCCGTTCTCTTTCTGTTCTTTTTGGCCTCTGCCGAGGCTTTCCCGGCGGCAATGCGCTGGGCCTGGGTCGCATGAACAGCGTCGAGATCGCGCTCAATCCGCTTGTGCACCCACTCTTCGCCGTTATCGTTGAAAAACTCGTTCAACGAAGCTTCAACGGAAACCCAACGGTCGTTGCTGACTCGTGCGATGCGCGCCAGCCGGTTTTTCGGGATCGGCTTCCCCGTCTGCCAGTAGTTGAAGATCAGCAGCAGGTAAGCGCCGTGCTCCTCGGTGGTGAGGTGCATGGTGTCCGCCAGGTAGTCGGCGACGTATAGCTGGATGTACGGAAGGGCAGCCACGATCAGGCGCTCCGGACCGACTCGGCGAGCACGTCGAGCTGCTGGCGCACATGATCCAACTCGCGCCGGATCCGCTTGCGGTCCATGCTGCAGACGCGGCCGTCGTCGGCGGCGGTGTGCACTTCGGTCGTCAGCTCGGCGAACTCCCGACCCAGGCGCTGCAGGCCTTCGAGCAACGGAACAGCAGCGGGCCGCTCACGGCTCACCAGGTCGAAGCCAAAAGCATCCGCCAGGGCCGTCAGGGGGCGCATGTCGCCGGTGTGCAGGAGCAGCCCGAACAGGTGGTTGATCGTCAGCCGATGGGCATCGTTGTCCGGGTTCGCACGCTGCAGCAGGCTGACATGCGGCAGGCTCAGTTGCGCGGCCACGCGCTTCGCGTCGTTTTCGAGCACTGCCTGCTGGCAGGCCCTGAGGAAGTCATCCATTTTCGTAAAACCTCGATTGTGTTTCTGCGGCAAGGAGCTGGCTGCGCGGAGAAACTTGGCTTAAGGGCCAGCCGTTCAGGCCGCCGATTTGCGCGCAGGGATTGGCCGGATTTCGTTGGCCTCGATCTTCCCGTCGTCATGCAGGGTGACCATGATTTTTCGCTTGGAGCGGCGCATCTGTGATACGGCGCTCTGAACGATCCCCAACGCCTTTGCCAGGTCGTTCTGGGTGCCGCGGGTTTCGAGGTACTCCTCGAGGGAGATCGTGATCATCATCGGGACTCCGGTGGATTTCGGCGGATATTAGCACTGCTGTTTTAAGGGAAACAAGAAAAGGATTAGCACTGCTGTTTGCGGAAATATCAGCGCTGCTACTTAATCGCGCACATGAAAAAACCCGTCCGAACACCTTTGGCCGACTGGCAGCTCGCTGATGCGGACCGTCTTCGCGATATCTACCAGCGTCGCGTCCAGGAATCGAAAGCTCGCGGCGACAAGCCGACCTTGAACCAGACCGAGGTTGGCGAGCGGTGCGAGTGGAAATCGCCACAGAGCGCGTTCAGCCAGTATGTGAACGGCAAAGTGGCGCTGAACCTTGATGCTTTGGTGCGCCTGGCTAAGGCGCTGGACTTCGAGCCTGCCGAGGTGAGCCCGACTCTCGCGGCGGGTATCGCACGCGCAGCGGACGCTGCAGTTGGGACCGGCCCCATCCCAGGCAGCGACACCCCGGCAGCAAACACACCGCTCCCCGCCGGCGGCGAACCCGCCATCGATCTGGACGAGCACTACGCCTTCGTGCCACAGCTGACCGCAAAAGCAGCCGCGGGCCTGGGCTACGAGAATGCTCACATCGAGAGCCGTTCGACCCTCGCGTTCAAGCGCGAGTGGTTGCGCTTCCGCGGTGCCAGCGAGAAGCACCTGGTTGTGATCTACGCCGACGGCGAGAGCATGTGGCCAACGATCAACTCCGGCGACGTGCTGCTCGTCGACAAATCGAAGGTCGACCCGGCCCACCAGCAAGTGTTCGTGCTCGGCAATTCAGAAGGCGTGATCGTGAAGCGGCTGGTGCATAGCCCTACCGGGGCGTGGATCATCCGCAGCGACAACGAGGACAAGGATGCGTACCCGGACCTGGCGCTTCTGCGGCGGGATGAAGACGAGCACAGGATTATCGGTCAGGTGATCTGGCGTGGCGGCGACCTATAGTCCCCGCTTGTTGAAGCTCCGATGTACCGTCAAGGAGGATGCGTGGCGACGAAAGTGGCGGTGATCAACTCCGATCTCTCGACGACTGAGATTGCCTACCAGCTGAAAGATCACGGCACGGTCGTAGTGGACCTCTATTCTCGTCCGGGCGCCCACATGCTTCGTGAGCACGTCTCCGCAGAGCTTGGGTGCAGCGGGTCGACCGGCGACAGCGTTTCCTACCACCAGCTCGAAATCTGGGCCGGCGACGATATGCCGAGCTGGATTAACGTTCTATTTTACTCCCCATTAGCTATCTATCACCCGCGAGCCTCGCGGGACTTGGTGGAGCGTGCGATGACAGAATGGGAGAGAAACGCTCGACCAGAGTATTTCCTGTACGTCGAATAGGACTGCCGTCTGTTCAATAGGCCCGGTGCTGTGCCTGGCTTTCCATATCGGAGCTACTGACTCACCCCTTTGACGGTAGCTTGGTTGCTGCGTCAACAGCCTCTTGCTTGCTTTCGAAGGGCCCCGCCAGGCGCCTGTCGGAATTACCTACCTCCCACCCGTCTGCTGTCTCCGTCACCCAGTAACCATTGATCTTGGATCTTTCGGGCTTCTGCATCGTCGACTCCTAATTCCAGTTAAACGCCTGTGCTCACTGTAGCGCAGGATTTTTCCTTCGGACTCTTGCCATCCATCGGATCCAAAAATACTGTATGCATGAACAGTATTTGGAGGATCATCCGATGCCACACGCGAACTCCCCCACCACCCGCCAGCTTTCGTCCTACGAAGTCTTGGGCCTCAGAATCCAGGCCGTGGTCAACAGTCCACGAGCCCAGGCCGCAAAGGCGGTGGTGCTCGAGCCGTCGGCGAACGACGATCCGGCCGACTGGGAGCGGATCCTCGACGAGATCGCCGAGAACGAGAACGTGACAGTGGCCCGCCGCGATGACGGCGCTGTGCAACTGACCTGGACAGTGCCCAGAGATGAGTGACATAGCCGCCACCCTAGCCCGCCGCCGAGCGGGCTTTTTTTTGCCCAACAAATTTTATATTAGCAGTGCTGTTGACTCTCATATAACAGCAGTGCTAATTTTCATGCATCGCAGCGAGACACGCAGCGAAACCCGGCGAAAGCCAACGCTCTTTAAAAACCGAAACCACCGTCACCTTCAGCGGCACATGAAGGCAGCAGCTGCCATACGCAGTGAGCTGGATCCAGCGGACCGAGCGGCGCGCATGCCATTGAGGGGTAGCGCGATGCCCAGTGAGCGATGGGCACCTGGATCAGCAACACCGGTTTCACTGGCTGGCCTTCTCGCGAGGGCCAGACGGGAAGCCATTTAACCCCCGCCAGCCGAAAGCTGGCTCCTATGAGGACTGCACCATGGCCAAGAAAGCCACTGTTTCAGAGTTCATCAACTCGACCGTAGGCCTGCTCTGCAATCACGACGCCTACGCCTGCCCCGTGCTGGTGAAGGCCGAAGCCAACACCATGAGCGACGGCACAGTGCGGCTGAGCGCTGTGAATGGCCACACCCTGGGCGACATGACGAAGGCGGCCCATGTTTTCCTGACCCAGCAGCAGTGGAATGAGCGTCCGTGCGACCCGTACGACGACACCGCAAAAGCCGTTTGGGCGCTGCGCCACCTGGGCTTTCGCGTCAGCGGTCTCGATCCAGAGCCCGAAGCCTGACTTCAGTTGACCCATCGGCGCGTGGCGGCCTGGGTGCTGCCCTCCAGCACCGAAACCGACGTGACAGCACGGAATAGACGGCCCGCCTCACCTGGTTCCCCATCGCCAGGCTGGATCGGAGTGTGATCTGAATGCGCAGGCTGATGCGACTAACGTCCCGCGTGCTAGTCACGAAACAAATTGGGCGGCCAAATACCGACACCGCCAAAGCCGGGGATCAGCACCGGCCAGATCACACCCCGATGCAGCCCGCATCAATCCCCCACCACCCTCAACCGCATTGGCGGACGCCCGGTCGGTGCTTCACGGCACGGGCTTGGTCACCTGTCCGGCCGGACGGCCGACCAATGCGGTTTACGGAGTACACACCATGATTCACGACATCGTCGTCGATGGCTTTGCCATGGACGTTGAGGTGCTGCACTGCGTCAACATTCCTGCCGCGCCCGGCAGCTGGTCCAGCGACTGGGACGCCCAGGGCGAGCGCGAAATCGACTTCCGCGTCGTCTCGGCGATCGAGTACGACGATGCCGGCGGTAAGCGTGTGGCGCCGGACACCGGCCAGCTGCAGGCCCAGTACGCAGCGCAGATCGAAACCGCTCTGTGGTTCGAGATCGACAGCCGCGCGAAGCGCCTGCGGTGCGCAGTATGAGCAGCCAGGCCCAGCTCGCCACCCAGATGATCGAGCAGGAGATCAGCCGCATCACCGAGTCGCAGTTCCCCAGCGACGACCTGGTGGTCGGCATGATCCTGGCGAATTACCGGCACGGCTTCATCGACGAGCTGCAGGTTGAGCAGCTGGAAGCCCAGGCGGCCAAGGCCGTGCTCGACCGACGTACCGCACTGCGCGCAGAGAAATCCGCCCGCCACCAACAGTCCCTGGGCCTTCTGTATGAGGTGCGCCATGACCACACCGCCAGTTAAGTCGCTGGTCGACGAGCAGATTGAGGACCTGGATGCCGTGGTGATCATTCGCCACGGAGTGCCCTTCCACGAAGTGATCGGCCAGCCTCGGGAAACCCTGGTGGTCGATCTGAAACAGCAGCTCGGCGCAACGATGAAGGGGCGCCGCATCGCAGTGAGGGTTCGCCCATGTACAAGGCAAAACTGAGCCAGGCCGACCTGCTGGTCGCTGAGTACGCTCAGAACCGCGCAGAAATCTCGGCGGTGACCAAGAAAATCAAGGCGCTGACCGACTGGCAGCGAGAAGACAAAGGCGTCCACCTCGACGGCCTGCGCGATGAGTACCTGGAGCATGGCGACCGCTGGCGCGGATGGGCGTACGCCATGGAGCTGGTACACGGCCAATACGATCCTGACGACCAGGACGACGAGTACGGCCTGTCGGCAGAGCAGCGCGAGCTGGTCGATCTGCTCGACAAGAAGGCCAAGCTTCGGGTCGCCGCCGGCAATATCAAACGGCGAATTTTCATAGAGGGCAGACGCATCCAGCAGGCCCGGTCATGACCCGCTCCCAGGCCCAGCGCCGCCGCCGAATCCGCACCGCCTCCGCCCTCGTCGGCGTGCTCTTCCTCACCATCACCCTGCTCGGGCCCGCCATCGGCGGCCTGATCACTCAGTAGGACCTCCCCAATGAGCGTTACCACCATCCGTGCCTCGTCCTGGGGCTCGCTCTTCAACTGCGCATACCAGTGGGAATTCGTGCACATCCTCGGGCACCGCTCGCCCGGTAGTCCACGCTCCCAGCTCGGTACCGCGATCCACGCCAGCACCGCCGCATTCGACGCCTCCCGCATCAACGGCAGCGGATTCAGCGCCTTCGACACTGCCGAGCTGTTCGTGCACACCCTGCGCAACCCCGACTTCGACGTCGACTGGCGCGGCGCCGATATCACCCTCGCCCAGGCCGAGGCCACCGGCCTCAAGCTGCACACCATGTACTGCAACGAGATCAGCCCGCGCTACGACTTCGTGGCGATAGAGCTGACCACCAAGCCGCTGGAAATCGACTGCGGCAACGGCGTGATCGTGCGGCTGACCGGGCAGCTCGACCGCGCCAGGATCTGCAAGAGCGGCGACGGTGTGGGCATCGCGGACGTCAAGACCGGCGGCGCGGCAGTCAGCAAGGGGGTCGCGAAAACCGGCTCGCACGCTGCCCAGATCGGCACGTACGAAATCCTCTACGAGCACACCACCGGCGAGCCGGTCACCGCCGAAGCACACATCATCGGGCTGAAAACCCGTGGCGCGCCTGAGGCCGGTGTCGGGGAGATCCGCGGCGCAAAGCAAATGATGGTCGGTACCGAAGAGTTTCCCGGCCTGATCCAGATCGGCGCCGAGATGCTGCGCACCGGCCTGTTCCCACCCAACCCCCAGTCATTCACCTGCAGCGCGAAGTACTGCCCGCGCTGGTCGACCTGCCCTTACCACACCTGACCCCAGGAGGCCTCATGGCTGCCAAAGACATTTACATCAAGCTGGTCGACGCGACCGGCAAACACCCTGATGTGATCAACCACCACCGCGTCTGGGACGGCGAACGCTTCTACGCGGCCCAGTGCAAGCTCCACGAAAACCCCGAGAAGCCCATCGCGGACCGCCGCCTGGTGTCCGTCGTATCCGAAGCCGAATACCTGGCGCATCAGCGCAAGGAGAAGAAATGAGCCAGACCACCCTCCAGCAGATGCAGACCAGTGCCGTGGCGCGCGCCAGCGACGCTCCAATGTCGCTGCTCACCGGCCCAGGCTTCGACCAGATCCAGCGCGTGGCCAAGGCCTTGAGCGCTTCTACCCTGGTCCCGGTGCAGTACCGGGCTTTCACCGAGGTGAAGGAACGCGGCCAAGTGGTCGGACACAACCCCAACGGCGCCGGCCTGCCGAACTGCATCGTGGCGCTGAACATGGCCCAGCGCATGGGCGCCGACCCGCTGATGGTGATGCAGAACCTCTACGTCATCGAGGGCCGGCCGTCCTGGTCCAGCCAGTTCATCATCGCTTCGATCAACAGCTGCGGCCGGTTCAGCCCGCTGCGCTTCGACATCAGCGAACCGGGGAAGGAGGAGGAAATCACCTATCAGGTGTCGGTCTGGAAGAACCGGCAGAAGGTGGATGAGCAGCGGAAAGCCAAGATTCGGCACCAGACCTGTCGGGCATGGGTCATCGAAAAGGAAACCGGCGACCGCCTGGACGGCCCGCTGGTGTCGATCCAGATGGCAATCGACGAAGGCTGGCTGACCAAGAACGGCAGCAAGTGGCTGACCATGCCCGAGATCATGCTGCGCTACCGCGCGGCGAGCCTGCTGGGCCGGCTGTATGCGCCTGAGCTGTTGATGGGCCTGCAAACCCGCGAGGAGGTCGAGGACTACATCGACGCCACGCCAGATGGTGCTGGCGGGTACACGGTCGACGTGAACGACCTGCGCAACCGCGAACCGGAACCGCCATCTATCGTCGAGACAGATGACGGCGACCAGGTCGACACCGCCACCGGCGAGATCCTGGACGCCGAAGTGGCAACCCCGGCCAACGGAAGTGGTAAAGAAACGGCGAAAACTGGTAACCCAGCGGCCGAAAATGGTGAAAAAGCGGCCGGTTCTGTCAAGGAAAAGGCCGAAACCGTCCAGGCCGACCAGCAGCAGGACGACGAAGAGCCGGACACCGCCGGCCTCAACTTCGAGTAACCGCCCATGACAGCCCAGACAGTGGAAGAGCTCTACGACCGAGTCGAAGAGTTCGCCGCGATCCTGGCCGCCGCTGAGCTCTACGCCAGCGGCGAATGGGAGATTCAGTTCGTGGACGATATGCGCGCCTCGTTCAAGCGCTACGGCCCTCGCACCCACCTTTCCAATGCTCAGCAGCAAAAGCTCGAGCGCATCGCAAAAATCTGAGGAAGGCCCCCCCCATGAAAGCTGAGCACAAACAAGCTGTTGAGCGCGCACGCCTGCATGGCGTTCACCCGATGGTGTTCGCCCACCAGCTGATGGTCCATGACCTGACCGACGCGGCGCTGTTCGAGCTGCGCAACATCAAGGCCCCGTTCGGTCGCCTGAACGAGGACGAGCAGCAGGAGGTGATTGATCGCATCACCAAGAAGGCCCACGAGGTGGTCCAGACTGCAATCGGGATCATCAGTACCCGCAGCGTCGAATCCATCCCGGTGACGGTCAACGATGCCAAGTTCAAGCCTAAGGTGATCACCATCACCGGCGCCGTGGACGCGCAAGACCCGAATCGTCATGAGCTGATCGACGTGGCCGGCAAACTCTGTCTGCTGGTGGTTGCGCCGAGCGACTACGCCGAGGGCGTGGACGGCATCCGAGCAGAGCGCGATCAGCACGAGCTGCCTTTGAGCGCTTCGGAGCTCGTGGCGGGCATGGGGCTGGATCGCGAGCGCGACAGTTCTTCGGACGACGATGAATTGGCAGGGTTCGACGACACGCTGACCGATGGCGAAGACCCGCTGTACAGCGAGGCCGTGGCGTTCATCACCGACACTCGGCGCGCTTCGATCGGCGCCATCCAGCGCAAGCTCAAGATCGGCTACAACCGTGCGGCACGCATCCTCGAGGCAATGGAGCTGGCCGGCCTGGTCACAGCGCCGAACTCGAACGGTGCCCGCGAAGTTATCGCGCCGGCAGACACTCAGGCCGCGCCCGAGCGCCAGGAACAAGCCGACCTCAAGCAGGCGCCTGAGCAGGCCCTGGCCGGACAAGAGGCGCTGCACAGTCAGCACGCGGCCAGCACCGGCAAAGAGTTCGGCGACCTCTCCTACAGCGAAGCTCAGCAGATTGTCGTGCTGCACGGTAACAGCGTCACCAACGCCTGGCTGCAACGCCGGATCGGCATCAGCGAAGACCAGGCCACGACCCTGCTGCTGCGCCTGGTCGAAGACGGCGTGATCGCCATGGAAACCGAGGCCACCGCCTCGATCGACAACACCTACACCGTCGCCGCTCAGTTGGGCGACCTCGTCATGGAGTAAGCCATGCGCATCGAATCGATCTACATCGAGAACTTCCAGGGTCTGCGGCACGCTGACCTGCAGCTCGCTACGCCGATCACTCTTGTCTGCGGTCACAACGGCGTCGGCAAGTCCAGCTTGCGCGATGCCATCGCCCTGGCATTCGGCGAGGGTGCCCGCGTACAACACAAAAAGGACTGGGCGCAACTGGTCACCGAAGGCCAGAAGAAAGGCCAGGTCATCATCGGACACGACGGCGTGGCCAGCAGCATCACCCTCCCCGCCGGCAAGGGCGAGCGCGCGCCGGTTGATGGCCAGGAATTCCTACCGTTCGTACTGGCGCCCGAGGCGTTCGCGCGGCTGGACGACAAGGCCAAACGCAGCCTGCTGATGTCGCTGACCAAAGCCTCGGCCAAGCCGGCGATCATCGTCGAGAAGCTGGCGGCCCGCGGCGCGGACGCGGCCAAGGTCGAGAAGATCAAGCCGCTGCTGTTGTCAGGCTTCGCTGCCGGCCAGGAGCAGGCCAAGACCTACGCAAGCGAGTCGCGCGGTGCCTGGAAAGCGATCACCGGCGAGGCCTACGGCAGCGAGAAGGCCGAGGGCTGGACCTACCAGGTGCCGGAAAGCGAGGTCGATGTTTCGCCCGAGGCCATCGACGCAGTGATCGCCGAGCACGCGCAGTACGAGAGGCTGATCAGCGAGGGCACCGCCTGGGTGGGCGCTCAGGACGAGAAACGCCGGCACGCTGCCGGGTTCGCCCAGCGCAAGGCTGACCTCGAAGCCGCCGCCGGTCTCCTGCCCCGTGCGATTGCTAAGCGTGAAGCCACGCAGAAGGACCTCGACAGCTGGCAGCCGAAGCTGGAAGACCTGCAGGTTCGTCTGCGCGAGGCCCAGGCCGGTGCCGGCGGCTGCAACTGCCCGGAGTGCGGTACCTCACTGAAAATCGTAGGCAGCAAGCTGGAGAAATATGACGGCCTCGTGGCCGACACCAGCGCGACACAGACGCTGGCCGCCGAGGTCCAGAAAGCCCGCGAGGCGGTCGACCTCTACCGGCGCACCCTGACCAACGACATTGCGGCGGTTACCGCCGCCGAGCACGCGCAGGCCGACTTGGCGAAGCTGGGCGAGCAGCAGGATGCCGAAGGCTTCGATCAGGAAAAATATGACGCCTCCATCGGCACGATCCAGGAATTCCGCGTTGCGAACGACCAGCGCCGCGCAAAGATCAACGCGATGAAGGAGCGCCAGGACGAGCTCAAGAACGCTGGCACGAACACCACCAAGGCCGCCGGCCACCACCAGGACGTGAAGGACTGGACGCTGATCGAGAAGGCCCTGGCCCCCGACGGCATCCCCGGCGAGATCTTGGCCGGCGCCCTGGCACCGGTGAACGACCAGCTGAAACGCCTGTGCAAGCTTTCGGGCTGGCTGCCGATGGAGATCGGCGCCGACATGGCGATCACCGCTGGCGGCCGGCTGTATCAGCTGCTATCGGAGTCTGAAAAGTGGCGCTGCGACGCGCATATCGCGCTGACCGTCGCCCTGCTGTCCGGCCTGCGCATGGTGGTGCTGGACCGGGCCGACGTGCTGCTGCCAGCGGTGCGTGCCAAGCATCTGGGCATGCTGCAGGTGCTGGCCAAGGCCGGAGAGATCGAGACAGCGATTGTCTGCGGGTCGCTCAAAGAGAAGCCCGCCGCCCTGCCGCCGGAGTTCACGGCGGTGTGGGTAGAGAACGGCCTGGCGGGCGAGCCGCCGCTTCAGCAAGCCAGCTGACACCACCCACCGCAAAACCAACGAGGCGCCTACGGGCGCCTTTCTTTCGCCCCAAGGAAACCTACCAATGTCCGACCTGATCTGCGTCTTCGACACCGAAACTTCTGGCCTGCCGCTGTTCAGGAACCCGAGCGATGACCCGCGCCAGCCTCACATCGTGGATATCTGCGCCCAGCTCTACACCCCTCAGGGCGACCTGGTGGAAAGCTTCGAGGCGCTGGTGCGCCCCGACGGCTGGGTGATCCCCGCCGAGGTGGCAGCGATCCACGGCATCACCACCGAAATGGCCTTGGAACAAGGCATTCCGGAAGCCGAAGCCATCGACGGGTTCATGCGCGTCTGGCGCCAGGCCGGTCTGCGTGTTGCCCACAACATCAGTTTCGACGACCGGATCCTGCGCATCGCGTTGATGCGCTTCCGGGGCCTGGAAGTGGCGGACGAGTTCAAGGCCGGTCCTGGTTACTGCACCTGCCAGAACAGCACCCAGATCGTGAAATGCCCGCCAACCGCGAAGATGATCGCCGCCGGCCGGCGTGGTCAGTACAAGATCCCCACCGTAGCCGAGGCTTTGCGCCACTTCTACGGCGAGGATCTGGTGGGTGGTCACCGGGCACGGCCTGATACTGAAGCCTGTGCCCGGATCTACTTCGCGTTGCAGGAGTTGGAAGCGGCGACGAGAGGATGAAGGCATCAGCCTCCCGAAAGCTTCCAGGCAAGTGCGAGCACGCTCACACCAACGACTACTGTCGCTGAAAGCTTTATAGCTCGCACCCATGGTTCGCCCTTCTTAACTGCGATCCACTCATTACTGATAACTTTTCGAACCTCATCCGTAAACGCATTCAGGGTTTGCGCATGATGATGCAGTGTCCCTTCGGGGCCATAGTCAAACTTCTTGAGAGCCTTCAGCAAATCGGCGTGATCCTTTTCGTTCAGTCGCAATCGAATTCGAAGGATGCACGCCTGTACTGTCACAAAATCTTTGTACTCACCAGCATTGATCTGAGGGACGTCTTTTCCTTGAATCCTCAGGCCGTCTTGGTATCTCAAAATCAGCGATGTAATTGACAGATGCGATACCAACTCTGCCGCATCGTCCCTAAGATCATTGATCCAAGCTTGTCGAAACTCGGACACCTTCTGGTCCTTCGCCAAAATAGTGACTATCAGCGATGTCAGCCCTGCAATGAATGCCGCTGCGATGACACCAATCGCTTGAGAACTGAGCGTTAGAACTTCCATAACTACCCTCCTTGGCAGCATTTGCCGACTGTAGTGCCGCCTCTAGTACCTCACCCAACATCAAAATGCCAGCCCGGCACGCCGAGGCCGGGAGGATCCCCTATGTCTTTTACCCTGCATCTGGGCGACTGCCTTGAGGTGCTACGCACGCTGCCAGATGACTCAATCGACAGCGTTGTGACCGACCCGCCCTACGGAATCCGTTTCATGGGCAAGAGCTGGGACGGAGCCGACATCGAGCAGCGCGCAGCTTACCGAGCCGGCATGCCTTCCCACGCAGAAGCCTGCGGCCCTAACGGCGGTCATCGCTCTGTGGCAGCCGAAGCCGGAAAATACGACCTGACCCCGAAGGGCATGCGCGCTTTCCAAGCCTTCACACTCGAATGGGCCAGCGAATGCCTGCGGGTCCTCAAGCCAGGCGGCCACCTACTGTCGTTTGCGGCCGCAAGGACCTACCACCACATGGCAGTCGGCATTGAAATGGCCGGATTCGAGATCCGCGACCAGATCATGTGGGTGTTCGGCAGCGGCTTCCCGAAGTCGCACAACCTGAAAGGCGATCGCGCTGGCTGGGGCACCGCACTCAAACCCGCACATGAGCCAATTTGCATGGCGCGCAAGCCCCTGACAGGGACGGTAGCGGACAACGTCCAACGGCACGGCACTGGGGCCATCAACATCGATGCATGTCGAGTCGAGGCGGTTGATGCTGAGCGGCTTGCCAAGCACTGGGACCGCGAGACCACTATAGATATGCGCGGCGGCAACTTTGTCGGCGGTCGATCGGGCGGAGTACTCCAAACCACCGAGGCCTCGGCCCTTGGGCGGTGGCCGGCGAACCTGGTGCACGATGGTAGCCCTGAGGTTGTCGCGATGTTTCCAGCAGAAGCAGGTGCAAGCGCCCCGGTGAAGGGGTCAGAACCGACCGCCAACGGATTCAGCGGATCTGTCGCTTACAGCGGCATGATGGGGCGTGTTCAAGGCGCTTTCCATGGCGACAGCGGAAGCGCCGCCCGCTTTTTTTACTGCGCCAAGGCCAGCCGCAAGGATCGCAACGAGGGCCTCCACAGCGGCGTCACGCCTGCTGTCGCGACCAGCGCCACCATGCGCAACATCGAGGACGCCGATTGGTCGGCCCGCAACGGCAACCACCACCCCACGGTCAAACCGACCGACCTGATGGCTTACCTGTGTCGCCTTGTAACCCCGGCGGGGGGGCTAGTGCTTGACCCCTTCACTGGCTCGGGAAGCACAGGCAAAGCCGCGATTCGGGAAGGCTTTCGGTTCATTGGCTGTGAGCTGGACCCAGAGTATCTAACCATCGCTCGCGCCCGTATAGAGCACGAGGTCACGCAGCAAGCTCTCAAGAACCAGCAGCCAGACCTATTCGGTTAACCCCATCTTTCAATCCCAACGCCGGCCCAGGCAACTGCGGCTGCCTGGAGTCCTGCATGCTCAAAAAGATTCTCACCCACTTCCACTTCTGCTGCGGCCTCGGCGGCGGCGCCAAGGGCTTCAACAACTCCCGGCCACGGGTCGGCAACGTGCAGGCCCAGTGGGAATGCCTGGGTGGCATCGACGTTGACCCGGCAGGGCTGCGCGACTTCGAGCGCTTGTCCGGCGTGAAAGGCACCCTCCTCGACCTGTTCACACGCGATCAGTACACCCACTTCCACGGCAAGGAGCCGCCACCAGGCTGGACCGAGGCCACGCCAGACGATGTTCGCCGCGCTGCTGGTGGTCGCCGGCCCGATGCCGTGTTCATCAGTTCCCCGTGCAAGGGCGCATCCGGGCTACTGTCGGAAAAGATGAGCCTGACCCCGAAGTATCAAGCCCTGAACGAACTGACCCTGCGCTGCATCTGGCTCATGGGCGAGGCTTGGGCCGATGACCCGGTACCGCTGATCGTGTTCGAGAACGTGCCGCGCTTGGCCAGCCGTGGCCGGCATCTGTTGGACCAGATCAACGCCCTGCTCTCGGGCTTCGGCTACGCGGTGGCCGAAACAACCCACGACTGTGGCGAGTTGGGCGGCCTGGCGCAGTCCCGCAAGCGCTTCCTGCTGGTGGCTCGCCACATCGAGAAGGTGCCCCCGTTCCTCTATGAGCCCGAGAAGAAGTCGCTGCGCGCCGTGGGGGACATTCTTGGCCGCATGCCGATGCCGGGCGATATCGACGCGGCCGGGCCGATGCACCGCATCCCGGCGCTGCAGTGGAAGACGTGGGTTCGACTGGCCCTGGTGCGCGCCGGCAGCGACTGGCGCAGCCTGAACGAACTGGCGATCGAGGACGGGTATCTGCGCGACCTGGTGATAGTCCCCGAAATGCGCCGCGGTGTGCTGGGCGTGCGCCGCTGGGAGGACACTACAGGCACGGTCGCCGGAGAATCGCTGCCCACCAACGGCGCGTTCTCGGTGGCCGATCCACGGGCGCCAGCTGGTGCGTTGCAGTACCAGCAGTTCGGGGTGCGGCGTTGGACCGACACGACTGGGGCCATTATCGGCGTGAAATCGCCGGGCCAAGGCACGTTCTCTGTGGCTGACCCTCGTGGCGGTGATTTCGGCAAGTACCTGGTGAACGACTGGAAGGACACCGCAGGCACAGTGATCGCGGCCAGTACCACCGGCCAGGGTGCTTTCGCAGTGGCAGATCCGCGCCCCGCCGGCGTGCGGCACAACAACGTGTTCCGGGTGGTCAGCATGGAGAATCACGCCGGCACCATCACTGGCGGCCACTCGCCGAGCTCCGGCGGTCAGGCGGTGGCCGATCCGCGCTACCACAACTGGCACCCCGGCGCGTCCAACCGCAAGTTGAACGTCGTGCCCTGGGCCGGTACCGCTGGCACGGTGACCGGCAGTCAGCAGGTAGCCAGCGGGGCGCTGTCGATCGCAGACCCCCGCCCGGGCATGAGGCGCAGCAAAGGCGATGCCTACCTGACCGGCGGGCACTACGGCGTGATCGACTGGAACAGCCAGGCCGGCGCGGTATCTGCCAGCGCCCGCCAGGACAACGGCCGGTGGTCCGTCGCTGACCCGCGCATGCCGGAGCCGAGCGAGCGGCTGACCTGCATCATCCAGAGCCTGGACGGTACATGGCACCGCCCGTTCACCACGTTGGAGCTGGCCGCGCTGCAGAGCCTGGTCGATCCGGAAGAGCAACTGATTCTCGACGGGCTCAGCGACAGCGACTGGCGCGAGCGAATAGGCAACGCGGTACCGCCGGCCGCCGCCCAGGCCATCGCCGATGTAATGGGCACCACCCTCCTGCTGGCCGCCGCCGGCGAAACCTTCATGCTCAGCAGCATGCCGATCTGGGTACGCCCGGTTGCGGTGGGGTTGAGCGTTGCTCAGCGAGAGACCATTCAATGAACCCCATCGCCCAACAGGCCCTGGCCAAGGCGCGCGCGGTATTGACCTCGGCGCCAGGCGCCGGGGCTACCCGCCGCCCCGTAACGAAACGCACGAAAACCGAAACAGACCAGCCAGTTTATGCAACACAGGCCCCGTTTCATGCATCAGGACCGGTTGTTTATGCACCGCCGGCCCCGCCCATTGCAGTTGGTGGCCACTTCGACCGGTATCAGGTGATGCGCGGCCGGGAGGCCGCCATCGAGTTCATCCAGCAGTGCCCCGCGCAGGTTATCGCCACCCTGGGCCTCGTCGACCTAATCCGGCGGATGGAGGCATCGCTGGCCAACAAGCCAGCCAGCTTCGCCCACGGCTTCAACCAGGTGCTGGATCTGCTGCGGGTCGAGCACATGAAGACCCCCGCCCTACCCCAAGCCCTATGAAGCGCCAACGCAAGCAACGGATGCGCCTGGCACTGTCACCGGTCTGCGACCAGTGCGGCCGGGCGCGGGGCAGCGGTGATCACACGAAATGCAGCCGGCAGCGCCAAGCTGACCACGAGCAGAAAGCGATGACAGCGCCCCGCACGACGCCCCCCACCATGACGCGAAATGCCTGGACCTGATTGAGCTACGACGAGCTGTTCATTCCCAGCATTTCTGTAGATCGGTCGATGAAATCTCCAATCAGCCATGGCTTTGGCAGGAATTTCGAGTTTCCAGGGAGCTCGCTAAGTCCCGGTCGACTATGACCTGACGTTACAAGCACAGGAATGTCAGGCCAGCGTTCGGCTATCAGCCAGGCCAGCTGGAAACCATCGATGGTGCCCGGCATCTTGATGTCTGTAATCACGAGGCTGATGTTAGGCGTTGACTCCAGCACCAACCGCGCCTCGTCCGCATCGCAGGCACCAATAGTTTTCAGCCCCTCTGAATCTAAGATTTCCTGCGCCAGTTCTAGCAGCACGGGTTCGTCTTCTACTACTAGAACGACTCTGTCCACGACCCACTCCGGTTTTATTTAGGGATACCCATATGAATCAGGGCGTCGTGACTGGTTCAGTCGATTTGCGCAAATGGCCAACAACGATCGCATGACGAGACGATTTTTCGTTGAACGTCCTTAGCTCCGCATCGCATAGCTATCAGGCTGAAAAGTTTCACTTCACCCAGCTCGATAGCTGACTCGCTGCAACACGCGCCCTGTCTGAAAGGAACACCCCATGCGCAACGAACCAACACCTATCGCCAAGGCGGCTCTGCCATGACCACGAACAGCATCATCACAGCCCTGGTAGCTGGCCTCATCCTAGGCGCCTGGCTGGCCCAAGAAAATCAACCCGACCCGGCTCAGGCCTTCTGCCCGCCGGCCAGCAGCATCAGGCAATTATCCCCTCACGAAAAGCCGAGCCGGCCCATGCCGGCAGTGGCGCCCACCCAGCGCCAGGTCGCCGAAAGGTTCTGGCTGTGACCTGCTACGCCAGTCAGCCACACACACGATTCAAGCCGCGCTGCGGCAGGAGATCCCCATGAATACCGAAACCACCATCACCGAAATAGAGTTCATCAAGCTGCCTGAGGTGAAGAAGCTCACCGGCCTGGGCACCACCAAGATTTACCAGATGGCCAACGACGGGCTGTTCCCAGCACAGGTCAAACTGGGCGAGCGCTCCGTGGCCTGGATCAAGTCAGAGGTGCTCGAGTGGAACCGCGACCGCGTAACCCAAGCACGCGGCCACAGCCATCAGCAATCCGAACAACTGGCTTCCTGAGCGTCTAGGTAGTCAGCCCAGTCCTGAGTCATCCCGGTAGCGGCCCGCAGGACTGTTACCTAGTTGGCACCAAGCTGCGCATGCCAGCGAAGTAGTAACCCCTTCCCTTCCTATTATGCCTGCCAGCCGGCGGGCTGGAGCTCCTATGCCTCAAATCACCGTAACCACCACCATCAGCACTGTTTTCGAAGTTCCGGAAGGCCTCGACATTCAGCGCGTCCGACAGTTGGCTTTATCTGAACTGGCAGAGGATGAAGAGGAGACTGACGAGGTGCTTTCCCGCCAAGAGACCGCGATCAATCACGTCTATTTGGGTGACGCCGAAGCACTGAAAGTCAGTGTTGAGATCGCCATCACCGAAGGCGGTGCTTAATAACTAATCCTCTGCCGCCGTGCGGCCTGGAGACAACCATGGCAATTGAATTTCTGAGCCACGACGATGTGTGCCAGCTCACCGGAGCGCGCACGAAAGCCGGGCAAATCATGAATCTCAAGCGGAATGGCATTCGCCATACAATCAAAGTGAGCGGCTGGCCAAGCGTTACCACAGAAGCGGTAACGGCAGTAGGAGCAGCAGCTCCTGAGCCTTCAACATGGCAGCCAAGAAAGGCGGGATGAAATGGGTAGACGCCCCAGCAAGCCAGGATCGATTGCTCGCCTTCGTGAGAGAAAGAAGGCGAGTGGCACAACCTATTACTACTACGACACCGGTGGTCATCCGCGTAAGGAGATCCCATTGGGCTCTGATTACGGACTCGCGATCATGAAGTACGCCGAGTTCGAGAGGGATCGCACATCATCGGCACTTGTAACGGCCACGATCACATTCAGATATGTGGCCGAGAAGTACTTTGTTGACGTTGTACCCAACAAGGCACGCACGACGCAGGCGGACAATGCCCGGGAGCTGAAGAACCTGATCGCGTTCTTCGATGATCCTCCTGCACCACTTGAGTCGATTCTGCCCCAGCACGTTCGCCAGTACCTGAACTGGAGAAAGGCTGCCCCGGTGCGCGCAAACCGCGAAAAGGCATTGCTCAGTTCGATCTGGAACTACGCCAGGGATACGGGCTACACCGCCTTGGCGAATCCATGCTCTGGAATCAAGGGCAACAAAGAGAAAGGGCGCGACGTGTACGTTGAGGACTCAATGTACAGCCTGGTCTACGACAAGGCCGACGACGGACTGAAGGATGCTATGGATCTGGCGTACCTCACAGGGCAGCGCGTGAGTGACACCCTGGCCATGGATGAGAGAAATATCCGCGACGGGCAGATATGGATCGTGCAGAGCAAGACGAATGCAAAGCGCCGGATCGAGATCGTCGGCGAGCTGGAAGCGTTGCTAACACGCATAAGAACCCGAAAGGCCGGCTACCGAGTGCACTCAACAAAGCTGATCGTAGCGGACGATGGCCAGTCGATGACGTACAGCATGCTTCGCAAGCGGTTCGATGATGCTCGCGCAGCAGCCGGCGTCGATAAGTCGGCATTTCAGTTCAGGGATCTGAGAGCCAAAGCTGGCACGGACAAAGCTGAATCGAGCGGAGATATCGTCCAGGCGAGAGATCAACTTGGGCATACGACTGTCGTAATGACAGAGAAGTATGTTCGCGAAAGGAAGGGTAAAAAGGTAACCCCTACGCGCTGATTGCGGACCGGGGCTTTTTTTGCGGACCAACAAGCGGCATTACACTTAGTCGCGGACTATCCCGAAACTATTGATTTGCTTGTGGTGCCCCGAGCCGGGGTCGAACCGGCACGTTCAAAGAACGAGGGATTTTAAGTCCCTTGCGTCTACCAATTTCGCCATCGGGGCAGGCGTGACAGACCGAAGAATATATAGATCCCTCGGCGCCTAGGCAAGCATGAAGTGCCCTGGAATGGCACAAGATGTGACACCACAACAGAAAAAACACTTTTGAAATCATGCAGCTAGAGAACTTGCCTTCCTCCAGCCATAAGTTTCCAGCCAAACGCCAAGTTAGGGAACATCAGCCGCTCATTAGAGAACAGGCCTTCTAGAATCGCAGCCACAAAAAAGCCCCGTAGACTTTCATCTACGGGGCTTTCGAATGTGGAGGCCGAGGTCGGAATCGAACCGGCATCTACGGATTTGCAATCCGCTGCATAACCATTTTGCTACTCGGCCTCAAAACGTCTGATGCTATCAACATTAAACGTTATCAAACTGGAGCGGGAAACGAGACTCGAACTCGCGACCCCGACCTTGGCAAGGTCGTGCTCTACCAACTGAGCTATTCCCGCGTCATTTGATGTGCGCCATTCTATACATTCAAAACCATCCGTCAACCCCTTGATTCTAAAAAACTTATTTTTTTTCTGCGGTGGTTTTCAAATGGGGCCATGCCGCCTTCAAGTATTGCAGCATCGACCACAGGGTCAGCCCAGCTGCGATGAGCAGCAGCGCATAACCGATGAATACCCAGAACGTGAGCTGGGGTGGATTAGCCAGCAGGATGACGAGGGCAAGCATTTGCGCGGCGGTCTTCCACTTGCCCATGCTGGACACCGCGACGTGGGCGCGAGCCCCGATCTCCGCCATCCACTCGCGCAGAGCGGAGATCACGATCTCGCGGCCGATGATTACCGCTGCCGGCAGGGTCAGCCACAAATTGGCGTGGGTCTGTACGAGCATGACCAGCGCCACGGCGACCATGAGCTTGTCTGCGACCGGGTCGAGAAATGCACCGAACGGCGTGCTCTGCTGCAGGCGGCGCGCCAGGTAGCCGTCCAACCAGTCGGTGGCGGCGGCGAACGCGAATACCAGACTGGCCGCCGCATAGCTCCAGTGATAAGGCATATAGAACAGCAGAATGAAGATCGGAATCAGTAGAACGCGCAGAACGGTGATCAGATTAGGGATATTCATCGGCACAACTGGCTACGAGGTGAACGGGCATTCTACTCGCTATGCAGATTGGCATAAATCGACTCTGCAAGCTTTTTGCTGATACCGGGCGCTTTGGCAATTTCTTCGATACTGGCGCGGGACAACTCCTGCAGGCCACCAAAGTGCTTGAGCAGCTCGCGCCGCCGGGTCGGCCCGACACCGGCCACGCCTTCCAGGGTCGAGGTGCGCCGGGTCTTGCCGCGCCGCGCCCGGTGGCCAGTAATGGCAAAGCGGTGCGCTTCGTCGCGAATCTGTTGGATCAGGTGCAGGGCCGGAGAGTCGCCGCGCAGGGTGAACTCATGGGCGGCATCGTTGAGGTAGAGGGTTTCGAAGCCAGCCTTGCGGGTCACACCCTTGGCCACGCCAAGCAGGATAAGGTCGGGCACGGCCAGTTCATCAAGGACTTCGCGCGCCATGTTCAGTTGCCCCTTGCCGCCGTCCACCAACAGGATGTCCGGTAGCTTGCCCTCCCCATCCTTGATCTTGCTGAAGCGCCGGGTGAGGGCCTGGTGCATGGCGGCGTAGTCGTCGCCGGCGGTCACGCCCTCGATGTTGTAACGCCGGTAATCCGATTTGATCGGCCCTTCAGGACCGAACACCACGCAGGAAGCCACTGTGGCTTCACCGCTGGAATGGCTGATGTCATAGCACTCCAGACGCTGTGGCGGCTCGTCGAGGTCCAGCGCCCGAGCCAGCGCTTCGAAGCGCGAAGCCACATGCTGGCGATTGGCAAGTCGTGCAGCCAGCGCCTGTTCGGCATTGGTGACCGCCAGTTGCTGCCAGCGCGCACGCGTGCCACGTACCCGGTGGCTGATCACCAGCTCACGGCCACGCAACTCGTGCACGGCATCCACCAGCGCAGGAAAGTCTTCATTGACGACGTTGACGATGACTTCGCTGGGCAATTCGCGGTCGACGCCACCGAGGAAATATTGCGCGAGGAACGCCGACATCACCTCGCCCACTTCCTCTTCTATGCCCACCTGGGGAAAGAAGTTCTTGCTGCCCAACACGCGACCGCCGCGCACACTGATCAAATGCACGCAGGCGCCGCCCGGGTTGACGAATGCGGCAACCACGTCGACGTCCCCGGTGCCACCTTCCATGCTCTGCTGGTCCTGCACGCGACGCAGGAGTGCGACCTGGTCGCGCAGCTCGGCAGCCCGCTCGAAGTCCAGCGCCATGGCCGCCTTTTCCATCGAGGCATTGAGTTCGTCGCTCAGCGCATTGCTACGCCCTTCAAGGAACATCACAGAGTGGCGCACATCCTCGGCATAGACCTCCGGCTCAACCAAACCGACGCAGGGTGCCTTGCAGCGTTTGATCTGGTACTGCAGGCACGGCCGGGTACGGTTCTTGTAATAGCTGTCTTCGCACTGGCGAACCAGGAAGGTCTTCTGCAGCAGGCCAAGGCTTTCGCGAATCGCTCCTGCACTCGGGTAAGGCCCGAAATAGCGGCCTTTACCCTTCTTGGCCCCGCGATGGATGCTCAACCGAGGAAAAGCGCCCTCGGAGAGATACACGTAGGGATAGGACTTATCATCGCGCAGCAGGATGTTGTAGGGGGGCCGATGCTCCTTGATCAGCGTCTGCTCAAGCAGCAAGGCTTCGGTTTCGTTGGCAGTGATAGTGGTTTCGATCGTCGCGATCCGCGCCACCAACGCGCCGGTCTTGGGCGCCTGCCCGGTCTTGCGGAAGTAGCTGGCCAGGCGTTTCTTCAGGTTTTTCGCCTTGCCCACGTACAGCAGCAGCCCCTGCGCGTCGAACATACGATAGACACCCGGCCGGCCGCTGCAGGTCGCCAGGAACGCACTGTAATCAAAGAGTTCAGTCATTTTCAGGCGCTGGCATCGACCATGCCGTGACGAACCGCGAGCAATGCCAGTTCGACATCACTACTGATCGAAAGCTTCTCGAATATCCGATAACGGTAGGTATTGACGGTTTTCGGCGACAGGCAAAGCTTGTCCGAAATGCTCTGCACCTTGTGGCAGCCGACGATCATCAGGGCGATTTGGATTTCACGCTCGGAGAGCAGATCGAACGGCGAATTGCTCTGTTCCGGCTGAAACGACTTGAGGGCCAACTGCTGGGCGATCTGCGGACTGATGTAGCGCTGGCCGGCGAATACCAGACGGATGGCCTGGACCATTTCGGTCAGGCCGGCGCCCTTGGTCATATAGCCGGCAGCCCCTGCCTGCAACAGGCGGGTCGGAAACGGATCGTCTTCACAGGCGGTAACGGCCACCACTTTCATGTCCGGATGGCTGCGCAACAGCTTGCGGGTCGCCTCAAGGCCGCCGATGCCTGGCATCTTGACGTCCATCAGCACAACGTCGGGCTTGAGTTCACGGGCCTTCTTCAGTGACTCCTCGCCCGAATCAGCCTGGCCGACGACCTGCAAGCCATCGATATCGGCGAGCATGCGGGTTATGCCTGTGCGCACGAGATCGTGGTCGTCGACAACTAGCACCTTAATCAAGGAGTTACCTCGCGAAACAGTCATAACACAATTGCCGTTCACCATAGCAAAAACGGCGAGTCAGACCTAGGCTCTGCAAACAAAGCGGCTTGGCTTCAGGCGCTTGGTATCCGCAGGCAATGCCTGGTTCGCACTTGAAATTTCTGACAATGCTGACAACAACCTATCACTGATGCCGCCGTATGCCAGCAAAAATTATGCGCCCGCTCACAGGCCGGGCGTTAGGAAAGGCCGATTACTCAGGTTTCGTCCAGGACTGGGCTATCCTGCACGCCATCAGCCTGGCGCTTGCGCGGAGCAGATGTAATAGAAAGTTGCGCCATCGAAGTGGTGAGCCGACGAATAGCGTCCTGATCCTCCTTGTGCAGACTCCGGTAACTGCCCAGTACCTTTTCCTCCGCCAGACTGAGATTATCGAGTGGAATCGGGGTAGGCTTGCCGGTCAGTACATACAGCACGTCGACTCCCTTGGCCGCCACCGCAGCCAGATAGTCGGCCTTGGGTGTACGGTCGCCACTTTCGTACTTGCCCTGGGCATTGGCCTCCACGCCGCCAATTTCGCCGAACGCCCGTTGGGACAGTCCCAGACGCTCGCGTTCTTTCCTTAGCCGGTATCCGATTCCACTCATTTGAATGCACAACCCTGTTGACCCTATCCTTACGAATGGTAATATTCAGAGAAAATTAAACTGAATTGAACGGTTTTGAACTATGCCTCCAATCCGTACCGCTGCACAAGCCAAGGCCTGGCTCGATCAACAGGGGAAATCGGTTCAACAGTTCGCGCGTGAAAACGATGTCGATCCAGCAACCACCTATCAGGTCTTGGCTGGCCGCAAGAAAGGTCGACGCGGAGAAGCTCATAAAGTCGCGGTTTTGCTGGGTATGAAGGAAGGGACCATCCCCGCCGAGGAAGCTGCTCCTGCTTCCGAGTGAATCTGGGTGCGTCTCGGGGTCGAAAATTTCCAGGAAAAGCCCTTCTCTCCAAAACCCTACTTCCGCGATAGAAATCGCCTTTTCCGACAAGCAGTGTCGGCAGCTATAAGAGCCAAGCGTGAATGATAGCGTTTTGCCTTAAACTGAGATTATCACACCCTTCAGCCTGATTGAATTCTTCAATTGAAGTTGCTCTCGGGCTGCATTAAGCTCGAGCCTTCCTCAGGAGACACCCATGATCACCAGTCCTCTTCAGCTCACCGCATCCACTGCCAGCATCCAATGCCTGGTGGCGAGTGTAGCTGCTGCTGGCGTTCGTGCTTCGGTATCCCTGCCGGCAGATTTTTATTATGGGTATTGGTTTAGCCATCGGCGCGCCTGATACCCCGTTCGGCGCCCGGTAAATCCAGGGACGCCAACCAGAGAACTCAAAAACCCCCGGTCGGCCTCCCCGACCGGGGGTTTTGTTTTTCCGGCTCCATGACTTCAACAGCATTTTCCAAAAGGACACACCCCATGACCGACTTCACCTATTACCGCAACGAAGAGACCCGCACCTGGCGATTTACCACCCTCCGCTCGGGACAGCCTGCCGCCTCCGACCGGTCACTGCGCGGTGGCAATCCGATCAATCCCGCTCTTTGTCGAACACCTCTATAGCGGCAGGCGGGCCAGCCCGCCGCCCAGGAAGCCAGCACATGAACTCGTCCGTTGCCCTGAAAGATATCGATGTCTCGTCCAGCACCGTCACCCGTCTGGACTCTGCCACCACAGCCCGTCGCTTGCCGACCGGCGCGGAGCTCAAGCACCGCCAACCGTTGCCAACCCACCTTTTCGAACAGGTAGCCGCCCATCGTCGTGCCGTACGCGCCATCCTCGATGGCAGCGACTCGCGCCTGCTGGTGGTCGTCGGCCCCTGCTCCCTGCATGATCCGCGTGCCGCATTGGAATACGCCGAACACCTGGCCACACTCGCCAACGAAGTGAGCGACCAGATGCTGCTGGTGATGCGCGCCTATGTCGAAAAACCGCGCACCACGGTCGGCTGGAAAGGCTTGGCCTACGACCCACACCTGGATGGCAGCGACGACATGGCCGCCGGACTGGCCCTGTCACGCCAGCTGATGCTCGACATGCTCGCGCTGGGTTTGCCGGTCGCCACAGAACTGCTGCAGCCCATGGCGGCTGGCTACTTCGATGACCTGCTGAGCTGGGTGGCCATTGGCGCACGCACCACCGAATCGCAGATCCACCGCGAGATGGCCAGCGGGCTGGGCATTCCGGTCGGTTTCAAGAACGGCACCGATGGTGGAGTTACCGTAGCCACTGACGCCATGCGCTCGGCCGCGCACCCGCACCGGCATTTCGGTATCGACCGCCACGGCCACCCAGCCATCATCGAGACACAGGGTAACCCGGACACTCATGTGGTACTGCGCGGTGGCCACCAGGGCCCCAACTACTCCGCCGCACATGTCGCCAAGGTCAGCGAAGCACTGGCCAGACACGGCGCCAACCCGCGCATCATGGTCGACTGCAGCCATGCCAACAGCGGCAAGGACCCACTGCGTCAGCCCCAGGTATTTCGCGATGTTCTGCAGCAGCGGCTTGAGGGCAACCCGGCCCTGATGGGCGTGATGATCGAAAGCCACCTGTTCGATGGCTGCCAGCCTCTTGGCAAAGATATGAAGTACGGGGTTTCGGTGACCGACGGTTGCCTGGGCTGGAGCGGCACACAGAGCCTGCTGCGCGAAGCAGTAGATCGCCTGCGCTACCGCTGAGCGGGCGAAGAATGTGAAGAAATGCGCAGCCCAATCCGGTAGGCTGCGCGTTTAACCAGAGGAGTCCCTACCCATGGCACGAGCCACTGCCCGTCACATCCTTGTTTCCAGCGAAGAGAAATGCAAGGAACTCAAGGCCCAGATCGAAGCGGGTGCCGACTTCGCCGACATCGCCAAGGCCAACTCCAGCTGCCCATCCAGCCGCCAGGGCGGTGACCTGGGCTCGTTCGGTCCAGGCCAGATGGTCAAGGAGTTCGACACCGTGGTGTTCAGCGCACCGATCAACGTGGTGCAGGGTCCGGTGAAGACCCAGTTCGGCTACCACCTGCTGGAAGTGACCAGCCGCCAGGACTGATCCCAGCACCGCTCGCGCAACGGCCCGCTACTCTGGCGGGCCGTTGCGCTTTCAGTCCCCCTTGCCAGGCACCGCGGCGATCGCGGATTTATCCGCGCCCTACCCTTGGCGACGCCGGGCTTTCCCTGTAGAACGGCAGGATCGCTCATCGCTGTGGTCCGTTCATGGGTTCTGCTCGTTCACCGCTTCTTGCCGTCACGCTGTTGTGGCTGGCCACCCTGCAATCGCTGTATGCGGCACCGCAGCACGCCCTGACCGTCTATGGTGAGGCGCCGCGCTATCCGGCAGGTTTCCGACATTTCGACTACGTCAACCCGGATGCCCCCAAAGGTGGCAGCATGAGCCGTTCCGCCCAGGAAATCGGCCAGTTCGACCACCTGGTCCCCTATGTCGACAAAGGCATGGGCGTGGCGCAGATCGACGAACTGCTGTATTCACCACTGGCGGTGCGCTCGCTGGATGAGCCCTTCACCGTCTACGGACTGGTCGCCAAGGGAATGGAGCCTGGCGCGGACGGCCTGTCGCTGCGTTTCTATCTCGACCCTGATGCGCGCTTCGCCGACGGCACGCCGATCACCGCCGCCGATGTGAAATACACCTTCGAACTGTTCATGAGCCAGGGCAAGCTCGAATACCGCACCCGTTTCGCCGCCGTGAAGAGCGTCACGGTAGAGTCACCGACCCAGGTGCGCTTCGACTTCAGCAACAACGAAAGCCGTACCCTGCCACTGGAACTGGCTTCGCTGCCAGTATTGCCCGAACACTGGTGGAAGAGCCGCGACTTCGCCGGCGGCGCCGGTTTCGAGATCCCACCTGGCAGCGGCCCCTATCGCATCGGCAAGGTCGACCCGGGGCGCAGCATCACCTTCGAACGCGATCCGCAGTGGTGGGGGCGCGACCGGCCCGTGGCACGCGGGCAGTACAACTTCGACAGTTTCAAGATCGAATACTTCGGCGACACCGATGTCGCCCGCCAGGTATTGCTTGGCGGCGGCTACGACTACAACCGCGAATACTCCGCCACTGGCTATACCATCCGCTACAACGGCCAGGCGCTGAGCGAGGGGCGCCTGCAGAAGGCCCATCTGGCCAAGGGCGCGGTGCAGAGTTCGCAAGGTTTCATCTTCAATCTGGACCGTCCGATGTTCAAGGATCGCCGGGTGCGCCAGGCGCTGGCCATGCTCTGGGACTTCGAGTGGACCAACCGGCAGATGATGCGCAACATGTACATCCGCCAGAGCAGCTACTTCTCCAACTCGCCACTGGCCGCCACCGACTTGCCGACGCCGCGGGAGCTGGCAATTCTCGAGCCGCTGCGCGGCCAGGTGCCCGACGAGGTGTTCACCCAGGTGTTTCACCCACCGCGCACCGATGGCAGCGGGTTCATCCGCGACAAACAGCTGCAGGCCCTGGCGTTGCTCGAACAGGCCGGCTGGAAACCTCAGGGTGATCGTCTGGTGAATGCGCAAGGCGAGCCGTTGAGCTTCACCTTTCTCAATGCCCAGTCAGGAATGGAGCGCCTGCTGCTGCCGTACAAGCGCACCCTGGCACAGATCGGTATCCAGTTCGACATCCGCCGCATCGACGCCGCGCAGTACCTGAACCGGGTCATGGCCCGCGACTACGACATGATCGTGATCGGCTATTCGGTCAGCGATTCGCCGGGCCTGGAGTTGTACAACACCTTCGGCTCCAAGGTCGCCCACGACGCCGGGTCGAGCAACTATATGGTGCTGCAGGACCCGGCCGTCGATACGCTCATCGATGGGCTGGTCAAGGCCGGCAATCAGCAGGACATGGTCGCCTACGCCCACTGCCTGGACCGCGTGCTGCAATGGGGTTTCTACTGGATTTCCAACTACTACCCGCCGGGCAGCTCGACGGTGTGGTGGAACCGCTTCGGCATTCCGAAGATCCAGGCGCGCAACAGCGAAGCGATCCAGACCTGGTGGGAAGTCAGCCCTACCCCGCTCACCAACGAAGAGTTCGCCGCGCGCCGGGGCGCCTCGGCCCTGGTTTCGGAGATGCAGTGAATGCTTGCCTATATCCTGCGTCGCCTGCTACTGATCATCCCCACGCTGCTGTGCATCCTGCTGGTCAACTTCTTCATCGTCCAGGCCGCACCCGGCGGCCCGGTAGAACAGGCTATCGCCCGCCTGCAGGGCGTCGGTGGCGGCGCCGTCGGCAGCACCGCGGCCGATGCGCCAGTCGCCGGCCAGTCCCGCGCATCGCGGGGTCTGGACCCGAAACTGATCAAGGACATCGAGCGCCAGTATGGCTTCGACAAGCCGCTGCATGAACGGCTGTGGCTGATGATCGGCAACTATGCACGGTTGGACTTCGGCAACAGCTTCTTTCGCGGTGCCTCGGTGACCGAGCTGATCGTGCAGAAGTTGCCGGTATCCCTGTCGCTGGGTCTGTGGGCAACGCTGCTGACTTATCTGGTGTCGATCCCGCTGGGCATCCGCAAGGCCGTACGACATGGCAGCCACTTCGATGTCTGGAGCAGCACGGTGATCATCATTGGCTACGCCATGCCGGCCTTTCTGGTGGCCATGCTGCTGGTGGTGGTGTTCTGCGGCGGCACCGGCCTGCACTGGTTCCCGGTGCGCGGCCTGGTGTCGGAGAACTTCGCCGATCTGTCGCTGCTCGGTAAGGTCGCCGACTACTTCTGGCACCTGGTGCTGCCGGTTACCTCGCTGGTCATCGGCGGCTTCGCGGCCCTGACCCTGCTGACCAAGAACGCCTTCCTCAATGAAGTCACCCGGCAGTACGTGACCACCGCCAGGGCCAAGGGCATGAGCGAACGGCGGGTGCTGTACGGCCACGTGTTCCGTAACGCCATGCTGCTGGTAGTGGCCGGCATTCCCCAGGCGCTGATCACCGTGTTCTTCGCCGGCTCGCTGCTGATCGAAGTGATCTTCTCGCTCGATGGCCTGGGCCGCATGAGTTATGAGGCGGCCGTTTCGCGGGATTATCCGGTGGTGTTCGGTACGTTGTTCATCTTTACCCTGTTCGGCCTGCTGATCAAACTGGCCGGCGATATCGCCTACACCCTGGTCGATCCGCGCATCGACTTCAGCGCGAGGAGTGCCTGATGTCGCGCTTGTCTCCCGTTGCCCGGCGCCGCCTGGAGCGCTTTCGTAACCATCGGCGCGGCTGGTGGTCGTTGTGGCTGTTCTGCGCCCTCTTCACCCTGACCCTGGGCGCCGAACTGATCGCCAACGACAAGCCGCTGGTGCTCGGCTACCAGGGTTCGTTGTATTTCCCGGCCATCAAGCGCTACACCGAACAGCAGTTCGGTGGCGAGCTGCCGTTCCAGCCCGACTACCGCAGCGAGTACGTGCGCCAGCTGATCGCCAAGGGCGATGGCTGGATGCTGTTTCCGCCGATTCCCTTCAGTGCCGACACGCCCAACTACGACCTCACGGTGCCTGCGCCCAGCCCGCCCTCGATGCAGAACTGGCTAGGCACCGACGACCAGGCCCGCGATGTGCTGGCGCGGGTGATCTGCGGCGCACGGGTGTCGATCCTTTTCGCCCTGGCGCTGACCCTGGTCAGTACCGTCATCGGCATTGCCGCCGGCGCACTGCAAGGCTACTACGGCGGCTGGGTCGACCTGTTCGGCCAGCGCCTGCAGGAAGTGTGGTCGGGGCTGCCGGTGCTCTACCTGCTGATCATTCTGTCCGGCTTCGTCGAGCCGGGCTTCTGGTGGCTGCTGGGCATCATGGCGCTGTTTTCCTGGCTGGCGCTGGTCGACGTGGTGCGCGCCGAGTTCCTGCGCGGGCGCAAGCTGGAATACGTCAAGGCGGCGCGAGCCCTGGGCCTGAGCGACCGACGGGTGATCCTGCGGCATATCCTGCCCAACGCCATGAGCGCCACGCTGAGCTACCTGCCGTTCATCCTCACCGGCGCCATCACCACCCTCACGGCCCTGGATTTCCTGGGTTTCGGCATGCCGGCCGGCAGCGCCTCGCTGGGCGAACTCATCGCGCAGGGCAAGGCCAACCTGCAGGCGCCTTGGCTGGCCCTGACCGCTTTCTTCGCTCTGGCCCTGATCCTCACCCTGCTGGTGTTCATCGGCGAGGCGCTGCGCGATGCCTTCGACCCGAGATCGTGAAATGACCGACAACCTGATCGAAATACGCGGCCTGAACGTCGCTTTCAATGGCCAGCCGGCGGTCTGCGACCTGAACCTGGACATCCGCCCCGGCGAATGCCTGGCCCTGGTCGGCGAGTCCGGCTCGGGCAAGTCAGTCACCGCGCATTCGATCCTGCAACTGCTACCCCAGGCCGGCACCACTTCCAGGGGCAGCATCACTTATCGCGGCGAGCAATTGCTGGGCGCCGCGCCGCGCACCTTGCAGCAGTTGCGCGGCAACCGCATCGCGATGATCTTCCAGGAACCAATGACCTCGCTGAACCCACTGCATACCGTGGCTAGGCAAATCGGCGAGACCTTGCTTGTGCACCGCGGCATCAGCGGGCGCAGTGCAGAAAAACGCATTCTGGAGCTGCTGGAGCTGGTGGGCATCCGCGAGCCACACAAACGCCTCAAGGCCTACCCCCACGAGCTGTCCGGCGGCCAGCGCCAACGGGTGATGATCGCCATGGCCCTGGCCTGCGAACCGGAACTGCTGATCGCCGACGAACCCACTACGGCGCTGGACGTTACGGTGCAACGCAAGATCCTGCTGCTGCTCAAGGAGCTACAGCAGTCGCTGAACATGTCACTGCTGCTGATCAGCCACGACCTCAACCTGGTACGCCGTGTGGCCCAGCGGGTCTGCGTGATGCAACAAGGGCGCATCGTTGAACAGAACGACTGCCAGAGCCTGTTCGACAACCCGCGCCATCCTTACAGCCGTCTGTTGCTGGATGCCGAACCGGCCGGCGAGCCACTGCCCCGGCCGCCGAGCGAGGAAATCCTCCAGGTGGACCAGCTGCGCGTGTGGTTCTCCCTGGCCGGCGGCCTCTTGCGCCGCCACCGGGAATATCTCAAGGCGGTCGACGGTGTGAGCCTGAGCATCGAGCGCGGCAAGACCTTGGGCATCGTCGGCGAGTCGGGTTCGGGCAAGTCGACGCTCGGCCAGGCGATCCTACGCCTGCTCGACTCCAGTGGCTCGATCCGCTTTCGTGGCGAAGCGCTGGATGGGCTTGATGCGCGGGAGATGCGCCCATGGCGCAAACAGATGCAGGTGGTGTTCCAGGACCCGTACGGCAGCCTGAGCCCACGCATGTCGGTGGCACAGATCATCGCTGAAGGGCTGCAGGCCCATGAGGGGCTGAACGCGGCGCAATGTGACGAGCGGGTAATCCAGGCACTGCGCGAAGTCGGCCTGGACCCGCAAAGTCGCCATCGCTATCCGCATGAATTCTCCGGCGGCCAGCGCCAGCGCATTGCCATCGCTCGTGCGCTGGTGCTCAAGCCGGCCTTCATCCTGCTCGACGAGCCTACCTCCGCGCTGGACCGTACCGTACAGAAACAGGTCGTAGCCCTTTTGCACGACCTGCAGGCCAGGCACGGCCTGACCTACCTGTTCATCAGCCACGACCTGGCCGTGGTACGCGCCCTGGCACATGACGTGATCGTGCTCAAGGATGGCAAGGTGGTCGAACGCGGTAGCATCCAGGCGGTGTTCGACGCACCGCAGCATCCCTATACCCAAGAATTGCTGGCGGCAGCGCAACCGGGATAGCCGCCGCAATCCGCGGCTATTCAGGCCTGCCCGGGCCCTTGCTCATCGTCGTCCACCAGCCCCCACTGCGCCATACTCGGGCTGGCCACGCCCACCGGCGCGGCGGGCGCCTGGGTGGGCGCAGCGGTCACGCCGCCTTCACCATGCAGCTTCAGGCGCAGGCGCAAGTTGTTCTTCGAGTCGGCATGCTTGATGGCCTCTTCCTCGCTGATCGCCCCCTCCACCACCAGGCGGTACAGCGCGGTGTCGAAGGTCTGCATGCCGAGGTTCTCGGACTTCTCCATGATGCCCTTGATTTCGGTCAGCTCGTTGCGCTGGATCAGGTCACGGATGGTCGGCGAGCCCATCATCACCTCCACCGCCGCGCGACGCTTGCCGTCGGGCGTGCGCACCAGGCGCTGGGAAACGAAGGCCTTGAGGTTGTTGCCCAGGTCGTGCAGCAACTGGGCGCGGCGTTCTTCAGGGAAGAAGTTGATGATTCGGTCCAGCGCCTGGTTGGCGTTGTTGGCATGCAGGGTCGAGATCGCCAGGTGCCCGGTGTCGGCGAAGGCCAGGGCGTGCTCCATGGTTTCGCGGTCGCGGATCTCGCCAATCAGGATCACGTCCGGCGCCTGGCGCAGGGTGTTCTTCAGCGCGGCATGAAAGCTGCGGGTGTCCACGCCCACCTCGCGCTGGTTGATGATCGACTTCTTGTGCCGGTGAATGAACTCCACCGGGTCTTCGATGGTGATGATGTGCCCGCTGGCGTTACGGTTGCGGTAGTCGATCAGTGCCGCCAGGGAGGTGGACTTGCCCGAACCGGTGGCGCCCACGAACAGCACCAGACCGTGCTTTTCCATCACCACGTCGAGCAGCACCGGCGGCAGATGCAGGTCTTCGAACTTGGGAATGTCCAGCTTGATGTTGCGCGCCACGATCGACACTTCGTTGCGCTGCATGAAGATGTTGATACGGAAGCGCCCGACCCCGGCCACCGACACCGCCAGGTTCATCTCCAGCTCGCGGTCGAAGACGCGCCGCTGCTCTTCGTCCATGATCGCCTCGGCCACCCGCGCCACATCACCGGGCTTGAGGGTTTCGCTGCCCAGCGGGCGCAGCACGCCATTGAACTTGGCGCAGGGTGGCGCGCCGGTGGATAGATAGAGGTCCGAACCGTCCTGGGTGGCCAGGGTTTTGAGTAATGCCTGGAAATCCATAATCGACACCGCACGAAAAAGAGGTTGAAACAGCCAACGTCCTGCAAGACAGGCATAATGACAGGCTTTTGCGACAGGTAGCAGCGCCATGAAAGCCCAAGCCCGCCACATATTGGTGAAGACCGCCGAAGAGGCCGAACGCCTCAAGCAACGCCTCGACAAGGGCGAGGCCTTCGACATGCTGGCCCGCAAGCATTCGGTGTGCCCGTCAGGCAAGCGCGGCGGCGACCTCGGTGAAGTGCGCCCCGGCCAGATGGTCCCGGTCATCGACCAGATCATTTTCAAGAAGCCACTGCGCACCGTTCATGGGCCGGTGAAGAGCAAGTTCGGCTATCACCTGGTCCAGGTGTTCTACCGCGATTGAACGAACACCGCGCAAGATTACAGGCAGGTCGCGATGGACGCGGCCCGTAGCGGGATCTGGTCTGCCCCCTTGCTGGCATAGAAACGTATTTCACTGCCCGCACCGGCGCGTACCACATCGGCGAAATAACGGGTCTGGGTGGTGAACACGGTGAAGCCACCGTCGTCCAGACGGTCGAGGAATACGTCGGCGGTGTCACCGAACAGCTTGGTGTCCTGCCAGGACACCTCGATGCACTGCGCGACCTCGGCGGCAGTCTTGCCGCTGGCCAGGATCTTGAGCGGACCCGCGCTGCGCGCGGAACTCGATGGGGCGGCGCAGCCTGCCAGCAGCGTCGCTGCCAGCAACAGAATCGCAGGTTTCATCAATGCCTGTTTCCCTGAAAAAACGCCGATTCTAGCATCCTTGCGTGCCTGCATTACTCGGCGCGCTGCTCTTCGAGCTCCTTGACGTAATGCTCGGCCAGCGTTTTCTTCTGTTTGGCATCGAGGATCTTGCCGGCCATCTGGAAGAACTTCTGCTCTTCCTCTTCAAGATGATGGTGCACCTTGTGGCTGAGCTTTTTCGCGGTCGCCAGCCAGGCCGGGCTGGACATGTCCGTGGCGTCCAGCTCTTCCATCAACTCGTCCATCTCATGATGCTCGGCAATGCCGTGGCGGCTCAGGTCCACACCGTTGTCATGGGCCATCAGGGGCACATAGAAATGCCGTTCTTCGGCTGTTTCATGGGCTTGCAGTTCTTCCTTGAGCAAGCGGTAAGCTTCGGCACGCTCATCGCTGGCACCCTGCGTCTGGAGCATGGCTTCGGCGTAACGGCGTTGACGGTCGTGGCTCTCGCGAAGGGCTTCGAAAATGTTCAAGGGCGGGGCTCCTGATAGCGAATGAAGGCACTACTCGCTAGACCTCCGGCCAAGCGCAGCGGTTCAACCGCATTACAGACCATTCCCCTGAAAGACACAGTGGCCTCTGGTCTCAAGAGTCTTGCAGCGGGTATGAAGGCAAGGTGTCGGAACAGCATTTGCGCAGCAGCCGGTCACGCCAATACTCGGCTTGCGTGGGCTGCAGGCAAAATCGCTACAAACGGAGCAACCTGCTTCGTCCGTGGCGACAGGCAGCAACGGCGATTTCACACGACCTTCAATCCACTTAACACTTTCCCGACATAAGGCGATGGAATTGAACATTTCCAGATCCCGGCGTCTTTACTTTGTAAGACAATTCTTACAAGCTCCATCTCAGCCTTTCAGAAGTTGGCGCCCGCTGCGTCGGTTGTCAGGCGCCAATATTTCGCTACCCCACCAGCCAGTCGGCCCCTCATTCTTCAGGCGCCGACAGCTCCGCGAACGACTCGCGGCTCAACGCTCCGTGAACTCAAGAACGGATTCCACGGCTCACCCTGTCAAGGTGCTTTGTCATGCTGGAATCCCTGCATACCATCAAGAGTGACCTGGAACGAACGGCCTTGCACATGGAGCGCCTGTCGCTGGCCATGGCCGGCCATCTGGTATTTCTCGCCCAACGTGGCGGGCATATCGACGGGCTCGACGTGCAAGAACATATCGACGCCATCGACTCCTCGATCAAGGCGCTGCGCACCGCTGCCGCCACCATCGATAAGCCCAGCCCTGCAGTGCAGGCTTGCGCAGTCTCCACCCGCTTGCACAAGGCCGTGCTGGCCCGAGGCGCCTAGTTTTCACGAGAATCGACCGCGCTCAGCCACCTGAATATCAAGGCACAGTGCCCGCCCCAGGCTCTTCATCTTCATCCACCGGCGACTGCACCGGCATATCCGGATCTTCAGCCTCATCACCCGCGTACGAATCAGGCTCGTCGCTGCCTTGGCCGGCCTCGGACTCCACCGAATCGCCACCGGAAACCAACGGTTCATTAGCGCCTGGCAGCGGCGCGGTGTCACCGCCCTGCTCCTGCCCCAGGTCGCCCTCCTTGCCTGGGTAAAGGCCGTCGTCGGTGTCGGGTGCATCTGCCGCCGGGCCTTGATAGCCGTTTTCCGGGCCATTGTCTTGAATTGCCATGATCGCTCTCCCTAATCACACGCAGGGCATCTGCGTGTGAAGTTGAGAGAACGGGCGTAGATAAGAAGTGCCTGCGCCGCGACCGACGGGCAGAAGTACTTCGCCTCCTGCCCGCAGCGCCTCGCCAAGCGGTCAGGCGTGAGCGGCGGCTTTGTTTTCCTGCAGGCAGTTGCCGCCGTCTACGACCAGCGTGCTGCCGGTCACGTAGCTCGCTTCAGGCGATGCCAGAAACGCCACGGCCGCCGCGACCTCATCTGGCCGCCCCGCGCGACCGACCGGCACGCAGGCGCCCGCTTGCATTTCTTCCTCGGTGCTGGAGGCCGTGGCGATCCAGCCAGGCGCAACGGCGTTCACGGTAATGCCCTGGCGCGCGACCTCCAGCGCCAGCGTCATGCCCATGCCGACCATGCCCGCCTTGGCCGCACTGTAGCCCGCCTCACCGACATTGCTGGCGACCGTACCGGTGGTCGAACTGATATTGACGATGCGCCCGTAGCCACGTGCCTGCATGCCTGGCAGTACCGCGCGGGTCACCAGAAAGGCACTGGTCAGGTTGCGGGTGATCGCCTGCTGCCAGGTGGCCAGGCTCATCTGCGCCAGCTCGGCAAAGGTCTCCGGGCTGCCCACCGCAGCCATGCCGGCATTGTTCACCAGTACATCGATCCGCCCCCAGCGCGCATGCGCCCAGCGCACCAGCTCCTCGACCTGGGCTTCGTCGGTGAGATCGGCCGGCCGCCCTTCCACTTGGAAACCTTCCGCACGCAGCTCTTCGACCCGCGCCGCGATCCGCGCGCTGCTGGCGGTCACGATCAACCGCGCCCCGAGCTGGCCAAGCTTGCGGGCGATGGCGAAACCGATGCCGTGCTCACTGCCGGCACCGGTGATGAAAGCGACTTGAGACGACCATGAGGCGGGCATACGGAGTTCCCTTTGGTTTTGGAGATCAGGGGCCAGGCAAGGCCAAAACATTTCGTACAGAACATGGATTGAGTCGTCGAATGTTACATGCCCCGCTCTCAAATGTGCTTAAAGCCAATACTGATCAGTTAGCCCGGTTAGGAGCGGCTTCAGCCGCGAGCGACCGCATGTTCACAACAGATGCACTGAGTTTCCTGGCTCTTTCGCGGCTAAAGCCGCTCCCACCGGGCCACATGCCGCTTAATCGAACAGTACTGTGCTTAAAGCGCTTGCCGTGCAGGAGCATCGCCAATGCGACGCTGATCAAAGCGATGAGCATCTATTGATCAAGGCGGCGCCTTTTCAAGGATCGTTCAGCATAAGCGTCTGCCGCGGTTGCAAGCAGCGCTGCTAGCGATTCAAAGTACAGCGAGTCTGGAAAGGCCGCGAGAAGACCGTTGAGTGGGTGAGAAATCAAGGTGGAAGCTGACTGATGAATGAAAATAAGCAGACGATTGACTTGTTGATATCACATAGTCAAATCCTGGTCAGAGGGCGTGACTACAGCGAAGAAGACAGTCAATGGGGCCCTCTCAACATCAGGCAGGGTGCAATTATTCATGATGACTACGTGATATTCGATCCGCTGCCTGACGACACATTCGGCGCGCACGTCGAGTTGGCCGTTTGCGAGGCATTTGCTCAGGACAGCAGAGCCCAACGTTGTATTGCGGTTTCCTTTCGAGTGGCCGATAGCACGCGCGTCGAGGTTGCTTCCGCCACAGAGTCAAAGCGCCTGAATATTGGTTTGAAGGAAATGCACTATGCGTTGTATTTCGAAGTGTGCGAGGGCGATGAAGTCTTTTACAAGTTCACATTTGTGCCGAGCGACGCCCATCAGGAGCCCAGGTATGTCATCGACGACCCCTGGGGAGGGACTCAAGGCGCTGCACTGGTCAAAGGCATCGCCTGATTGACCGGACCGACGTGAGCAACCCTCCGGGTGCTCGAACCGCACAGCGCCTTCCGGGCAAACATACGCCGCCACCTCAGAGACAATCGAATAGCCCAGCCCGCGTCAATACTTGACTCGGATGCCTTCGCCGCAGCGGGCGGTGAAGCGCGCCAGGCGCTCACGATGTTCCTGGCCGTCGCTCCGATGCTGTTTCGACAGCCTGTTGGCGTGCCTAATGGCTGCGTTGAATGCAGCCTCTTCGCCAGGCGACGCGGGTTTGAAGGCGCCCCAGACTCTATGGTCTTCGTCGAACTGGGCATCCCAGCTCCTGAAAACCAGGTTGTATTGATGGTTCTCTTCGTCTTCATCGTATTGGGCCGTATCGACTTCCAAGGCCAGACGGCCTCCGAAGTTGGGGACGGGCGAGCGCAGCGCTGTCCAGGCCATGCTGCTATCGGGCGAGAACTTCACCACGACAAGACCCGGTTCCCACTCCACGCACCAGTAAATGTCTTCGCCGCTGACGATGTAGCTGTAACGCGCACCGGTTTGCAGTATCGCGGCGGGCCCGTCGAGATACTCCTTATCGCTGAGCGGTTGCAGATGAGGGATCACGCCTCGGGTGAAATAGCCCGCATCCTGCGGCGCGACCGGGCCGGTGTAGAGACCGTCGGGGCAGGATTGTTCACTGATGAATACGACGTACTTCATAGCACCTCGGTATATGTAGTCTGAGCGGCCCACAGCGCTGTGCGGCATAGCGGCCCAAGCAACCACGGCGCAAGCATATCTGCGCTACCGCTCTGTGGCTTCAGCCAACCAGTGATCAGCGTACTGATCACAAGTTCGCGGCCCATTCACTAGCGGGGAACATAGGTTCGCCGTTTTCGTCAATCAGGAAGACATTTGATGGCGAATCGCTAAAGAGTGGTGAGATTTCTTCTTCGCTAAACCCAGCCAGGCCACAACCAATTTTCGACAAGAGAAACCGATTGTCGGAGTGCCGTCGAGCATGCTCGATAAAGTCTCGTACGTAGGTACTTACTTTCTCGATTGGCAGCGTCCGGCGCGGTGTGCTTTTGGTAGGGATCGCGTAAGCACGACCCTGCAAGCCTGAGCCAATCCCCCTGATTGCACCCCACTTATTCACCGCGTAAAGCGCAGCTCCCTTGCCATGAATTCCCTGCTCATTCGAGCCAAACACAAAAATATCCGAAGTGCTCATTTCAACTCGCTAACGTTTATCAAGGGGGCGTCGGCCGGTTTCGGTGTAGCAACGCAGAAGGTTGGAGCCCGTCATCCATCTGCCGGGTCGCCGAATATAGCGCTCTCGCTTTCCGCCGACACCGAACTATCCCAGAAGTACTTCAGGCATCGACCATCCTGAAAGGGATGAGTGCAGTTTGGGTAGCCATGCAGCATAAGCGCGCACTCGGGTACAGCGCAGCCATGCCGGACGGCGCGCGCCCTGAACAAAATGTTGGGCCGCGACTCAGTGCGCCTGCGGATCAAAATATGCCTCCCAGGTTTGCGTGGACGAGCCAAGCTAATTGGCTTGCTTGAAGAAGCCCATAGCCTCTTCGTGTGCTGCAAGGTTGATCAGTGCGACGCCAATATTGAAGTGCGTATTGCGATCTTGTGAGCCGGCCTTTATGGCCGCATGCAGTACCCGAGCGGCCTCTTCGTGTTTGCCCAGATCGCTCAACAATGCGCCGAAACAGGTGAGCACCTCAGTGTTCGATGGCTCAGCCCGTGCAGCACTACAAAGAATGCGCGCAGCTTCCGTCAGACGTTCGCCGAAATGATCTGGATGCTGCCCGATGTCGGTTACCAGGGCTCTGGCTTGTGCGAGGGCGTTCATCTTGGCGTTCTGGCTTCTGCTTAAGGGAGGTGTGCTTGAGTCGGTTCCGTATCGGCCGACGAGAGCTGGTTCGACAGATACGACCGTATGCGCTTGGCCAAAATCGAGGTGCGAACCAAGACGGGCTCAGACCGCGTCGTACTGCTGAATGATCGGGCAATCGGAGCGCTTTCCCAAGCCAGGCGGATCGCGGCGCTACGCAGCATGTCATCGAAAGGTGCTTACGCTGAAAGCCCATACGTGTTTCCGCCGAGCAAGGGCGGGATGTGGATTCAGGAGCCAAGTGTTACAATCCGCCACCTCAAACCTGTGCTCAAAGCGCTTGGCATCCGCGAGCGTCGTCAGTACGACACCCGCCATACCTACGCAACCATGTGCCTGATGGCCGGAATGAATCCAGCATTTATTGCCAGCCAATTGGGCCATAGCGTCGAAATGCTGCTTTCCACCTACGCAAAATGGATCAACTCAAACTCGGACTGGAAGGAGCTGGACAAGCTACCGACCAGAGTGTGATTGGCCCAAATTTGGCCCATGTAGGTCAGTGACACAGAAACACCCGCCTGAACCCCTTACAGGACAAGCACTTGATCTCTACAGCTAACATCACCATGCAATTCGGCCCCAAACCCTTGTTCGAGAACGTCTCGGTCAAGTTCGGTGCCGGAAACCGTTACGGCCTGATCGGCGCCAACGGCTGCGGCAAGTCGACTTTCATGAAGATCCTGGGCGGCGACCTGGAGCCTTCTGCGGGCCAGGTGATGCTCGAACCCAACGTGCGCCTGGGTAAGCTGCGCCAGGACCAGTTCGCCTACGAGCAGTACAGCGTGATCGACACCGTGATCATGGGCCACGAGGAACTGTGGAAGGTCAAGGCCGAGCGTGATCGCATCTACTCGCTGCCGGAAATGACCGAAGAGGACGGCATGGCGGTCGCCGAGCTGGAAACCGAGTTCGCCGAGATGGACGGCTATACCGCCGAATCCCGCGCCGGTGAGCTGCTGCTGGGCCTGGGGATCGGCATCGAGCTGCACAACGGGCCGATGACCGAAGTGGCGCCCGGCTGGAAGCTGCGCGTGCTGCTGGCCCAGGCGCTGTTTTCCGATCCGGAAGTGCTGCTGCTCGACGAACCGACCAACCACCTGGACATCAACACCATCCGCTGGCTGGAGAACGTGCTGACCCAGCGCAACAGCCTGATGATCATCATTTCCCACGACCGTCACTTCCTCAACAGCGTGTGTACGCACATGGCGGACCTGGACTACGGTGAGCTGCGCCTGTTCCCGGGCAACTACGACGAGTACATGACCGCCGCCACCCAGTCCCGCGAGCAACTGCTGGCCGACAACGCCAAGAAGAAAGCCCAGATCGCCGAACTGCAGACCTTCGTCAGCCGCTTCTCGGCCAACGCTTCCAAGGCCAAGCAGGCCACCTCGCGGGCCAAGCAGATCGACAAGATCCAGCTCGCCGAGGTCAAGCCATCCAGCCGGGTCAGCCCGTTCATCCGCTTCGATCAGAACAAGAAGCTGCACCGTCAGGCGGTCACCGTCGAGCGCATGGCCAAGGGCTTCGATGGCAAGACCCTGTTCAAGGATTTCAGCTTCACCGTCGAAGCCGGCGAGCGCGTGGCGATCATCGGCCCGAACGGCATCGGCAAGACCACCCTGCTGCGCACCCTGGTCAATGAGCTGGAGCCGGATGCAGGCACCGTGAAATGGACCGACTCGGCGGAAATCGGCTACTACGCCCAGGACCACGCCCACGACTTCGAAGACGACGTCACCCTGTTCGACTGGATGGGCCAGTGGACTCAGGGCGGCGAGCAGCTGGTACGCGGCACCCTGGGCCGCATGCTGTTCTCCAACGACGAGATCCAGAAGTCGGTGAAGGTGATCTCCGGTGGTGAACAAGGCCGCATGCTGTTCGGCAAGCTGATCCTGCAGAAGCCCAACGTGCTGGTGATGGACGAACCGACCAACCACCTGGACATGGAATCCATCGAGGCGCTGAACCTGGCCCTGGAGAACTACCCCGGCACGCTGATCTTCGTCAGCCACGACCGCGAGTTCGTCTCCTCGCTGGCCACGCGGATCATCGAGCTGTCGGCCGACGGCGTGATCGACTTCAGCGGCACCTACGACGACTACCTGCGCAGCCAGGGTGTGGTGCTCTGAGGCCGTGAAGGCCCCGCCGCCAGGCGGCGGGGCACGGCTTCAGCCTTGCGGGACCTGGACCATCTCGATCCACAGCGCGCCCTTGCCCGAGGGCGCTTCACTGACCCGGCGCAGGCCGCCGTCCGGTGCGATGGCATAGCTGCCAACGGTGTCGCTCTTCTCTCCAGTCACCAACAGCCACTGCCCGTTCGGTGAAACGGCGATGTTGCGTGGCTGCTTTTCCTGGACCGCGTGGTTGTCGAGGAACGTGAGCCGTCCTGTGCCCGGATCGACCTTGAATACCGAGACGCTGCTGCTGGTGCGCTCGCTGATGAACAGCAGGCGGCCATCTGGCGCCATGCGAATATCTGCCGCCCAGATACGCGGTGTCGGGTCGTCCTTGAGGTCGTTGTTACGCGCATCGCGCACTTCGCCGTGGGCCAGCTTCAGGCGCTCGGGGATGCCCGCCACCTCCTCCATCGGCGTCAGCGCACCGCTGTCCGGGTCAATGGCGAAGACGCTGACCGTTCCGCTCATCTCACCGACCACATACAGGAACCTGCTGTCCGGCGCGAAAGCCAGATGCCGCGGACCGCTGTGCGGCGGTGCTGCTACCTGGCCACTGCCGATCGGTTCAAGACTGCCCTTGGCGGCATCGAAGCGATACTGCAAGACCTGATCGACCCCAAGGTTGCCGGCATAGGCAAAGCGATTGCTCGGGTCGGTGCGCACGGAGTGAGCATGCATGCCGGTCTTGTAGGTCCTGATCTGCGCCGCGTCGCCGGTCTCGACCGGCTGCAGGCTGAGCAGGTCGCCGCCATAGGAAGCGCCCATCAGGTAGCCTGCGCTGCGGTCCAGCGCCAGGTACGCCAGGCTCTCGGCCAGCGGACCTTGAGACAGCGCTTGCAAGTGGCCGCTGCCCGGCTCGATGCGGTAGGCGATTACCGTGAAAGGCTTGGCCCGCAAGGCAGCATAAAGGCGGCTGCCATCGGCTGAGGCGGCCAGCGGGTTGACCTGCTCGCCAGCGCGGGTCTGCTGCACCAGGCTCAGGGCACCGTTGCTCTCGTCGAGGCGGTACTGCGAGATCAGGCCGTCGGCCGGGCTGGAGATATACGCGAAGGTCGTCGCCTGGGCCTGGAGGGTCAGACCAGTGGCGACGGCGAACAGCAGGGGTTTGATCATGGGGACGCCTTTGTTGTTTTGATTGTTATCAGTCATCCTATGACTTGAGGTGAATGACGACAATCCCCACTACCTAAATAGTTAGGCTGCTTTCATTCAGCTCGCTTCACCGCCATGATGAAGCACGTCCACTCCGCCACCGTGACGAGAACCATGCCCGCCCCGAGCCAAGACCCCGCCAGCCAGTTCCCTTCCAGTGCCGATACCTCGCGCACCTCAAGCAACGTCACCCTGCAGATCGTCGGTATCGTGCTGTACACCTTCATTGCCTTCCTGTGCATCGGCCTGCCGTTGGCGATCCTGCCGGGCTACATCCATGACCAGCTGGGTTTCAGTGCGGTGGTGGCGGGCCTGGCGATCGGCGCGCAATACCTGGCGACCCTGCTCAGCCGACCGCTGGCCGGGCGGGTCACCGATACCCTGGGCAGCAAGCGCTCCATCATCTACGGCTTGTGCGGTTTCGTCAGCGGCGGCGCGCTGACCCTGTTCGGCACCCTGCTGGCGCCCTGGCCGCTGCTGAGCCTGATGCTGCTGATCGTGGCGCGGCTGATCATGGGCGTCTCGCAAGGCATGATCGGCGTTGGCACCATCAGTTGGTCGATCGCCAAGGTCGGCGTCGAACACACGGCGCGGTCGATCTCCTGGAATGGCATCGCGTCCTACGGCGCCATCGCCCTCGGCGCGCCACTCGGTGTGCTGATGATCGACTACCTGGGTTTCCACAGCCTGGGCCTGGCGCTGATGCTGCTGGCCGGGGGCGGTCTGCTGCTGGTGCGCCACAAGCCGGCGGCGGCGGTGATCAAGGGCGAGCGCCTGCCGTACTGGTCGGTGTTCGGGCGTGTTTCACCCTATGGTCTGGCGCTGACCCTGGCGTCCATCGGCTACGGCACCCTGACCACCTTCATCACCCTGTTCTATGCCAGCCGCGGCTGGGAAGGCGCGGCCTGGTGCCTGACGCTGTTCGGCCTGTGCTTCATCCTTTCGCGGCTGCTGTTCATCAATGCCATCAAACGCCTGGGCGGCTTCCTGGCGGCGATCAGTTGCATGGCTGTCGAAGTGGTCGGTCTGGCCCTGCTGTGGCTGGCGCCGAACACCGGTTTTGCGCTGGTTGGCGCCGGGCTGACCGGTTTTGGCCTGTCGCTGGTCTACCCCGCGCTGGGCGTCGAGGCAATCAAGCGCGTGCCGGCGGCCAGCCGCTCTGCGGGGCTCGCCGCGTACGCGGTGTTCTTCGACCTGGCGATGGCCTTCGCTGGGCCGGTCATGGGCGCCATCGCCCTGGGCCAGGGCTACGCGATGATCTTCTTCTACTCGGCGCTGCTCGCGGCGCTGGGCTTCGCGCTGACCTTCTGGCTGTCCAGGCGCCCGCAACCTGCCGCTGATCGGTCAACTTCTTGACGCCTTATCCGGATACTTCTTCACTTGATCACGCTAGCCTTTGAACAGGCTGGAAAAACCGGATAAGGCGCTGCCCCGCAGCAGCGCTGTTGCTTGCGTGGCCGTCGGGCAAACATCGGACTCTCCAGCCGCCTCTGACCACGCCTTACGGGAGCGTGGTCATGAGAAGAGTGCTCGCGTCATTCGGCAAACCCTGTTCCATCCCCCTCACCCTGCTGGCCTGCCTGTCACCACCGGCCCCTGCGGCCTGCGACCTGGGCAGCGGCAGCGCCGCGCTGGTCTGCGACAGCGGCAGCAGCGGCCCCTTCAACGGCTCCGACAATGGCCTGCAACTGAACTTCCCGCCCGGCGGTAGCGGCGCGGTCAACGGCAATCTCGACTTCGGCAACGGCAACGACCGGGTCGAGATGCAGTCAGGCACGGTCACCGGCAGCTTCAACCTCGGCGCTGGAGCCGACAGCTTTACGCTGGGGGCCGGCAGTGTCAGCGGCGACATCAACCAAGGCCCTGACCGCGACGAGTTCAACATGAGCGGCGGCAGCCTGCGCAACCTGACCCAGGGCGATGGGCTGGACCGCTTCGTGATGACCGGCGGCACCATCAGCAATGCCTTCGAGGACGGCGACTGGGCGCAGATGAGTGGTGGCAGCATCGGCCGGGTAGACATGAAGCTGGACGACAACTACTTCGAGCTGAGCGGCGGCAGCATTATCGGCAACCTGGTCACTGGCTTCGGCCGCGATACGGTGATCGTCTCGGACGGGCGCATCGGCGGGGTCATCAGTACCAGCGGCGGTGACGACCGCATCAGCCTCAGTGGCGGAGAAATCGGCGGTGTCCGTGCCAGCTTCGGCAATGATCGCTTCGACTGGCAAAACGGCGGCCAGGTGCGTGGCGAGGTGCAGTTGGGCGAAGGCGACGACACGGCGCGCCTGGCCGGTCTCGACGAGCCGGGACTCACCGCCGCCACCGCCCTCGACGGCGGGCCTGGTAACGACAGCCTGACCCTGGACGCGACACGTAGCGCCACGGCCAGCCGTTATCGCAACTGGGAAAGCCTGGCCCTGGTCAACGGCGCGCTGCTGAGCCTCGATCAGCCGCTGGTGCTGGGCGATGCCGTCAGCCAGACCGGCAGCCTGTCCATCGACCCGAGCAGCCGCCTGGCGTCGTCGAGCGGTGTGGTGCGCCCTTTCGTCACCGGTCAGAACACCAGGGTGCAGAACGCCGGGCTCATTGACCTCAGCCAAACCGGCAATCCTGGCAACACCCTGCAGATTCACGGCGACTATCAGGGCCAGGGCGGGCAACTGCGCCTGCGCAGCGTGCTGGGTGACGACAGCGCGATCAGTGACCGGCTGGTGGTAGCGGCCGGCAACCTGAGTGGCGCTACCCGCCTGAATATCATCAATGCCGGCGGCAGCGGTGCGCAGACCCTGGCCAACGGTATCGAAGTGGTCCAGGCCCGCGATGGGGCCGTCAGCGAGCCGGCCGCGTTCAGCCTGCCTCAAGGGCTTTCGGCCGGGCCTTACCAGTACTACCTGTATCGTGGCGGGGTGACTGCGGGTTCGGAAAACAGCTGGTTCCTGCGCTCGTCACTGCCGGCAGCCGTTGCGCTCAGCGCGCCCCCGGCGGCCGAGCCGCCGCCATCGACGCCTGAAACCCCGGCGCCCAACCCGACACCCCCTACACCGGTGCCACCTCCCGTGCCACCTGTTGCTACAACGCTGCTGCCGCTGGCCCCGGCGGGCATGGCGGCGGCCAGTGCCCTGCCCTCACCTGCGCCAGGCACACCGGTCTTGCCAGCCGCGCAGGCGCAGGCCGAACCGGTGCCGCTATACCGCCTGGAAGTCGCCAACTACAGCGCCGCCCTGCCTGCTGCCGCCGCCTTGGGGCTGGGTACGCTGGGCACCTTTCATGAACGCCAAGGTGAACAGAGCCTGCTCGGCGAAACCGGCCGGCTGCCCGCAGCCTGGGCCCGGCTGCTGGGCCAGGACCTGCGCCAGGGCTGGTCCGGCGCGGTCGCACCCCGCTTCGAAGGCAGCCTCAGTGGTTACCAGGTCGGCCAGGACCTGTGGGCCGGACAGACCGCCAGCGGCCGCTATCAGCGCGTCGGGCTGTTCGTCGCGCAAAGCCGCCTGAGCGGCGAGATACAGGGCTTTGCCGAGGGGTTCAATGAGCGCGACACGGGGCGCTTGCGGCTGCGCGGCGACAGCCTGGGCGGCTACTGGACGCTCAGCGAGCCGCAAGGTGGGTACCTCGACCTGGTGGTGATGAGCACCCGCCTGGAAGGCAAGACCCGCTCGCTGCGCGGCCTGGGTGTCGACCTGCATGGCCGCGCGCTGAGCCTGTCTGCCGAAGCCGGTTATCCCTGGCAGGCCAGCCAGCGCTGGCAGGTCGAGCCGCAGCTGCAACTGGTGCACCAGCGCATCGAGCTGGACAGCCGTGATGACGGCGTGGCGCACATCGGTTTCGATGCCGAGCCATGGAGCGCGGCACGCGCCGGCGTCCGGGTGAAAGGTCGATATACGCTGGCCGGGCAGGCTGTCGAGCCTTATGCACGGGTCAACCTGTGGCACACCTTCGCCGGGCAAGACGCCGTGCTGTTCGACCATGCACAGCGCATTCACAGCGAACAGCAGGCCAATCGCCTGGAGCTTGGCGTGGGGGTGGCAGCACGGCTGGCCAGGCAGGTCAGCCTGTACCTGGGCACCGACTACAGCCACAACCTGGATGACAGACAACAGCAAGCGCTGCGAGCCAGCCTGGGGGTACGCGTGAGCTGGTAGGCAGGGCCGGAAAGCGGCCGGTTGCAGGAGCCGCTTGAGCCGCGAAAAGGCGCGCAGATGCGTGCTTCTTCGCTGGATGCAAGACGGCTTCGCGGCTCAAGGTCGCTCCTGTCGGATAGGCAGGAACGACCTTGAGCCGCTAAGGACTCAGCCTTTTGGCTTGAATACCACCACCGCCAGCGGCGGCAGGTTGAGCAGCACCGAGGCCGGCTGGCCATGGCTCAGTTCAGGCTCGGCGCGCACCTCGCCGGCATTGCCCACGTTGGAGCCGGCATAGCGCTCGGAGTCACTGTTGAGCAGCTCGCTCCAGACGCCTTCGAACGGCACGCCCACCCGATAGCCTTCGCGGGGCACCGGGGTCAGGTTGCACACGACCAACAGCGGCTCGCCACTCTTGCTCCAGCGCAACCAGGCATAGACGCTGTTGGCGTTGTCGTCACCGATCAGCCACTGGAAGCCCATCGGTTCGGTGTCACGCTCGTGCAGCGCCTTCTCTTCGCGATACAGGCGGTTGAGGTCGCCGACCAGGGTCTTCACGCCAATGTGCTCGGCATACTGCAGCAGGTACCAGTCCAGCTGTTCGTCGTGGTTCCACTCCCGCCACTGGCCGAACTCGCAGCCCATGAACAGCAGCTTCTTGCCGGGGTGGGTCCACATGAAGGTCAGGTAGGCGCGCAGGTTGGCAAACTTCTGCCAGCGGTCGCCGGGCATCTTGTCGATCAGCGAGCGCTTGCCGTGTACCACTTCATCGTGGGAAATCGGCAGGATGAAGCGCTCGGACCACGCGTACACCAGGCCGAAGCTCAGTTCGTTGTGATGGTGGGCACGGTGCACCGGGTCTTGCTGCATGTAGTGCAGCGAATCGTGCATCCAGCCCATGTTCCATTTGTAGGAAAAGCCCAGGCCACCCTGCTGGGTGTTCTGGGTCACGCCGGGCCAGGCGGTGGACTCTTCGGCGATGACCATGGCCCCGGGCGCCTCCACCGCCACCACGTCATTGAGGTGGCGCAGGAAGTCGATGGCCTCCAGGTTCTCGCGGCCGCCATAGCGGTTGGGCACCCACTCTCCGGCCTTGCGCGAATAGTCGCGGTACAGCATCGAAGCCACGGCGTCGACCCGCAGGCCGTCGATGTGGAACTGCTTGAGCCAGTGCAGCGCCGACGCCAGCATGAAACCGTGGACCTCGGTGCGGCCGAGGTTGTAGATCAGCGTATCCCAGTCCTGGTGAAAGCCTTCCTGGGGGTTGCCGTACTCGTACAGCGCGGTGCCGTCGAATTGCGCCAGGCCGTGTTCATCGGTCGGAAAATGCGCCGGCACCCAGTCGAGGATCACGCCGATGCCAGCCTGGTGGCAGGCGTTGACGAAGGCGGCGAAATCCTCAGGCGAGCCGTAGCGCGCGGTGGGCGCGAATTGCGCCAGCAGTTGGTAGCCCCAGGAACCGCCGAACGGGTGTTCCATGATCGGCATCAGCTCGATGTGGCTGAAGCCCAGCTCCTTGACGTAGGGAATCAACCGGTCAGCCAGCTCACGCCAGTCGTACTGCCGCCAGGCGCTGCCGTCTTCGTTCTGCTCCTTCTGCCAGGAGCCGGCGTGCAGCTCATAGATCGACAACGGCGCCGCGGTGGACTGGAATTCGGCGCGGCCGGCCATCCAGTCCTGATCCTGCCAGTCGAAGTGCAAGGGCGCGGCGACCTTGGACGCGGTATCGGGCGGCAAGGTGGTGGCCCGTGCCACCGGATCGCACTTGAGCGGCAGGATGCCATGGGGGCCGAGGATTTCGTACTTGTAGACATCGCCGGGCTGCAGGCGGGGAATGAAGATTTCCCAGATGCCGGAAGGATGCCGCGCACGCATCGGGTGGCGACGGCCATCCCAGTTGTTGAAGCTGCCCACCACCGACACGCGTCGGGCGTTGGGCGCCCAGACGGCAAACCGCACGCCCTGGACACCGTCGACCGTCATGACCTGCGCGCCCAGGCAGTTGCCCAGGTCGCGGTGGTTGCCTTCGGAGAACAGGTAGATGTCCATCTCGCCCAGCTGCGGGCCATAGCTGTAGGGGTCTTCGGTGACCTGCTCGCCACCGGCCCACTGGATGCGCAGCAGGTAGGGCTGCTTCTCGTCAAAGCGGCCCACGAACAGGCCAGGCACGTCGCCCTGCGGCAGCTCGCCGAGGTCTTCGCCAGAATGGCGCGCCAGCACCCGCACGCTCAAGGCACCGGGCAAGTAGGCACGAATGATCTGGCCTCCTTGGCCATCGTCGTGGGGGCCGAGAATGGCAAACGGATCATGATGCTCGGCACGGATCAAGGCATCCGTGTCCACCGCGGCGGGCATTGGTTGGCGGCCCGGACCGCGTTTGTCAGGCACATTCATTTCGACTCTCCATCGTTCAAATGCAGCAATCCACGCAGTCCTTGCAAAGGCACGGCCAACCAATCCGGGCGATTCTCGGCTTCATAGATCACTTCGTAAGCGGTTTTTTCCAAAGTAAAGAGTTCCAACGCTGCCGCCTCGCCCTGGCCATGCTCCCAGGCATGGGCCAGGCTGCCGGTGGCCTGCCGATAAGCGTCGAGAAACGCCTGCCGCGAACGCTGCAGATAGGCCGTGGCCACCTGTTCGCGAGCGGCGCTGGCCTCAGCCGACGTATCGACGCTCTGCGCGCTGCGCATGGCCATGGCCGCAGCGTAGTCGAACGAGCGCAGAACGCCGCTGACATCCTTGAAGGGGCTGTATTTACCGCGGCGCTCCTGCAGCGAACGCACCGGTTCGCCCTCGAAGTCGATCAGATAGGCATCGCCCTGCACCACCAGCACCTGCCCAAGGTGCAGATCGCCATGTACGCGCATGCGCAGGCCACCTGCGGAGCGCGTCGCCAGCGCGGCGACGTGGTCCAGAATAGCCTGGCGACGTGGCAGCAGCTGCTCGACCAGCTCGCGGTCGGCACCTTGCAGGCCAGCGGCGCGCTGTTCCAGCAACTGCAGGGCGCGTTCGATCTGCGCCTGTACCCGCACGCCACTGCTGCGTGTCTGCTCGGCGTCGGTGGGTTCCACGGCGAAGTCCGGGTTGTCGGTGGGCGTGGCCAGGGCCTGGTGCATTTCGCCCAGGCGCTGGCCAAGGTTGCCAGCGAATTGCGCCAGCTCGTCCAGGGCGCTGTAGCTCTGCTCCTGCCCCGGCGCCCGGTGCGAGAGTTCGTCGCGCACGGCGCGCTCCAGGTTGTTCTGCGTCCACTCCCAGGCATCGCCCTGATTGTTCAGGTAACCCTGGGCAATCATCAGCAGGTGCGGCTGCCCCTGGGGGTCGACGCGCACCAGCGAACCGAGCAGCGGCGAGATGTTGCGGTAGCCGGCGGCGGTCAGGTACGCGCCCATTTCCAGCTCTGGATGGATACCGGCGCTGACCTTGCGGATCATCTTCAGCACCAGGCTGCCGCCGACCACCACCGAGCTGTTGGATTGCTCGGCCGACAGGTAGCGCACCGCTGACTCCTGTCCCAGGCTCAACGGCGCCAGCTCGGCGGTACCGGCGAACAGCAGGCGACCGTCGGCGCAGTCCAGTTCGGTACCGGCCTGCATGGCCTGCACCACATCGCGAACGAAGGCTTCCAGGGTGAAGGCGTCGGTAATCAGGCCCACCTGCGCACCGCGCCGCACTCTGGCCAGGGCCAGTTGCTGAGGCAAGGCGCTGGCCGACTCGTCTTCGCCAAGCAGGCCGAACGGCAGCTGATAACGCTCGCACTGGCCGCCCGCGGTGACTTCGATCTCGCTGAGCAGCACCGGTCGCGGCGCTTCGCCAAAGCGTACGGCATAGGCGATGTGGACCTTCTCGATAGTCTTGTCCTTGCTGCCGAACCAGCGGCGCTTGGGCAGGTAGCCGGTCAGCGAGGTGTTCTCGATGGTGTCGCGCAACGGCTGGTCGAGCAGCTCTTCCAGGCGCTTCTTGAGCACCAGGGTAGGAAAGTCCGGCAGGCTCTGGGCCGGTTCAACGTGCCAGCTGGGCATCTGATTCTCCGCGGCGAGTAGAAACCAATGGAAGCCGTAGGGCGGGAAGGTCAGCAGGTAGGTCAGCTGCCCGATGGGCGGAAAGGCGCTGCCACCGAGCATCTCCACCGGCACCCTGCCGGCATGCGCCGACAGATCCAGTTCCACGGCCTGAGCGGCGCTGGACATGTTGGCCACACAGAGAATGATCTCGGTATGGCCGTCCGCGTCGGTGTATTCACGGGTGTAGGCGAGAATGCGCCGGTTGCTCGGCGACAGCATGCGCAATGCACCACGACCGAACGCCTTCTGCTGCTTGCGCACCGCGAGCATGCGCCGGGTCCAGTTGAGCAGCGAATGCGGGTCACGGTCCTGACTTTCGACGTTGATCGACGGGTAACCGTAGAGCGGGTCCATGATCGGCGGCAGCACCAGGCTGGCCGGGTCGGCGCGGGAAAAGCCGCCGTTACGGTCGATGGACCATTGCATGGGCGTGCGCACGCCATCGCGATCGCCCAGGTAGATGTTGTCGCCCATGCCCAACTCGTCACCGTAGTACAGGGTCGGAGTGCCGGGCATCGACAGCAACATGCTGTTGAGCAGTTCGATACGCCGCCGGTCACGCTCCACCAGCGGCGCCAAGCGCCGCCGGATGCCCAGGTTGATGCGCGCCCGGCGATCGGCGGCATAGTGGTTCCACAGGTAGTCGCGCTCACGATCGGTGACCATTTCAAGGGTCAATTCATCGTGGTTACGCAGGAAGATCGCCCACTGGCAATTGGCGGGAATCTCCGGAGTCTGGCGCAGGATATCGGTGATCGGGAAACGGTCTTCCTGCGCCAGCGCCATGTACATGCGCGGCATCAGCGGAAAGTGGAACGCCATGTGGCATTCGTCGCCGTCATCGCCATGGCGGTCGCCGAAGTACAGCTGGGTGTCTTCCGGCCACTGGTTGGCTTCGGCCAGCAGCATGCGGTCCGGGTAGTTGGCGTCGATCTCGGCGCGGATGCGCTTGAGCACCTGATGGGTCTCCGGCAGGTTCTCGTTGTTGGTGCCATCGCGCTCCACCAGGTAAGGGATGGCATCCAGGCGCAGACCATCGACGCCCAGGTCGAGCCAGAAGCGCATGACGCCGAGCACCGCCTCCATCACCTGGGGGTTATCGAAGTTGAGGTCCGGCTGGTGGGAATAGAAACGGTGCCAGAAGTACTGCCCCGCCACGGGGTCCCAGGTCCAGTTGGATTTCTCGGTGTCGAGGAAGATGATCCGCGTGCCCTGGTACTTCTGGTCGGTGTCGGACCACACGTAGAAGTCACGCGCCCTGGAGCCGCGCCTGGCGTGCCGGGCGCGCTGAAACCAGGGGTGCTGGTCGGAGGTGTGGTTGATCACCAGTTCGGTGATGACCCGCAGGCCACGCCGGTGCGCCTCGCGGATGAAGCGCCGGGCGTCGGCCATGCTGCCGTAGTCGGGGTGTACGTCGCGGTACTCGGCAATGTCATAACCATCGTCGCGACGCGGCGACGGGTAGAACGGCAGCAGCCAGATGGTGTTCACGCCCAGCCCGGCGATGTAGTCGAGCTTGGCGATCAGCCCCGGAAAGTCACCGATGCCGTCGTCATTGGAGTCGAAGAACGACTTCACGTGCACCTGGTAGATCACCGCGTCCTTGTACCACAGCGGGTCGTTGATGAAGCTCGCAGCTTTCGATGCCTTGTCTCCCATGACGCACGCCCTCCCCGGCTACTTCGCGCTGATCCGCCAGATACCGAACGGCTGGTAGGCCGGGTCGATGCGCATCCATTGCACCTTGCCGTACCAGGTCCAGCGATGGCCGTTCATCAGGTCTTCGCCCTGGGTCTCGGCGTGGTCCGGAAGGCCCATTTCCCAGAGCGGCAGCTCGAAATGCGCTTCCTGAGGGTGATGCGGGTCGAGACTGACCGCTACCAGCACGAAGTTGCTGCCATCGGCGGTGCGCTTGCCGAAGTACAGAATGTTGTCGTTCCAGGCGGTATACAGCTTCAGCCCCAGATGGGTCTGCAGGGCCGGGTTCTGCCGGCGGATGCGGTTGAGCTGGGCGATCTCGGCAATGATGTTGCCCGGCGCGTTGAAGTCGCGTACGCGAATCTCGTACTTCTCCGAATCCAGGTACTCCTCCTTGCCGGGCAAGGCGGCCGATTCGCACAGTTCGAACCCGGAGTACATCCCCCACAGCCCCGAGCCCATGGTCGCCAGCGCGGCGCGGATCAGGAACCCGGCGCGGCCGGACTGCTGCAGGAAGTAGGGGTTGATGTCCGGGGTATTGACGAAGAAGTTGGGCCGGTAGCAATCGCGCAGCGGCGGCTGGTTGAGCTGGGTGAAGTATTCGGCCAGCTCGGCCTTGGTGTTGCGCCAGGTGAAGTAGGTGTAGCTCTGCGAATAACCCACCTTGCCCAGACGCGCCATCATTGCCGGCTTGGTGAAGGCTTCGGCGAGGAACATCACCTCGGGGTGCTGGCGCCGTACGTCTTCGATCAGCCACTGCCAGAACGGCAGCGGTTTGGTATGGGGGTTGTCGACGCGGTAGATCTTCACCCCCTCGGCCACCCAGCCCAGCACGATGTCACGCAGCTCCAGCCATAGCGCGGGAATCGCGTCGGGGGCGTAGAAATCCACGTTGACGATGTCCTGGTACTTTTTCGGCGGGTTCTCGGCATAGCGGATGGTGCCGTCCGGGCGCCAGGTGAACCAGCCGGGGTGCTGCTGCAGCCAGGGGTGGTCCTGGGAGCACTGAATGGCGAAGTCCAGGGCGATTTCCAGGCCGTGCTCGGCGGCAGCGGCCACCAGGGCACGAAAATCCTCGCGGCTGCCCAGCTGCGGGTGAATCGCCTCGTGACCCCCGTCGGGGCTGCCGATGGCATACGGGCTGCCCGGATCGTCGGGGCCGGCGGTCAGGGAATTGTTGGGTCCCTTGCGGTGCGCGCGGCCAATGGGATGGATGGGCGGGAAATACAGCACATCGAAGCCCATGTCGCGAATCATCGGCAAGCGCGCATGCACATCGTTGAAGGTGCCGTGGCGGCTCTGGTCGTCGGTGATCGACCTGGGGAACAGCTCGTACCAGCTGGCGAACTGCGCGCGTTCGCGCTCGACATCCAGCGGGTATTCGCGGCTGATGCTCAGGAAACCGCGGTTATCGGCCTGGCTCATCAGGCCCTGGGTCTCGCTGTTGAGCAGCACTACCACACGACTCTGGTTGTCGCCCTCGGCCAGTTGTCGCAGCACAACCTCGATCTGCTCGCGCAGCTCGCCATGGCTGCGCTCGGCCGCATGCTGCAGATGGATGCGCCCCTCTTCGAGTTCCAGCTCGATGGGCACCCCGGCGCCATGCTTCTTGTCCAGTTCGTAGCAGTAGCTGGCGTACTGGTCGATCCACGCCTCCAGGCGGAACAGATAGCGGTCCACCGCAGGCGGGGTGAATTCACCCGCCCAGCTGTCATTGCCCAGCTCTTGCAGGCGCACCTGCTGCCACTGCTCCTGGTGTTCGGCGCGCCAGCACAGCTGCACCGCCAGTTTGTCGTGGCCGTCGGCGTAGACCTTGCTGGTCACCGTGACCGGCTGGCCCACGATGGCCTTGGCGGCGAACAGACCGCCTTCGAGCACCGGCGAAGTGTCTTCGATCACTACCCTGGGCAATTGCAGGGCCTGGGTCAGCGTCAATGGCCGATGGCTGCGTGAGCCCTCGAATGCCTGTGAATCGACAACCTGTGACTGTTCATTCATCGAGCATCTCTCCTTACGCCCCTGGAACGCTCCGCTGCGCCAGACCGCAAATGAATGCATGGAACGGGCCTCCCGGAACGCTCTGGCACGGGATCCCGGCTGCAAGGATTCCGAACGGTGGCCTGTTGGAAAGTTCAAAGCTTTTCCGGCATGCCGCCGGTCGGATGGTCGCCTGCCAAGCATAGGCGGCCTCGGCGGCTTTGCCCGGCGGCAACCTGCAGGCCTGCATGCTGCGGCGGCGCGGTTCTGCCGCTCGAAGGCTAAGACATTCAAATGGATAGATGTCAAAATGCCGCCTTTGATGAATAGCACGAGCACGGCGCGTGGCCGTGACTGTATGCTTGGCGCCACAAACGAGAACGAACGCACCATGCAGGGAAGCCCACAACCACAGGAACGCGTCGCGGTCAGCCAGGAACGCGCCAGGCGCCTGTTGCGCCTGACGATCAGCTTCATCGTGCTGGTGATCGTCACCTTTGCCGCCGTCGAGGGCTGGCGGGTCTGGCGCGACTACCGCAACGCCCTTTCGGCCGCCGAAGACGCGGTGACCAACCTCGCCCGGGCCACCGCCCAGCATGCCGAAGACGCAATCCGCCAGGTCGACATCCTGACCTCGGTGCTGGCCGGGCGCATCGAAGAAAACGGCATGGCCGGTCTGGACGTGGGGCGCATGCACGACCTGATGGTCGAGCAGACCCGCATCATGCCGCAGCTGCACGGCCTGTTCGTCTATGGGGCAGACGGCCAGTGGATCGTCACCGACAAGACCGTACTGCCCGACTCGCCGAACAATGCCGACCGCGACTACTTCATCTATCACCGTGACCACCCCGGTCGGGATGTGCTGATCAGCCGGGTGGTGACCAGCCGTTCCACCCAGGAGTTGGTGATTCCGGTGTCACGACGCTTGAACAACCCGGACGGTTCGTTCGCCGGAGTGATACTCGGCACCGTGCGGGTCGCGTACTTCGTCGATTACTACGGCGACTTCAAGATCGATGACAAAGGCGCCCTGGTGCTGGCCTTGCGTGACGGCAGCATTCTGGTGCGTCGCCCGTTCATGGCGCAGGTGATCGGCAAGAGCCTGGCGCAAAGCGAGATCTTCAAGCGTTTCCTGCCGCAATCGAGCATCGGCGTGGCCGATGTGCATGCCGTGGTCGACGGCACCCGACGGCTGTACGGCTATCGCGCCCTGAGCCGCTATCCGCTGGTGGTCGAAACCGGGCTGTCGCGGCAGTCGATCCTCGCCCCCTGGATCCAGGACGTGGTCAAGACCGGCCTCATTCTCCTGCTGCTGATCGGCGGCCTGAGCGGTTTCGGCCTGATCGTGGTGCGCCAGTTGCGCGAACGGGCCACCATGGAACAGGAACTGCTGCTGGCTCACCTGCAGGTCCAGGACATGGCGCTGACCGACAGCCTGACCGGGCTGGGCAACCGCCGTCGCCTGGACCTGGCCCTGCCCGAGGCCATCGCCCGCGCGCATCGCCAGCATCAGTCGGTGGCCCTGATCATGCTGGATGTCGATTACTTCAAAGCCTTCAACGACCATTACGGGCATTCGCTCGGCGACGAGTGCCTGCGCAGCATCGGCCAGGCTATCCAGCAAACCCTGCAACGCTCCACCGACCTGGCGGTGCGCTACGGCGGTGAGGAATTCACCCTGCTACTGCCGGACACCGACGCCGCCGGTGCCAACTGGGTGGCTGAACGACTGTTGCAGAGCATTCGCGACCTCGACATCGAGCACTCGGGACACCCCGCCGGGCGGGTCACCGCCAGTGCCGGCATTACCGTCCATCAGCCACGCCGGGAAAAGGTCAGCGCCCAAGCCATGATCGAAAAAGCCGACGGTTTCCTTTACGAGGCCAAACGCCAGGGCCGCGACCGCTGGTGCGCAGCCGTGCGCGACACCCGCGAGCGCCTGCCCGGCACGGTTTGAGCGCGCCGAGCCCGCTGGATACGAAACAAGGAATTTTTCCGCGGTGGCCATGATCGAAACCAGGACGGACCCACCTGGAGATCAGCCCGATGAATATCCCGATTCCGCCTGAAGCACCGGATCCGAATATCGATGACCCAGTGATTCCCCCTTCCAAGGACGAACCACTGAGCCCGCCCGATAACCCGCCCCCGGCTCCGGTAGGCGACCCGCCCAACGAAGAGCCACCGGCAAAGCTGTGACGCGGCAGTCGGTCAAGCCTCACTGGCCGTGAACAGCCGGTGTTGCAGGGCGTACTGGTAAAGGCGCTCGGCGAGGTGCTCGTCGTCGGCATAGAAACGCCGGTCCAGAGCGTCCAGTGCGGCTTCGCAGGCACTGTCCGGCGTATCGCGGTAAGTCGGCATCTGCAATTGTCGCTCGCCCTGGTCCGTAGGCACCGGGGCGTCGCCGAACAGCTGCCGCCTGGCCTCTTGCAGCAGCGCCAGCGTACGGGTGGCGCCCAGTTCGGCCAGGCCCTCGCAGGTCTGCTGGTAATGATCCCCCGAGGAGTTGCCGAAATACTGGTCGAAACCGCCGTTGTAGACCTCGCCCACCAGTACGCTGACCACGTAATAGAGCTGCTCGGGAGGTTTCAGGCCGGCAAAGCCCTGTGCACCGTCGTAGACCCTGGCGACCAGCGCGCTCCAGTACCGGGCTTGAGGGCTGGCCAGGTAATGCTTGCGCTCTTCGGCGAAACGTTTGCCGTTCTCGATGTTCTCCCGATAGCCCCCCTTGCACGGCATGCACAGGCCTTGGGTGCGCTCGGCGGTGCTGGGCAGGATCAGGTTGCCGCATGCGCGGCAGGGGATTTTTTCGCTCATCGCTCGCCTGCTGGTCAGTTTTGCTCAGGAAACGTCTTGGCTGTCCAAGGGTTGGCTATCTGACTGCGCGGACGGGCGGTGGTTCTTGTGCTTGCGTTCGTGACGGTCCACGACATGCGGCACCATGCCCAGGATGCCGAGAGCCAGCAGGGTGCTGAGAATGGCGACCACCTCACGCCCGGTGCCAGCCGCCACGCCGATGGCGGCGGTCATCCACAGGCCGGCGGCGGTGGTCAGGCCTTTGACCTGCGAAACGTTATGCGCACGTTCCTTGAGGATGGTGCCGGCACCGAGGAAACCGATACCGGCGACGATGCCCTGGATCACCCGGCTCAGCGAAGTGTCATCGGTGCCGGCCATCTCCGGCGCCAGCACGAACAGCGCCGCCCCCATGCACACCAACATGTGGGTGCGCACGCCGGCGGCCTTGCCGCGATGCTCGCGCTCGAAGCCGAGGATGCCGCCCAGTACGGCGGCGGTGGCCAGGCGCAGCGCCACGCGGGTCAGCTCCGCCACGTTGGTCAGGCCCGCGAATTCGGCCTGCGCGGTCGTCAGTACTTCCTGCCACCAGCTCATGCGTACTCCCCTTACCCCACTGAAATCCCCGGCCTGCGGCGGGCCGGGGTGAATGCCTCACTCAACGCCCACCACCCAGATCGATGAAGGTGCCGGTGGCATACGAAGCCTGGTCGGACAGCAGCCAGACAATCGCCTGGGCGACCTCGTCGGCGGTACCGCCACGGCCCATCGGCAGGCCGCCTTCGAGCTTGCTGACGCGGAACGGGTCACCGGACAACGCGTGAAAGTCGGTGTGGATGTAACCCGGCCGCACCGCGTTGACCCTTACGCCCTCGGCGGCGACCTCCTTGGCCAGGCCAATGGTGAAGGTGTCCAGTGCGCCCTTGGAGGCGGCGTAATCGACGTACTCGTTCGGCGAGCCCAGGCGTGCAGCGATGGAGCTGACGTTGACGATGCTGCCGCCCTGCCCGCCATGGCGCTTCGACATGCGCAGCAACGCGTGCTTGGTGCACAGCATGGGGCCGACCACATTGCTCATCATGATCTTCAGCAGGCGAAACTCGGACATGTCGTCGACCCGGCAACTCTGGGAGATGCTCGCGGCATTGTTGACCAGATGGGTGACCGGACCGAACTCGGCGTCGATACGGGCGAACAGGCGCATGATCTCGTCTTCGTTGCTGACATCGGCCTGCACCGCCATGGCCGTTGCGCCCAGGGCGCGGATCTGCTGGCAGACGCCTTCGGCAGCGGTGTGGTCGGACAGGTAATTGATGCAGATGCGATAGCCTTGGCTGGCCGCCAGAAGCGCTGTGGCAGCGCCGATTCCCCGAGAACTGCCCGTAACGAGAAGGACTTTATCCATTGTATTTCTTATGACCCGATTGGAAGACCTGGTAAGCGTAATGCCTACAAGGCCATCACGCACTGAAGCTCACGGGCTCCTTTTCCCCGAGACGCGCTTCAGCCCCGCGAATATCGTCCATGAAGCGCTGTGCTGGCAATGGGTGACCCAGCAGATAACCCTGTAAGGCATTACAGCCCAGGCGAGTCAGGAAGCTCTGCTGCATGTCGGTCTCTACGCCTTCGGCCACGATGCGCAGGCCCAGCGCCTGCCCCAGGGCGACGATGGCGGTAATGATCGCCGCATCGTCGCTGTCGTGCTCCAGGTCACGCACGAAGCCCCGGTCGATCTTGATTTCGTTGGCCGGCAGACGCTTGAGGTACATCAGGCTGGAATAGCCAGTGCCGAAATCGTCGATCGACAGGTCAACGCCCATGTCCGAAAGACGGTTGAGCACCGTGGTGCTGACTTCGGCATCGCTCATGGCGGTGGTTTCGGTGATTTCCAGAGTCAGCCTGTTGGCCGGCAGGCGGTGCCTGGCCAGCGTCTGCGCCACGTAGTCCACCAGCCCGGCATGGCAGAACTGTTGCGCCGAAAGATTCACCGCGATGCGCCAGTGACCGTAGCCCTGCTCTGCCCACAGGCTCATCTGACGGCAGGCTTCATCGAGCACCCATTCGCCGATGGCGATGATCAGTCCGCTCTTTTCCGCCAGATCGATGAAACGATCCGGCATCAACAGGCCGCGCTGGGGGTGCATCCAGCGCAGCAGTGCCTCGGCGCCCACGGGGGCACCGCTGCTGGCGTCGAACTTGGGCTGGTAATGCAGGCAGAACTGCTTCTCTCTGATCGCGCACCGCAGTTCCTGCAGCAGTTGCAGCTTGTCGCGCGCGTCGGTGTTCATCGAGCTTTTGAAGAAACTGTAGCCATTCTTGCCGCTGGCCTTGGCGTGATACATCGCCGCATCAGCGTGCATCAACAGTTCGTGCTGATCACGGCCATCGCCCGGGTACAGGCAGATACCGATGCTGGCAGAAACCTGCAGGGCGTGGCCGCCCACCTCCAGTGGCTGGGCAATCACCTGCACCAGCCGGGCAGCGACCGCGGCGGCGTCGGCGGTTTCGCGCAGTTCCATCAACAGAACGAACTCGTCGCCACCGATCCGCGCCAGCGTGTCATGGTGGTGCAGGTTGCGACGCAAGCGCTGCGCCACCTCGCGCAGCAGCTGATCACCGATATGGTGGCCGTAGGCATCGTTGACCGGCTTGAAGCCGTCCAGGTCCATGAACATCAGCGCGAACGCGCTGTGGTTCTGCTGGGCATTGCTGATTGCCTGGTCAACGCGCTCCGAAAGCAGGATCCGGTTGGGCAAACTGGTCAGGTTGTCATGCAGGGCCTGGTGGGTCAGGTCGCGGTTGGCCCTGGACAGCGAACTGGCCAGCAGCGCCGTACGCGCTTCGAGGCGGGCGTCGAGCACCGAGGTCAGCAGCGCGATGGTCAGTACCGCCAGGCTGGTGACCAGGACCAGTTGGTCCAGGCCGTCGGTCACCAGACCCGCGCTCAGCGCACCACAAACGCTGCCCGGCGCGAAACGAGCCGCCGCCATACCGGTGTAATGCATGCCGACCACCGCCAGCCCCATGACCACGGCAGCCCCGCAGCGCGCCAGGAATACGTTCGGCACGTTGTGACGCAGACGAAAGGCGATCCATAACGCCGCAGCCGAGGCCGCCACGGCGATCAGCAGCGACAGGACAAACAGTGAAGGGTCGTAATCGATGCCTGGCTGCATGCGCAGCGCGGCCATGCCCAGGTAATGCATGGCGCTGATCCCCGAGCCCATCAACAGCGCGCCCAGGCCGAGGCTGGGCAGGGTCAACTGCGGCTGGCTGACCAGCCACAAGGCGAAGCCTGAAGAACAGACCGCGATCAGCAGCGAAAGAGCTGTCAGGGGGATGTCGTAGCCCAGCTCGACCGGCAGCACGAAGGCCAGCATGCCAATGAAATGCATCGACCAGATGCCGACCCCCATCGCGATGGCGCCGCCAGTCATCCAGGCCCAGGCGTTGTGACCGCGCGCACTGGCCACCCGGCCAGCCAGGTTCAACGCCGTGTAAGAGGCGAGAATGGCAACCAGCAGGGAAATGAAGACGAGCGAAGGTGTATAGCTGCCAATCACGGGGGGCGCCTCTTGACCTGGACCGATGAACGCATCCCTGCCAATCGCGATGGGCGCCAGTTTACCTGTATCTAGGCGGATCGACGCACCGCTCGACCGAAATATGGCATTTTGCTACAACTCAATGCCGCTATTTGATAAGACGCCCCTGCTCCACGCTCTGGTCCAGCCCCTGCCAGCCACCGCCGAGTGCGGCAATCAACTGAACGCTGGCCACCAGGCGGCTCTGCAGCACGTTAAGCACGCTGCGTTCGTTGCTCAGGGCGGTGGCCTGCACGTTGACCACATCCAGGTAGCCGATCAGCCCGGCCTTGTACTGGTTGTTGGTCAGGCGCAGCGATTCGCGCGCCGCCGCCAAGGCCTCGTTGCGCACCCCGGCTTCCTGCTCGTAGACCTTGAGCTGGGTCATGTAGTTTTCCACTTCCTGGAAGCTGTCCAGAACCTTCTGGCGATATTGCGCGACCGTCTGGTCGTACACCGCCTCGACCCGGTCGACCTCCGCCGAACGCTTGCCAGCGTCGAACAGGGTCAGTGCCAACTGCGGCCCTACCGACCAGAAGCGGTTGGGCAGGCTGATCCAGTTGGAGAACGAGCTGCTGCTGTAACCGCCGCTCATGCTCAGCGTCAGGTCGGGAAAATAAGCCGCCTTGGCCACGCCGATATTGGCGTTGGCAGCCATCACCGAGCGCTCGGCGGCGGCGACGTCCGGGCGGCGCTCCAGCAGCGTGGACGGCACGCCCACCGGAATGGCCGGCAGGTTGGGGATGCTCTCGCTCACCGGCAGGTTGAACTCGGCCGGGGCCATGCCCATCAGCACCGCAATGGCATTCTCGAACTGCGCCCGCTGCCAGGCCAGGTCGATCAGGTCGGCCTGGGTGCTCTTGAGCTGGGTGCGCGCCTGGGCCACCGCGTCGGGACCGGAGATGCCGGCGCGGTACTGGTTCTCGGTGAGCTTCAGCGAACGCTGGTAAGCCTCGACCGTGGCTTCGAGCAGACGTTTCTGCTCGTCGATGACACGCAGTTGCAGGTAGTTCTGTACCAGTTCCGACTGCTGGCTCAGGCGCATCGCCGCCAGGTCGGCTTCGCTCGCCTGGGCGCTGGCACTGTCGGCCTCCAGGCCGCGGCGCAGCTTGCCCCATACGTCGACTTCCCAGCTGACGCCCAGCTGCGCGTTGTAAGTGTCACGAATCCCACTGCTGTTATTCGACAAGCTGGAGCTGCTGCTGCCAGTGCCTTGCGCCGAACGGTTCTTGCTGGCGTTCAGGTCCAGGGTGGGAAACAGCGACGCCCGCGAGCTGCGCACCAGGGCCTGGGCCTGGCGGTACTGGGCTTCGTACTGGGCGATGGTCTGGTTGGAGCGGTTCAGGCGCTCCACCAGCTGGTTGAGCTGCGCGTCCTGGTAGATCTCCCACCAGGCCCCACGAGCGATGGCGTCGCTGGGCGCGGCCGGGCGCCAGCCTTCGACGGCCTTGAACTGCGCGGTGTTGGTCACCTCGGGCGGATGGTAGTCCGGGCCCACGGCACAGGCACTGAGCAGCAAGGCGCACAGGCTCGCCGCCAAGGGGCGCAGGCGCCAGCGGGGCTGGGAAAGGTTGGCCGGGCGATGAGTCATAGCGGGGTTTCCAGGGCAGCGTCGGTCCGCACGCCACGCCACCGGTTGAAGCGGTGGCGCAGGCGGTCCAGGTAGAGATAGACCACGGGGGTGGTGTACAGGGTCAGCACCTGGCTGAAGACCAGGCCGCCGATGATGGTCAGCGCCAGAGGCTGGCGCATCTCCGAGCCCTCGGCGCTGCTGAGCAGCAGAGGCAAGGCGCCCAGGATGGCCGCCAGGGTGGTCATCAGGATCGGCCGCAGGCGCTGCAGGCAGGCCTGGTGGATCGACTCCTGGGGTGCGAGATGCTGCTCGCGCTCCAGCTGCAGGGCCAGGTCGATCATCATGATGGCGTTTTTCTTGACGATACCGATCAGCAGGAACAGGCCCAGCAGCGAGATAAGACTGAACTGCGAACCCACGACATAGATGCTCAGCAAGGCCCCGACACCGGCCGACGGCAGGGTCGAGAGAATGGTCAGCGGATGGATGTAGCTTTCATAGAGGATACCCAGCACCAGGTACACCAGCACCAGCGAGCCGAGGATCATCAATGGCTGATTCTTCTGTGCCTGGGCGAAGGCATCGCCGGTACCGCCCATCTTCGCAATCACTTCGCTGGGCATGCCCAGCCCCGCTACTGCACGCTCGATGGCCGCCGTGGCTTGATCCAGGCTGACGCCTTCGGCGAGGTCGAAGGAAATGTCCTCGGAGGCGAACAGCCCTTCGTGGGAGACCCGGTCGCTTTCCAGGCTGCGTTCGTAATGGGCGATGGTCGACAACGGCACGCGCTGACCGTCGGCGGTGATCACCTTGATCTGCTCCAGGGTGCTCGGGTCCTGGGCGTACTTGGGGTTGACCTCCATCACCACCTTGTACTGGTTCAGCGCGTCGTAGATGGTCGAGATCTGCCGCTGGCTGTAGGCATTGTTGAGCACCGTGGTGACCATGTTCATGTCGATGCCCAGGCTCTTGGCTCGGTCGCGGTCGACCACCAGGGTGGTCTGCTGCGCGCCCCGCCCCTCACGGGCATCGATGGCGGTCAGCTGCGGCAGGCTGCGGAACGCGGCCACCACCTTGGGATACCACTCGCGCAGCTTGGCCAGATCGCCGCTCTGCAGGATGTACTGGTACTGCGAACTGGCCTGTTCACGCGCGCCGCCGAACTGCAGGTCCTGGTCGGCCTGCAGGAACAGACGCCCGCCCGGCACGGGCGGCAGGTTCTTGCGGATTCGTTCAACCACTTTATCGGCTGACAGCTTGCGCTCGGCGATGGGCTTGAGGCGCACGATCATGAAAGCGTTGTTGATGCCACCGTCGCCGCCGATGAAACCGGCCACGCTCTGCACCGCCGGGTCGGCCAGCACAGCGCGGCGGAAGATCTCCATCTTCGGCTGCATGACGCGGAACGACAGGCCGTCGTCGCCGCGAACGAAGCCCATGATCTGCCCGGTGTCCTGCTGCGGCATGAAGGTCTTGGGCACGATGACGAACAATGCCACGTTGGCGACGATGGTCAGCAGCAGGCTGGCCAGGGTCAGCCGCGGATGACGCAGCACCCAGCTCAGCGAGCGGTCGTAGCCGGCCACCATGCGCCCGTGGACGCGTTCGCTCCAGCGTTGCAGGCGCCCCGGTTCGCCCTGTGTTTCAGGCTTGAGCCAACGGCTGCAGAGCATCGGTGTAAGAGTCAGCGAGACCAGCAGCGAGACCAGGATCGCCACCGACAGGGTGATGGAGAATTCGCGGAACAGGTTCTCGATCATGCCGCCCATGAACAGGATGGAAATGAACACCGCCACCAGCGAGACGTTCATCGCCAGCAAGGTGAAGCCGACCTCCTTGGCACCGACATAGGCCGCCTCCATGGGCGACTTGCCTTCATGGATGTGCCGGGAGATGTTCTCCAGCACCACGATGGCGTCGTCCACCACCAGCCCGGTCGCCAGGATCAACGCCATCAGCGACAGATTGTTCAGCGAGAAGCCGCACAGGTACATGACCGAGAAGGTGCCGATCAGCGAGATCGGCACCGCGAGGGTTGGAATCAGCGAGGCACGCAGGTTACCGAGAAACAGGAACACCACCATGATCACCAGCACCACGGCGATCAGCAGGGTCAGTTCGGCTTCGTGCAGGGTTGACTTGATCACAAGCGAGCGGTCCTGGGCGACGTCCAGCACCACACTGGCCGGCAGCACCGCGCGCAGGGCTGGCAGGCGATCCTTGATCTGCTGCACGGTCTCGATGATGTTGGCACCAGACTGGCGATAGATCACCAGCAGCACGGCTTTCTCGTCATTGAAGAAACCGCTGTTGTAGCGACTCTCCACGTCGTCGCGGACCTTGGCCACGTCGGACAGACGCAGCACCGAGCCGTTCTGGTAGCGGATCACCAGCGGCGCGTAGTCCTTGGCCTTGTCCAACTGGTCGTTGGCCTGCACCTGCCAGCTGTGCTGGTCGTTTTCCACGAAGCCCTTGGGGCGGCGCACGTTGGCGTTGGTGATGGTGGTGCGTACCTCGTCCAGCGAAACCCCGTACTGCTCCAACAGTTGCGGCTCGACCTCGACGCGCACCGCCGGTAGCGAACTGCCGCCGATGCGCACTTCACCGACGCCCTGGCTCTGCGCCAGGCTCTGGGACAGGATGGTCGAGGCCAGGTCGTAGAGCTGCCCCTTGCTGAGCACATCGCTGGTCAGCGACAGCACCATGATGGGCATCTGTGCCGGGTTGACTTTCCTGTAGGTGGGCATGCTGCGCATGCCGCTGGGCATCAGGTTACGCGAGGCGTTGATGCCGGCCTGTACCTCACGGGCCGCCGCGTCGATGTCGGTGCCCTGGTCGAAGACCAGAATCACCCGGGTCGAGCCCTGGCTGGAGTTGCTGTTCATCGAACTGACCCCGGCAATCGTGCCCAAGGCTCGCTCCAGTGGCGTAGCGACGCTGGAGGCCATGATCTCCGGGCTGGCGCCCGGCAGACTGGCCGACACCACGATCACCGGGAAGTCCATGTTCGGCAACGGCGCGACCGGCATCAGGCGGAAGGCGAAGGCGCCCACCAGCATGATCGCCAGGCTCAGCAGCATGGTCGCCACCGGGCGCCGGATGAAAGGTGCCGACAGGTTCATGCTTCAGCCTGTGGCGCGTCTGGCGCAGTGTCAGGCTGGCGGCGCCAGCGCCGTCCCAGGCGGTCGAAGTACAGGTAGATCACCGGCGTGGTGAACAGCGTCAGGATCTGGCTGACCAGCAGCCCGCCGACCATCACCAGGCCCAGCGGCTGGCGCAGCTCGGCACCTGAGCCAGTGGCGAGCATCAGCGGTACGGCACCGAACAGCGCCGCCAGGGTGGTCATCAGGATCGGCCGGAAGCGCAGCAGCGCAGCCTCATAGATCGCCGTGCGGCTGTCCAGGCCGCGGTTGCGTTCGGCCTCCAGGGCGAAGTCGATCATCATGATGGCGTTCTTCTTGACGATGCCGATCAGCAGGATGATGCCGATGATGGCGATCATGCCCAGGTCGTTACCCGACAGCAGCAACGCCAGCAAGGCCCCCACTGCCGCCGAGGGCAGGGTCGAGAGAATGGTCACCGGGTGGATGTAGCTCTCGTAGAGCACACCAAGGACGATGTACATGGTCACCACCGCCGCGAGAATCAGCAGCAAGGTGCTCGACAGCGAGGCCTGGAAGGCTTCGGCGGCGCCCTGGAACTGAGTCTGCACGCCCAGCGGCATGCCGATGTCCTTCTGCACCTGCTCGATGACCTGCACCGCCTGGCCCAGGGATACGCCAGGCGCGAGGTTGAACGACATGGTCAGCGCCGGAAACTGCCCCAAGTGACCGATCGACAGCTGCGCCTGGCGCTGTTCGATGCGCGCCAGGCTGGCCAGCTTGACCTGCCCGTTGTCACCGGCCTTGACGTAGATCTGTTCCAGCGCCTGTGGCCCCAGCTCGTTGGCGGTGGTCGACTGCAGCACCACCCGATACTGGCTTGACTGGGTGTAGATGGTGGAAATCTGCCGCTGGCCGAAAGCGTCATACAGCGCGTCGGTGATGTTCGCGGTGGTCACCCCCAGGCGGCTGGCGGCATCACGGTCGATGGCCAGGTACACCTGCAGGCCCTTGTCCTGCAGGTCGCTGGCCACGTCGATCAGCTCTGGGCGCTGCTTGAGCGCCTGCAGCAGCCGATCACCCCACTGGCCGAGCAGCTCGGCATCCGGTGACGACATGCTGAACTGGTACTGGGTGCGGCTGACCCGATCTTCGATGGTCAGGTCCTGCACCGGCTGCAGGAACAGGCGGATATCGGCCAGTTGGTCGAGCTGCGGCTGCAGGCGACGGATCACCTGGGCAGCGGTCAGGTCGCGCTCGGCGTGGGGCTTGAGGTTGATCAGCATGCGCCCGGTGTTGAGGGTGGCGTTGTCGCCGTCCACCCCGATATAGGACGACAGGCTCTGCACCGCCGGGTCCTTGAGGATGATCTCGGCCAGCGCCTGCTGGCGCTCGCTCATGGAACTGAACGACACCGACTGCGGCCCTTCGCTGATGCCCTGGATCACTCCGGTATCCTGCACCGGGAAGAACCCCTTGGGCACCGCCAGGTAAAGCACCACGGTCAGCGCCATGGTGGCGACCGCCACCAACAGGGTCAACGCCTGATGGTCGAGCACCCAGCGCAGCTTGCGCTCGTAGGCCTCGATCAGCCAGTCGAGCCAGGCACCGCTGGCGCGGTAGAAGGCGCCCTGCTCTTCTTCGCGGGGTTCGCGCTTGAGCAGGCGGGCACACATCATCGGCGTGAGGGTCAGCGAAACCACCAGAGAAATGAGGATTGCCACCGCCAGGGTGATGGCGAATTCGCGGAACAGCCGACCCACCACGTCGGCCATGAACAGCAGCGGAATCAGCACGGCGATCAGCGACAGGGTCAGCGACACCAGGGTGAAGCCGATCTGCCGGGCGCCCTTGAGCGCGGCCTGCAGCGGGGTGTTGCCCTCCTCGATGTGCCGCGAGATGTTCTCCAGCATCACGATGGCATCGTCGACCACGAAGCCGGTGGCCACGGTCAGCGCCATCAGGGTCAGGTTATTGATCGAGAAGCCGGCCAGGTACATGACCCCGAAGGTGCCGATCAGCGACAGCGGCACGGCGATGGACGGAATGATCGTAGCGCTGACCCGGCGCAGGAACAGGAAGGTCACCATCACCACCAGGGCCACGGCGAATATCAGCTCGTGCTGCACATCGCGCACGGCGGCGCGGATGGTCTGGGTGCGATCGGTGAGCACCGTGACTTCCAGGCCAGCCGGCAGGTTGTCGGTGATCTGCGGCAGCATCGCCTTGATGCGGTCGACCACCTCGATGACGTTGGCTCCCGGCTGGCGCTGGATGTTGACCAGCACGGCCTTGCTCTGGTTGGCCCAGGCGGCCAGACGCTCGTTCTCGGCGCCGTCGACGATCTGCGCGACGTCCTTGAGGCGCAGTGGCGCGCCGTTCTTGTAGGTGATGATCAGGTTGGCGTATTCGGCCGCAGACTTGAGCTGGTCGTTGGCATCGAGCATCGAGGTGAGGATCGGCCCATCGAAGTTGCCCTTTGGCTGGTTGACGTTGGAAGCGCCGATCAACGTGCGGATATCGGCCAGGTTCAGGCCGTTGGCGGCCAGCGCCTGCGGGTTGACCTTGATGCGCACGGCCTGGCGCTGGCCACCGGCGATGCTGACCATGCCCACGCCGCTGACCTGGGCGATCTTCTGCGCCATGCGCGTGTCGATCAGCTCGTTGAGCTGCGGCAGCGGCATGGTCCTGGAACTGACGGCGATGGTCAGCACCGGGGTATCGGCCGGGTTGACCTTGTTGTACACCGGTGGCGCCGGCAGATCGCTGGGCAGCAGGTTGCTGGCCGCGTTGATCGCCGCCTGGACCTCCTGCTCGGCAACGTCCATCGACAGCTCCAGGCTGAAGCGCAGGGTGATGACCGAGGCGCCCCCGGAGCTGGTCGAGGCCATCTGGGTCAGCCCGGGCATCTGCCCGAACTGCCGTTCCAGCGGCGCGGTGACCGAGCTAGTCATCACTTGCGGGCTGGCGCCCGGATACAGCGTGATAATGCGAATGGTCGGGTAATCCACCTGAGGCAGCGCGGACACTGGCAGCAGCTTGTAGGCAATCAGCCCGGCCAGGATGATGGCCAGCATACTCAGCGTGGTGGCGACCGGGCGCAGGATGAACAGGCGCGAGATATTCATGCTTGGCTGTTGTCCGCAGCGCTCGCCGAGGCCGAGTTGTCCTCAGCCTTGTCCGGCTTGCCCTGCAGTTTCTGGCCGGGGGTGCTGGGAACGTCCTTGCTGTCGCTGACGATGTCCACCGGCGTACCGTCGCGCAGACGATCGGTGCCTTCCATCACCACCTGGGCACCGGCACTCAGGCCTTCGGTCACCACGGTGTACTGCTCGTTGCTCGGGCCGGTCTTGAGCAGGCTGATGCGCGCTTTCTTGTCGGCGTCGACGGAGTAGACGAAGGTGCCGTTGGTGCCGTACTGCACCGCCGGGGTCGGGACCAGCACCGCCTGCTTGAGCGTATCGGCCAGCAGGCGCACGTTGACGAACTGGTTGGGGATCAGCGCTTCGTCGCGGTTGTCGAAACGGGCCTTGAACTTCAGGGTGCCGGTGGCGACGTCGATCTGGTTGTCGGCGCTGGCCAGCACACCCGTGGCCTGTTGTTTGACGTCGCCACGGTCCCAGGCTTCCACCGGCAGTTTCTCGCCCTGGCGATAGCGCTCGATGACCGCCGGCACGTTGGGTTCTGGCAGGGTGAAGCTCACGGCAATGGGCTGGGTCTGGGTAATGACCACCAGCGCCGTGGTGTCGTTGGCTGCGACCAGGTTGCCCAGGTCGAGCTGTTTCAGGCCCACGCGGCCGGCGATGGGCGCGCGGATCTTGGTGAACTCCAGGTTCAGGCGGGCCTCGTTGACCGCCGCCTGGTTGCTCTTGACCGTGCCCTTGTACTGGTTGACCAGCGATTCGGCAGTGTCGAGGGTCTGTTTGGCGATGCTGTCCTCGCGGTACAGGTCGCGATAGCGCTGCACGTCCAGCTCGGCGTTACGCAGCAGGGCCTGGTTGGTCGCCAGGGTGCCTTCGGCCTGCTGCAGGTCGATCTGGTAGGTGCGTGGGTCGATCTCGGCCAGCAGGTCGCCGGCCTTGACCATCTGCCCTTCGCGGAAATTGATCTTGACCAGTTCCCCGGCCACCCGGCTGCGCACATTGATGGTGTTGGTCGCGGTGACCGTACCCAGCGCCTTGTAGTAGATGGGGAAGTCCGCTTGGGTCGCCACGGCGACGCGCACCGGGACCGCCTCGGTGGAGTTGCCGAAGCCCGGCCGGCTCATGCCATGGCGCCCCGCACTCGCGGCTGGCTTGGCCGCCTCCGCGCCCTTGTGCGGCGCCGTGGCTGGCCAGAACCACCAGCAAAGGCCAATGATTACCAGAAGAACCAGCAGGCTTATCAACCAGCGACGGGAATTGCGGGGACCAGACGAATGCATGAAAAGATCAACCATTGCAGGTGAGACTTGTTCGGAGGCTGAACAATAAGCACAGAAGGCGGCTTAGCAAAGCGCCTTTACCAAGCGCTTACCTTCGTTAAGCAGCTGATACGCAAATGAAAACGGCCTGGGGCACCGGGCGCCGCACTCCCCAGGGAAGCACGGCGGGCCCGGGCTCAGGCCGCTCTGCACATGAAGCCTTACTTCAGGACGGACAGCGCCGCGTCATAATTAGGCTCATCGGCGATTTCACCGACCAGTTCGGTGTGCAGCACCTTGTCGTTCTCGTCCAGTACCACCACGGCACGGGCGGTCAGGCCGGCCAGGGCGCCGTCGGCGATGGCCACGCCATACTGGCTGGCGAAATCGGCGGCACGGAAGTTGGACAGGCTCTTGACGTTTTCCAGGCCTTCAGCGCCGCAGAAACGCGCCTGAGCGAACGGCAGGTCGGCCGAAATGCACAGCACCACGGTGTTGGCCAGGTCGTTGGCCTGGGCATTGAATTTGCGCACGGAGGTGGCGCAGGTCGGAGTGTCGACGCTCGGGAAGATGTTCAGGACCTTGCGCTTGCCGGCGAAGTCGGCCAGCGAAACGTTGGCCAGGCCAGCGCCCACCAGGGTGAAGGCTGGCGCCTTGCTGCCAACGGCGGGCAATTCGCCCTGGATGCTGACGGGATTGCCTTTGAGGGTTACTTGGGCCATGAAACGGTGTCCTTGTTCAATGTAGTGGGTGAAGCCGGAAGTTAAACACGAAACGCGCAGGTGGCGCGATGTGCCAGAAGTGCTTGCCGCCTGGAGAGACGGCGATCAGCTGGCAGTAGCCAGTGACCCGGCAGTCTAGCGGGGTAATGTTGCGATCGATGTTCGACACCTGCAGGGCTCGCTCAGAAATCACGCTTGTAGAAAATATCCAGCGAACTGGCCAGGCCGCTGGCCGCCTCCAGGTAGACGCGTTTGCTGAGCAGGTAGCGCAGGGCGATGGTGTTGGCCGGCTCGAACACCCCGACGCCATAGCGCAGGCTCAGTTTGTCGGTGATCTTGCCGCTGGCCACCACACTGGTCTTGTTGCCGGTTCCGGCGGTGTCCAGTTCGAAGTCATTGATGCCCAGGTTGCTGGCCAGCTTGCCGGTGGCACCTGCGCTGCCTGCCACCCCGAGGGCCAGGGCGGCCTGCGCGACCATGTTGTTGTCCTCGCTGCTGGTGCCCAGCGGGCGTCCCATGACCAGATACGACAGCGCCTGCTCCTGGCTCATCGCCGGCTCCGAGAACACCACAGTGGTGGGCTGCTCGGCGCTGCCGGTCAGGCGAATGCCGGCGACCACTTCGTCGACCTGGCGAATCGCTTCGATATCCAGATACGGCTGATCGATGGGGCCGGTAAACAGCAGACGCGCCTTGCGAATGGTCAGGCGCTGGCCATAGGCGCGGTAACGGCCATCGTTGAGATTCAGTTCGCCACGGGTGTCGAGGTTGTCACCGACATGCACGCGGCCGGCGAGGTTGGCGGTCAGACCGAAGCCGGAGAACGCCAGTTGGTCCTGTCCGACCACCACGTCGACGTCCATGGCCACGCCCAGCGGCGCCTTGCCCTGTTCGGTCTGCTGGCCGACGATCACCGTATCCTGGGACACCCTGACCGTCGAAGGTGGCAGCTCACGCACCGTGATCTTGCCTTTGGGTATCTGTACCGTTCCGGCCACCTTGAGTTGCTCGCCCTGCAGGGTAATCGCCAGGTCCGGCGCCGCCTCCAGCTGCGCATAGGGCTGTACCACCACCGGCAGCCTCGAGCCACGCACGCGCACGTCGACATCCAGCGCCTGGGCCCAGGCAACATGTCCGCTGATCGACCCCTGCCCGGCGTCGCCGCTCTTCCACCCGCCACTGAGCTGTACCCGCTCGCCGGCGATCTGCGCGTTCAGACGCAGATCCTGAAACTGCACGGGCAATTCCGGACCGGCCACCTGGCCACCCTGCAGACTCAGGTTGCCGTTGACCTGTGGCGCCAGCAGGCTGCCGGAAATCCGCCCGCTGCCATCGAGGCGGCCTTGCAGGGTCTGCACCATCGGCGCGAAGGGGCGGCCAACGGAAACGTCCAGACCGTTGAGGCTGAAATCGCCACTGACCGGTTTGTCCTTGGCCAGTGGGTCGATGCGTGCGTTGAGGGACAGGCGTCCGAGACGCCCGCCGTCGAATTCCAGCCGTGAATCGACGCGGCGCGGCGTGAGGGTGCTGGTCAGCTGCAGGGTGCTGTAGGGGAAGTCCAGCCATTGTTGCTGGTCGCGGATGCGCAACGTACCGCCGCCGGCATCGACACTGATCTGCCCGCTGGGGCCGGCCGCAGGGATGTCCAGCGCCACCCGCGCATTGAGCCGGCCCTGCCAGGCGAAGTCCTTGGGCAGCCATGGCGCCAGGCTGTCGATGGGGAAGTTCTGCAATTGGTAGCGCAAGCGCGGCTCGGGCATCAGCCGCTGGTTCTCGCCGCACAGGCTGGCATTGCCGGATACCCAGCAGTGTGCACCGAAGTTCAGCGTACCGTCGGCCAGGCGCTCCAGACGTGCCGGGGCCTGCAGGCGCCACTGCTGGCCGCCGCTCTGCACGGTGCCGCGGGCCAGGCGGCCCCGCCAGTTGTCTTTCTCCAGGCCGCCCTCCAGCGCCAGGGCCAGCTGCAGCAACGGGCCTTGCAGGTCGAGGGTCACTTGCTGCGCCTTGAGGGTGCCCTGACCATTCACCTGCAAGGTGCCCAGGCGGGTATCGCCACTCTGGATACCCTCACCCTTCAGGTTCACGGTCGCGCGCTGCGCCGAGTCCAGACGGCCGTCCAGCGTCAGGCGTTGCAGGTGATTGTCCTGCAGGACCAGAGCATTGCCTTGCACGTCGAGCTGCCCCTGCGGCGCCTGCAAGGTCCCGGCCAGGTCGACACGGCCCTTCACCTGCCCCTGCAGACCTGGCCACAGTTGGGCCAGGCGCGGCAGGTCGAGGTCCACCCGGCCTTGCAGACGCTCGCTCAGGCCGCCCTGGCCCTGAATACGGTTGACGCCCAGGCGCACCAACAGGTTGTCGAGCTGCCAGCGCTGCCCGTCGCCGTTGGCCTTGGCCTGCAGTTGCGCCGGCTGCCCGCGCAGGCGGCCATTGAGGTCGAGATCGGCCTGCACGGCCAATGCGCCCTCCTTCAACTGGCCCTTGCTGCGCAGCGGCCCGGCCAGGGTGCCGGGCAATTCGGCGACCCAGTAGGCCGGGTTCAGGGCACTGAGTTGCAGGTCGGTATCCCAGGCCACGCCATCGGCGAAGCCCAGCTTCAGGTAGCCGTTGGCCCTGCCCTGCCCGGCCTGCAACTCCAGTTGCGGCAGGGCCACCGATTGCAGATCGCCGCTGAACGGGCTCTGCAGGCTGAACGCGCCAGCCGGGCCATCGGCATCGGCCTGGAAATTACCCAGATACTGGCCGTCGGTGTAGGACACCACGGCCTTGAATTGGCGCAAGCGCACCTGCGGCTCGACCACTTGCGGATACAGCCGGTGCCAGGGGAAGTCGAGCCAGTCCAGGCTGGCATCGGCCTTGAAACCTTCGCGCCAGTCCAGCGTGCCGCTGAGGGAAACCTTCTGCTGCTCACTGGCGCTCAGGTCCAGCCCGGCGATCTGCGCGCCGTAGGCGTCGACCCGGCCTTGCAGGGCCAATGCCACGGGCCCCTTGTCGGCAGGCAGGCTGGCCGAACCTTGCAGCTGGTAACCCTGCTTGAGGTCGCCCTGCGCGACCAGCCGCAGTTGTTCAAGGGTCAGGGTCTCCGGCAAGCCGGGCGTCGGTTTGAAGGCCTCGGACTGCAACGTCAATCGTGCCGGTACGCCTTCGGCCAGCGCCTGAACCTCGCCATCCAGCGTGGCCTGCAGATAGCCACTGCTGTGTGCCTTGAGCACCAGGGTCTTGAGCAGTTCGCCCTGCACATCGAGGTCCAGCGTCCAGGGCTGCTCGCCCTGGGGCGGCAGCTGCAATTGCCCCTGGAGTTGCAACGGCCATTGCCCGCCCGGTTGCACCAGGCCGCTGGCACTCAAGGCCAGCGCATCACGCTGGATTTGCAACTGGTCGATCTGCAAGCCCGCTGCGGTCCAGTGCGCGGCCAGCTGCAAGTCCTTGAACTGATCGCTGCCATCCAGCTGCAGGCTGGCGATGCGAATGTCCTTGACCTCCAGGCTCAGTGGCAATTTCAAATCGGGCAATTGCAGCGGTTCGCTTGGCTCGGCAGGTCCGCTGCTCGGCAGCTGCAGGCTGATCGCGCCACTGTGCAGGCGCTCGATGCACAGGGTCATGCGCCACAGGCAAGCGGGCGACCAGTCCAGCTCCGGGGCTTCGACCTGCACGCGCTGCTCGCCCTGTTGCCACACCAGACGTTCGGCCTGCCAGTGACCGCCCAGGTGGCCGCTGAAGTGTTCCACCTCCAGCCCCGGCACCTGGCGCAGCAGCCAGCGACTGCCGGTCTCGCTGCCCAGCAGGGCGAACAGCCCCAGCAACATCACGGCGAACAGCGCCAGTACACCGCCCAGGCCGATCAGCAGGCCGCGTGTGATGCGGCGGGCGTTCATAGCTCCGGCCCCATGGAGAAGTGCAGGCGCACACCGCCGTCGCCATCCAGCGGGTGGGCCAGGTCCAGGCGCAGCGGGCCGACCGGCGACACCCAGCGAACGCCGAAGCCTACGCCGGTCTTCAGGCTGGGCAGCTCCAGATTGTTGAAGGCGTTGCCCTGGTCGACGAACGCCGCAACACGCCATTTCTCGGCAATGGAGTATTGATATTCGGCGCTGCCGGCGACCATGTAGCGGCCACCGATCCGGTCACCGGCCGAATTGGTGGGCGACAGCGTCTGGTAGTCATAGCCGCGCACGCTCTGGTCACCACCGGCGAAGAAGCGCAGCGAAGGAGGGATTGATGCATAGCCGTTGGTCCAGTTGCCACCCACCTGCACCCTGCCAAGAAAGCGATGCTTGTCCGCCAGGGTGGTCAGCCCCTTGAGCGTAGCGCTGCCACGCAGCAGGTTGGTGTCGGAGAGCATGCCTTCGGCGGCCACCTGGGCGTCGAACTGCAGACGGTAACCGTTGTGCGGGTCGATACGGTTGTCACTGCGCAGAAAGGAATAGCTCACCCCCGGCATCAGCAGGTTACTCAACCCCGAGTCATCACCCAGGCGGTATTCCTCACGCTGCCATTTCAACGACAGCACCCGCTCCCAGCCACTGGGCAGCTGGCTGTGCCATTCCGGGCCAAGGGTGAGCAATTTACTGAGGGTGTCGGTGCCGGCGATCTCTTCATATTGATAGCCGCCGGCATAGCGCAGTTTGTCGGTCAACGGCGGGTCGAGCGGTACGTCGTACCACAGCCCGATGTTCTGCCGTGGCCCCGACAGCTCGGACTCCAGGCCATAGCTGTGGCCTTGCGGGTTGGCCCAGTGACGCGTCCAGTTGACCTTGCCACGTGGCCCCACGTCGGTGGAGAAGCCCAGCCCGAGCCCCATGGTGCGTGGCTTGCGGGTTTCCAGCTGGACCTGCACCGGAATCACCTCGCCCTGCGTCGGATCTGGCGTGGCATCCACCCGCACACCTTCGAAGTAACCACTCGACTGCATCGCCTGATTGAGGTCGGCAATCAGTTGCGAGTCGTAGGGGGTGTTTTCCTTGAAAGGCACCATGCGCCGCAGAAGGTCCGCGTCCAGCGGCGTGTCACCGCTGAAGCTGACCGGGCCGAGCCGATAGCGCGGGCCGCTGTCGAATACCAGTTCGATGTCTGCCACACCGCCCTGGGGATCGACGCGCAGTTGCTGGCGGGTGAAGCGGCCACTGAAGAAGCCGTAGCGCGAGGCCTGGTTCTGGATGAGTTTCTTGGCGTCTTCGTAGTAGCCATGATTCAGCGGCTTGCCGGGCTGCAGGGCATCGCTTTTCGGCACCCGGAAGGCCTTGAGCGACGCAGCCGGGCCTTCCACGCGGATGGTCACCTGGCGCAGGCGCACCGGCTCGCCGGGTTCGATGCGCACGATCAACTGCGGCTCCTTGCCGTCCTTGACCTCGGTTTCGACACGCGCCTGGTAATAGCCCAGGGCCTGGGCGGCCGTCAGCGCCTGCTGTTCGGCGCTCAGGCGAAATTGCTTCAATGCCGCGGCATCGCGGTCACCCAGGCTACCGATATAGCCCTCGACGTTCTCGCGCAGCGGCGCGTTGGCCGGACTCACGTTGACCTCCAGACGCGCCTGGGCGTGAGCCCCCGTACTGACGGAAAGAATGAACAGGCTGCTGGCTAGTCTGGAAAGCTTCATGGGTCCGGATGCTAACACGACTTTGCGGCACCTGATGTACACCGCAAAATCTAGTTATATCAATCTCTTAGCTAGCCGCCTGGGTCGCGGGCGGCACGGCCCGGGGGCTGGGATGGAAGAAGATGTGCTCCCGGATCGGCCCCACCACCACTTCGCCAATTTCCTGGTAGCCCTGTTGTTTATAGAACTCAAGATAGCGGGGATTTCCGGTATCGAGCACCACGCCTCGGGAGTGCTCGTCCACCGCGCACCAGTCGTGCAAGGCCTGCAGCAGTTGCTCGGAGAGTTTTTGACCGAACGGCTGGCGCTGGTATTCGGGATCCAGACCGACCAGTGGCAGCACATGCACCGCCTCGCTCGGCAGGCAGGCCAGTACCGCGTTGTAGTAGTCCAGATAGCGCTGCGTGCAGCTCAGGCCGGTGCTGATCACCATGCGCAAGCGCCAGGCCCAGCTTTCGGTGACGCCCAAGCGACGCTGCGGCGGCGCGATCAGTGCCACACCGGCGAGCCGGTCATCGACGAACAGGCCCAAGGCCGGCAGGTCCTGCAGGAAATGCTGCTTGACCAGTTCGCGGACGGTGGCCATCACCCGCTGCTCATACCCCTCGCGCTGGGCGTTGAACACATAGGCAAAATTCGGATCGTTACGATAGGCCTGGAACAACAGCTTGCGGGTTTCGCGCGAATAACCGCTGTCGAGTTGGCGAATGTCGATCTGGGGAGCGGTGCTATCAGACATACAGCGGACCTCATGGTAAAAGGCAGTGCAGAAGCGGCAGTACTCGGGGTGCACTGGCTCAGAGTCATGCTCGTTGGCGACAGTTCAAAGAATCTGTGCACCCTGCAACGGCCGCTTGCAGACTGGTCCTGCGCTGGCAGTTTCGCTAGCATCGCGGTTTCGTTTTTCCCAGGACCTGCTGCCATGAAAATTGTCTCGTTCAACATCAACGGCCTGCGCGCCCGCCCCCATCAACTGGCGGCACTGATCGAGAAATACCAGCCGGATGTTATCGGCCTGCAGGAAACCAAGGTGGCCGACGAACAGTTTCCCCAGGCCGAGATCGAGGCCCTGGGCTACCACGTGCATTACCACGGCCAGAAAGGCCATTACGGCGTGGCGCTGTTGTCGCGGCACATGCCACTGGCCTTGCACAAGGGGTTCGAGGGCGATGACGAAGAGGCCCAGAAGCGTTTCATCTGGGGCACCTACGCCGACCACGACGGCCAGCCGGTGACCATCATGAACGGCTATTTCCCTCAGGGTGAAAGCCGCGACCACCCCACCAAGTTTCCCGCCAAGCGACGCTTCTACGCCGACCTGCAGGAGCTGCTGGAGAGCCGCTTCGACCCCGAGCAGCCGCTGATCGTCATGGGTGACGTGAACATTTCGCCGCAGGACTGTGACATCGGCATCGGCGCAGACAACGCCAAGCGCTGGCTGAAGACCGGCAAGTGCAGCTTCCTGCCGGAAGAGCGCGAGTGGATGGAGCGCCTGAAGAACTGGGGGCTGGTGGACAGCTTCCGCCACCTGCACCCGGAGGTGAACGACCGCTTCAGCTGGTTCGACTACCGCAGCCGTGGTTTCGAGGACCAGCCCAAGCGCGGCCTGCGCATCGATCTGGTGATGGCTTCCCGCGCACTGCTGCCGCGCTTGAAGGCAGCCGGAGTGGACTACGATCTGCGCGGCATGGAAAAACCGTCGGATCACGCACCGGTATGGCTCGAACTGAGCTGACCGGTACGCTTGCGCCGGCGGGTATCCACGCCGGTAGGACCGGCCTCAGCCACAATACTGTTCAGCTAGGCCGGGTAGGAGCCAACTGTCTTTCACCGAAGATCGACCAACGGTCAAATGTAGCCGCCTGTGGCCTCAACCAGTACCTGCTCGACCCGGTTATCACTTAACCATTGGATAAGCTGGTGGATTCCTTCAGAGGTGTTGGTGGTGCAGAAGCTATTGCTCTGGGGATACAGCGCAATCTGCAGGGTATCTTTGGCGACATCGATTCCGGCGTAGGCGGTCATAAGAAAAACCTCTAGGCTTAAGGGCGAGAGGTCACTCTGAACGGGCTCACGCTTGTTGTTCGAGGTCGGACTCAGTCAACTGTTCGAGCTTGGAGTCAGAGTGAAAAGAGTAGATGGCAGTTGGGCTCCTACACGTGCTTCAGGGCACCGCGGCTTAACAGTTGCCATCCACCCCTCTCACCTCTGACTTTACCCTGTCGAAAGACACAAGCGGCTTCAGCAGCGAAGCGACCGCCAGTTCACAGCAGATGCAGTGAATTTCCTGGCGCTTCGCGGCTAAAGCCGCTCCTACCGGGCCATATACCGCTTAAGCGAACAGTATTGACTTAAGCCAGGATGCCTTGCGCGGCTGAAGCCGCTTCGGGCAATTCAATGCCCGGCGTGGGTGCCGTGGCCGGCATGGGCATCGTGGGCGCTGCTGTTGAGCGCCCGTGCCTGGGCCTGAACCTCAAGGGTCTGACGCTCGCCCTTGGCGTCCTGGATGGTCAGGATCAGGGGGATCTGGTCGCCCTCCTTCACCTGGGCCACCAGGCCGATGAGCATCACGTGATACCCCTCGCTGTCGAACACCACGGTCTTGCCGGCCGGCAGCTCGACACTGCTCACCGGCTTCATGCTCATCATCTCGCCTTTCATGCTCATTTCATGCACTTCGACGGTCTTGGCCGCTGGCGAGGCGACGCCGATCAGCTTGCTGTCGGTGCTGGCGGTCAGTTCCATGAAGGCGCCGGTGGCCGGCTGGCCCGGCACGGTGGCGCGCACCCAGGCGTCCTTCACCTGGGTCTCGGCCAACGCCGGCAGGCTCAGGGTCAACAGCGAAAACGCCGCCAGGGCGGCCTTGAACGGGTTACGGATCAACGTATTCATCAGCAGACTTCCATGAGAATTTGCAGGTCTTCGGTGCATTGCTGCGCAGTCAGCTTGTGGCCCAGGCTCAGGCGCAGTACGCCACGGCTGTCGTACACGTAGCTGGTCGCGGTATGCGAGAGGGTATAGGTGTCGCCCATCGGAACCTTTTCGTAGAACACCCCGAACTCCTTGGCCGTGGCCGCGGTTTCTTCGGGCGTGCCGGACAACGCGACGAAACTGGGATCGAAGGCCTTGACGTAGCGGTCGATCACCTCGGGCGTGTCACGCTCGGGGTCCAGCGTGATGAACACCACCTGGAAGATCGGCGCGTCGGCGCCCATCAGCTTCTTGATCTGCGCCGCCCGCGCCAGGGTGGTCGGGCAGATGGCCGGGCACTGAGTAAAGCCGAAGAACACCATCGGCATGTAGCCGCGGAAGCTGGTCAGCGTCTTCACGTTGCCATCCACGTCACGCAGCTTGAAGTTACGACCGAGAATCTGATTGCTCATGTCCTTGCCGTGCTTGAACGGCAACACATTGGAGTCGCCACAGCCGGCCAGCAGGCCGCCCATGCTCAACATGGACAGACCAGCCAGTACCTGGCGGCGGGAAAAGTTATGGTTCATGCACTACGGTCCTGCTCAGGGATCGGGACGGGATCGCTCCCGCACGGTCGGTGTACCCGCGCAATCGCGGGCCTTGAGAGCCTTGGTCAGGGCGCCTGGGCAGCGCACCCTGGTGAGCTGTGGCGCGCTGGCCGCCAAACCGGGCTTTCGGGCAGCAGAGCGCGGCGTCGCAGCACGCGCAGCAGCCAGCCCAGTGCGACGAAACCGGCCAACCCCATGATCAGCTTGCTGGCATAGGCACAGTCGAACTGCGCCAGCTGCATCAGTACGCCATGCTCGCCCTGCCCCATGCCATGCCCGGCGTGCATGTGCGAGGTTGCGCCATCAGGCCCGCAGATCTCCGCCGTGGCCGCCGGGGCCAAGGCAGCCAGCATCTGCCCGTGGCCGACGCTGCAGGCCAGAGCACCGAGCAGAATCAGGCCGGCCAGCAACCTGGCCAGCGATACGTGATGGGCGCGGACGAATTTCATGGCGGCGAATTTACCACCCTGATGCCTGGGCGAACACCGCCGTACGGACCGTCAGCCTGTCGGGGGCGTGCAAAGGCACGCGGCTACGGGCTGCGCGCGGCATGCGGCAAAGTGGCGCACCGGGGCGTGGAATCACACCGGGGAGACCCTGGCCGAGGCACCGTCGAGGAAGAACTGGCGCAAGACTCCGGACATCGCCGCACGCGCCACTCGCCCACGGCGCTCGGACTCCACCAGGCCGAAGATCATTGAACAGAACAGCTCGGTGAGTACCGGGGCACTGATGTCGATACGAAAGACCCCGGCATGCTGACCACGCAGGAAAAAGGCATCCATGGCGTCGGCATAAGGCTGCCAGCGGCGCATTTCGACACCGTCTTCGGCAAAATCCGGCCGCCATTCGGCCATCATGAAGATCAGCATTTCGCGGTTGGCGAGGTGCCCATCGATCAGGCTTTGCAACGCCGCCAGAGGTTCGGCCTTATCCAGGTCGGCCTGCTGTACGGCCTGCAGCATCAGCGCCGAACTGTGCTCGTGCAACATTTCGACAAGGTTTGCCCGCGTGCCGCAAAAGCGGTTGAGCGTAGCCTTGCTCACCCCGGCCGCCTGGGCGATGTCCTTGAAGGTGCCACTCTGGTGATCCACCACGGCGACGGCCAGGGCCTTGAGAAATCTCGAATCTGCAGCGGCTACATCCATAGGACGATCTTTTACTCGTTGAACGACGTGGGCGACGACATTGTGCAGGAAACGCTCACAATCTCAATGGGCAAGGTCAAAACACCAACAAAGTGTCTTATGAGCCAATATTGACTCATATAGCACAAAGCAGGATCATCGCCACTTTCAGCCTCGATGGATGATGGGCGCCGCCCAGGTGAGTGATGAACAAACTGCAAGAAATACGTCTGGCGCTGGCTCTGGCCGCCATGTTGGGCCTGTACGGATGCGAGGGGCAGCCACCCGAGACAGCTCGGCAGGCCAGCGCACCCCGGCAGGTCGAAGCCCTCACCGTGCGCCCCGAATCCTTCACCGTCATCAGCGAACTGCCCGGCCGCGTTGAACCGGTCCGCGTGGCCCAGGTGCGTGCGCGGGTGGCAGGTATCGTGCTGCATCGCAACTTCACCGAAGGCAGCGACGTCAAGGCCGGCCAGGTGCTGTTCCAGATCGACCCGGCGCCGTTCAAGGCCGCGCTGTCCAAGGCCCAGGGCGACCTGGCGCGCAGCGAAGCCACGCTGTTCGATGCCCAGACGACCCTCAAGCGCTACGAACCCCTGGTCAAGATCGAGGCAGTCAGCCAGCAGGCCTATGACACCGCCAAGGCCGCCGTGCAGAACGCCCTCGCCGCCCGCCGTGCCGCCCAGGCCGATGTCGAGACGGCCCAGCTGAACCTCGGCTACGCCACGGTCAAGGCGCCCATTTCCGGGCGCATCGGTCGAGCCTCGGTCACCGAAGGCGCGCTGGTCGGCCAGAACGAAGCCACGCTGATGGCGACCATCCAGCAGCTCGACCCGGTCTATGTCGATTTCACCCAGCCGGTGGCCGAAGCGCTGCGCATGCGCGCCGCCATCCAGGACGGGCGCCTGCCCAAAGGGGGCGAAGACGCCTTGAGCCTGATCGTCGAAGGCACCGACTACGAGCGCCGCGGCACCTTACTGTTCGCCGATGTGGATGTGGAGCGCAGCACCGGCCAGGTGGCTCTGCGCGCGCGCTTCAACAACCCAGACGGCCTGCTGCTGCCAGGCATGTACGTCAATGTGCGGGCGCCGCAGAGCATCGATCCCCGCGCCATTCTGCTGCCGCAGCGCGCGGTGCAGCGCAGTGCCGACGGCAGCGCACGGGTGCTGGTGATCGGCAATGACGGCAGCGCCCAGCCTCGGGCGGTCAAGACCGGGGTGATGCAGGCTTCGCGTTGGCACATCACCGAGGGCCTGAGTGACGGCGAACAGGTCATCGTCGGCGCCATGAACGGTCTCAATCCCGGCGACAAGGTGACGGTCAAGGCGCCCGACGCCGCATCGTCCGCCAGTCGCTAAGGCCGATTCCGAGGAGCGCTCATGTCCGAGTTTTTCATCAAACGGCCCAACTTCGCCTGGGTCGTGGCCCTGTTCATCCTGCTGGCCGGGCTCATCGCCCTGCCCTCGCTGCCCGTCGCTCAATATCCGGACGTCGCGCCGCCGCAGATCACCATCACCGCCACCTACCCCGGCGCGTCCGCCAAGGTCCTGGTCGACTCGGTCACCAGCGTCATCGAGGAGGAACTCAACGGTGCCAAGTCGCTGCTCTACTACGAGTCGACCAGCAACTCCAACGGCGTGGCCGAAATCAATGTCAGCTTCAAGCCCGGGACCAATCCGGACCTGGCCCAGGTCGAGGTGCAGAACCGTATCAAGAAGGCCGAGGCCCGCCTGCCCCAGGCGGTGACCAGCCAAGGCCTGCAGGTCGAGCAGGCCAACTCGGGCTTTCTGCTGATCTACGCGCTGAGCTACAAGGGCGAAGCCGCCGGGCGCAGCACCGTGACCCTGGCCGACTACGCTGCGCGCAACGTCAATAACGAGCTGCGCCGCATACCGGGCGTCGGCAAGCTGCAGTTCTTCGCCTCCGAGGCGGCCATGCGGGTATGGATAGACCCGCAGAAACTGGTTGGCTATGGCCTGTCCATCGCCGACGTCACCGCCGCGCTCAGCGCGCAGAACGTCCAGGTGCCGGCCGGCAGCTTCGGCAGCAGCCCCGGCGCCCAGGGCCAGGAGCTGACCGGCGTCCTGGCGGTCAAGGGCACCCTCGACAACCCCGACGAGTTCGCACGCATCGTGCTGCGCGCCAACCAGGATGGCTCCCGGGTCACCCTTGGAGATGTCGCGCGCATCGCCGTGGGCAGCCAGGACTACAACTTCGACTCGCGCCTGAACGGCAAGCTGGCGGTTGCTGGCGCCGTGCAGCTGTCGCCTGGCGCCAATGCCATCGCCACCGCCGAGGCCGTCAAGCAACGCCTGCAGGAGCTGTCGGCAGGCTTCCCGGATGACGTGGAGTTCTCGATCCCCTACGACACCTCGCGCTTCGTCGATGTGGCCATCGACAAGGTGATCTACACCCTGATCGAAGCCATGGTGCTGGTGTTCCTAGTGATGTTCCTGTTCCTGCAGAACATCCGCTACACGCTGATCCCCAGCATCGTGGTGCCGGTGTGCCTGGCCGGCACCCTGGCGATCATGTACCTGCTGGGCTTCTCGGTGAACATGATGACCATGTTCGGCATGGTGCTGGCCATCGGCATTCTGGTCGACGACGCCATCGTGGTGGTCGAGAACGTCGAGCGCATCATGGCCGAGGAAGGCCTTTCGCCGGCCGCGGCCACGGTCAAGGCGATGGGCCAGGTGTCGGGCGCCATCGTCGGTATCACCCTGGTGCTGGCGGCGGTGTTCCTGCCCCTGGCGCTGATGGGTGGTTCGGTGGGCGTGATCTACCGGCAGTTCTCGCTATCGCTGGCGGTGTCGATCCTGTTCTCCGGGTTCCTGGCGCTGACCTTCACCCCGGCGCTGTGCGCCACCCTGCTCAAACCCATTGCCCAGGGCCATCATGAAAAGCGCGGCGCGTTCAACCGCCTGTTCGCGCGCCTGACCCAACGCTACAGCGCGCTGAACAGCGGCATGCTGCAGCGCGCCGGGCGCTTCATGCTCATCTACCTGGGTATCGTCGCGCTGCTGGGCTTTTTCTACCTGCGCCTGCCGGAATCCTTCGTGCCCATCGAAGACCAGGGCTACACCATCATCGACGTGCAGCTGCCGCCGGGCGCCACCCGGGCGCGCACCGATGTCACCACCGGGCAGGTGGAACGCTGGCTGATGGAGCGCGACGCCACCGAGGCCGTGACCATGATCCTCGGCTTCAGTTTCTCGGGCATGGGCGAAAACGCGGCCCTGGCCTTCCCGACCCTGAAGGACTGGTCGCAGCGCGGTGAAGGCCAGTCGGCCAGCGATGAAGCCGCCGCGCTCAACCAAGCCTTCGCCAGCGTCGACGACGGTACGGTGATGGCCGTGACCCCGCCGCCCATCGAGGGTCTGGGCACCTCGGGCGGCTTCTCGCTGCGGCTGCAGGACCGCGGCGGACTGGGACGTGAGGCACTGCTCAAGGCCCGCGACCAGTTGCTCGGGCAGGCCAACGGCAACCCGCTGATTCTCTACGCGATGATGGAAGGCCTGGCCGAGGCCCCCCAACTACGCCTGGTCATCGACCGCGACAAGGCCAGGACCCTGGGAGTGACCTTCGAGTCGATCAACAATGCGCTGTCCACCGCCTTCGGCTCAGCCACGGTGGGTGATTTCTCCAATGCCGGTCGCCAGCAGCGCGTGGTGGTACAGGCCGAATCCGCCTCGCGAATGACTCCGGAAAGCGTGCTCAAGCTGTTCGTACCCAACAATGCCGGCACACCAGTGCCGATGGGCGCCTTCATCACCACCCCCTGGGAAGAAGGCCCGGTGCAGATCGCCCGCTACAACGGCTACCCGTCGATCCGTATCGCCGGTGACGCCGCCCCTGGCGTCAGCACCGGTGCCGCGATGGCCGAACTGGAGCGAATCATGGGTGAACTGCCAGCAGGCATCGGCTATGAGTGGACCGGCCTCTCCTATCAGGAAAAGATCGCCAGCGGCCAAGCCGTGACGCTTTTCGCCCTGGCTCTGCTGGTGGTGTTCCTGCTGATGGTGGCGCTGTACGAAAGCTGGGCGATCCCCCTGGTGGTGATGCTCATCGTGCCGGTCGGGGCATTGGGCGCGGTGCTGGCGGTCACGGCGGTGGGCATGCCCAACGACGTGTACTTCAAGGTCGGACTGATCACCATCATCGGCCTGGCGGCAAAGAACGCCATTCTCATCGTCGAGTTCGCCAAGGAGCAGTGGGAACAGGGCAAGCCATTGCGTGAGGCGGCCATCGAGGCGGCGCGCCTGCGCTTTCGGCCCATCGTGATGACCTCCCTGGCGTTCATCCTCGGTGTGGTGCCGCTGACCCTGGCCACCGGTGCAGGTGCCGCCAGCCAGCGCGCCCTGGGCACCGGGGTGATCGGCGGCATGCTCAGCGCCACGCTGCTGGGCGTGGTGCTGGTGCCGGTGTTCTTCGTCTGGGTACTCTCGGTGCTGCGCCGTAAGCCCCATACCCAGGGCGAGCCGTTGGTGGCCAACAGCGAAAGCTGAGTCAGGCCTGCACGGCATCCACTGCCAGGGCCTGGTCGCGCCCGGCCGCCTTGGCCGCGTACAAGGCGCGGTCGGCCTCATCGATCAGGCGCCGGGCATGGCCACCTGGCTGCAGGCTGGCCACGCCGAGGCTGACGGTCACCACACCGAAGGGGCTGCCCTGATGCGGCAGACCCAGGCCGCGTATCTGTGCCGCAATCTGCTCGGCCAGCACCAGGGCTGCCGAGGCGTCGCGCCCCGGCAGGGTCAGGGCGATTTCCTCACCGCCATAACGCGCCACCCGGTCGGCATGCCCGTGCACGCAGCGACGGATGGTTCGCGCCAGGATCTTCAGGCACTCATCACCCGCCAGATGGCCATAGAGGTCGTTGAAGCCTTTGAAGAAGTCCACGTCCAGGATCACCAGCGACAGCGGCTGCTGCTCGCGGTGCGCGCACTCGATCTGTTGATCCAGGTTCCTGTCGAAACGCCGCCGGTTGTCCAGGCCGGTGAGCGTGTCTTCACCGGCGATGTATTCCAGGGTGCGGTTGAGTTCCAGCAGACGCGCCTGCGACTCGCGCAGTGCCTGTTCAGCGTGAATGCGGCTGCGGATATGCCCCATCAGGCGTCGCCCCATGAGGATCAGCAGCGCCAGCAGGGCCAGCACCACCAGCAGCGAATATCGACTCTGGCTGCGCCAGCCCTGCATGACCTCGTCGTAACCCACCGTGACGGTGGTCACCAGCGGGTAGATCCGGCTGCGAGTAAAGGCGTGGACCCCCTCCACCCGATCATCGCTGGAGCGAAAATCCACGGTGCCCGCCGTCGCTTCGCGCAGCGGCATGGCGAAGATCGGCGTCCTCGAAACGTCGGAGCCGACCTCGTCCGGACGAAACGGGTAGCGCACCAACAGATGTCCCTCACTGGACGTCAGGCTAATCACCCCGGACTTGCCGACCTGGATATCCGCGTAGACCTGCAGGAAATCCATGACGTCGATGACCAGCACCACGACGCCGGCGAAACGTCCCTGGGCATCGTCGAAGCGCCGACTGACGGTGATGCCCCACCGGTCATCGACAGGACTGAGGATCGCCTGGCCAACGAACACGTCCCGGTCGACCTGGTCACGGTGGTGCATGAAAAATCCGCGTTTGCTGCTGTCCAGACCGATCAACCGCTCACGCGTGGAATAGCGGTTCACGCCTTGGGCATCCAGGATCGAGATCCGGTCGACCGCTGGCATGGCGCGCATCTGCCGGTCGATCAGCGGCCTGAGTGCAGCCAGCCGAGAAAGATCGGCATCATTCGCCTCAATCCGCTCGCTGAGGCTGAGCAGCACCAGTTCGCTCTGCTTGAACAAGCCCTCGTTATAGGTATTGAGGGTGTTGGACAGATTGCTCAGTTGAATGCGGATGGCGTTCAGGGCATTGCGCCGCCCCGTTTCGATCTGCCAGGCCATCAGCACAACGACACAGATGCAGCCCAGGAAGATCAGCCAAGCGGCTAGCCTAAGATCCCTTTTCAATAAGCCTCACCCGACCAGTCAGCACGATATGCACGGTATTGGCGCCAAACTGCGCCAATACCGCCGGGCAGTCAACATCATAATGACATCACCCCTTCAGCCTGGTGCGATGGCGCTAGGCGCATTACTGATCAGTTAGACCCGGCAGGAGCGGCTTCAGCCGCGAAGCGCCCGCCTGTTCACAGCAGATGCAATGAATTTCCTGGCGTTTTCGCGGCTAAAGCCGCTCCCACTGGGCCACATGCCGCTTAATCGAACGGTATTGGCCTAGGACAGGCTGCACGCATTGACCGGCGGCACGCGCCCCTGCCAGGGCCTGGCGCGTTCCAGCTGCGCGGCCAGGGCCAGCAACAGCGACTCCTCACCGAAGCGGCCCATGAAGTGCGCGCCCAGCGGTAACCCTCCGGGGCTCCAGTACAACGGCACCGACATCGCCGGCTGGCCACTGGCATTGGCCAGCGCCGTGTACGGCGAATAGCTGTGGAAGTGCTCGATCAGCCGTTCGATGGACCAGTCGTCCCGCACCGCCTGCAATTCGCCGATGCGCGGCGGCAGGCGCGCCAGGGTCGGTGTCAGCACCACGTCATAGTCCTGCATGAACGCCGCCATGCGCCGACCGAAGGCATGGATCCATTCCACCGCTGCGGCGTAGCAGGCGCCGCTGACCTGCCCGCGCTCACGCAGGATGACCCGTGTGCGCGCCTCCACTTCAGCCTCGTTGACCGGTGCACCGCGCATCTGGCCCAGCACGTCCAGGTAGTTGCGGGTGCTGGCGCCGATGATGTTGAACACTTGGTCGAGAAACTCCTCAAGCACCACCGGCAGGCTTTCCACCACCACGTGATGGCCCAGGGACTCGCACAGCCGCGCCGCATCGCGCGCGGCCTCCAGGCTCTCGGACGACACATCCCAAGGCCCTACCCGCTCTACCAGGGCGATGCGCAGGGGCGATGGGTCGGCCTGCAGCGCCAGGCGATACGGCTTGCTCGCCAGCGGCGCCGCATAAGGTGCGCCCAGGTCGATGCCCGCCGTGGCATCCAGCAGCGCAGCGCTGTCGCGCACGCTCAGGGTAATCGCATGGCCGGTGCCCATCCCTGCCCAGCCTTCACCGACGACCGGGCCGGAAGGCAGCAGACCACGGCTGGGCTTGAAGCCGAACACGCCACAGCACGAGGCTGGGACCCGCAGCGAACCACCGCCATCGTTGCCATGTGCGAAGGGCACCACCCGCGCAGCCACCAGCGCTGCCGCACCGCCGCTGGATCCTCCGGCACTGTGCGCCAGGTTCCAAGGGTTATGGGTCGCACCGAAGCGGTCGGATTCGGTGCTGTACGAGGTGCCGAATTCCGGCGAGGTGCTGGTGCCCATCAGCACGCAACCGCTGCGTCGCAGGCGCGCAGTCAGCTCGCCATCGAAGTCTGGGCGGGCGCCGCCCAATGCACGCGAGCCGTTGCTCATCAAGGCGCCGGCCAGCGGCGAGAACAGATCCTTGACCAGGGTCGGTACACCAGCGAACGGGCCCTGGCGCGTGGTCGGCTGCTGAGCGGCCTGACGAGCCTTGTCGTAGAGCCGCTCGACCACCGCGTTGAGCTGCGGCTCGACCTTTTCCAGCCGCACGATCGCGGCTTCGAGCAGTTCTTCGGGGTGAACCTCGCCCTGGCGCACGCGGGCAGCCAGCGCCGTGGCATCTTCCTGATCGAACAGTGCCTGGATATCTTGCATGTCGTTATTCCTGATGGTTCAGAGGAGAAAGGTCGGCACGGGCAAGCTGGCGACGCTGAACGGCCACCGCGGCGCAAAGCGCTGCCAGACAAAGCCCGGCCAGGGCCATGCAGAAAATCGCCTGGGCGACACTGCCGGCGAACGCCGCCACGCCCAGTACCACCATCGGGCTGATGAACTGGCCCAGGTACAGGCAGGCAGTGAAAACACCCAGGCCTCGGCCACGGGTACGGGCCGTCAGAGCGTTCATCACGGGGGCCATGACATTGGGCACCAGCAGACCGGCACCTACGCCGTGGCAGAACACCGCCAGCAACACCGCGCTGTAGCTGGTCGCGCGCATCAGCAGCCACAGGCCCACACCCAACAGCACCAGCAACAGGGCGTTGCCGCCGGCCACGCCCAGACTGCGCCGCACCAGCGGCCAGAGCAGCGAGCCCAGCAAGGTGGACAGCAGCCCCAACCCTGCGGAGAGGCCGATCAGCGTGCTGGAGGTCACGCCCATGGCCACCAACAGGCCGGGCGTCTGTACCGGAACCACGAAGGTCAGAATCATGCCGACGAATACCAGGGCGTAGCCGATCAGCAGCGAACCGAGCGCCACCCGCCCTCGCTCACCGGCCACCGGCTGCTGCGCCGCCTGACGTGGCGGCTCCCACAGCCAGCGCGCCATCAGCGGCAGCAACAGCAAGGGCAGCAGGTACAGGGCGAACGGCAGGCGCCAGCTGTGCTCGCCCAAGGCGCCGCCGGCCACGAAGAACAGCGCGCCAACCGAGCCGATGGTCACCACCTGGCGATTGACGTAGCGCATCCGCTCTTCGCCGTGCCAATAGTCGGCGATCAGCGTCGCGCAGCAGGTCATCACCGCGGCTTCCGCACAACCGAACAGCAGCCGCACGACGACGATGGACAACAGGTCATGGAGCAGCAGCGGCAAGGCACCGAGCAGCGCGTAGAACAGCGTGCCGAGCAGCAGCAGGTTCTTGCGCCCGATACGGTCGGCCAGCCAGCCGGCCAACGGCGCGAACAAGGCAATGGCCAGCGCCGGGCCGGCCACCACCAGAGGCACCAGCGCATCGGCATGCGCCGTGGTCGGCCCGAACTCGGCGCCGATCTGCGGCATCACCGGGGCAACCATCACCGCGCCCATCACCGTCAGGCTGCTGCCCAGCACCAGTACCGCGCCCTCACGCCGCCCACTGGCGGTCCTGAGGGTTTTCTCATTCAGAGTTGTCATGCTGATGCTCCTCAGAAGCTCACGCCGACGCGCAGCGCGACGGCATAACCCTCGGCACGGTTACGTGCCTCGAATTCCTTGTAGGCGTGCAGCCAGACGGCCGGCAGTCCCGGCTGTACGAAGCCCAGCGCCGGCCCGACGGCCAGGACTCTGGCACGGTTGCCGGTGGTGAGGTTCGGCGCATCATCGTCGCTGAACTGCCGGTAGTAGTAGCCACCGATCCCAGCGGTCCACGGACCGAAATGCTGGCCCACGGCGAATTCATGACGATATTCGGTGCCGTTCTTGTAATCGGTGGCGTCGTTGCGGGTGTTGAAGTCGACCTGGAAGCTCGACGACACCTCGAACCCGGTCTCGCTGATCCAGGTGGCGTTGACCATCGGCGAGAAAGTCCAGTGGTTGAGGCCGGGCGAAACCAGACGATTGCGATCGTAGTCGCCGGTGGGTGCCTGGATCTGGAACTGCGTATTGACGAACAGGTTGGGCGCCAGCTTCCACTCCAGAATCAGCGGGGTGACCTGAATGTCCGCCAGGCGGAACGGGTCGGCGGCCAGTTCCAGGCGCCCGGCCGGCGTGTCGATCCCCACTTCGGCGTCCATCTTGAAGAACGGCACCACGGTGCTGAAGCCATAGCGAGCGCCGAACAAGTTGTAGTCGGTCATGCGGATGTAGGCCAGGCCCAGCGACAGCACGCTCAGCGAGAAGTCATTGGGCACGTCGTCCCCACGACGGTCCTTCTGCACGGTGGCCTTGTACCAGTTGGTGCGCAAACCCACGGTACCGTTGGGCGTGGTCGGCGGCATCATCCCGGCGCCGAAGTCGTAGACACCGAAGGCCGTGGTCGGCGCGCCGTTTTCCGTGGCCAGCGCACCGCCAGCCAGGCCCATCAGGCCGGCGAACACCAGCGTCTGTGCATTTTTTTTCTTATGGTTCATGGGATGCCCCTTGGTCGAGTGTGGACAGGGACATCCTGTGGCGGACGGGTCAGCCGCCGTTATCCATTTTCAGCACAGCTCACGCGCCGGAGGGTTTGCGATGGCAACTCGCCGAACATCTGCCGGTACTCCCCGGAAAAACGGCTCAGGTGCCAGAAGCCCCAGCGCGCGGCGACGTCCTGCACCGACATGACGCCCTCGCCCCCCAACAGCTCACGACGCACCGCATTGAGGCGCACCGCGCGCAGGTAGGCCAGCGGGTTGATGCCCAGGGCTTCCTGGAAGCAGTACTGCAACTTGCGGCGGCTGGCACCGATGCTGTTGCATAGCTCCAGCAGGGTGAACGGCTGGTCGAGGTGGGCCAGCGCGTAGTCGCGGGCGCGGTCGACCATGCGCTTTCGTGCCGTACCGTTGAGAGGCTCCGGGTCCTGGGCAAGCTGGTCGAGCAGTTGCAGCATCAGCGCATCGCGCAGCCCGTGGCGGATCGCCTCATAGCGCAGCGCCGACAGTTGCCCCTGCGGGCTGAACAGCTCGTTGAGCAGGTTGTACAGCTCTATGTGTAACCCCGCCTCTTCCAGACGGTAACAGGTGGGAAAGGCGCTGATCCCGAGGGTCTGGTTCTGCTGCTGCAGCACTTCTTCCAGCGCCTGGCGCTCCACGGCGATGCATAGCAGGTCGAGGGTTCCTGGCGTACGGATCTGCGGCAGGTCATCGGCCTGGGCGATCAGCAGGCTGGGAGTCCGAATAGTATGGCCGGCACAGTAGACGTCGCCGTGCGGCGCCAGTGGCAGGCTGAAGGTCACCGCGCCGGGCCAGGCCTGGCCGCTCTTGACCATCGACTGGTTGGAACGGTCGCGCACCAGTTGCATCCAGCCACAGCGCAGCTCGGTGAGTTCGCCGCTGAAGCGTCCGGGCGTCACCTGGTCGTAGTGCAGCTTCCAGCTGGACAGGTTGTGCGCATGTTCATCGATATCGGTGGCCCGGCAATGACGCATGCCGGGGATGTTCCAGGCAGATTCATGGTCCGCCGCATTGTGCTCGTGCATCTTGGTAACCCCCCACGCAATCGGGAAGATCAAGGCAAGTTTCGTTCCCTGCCAGCGGGGAGCAGGCGATTTGTGCCGGAATCGGATAGTGACCGATGGCCCTCTCGTGAGGCCTTTTTTCGTGGCGGGACAAGAAAGGGCTTGCGCAAGCAATCTTATGGTATACCATCATACGAAATACAACCGCCCAACCGATGGGAGCCCTCCATGAGCTTTGAAATCCGCAAGATCGTCACCTACTCCGAAGAAACCTTCATCGAAGGTGGCAAGGCCACCGACAAGCCGGTGACCATGGTCGGCCTGGCAGCGGTGATCAAGAACCCGTGGGTCGGTCGTGGCTTCGTGGAAGACCTCAAACCGGAAATCCGTGCCTGGTGCTCCGATCTCGGCGCGCTGATGGTCGAGCGGCTGACCGCCGCCATCGGTGGTGCCGACAAGATCGAAGCCTACGGCAAGGCCGCCGTGGTCGGTGCCGATGGCGAGATCGAACACGCCTCGGCCGTGATCCACACCTTGCGCTTCGGCAACCACTACCGTGAAGCGGTAAAAGCCAAGAGCTACCTGAGCTTCACCAACAAGCGCGGCGGGCCAGGCACCTCCATCCAGATTCCGATGATGCACAAGGATGACGAAGGTCTGCGTTCGCACTACATCACCCTGGAAATGCAGATCGAAGATTCGCCACGCGCCGACGAGATTATCGTGGTGCTGGGTGCCGCCGACGGTGGCCGCCTGCACCCACGCATCGGCAACCGCTATATCGACCTGGAAGAACTGGCAGCCGAAAAAGCTGCGCAATAATTTGCCAAACGCATCTGTCACCGGAGTCGGCAGGCACCTGCCTGGCACGCGCAGCGCTGTTGCACTGCCCTGCCGCAGGACCGCCGGCTCCGGAACAGCGCCCGATAACACCTGTGCAGGAGCAATCCATGATTCAGCTCTCCGCTGAACGCACCCCGGCCGGCACCAGCTACCTGACGACCGGCCAGGGCCATCCCGTGGTGTTGATTCACGGGGTGGGGCTCAACAAAGAAATGTGGGGCGGGCAGATTGTCGGCCTGTCCACCAACTACCGGGTCATCGCCTACGACATGCTCGGCCACGGCGCCAGCCCGCGCCCTGAGCCAGACACCGGCCTGCCAGGCTATGCCGAACAGTTGCTCGAGCTGCTCGACCATCTGGGTATCGAGCATGCCACGGTGATCGGCTTCTCGATGGGTGGCCTGGTCGCGCGAGCCTTCGCCCTGCACTACCCGCAGCGCCTGGCCGGCCTGGTGATCCTCAACAGCGTGTTCAACCGTACGCCCGAGCAGCGTGCCGGGGTCATCGCACGCACCAGTCAGGCTGCCGAGCACGGCCCGGACGCCAATGCCGGCGAAGCCCTGGCGCGCTGGTTCAGCCGTGAATACCAGGCGGCCAACCCGGCGCAGATCGCCGCGATCCGCCAGGACCTGGCCAACAACGACCCGCAGGGCTACCTGACCACCTATAAACTGTTCGCCACCCAGGACATGTACCGTGCCGAGGACCTGGGCAGCATCAGTGTTCCGACGCTGGTGGCCACCGGTGAGCTTGACCCCGGTTCGACCCCGGACATGGCGCGCCAGCTGGCGATGCGCATCAAGGGTGCCGAAGTGGCGATCCTGCCTGAGCAACGGCATATGATGCCGGTCGAGTCGCCGCGCCTGGTCAATCAGGTGCTGCTGGACTTCCTCGACAAGTCCGCAGCCTTACACAACCCGATCAAAGGGGATGTTGCATGAGCCTTACCCGCTTCCAGATGTGCATCGACGGCCAATGGGTCGATGCGCTGTCCGGCAAGACCTTCGACAGCCTGAACCCGGCGCTGGCCGAGCCCTGGGCACAACTGCCCGACGCCGACGAGGCGGACGTGGAGCGCGCCGTGCAGGCCGCGCAGCAGGCGTTCGAAAGCCCGGCCTGGCGTGGCCTGACCGCCACTGCGCGGGGCAAGCTGCTGCGTCGCCTGGGTGACCTGATCGCCGAGAACAAGGAACACCTGGCTCAGCTGGAAAGCCGTGACAACGGCAAGCTGATCCGCGAAACCCGCGGCCAGGTCGGCTACCTGCCGGAGTTCTTCCATTACACCGCCGGCCTGGCCGACAAACTCGAAGGCGGCACCCTGCCCCTCGACAAGCCAGACCTGTTCGCCTACACCGTGCACGAGCCGATGGGCGTGGTCGCCGGGATCATCCCCTGGAACAGCCCGCTGTACCTGACCGCGATCAAGCTGGCCCCGGCCCTGGCCGCCGGCAACACCATCGTGCTCAAGCCCTCCGAACACGCCTCGGCGACCATCCTCGAACTGGCTCGCCTGGCGCTGCAAGCCGGCTTCCCGGCCGGCGTGGTCAACGTGGTCACCGGCTACGGCCCGAGCACCGGTGCGGCGCTCACTCGTCACCCGCTGGTGCGCAAGATCGCCTTCACCGGCGGCGCTGCCACGGCGCGTCACGTGGTGCGCAGCAGCGCCGAGAACTTCGCCAAGCTGTCGCTGGAACTGGGTGGCAAGTCACCCAACATCATCTTCGCCGACGCCGACCTGGACAGCGCCATCAACGGCGTGGTGGCCGGTATCTACGCCGCCTCCGGACAAAGCTGCGTGGCCGGCTCGCGCCTGCTGGTGCAAGACGAGATCTTCGACGAGTTCGTCGAGCGGTTGATCGAACGCGCCAAGCGCATCCGTATCGGCAACCCGCAGGATGAAACCAGCGAGATGGGCCCGATGGCCACCGCCCAGCAACTGGCTGTGGTCGAAGGCCTGGTCGCCGACGCCCTGGCCGAAGGCGCGCGCCTGCGCCTGGGCGGCAAGCGCCCGGATACCGCCGAGGCCGGCTGGTTCTACGAGCCGACCCTGTTCGAGTGCGACAGCAACTCGATGAAGATCATGCAGGAGGAAGTCTTCGGCCCCGTGGCCTCGGTCATCCGCTTCAAGGACGAGGCCGAGGCCCTGGCCATCGCCAACGACTCGCAGTTCGGCCTGGCCGCCGGCATCTGGACCCGTGACCTGGGGCGTGCGCACCGGCTGGCTCGTGACGTGCGTTCCGGTATCATCTGGGTCAACACCTACCGTGCGGTATCGGCCATGGCGCCCATCGGCGGTTTCAAGAACAGCGGCTATGGCCGTGAGAGCGGCATCGATTCGGTGCTGGCCTATACCGAACTCAAGACGGTATGGATCAACCTCTCGCAAGCGCCGATGCCCGATCCCTTCGTGATGCGTTAACCGAGGCTGCAGCAATGATCGAACCCGGTATCTACAAAGAAGTCATGGGCTCCTTCCCGTCCGGGGTGACCATCGTCACCACCCTGGACACCGAGGGCAACCTGGTAGGCATCACCGCCAGCGCGTTCAGCGCACTGTCCATCGACCCGGCACTGGTGCTGTTCTGCCCCAATTACGCCTCCGACACCTACCCGGTGCTGCGCGACAGCAAACGCTTCGCCATCCACCTGCTCAGCGCCGACCAGCAGGCCGAAGCCTATGCCTTCGCCGGCAAGGGCAAGGACAAGGCCAAAGGCATCGAGTACAGCCTCAGCGCACTGGGCAACCCGCTGCTGGCCAAGGCCACGGCGATCATCGAGTGCGAGCTGTGGCGCGAATACGATGGCGGCGACCACGCGATCATCGTCGGCGCGGTGAAGAACCTGATCCTGCCGGAAACGCCCGCTACCCCGATGATCTATCATCGCGGCAAGCTCGGCGCCCTGCCGGCACTGGCCTGAATCTCGGAAAACGCCGACATGGGCAGCCTTGCTGGTTCGAGGCCACGGCGTGATAAACTCGGCGACGGCCCGGGTACCTCAGGGTGCCCGGGCCTTTGCATGACCCCAGTCCATTTCTGGCTGTCGCGGGGTATGAAGGTTCGTGCAACGGACCCTTCTTCGCCAAGCAGTCAGCCAAACTCCGAGCCGAACCGATGAAACGCCTGCCCCTCGACGATACCTTCAAGGTCAACCGCAATCCCGTCACCCTGCGGGAAATCGTGTTGGACAAACTGCGCAGCGCGATCATGAACTTCCAGTTGCTGCCCGGCGACCGCCTGGTCGAGCGCGACCTGTGCGACCGCCTGGGGGTCAGTCGTACGTCGGTCCGCGAGGCCCTGCGGCATCTGGAGTCCGAAGGCCTGGTGGAGTTCGCTGACGCCAAAGGCCCGCGCGTGGCGATCATCACCCTCGAAGACGCCTGCGACATCTACGAGCTGCGCTGCGTGCTCGAAGGCCTGATCGTCCAGCTCTTTACCCTGCGCGCCACGCCCCGCGACATCCGCGCCCTGGAGAACGCCCTGGAAGAGAACCGCCAGGCCCTCAAGGACGGCGAGCTGCAGCAGGTCATCGATTCGGTACAGGGCTTCTACGACGTGTTGCTCGAAGGCTCCGGCAACCATGTGGCGGCCACCCAGCTGCGCCAGTTGCAGGCCCGCATCAGCTACCTGCGCGCCACCTCGGTATCCCAGGAAAACCGCCGCGGCGCCAGCAACCAGGAAATGGAGCGCATGGTCGAGGCGATCAAGAGCGGTGACCCGCTGGCCGCCCACCAGGCCTCGGTGGACCACGTCCGCAACGCCGCCCGCGTGGCGCTGGAGTACCTGCAGTCCAAGCAGGACGACGACACCCAGGCACGTGAAATTGTGCAGCCGATGGCCATCAAAGACCCACGCATAGGAAGCTGACATGGCGCTGCCGCGTTACTGCCCGCAATGCGGCAGCACCGACCTGGCCCACCGCACCCCGGCGGGCGATACCCATGAACGCCTGGTCTGCGGCGGCTGCCAGTACATCCATTACGTCAACCCGAAGATCATCGCCGGCTGCATCATCGAGCAGGACGGCAAGTACCTGCTGTGCCAGCGCGCCATTCCACCGCGCCCCGGCACCTGGACCCTGCCGGCCGGCTTCATGGAAGGCGGCGAGACCACCGAGCAGGCGGCCCTGCGCGAGGTGTGGGAAGAATCCGGGGTCCGCGCCGAAATCATCTCGCCCTACTCGATCTTCAGCGTGCCAAAGATCAGCGAGGTGTACATCATCTTCCGCGCCATCGCCCTGGAAGTGACCGGGCAGTTCGGCCCGGAGACCCAGGACTACCGCTTCTTCGCCCCCGAGGAAATCCCCTGGGAGTCAATCTACTACCCCGCCATCCGGCAGATCCTCGAGCGCTACATCACCGAGCGGCAGGCCGGGGTGTATGGCATCTATATCGGCAACGATGACAGCGGCAAGGTGCACTTCATTCGCTAGTGCTTGAATGTGACCCCACCATGAAGTCGCTTCCAGAAGCCCTGCAGAATTTTCTCGACCAGGCCACCGTCGTCGGTGAGGCGCTGCTGCCGGTGCACTACCCCGCCCCGGACGGCTTCGACGCGTTGCAGATCGGCTACCGCACCCATGGCCTGACGGGCCAGAGCCTGGTAGGCGACGCCGACGGCGATTGGCAGCCCAGCTGGTTCGTCATCGCCATGACCGGCCTGGATGACCCCATTTTCATTTCCACGGCCAAAGCCCACAGCGGTTACCCGGTGTATTACGCACCACACGGTGCTGGCCGCTGGGATGCCATGCAGATTGCACCCAGCCTGGCGGCCTTCGGCCGACTGCTGGCGACATTGGCAGAAGTGAATGACGACGATGCTGCGTTCGCACGCGTAGTTCTCGACGAGACCGATGCGTCGAACGCGTTCTGGCGCGAGATTCTCGATGCGCGCCGCAATGCCGAGGCCCCGCAAGCGCCATCAGTAGAGACGGGGAACTTCGATCCAACGGACCATCAACAGAGTGATTTGCTGGTGATTGACCTGGGTCCGCAAAAACTCAAGGTCATCCAACTCGTCAGCAAAAGCCGCGGATTACCATTGAAGGAAGCGCTGGCGCTCGCCGAAGCGCTTCCCCTCAAAGCTGCAAGCGGCGTGAAGCCAGGACTGCGCCGCTTGAGCGAGCAACTCGAACAGTCAGGAGCAAGGGTCGAATTCCGTCGGGTGTAGAGCTGCCGGTCATAAAAGCCCCTCTCGTCATCCCCTCGCCCCCGATCAAGACCGAGCCACCCGAGAGCGGTTGAGCCGTAGCCCTCAGTGCTCATACTGGTCCGGGTAGGAGCGGCTTCAGCCGCGAAGCGACCGCCTGTTCATAGCAGATGCAGTGAATTTCCTGGCGCTTTCGCGGCTGAAGCCGCTCCCACCGGGCCACATGACGCCTAACTGAACAGTATTGCCTTTAGTGCCAATACTGGTCAGTTAGACCGTGGGCGGGGACGTGCGGTTGATCGGCATCCGGCCAAACAGGTACCTGCTAGATGCCTTCTACAATCACGATCTCCGCCTTGGCCACGCCCTGGCGGTGGCTCATGGCTTCCTGATACTCAGGCGAGTTGTAGCAGGCGATGGCCTGTTCATAGGAGTCGAACTCAATCACCACGGTACGTTGCGGGGTGTCGCGGCCTTCGATCGCCTCGGAGCGACCACCGCGCGCCATGAATTTGCCACCAAATAATTTGAACGCGGCTGGCGCGCGCTGGGTATATTCGCTGTACTGCTGTGGGTCGGTTACATCCACATGGGCAATCCAATAGGCTTTCATCGCGATCTCACTGTTTCAATGGAAGGGAATCTGTGAAATATTCTGTCTTATGGTATACCACGATTTACCACGCCAACACCATGACAGCGAGATCCAGATAATGCCGTTCGACCGTATCGAGGACATCATTGAAGACTATCGTCAGGGCAAGATGGTCTTGCTGGTCGATGACGAAGATCGCGAAAACGAAGGCGACCTGCTGCTCGCCGCCGACCGCTGCACCCCGGAAGCGATCAGCTTCATGGCCCGCGAAGCGCGTGGCCTGATCTGCCTGACCCTTACCGACGAACACTGCCAGCGCCTGGGCCTGGAGCAAATGGTGCCCAGCAACGGCAGCGTGTTCGCCACCGCCTTCACCGTGTCCATCGAAGCCGCCACTGGCGTGACCACCGGCATCAGCGCCGCCGACCGCGCGCGCACCGTGCAGGCCGCCGTCGCCCCGAACGCCTGCGCCGAAGACCTGGTACAACCCGGCCACATTTTCCCACTGCGCGCCCGTGAAGGTGGGGTGCTGACCCGCGCCGGGCACACCGAGGCCGGTTGCGACCTGGCGCGCCTGGCCGGCTACAGCCCGGCTTCGGTGATCGTCGAAGTGATGAACGACGACGGCACCATGGCACGCCGCCCCGACCTGGAAAAATTCGCCGCACGCCACGGCATCCGCATCGGCACCATTGCCGACCTCATCCACTACCGCCTGAGCAACGAGCACACCGTCGAGCGCATCGGCGAACGCGAGCTGCCCACCGTGCATGGCACCTTCCGCCTGTTCACCTACGAAGACCGCATCGAAGGCGGCGTACACATGGCCATGGTCATGGGCGACATCCGGCGTGAACAGCCGACCCTGGTGCGCGTGCATGTGGTCGACCCGCTGCGTGACCTGGTCGGCGCCGAATACACCGGTCCGGCCAACTGGACCCTGTGGGCCGCCCTGCAGAAGGTCGCCGAAGAAGGCAGCGGCGTGGTGGTGGTGCTGGCCAATCATGAATCTTCCCAGGCGCTGCTCGAACGGGTGCCGCAACTGACCAAGCCGCCCCGGCAGTACACCCGCTCGCAGTCACGTATCTATTCCGAAGTCGGCACCGCGCAGATCCTTCAGGACCTGGGCGTCGGCAAGCTGCGCCACCTCGGCCCTCCGCTGAAATACGCGGGCTTGACCGGCTACGATCTGGAAGTGGTGGAAAGCATTCCGTTCACCGGCTGAACGGAACAATCCGTGCGTTACAAATCACCGCGATGAAAAGGCGTTCAGGAGGTGCTCAGGCGAGGCAAAACCCTTGCACAAAGTTTGGAATACCATAATATGATATTCCGTAGACCGTAGATTTTTGTCAGGTGCGCCCGTCTCAGGGAGAGCCATAACAAACAGCCCCTGGCACGGTCGCCAGTTCCAGTTTCAAAGGTCCGCATTGGGCCTGCTGCTCCGAATAAGCGGGCATGGATACCGGCCCGCTCAAAACACAACAAATGAGGGCGTGAAAATGGTGTTGAACAAACGTGCAACTGCAGTCCTGGCTGCTGGCGTGTTGGCATTCTCAAGTGTCACCGCCATGGCCGCCGAGAGCGTCAACTTCGTCAGCTGGGGAGGCTCGACGCAGGACGCCCAGAAGCAGGCCTGGGCCAACCCGTTCACCAAGGCGACCGGCATCACCGTCGTACAAGACGGCCCGACCGACTACGGCAAGCTCAAGGCCATGGTCGAAAGCGGCAACGTGCAGTGGGACGTGGTAGACGTAGAGGCAGACTTCGCCCTGCGCGCTGCCAGCGAAGGCCTGCTGGAACCCCTGGACTTCAATACCATCAAGCGCGACCAGATCGACCCGCGCTTCGTTTCCGACCATGGCGCCGGTTCGTTCTTCTTCTCCTTCGTACTGGGCTACAACGAAGGCAAGGTAGGCGGCAAGAACCCGCAGGACTGGGCGGCGATGTTCGACACCGCCACCTACCCCGGCAAGCGTGCCCTGTACAAGTGGCCGAGCCCCGGCGTGCTGGAGCTGGCCCTGCTGGCCGACGGCGTGGAAAAAGACAAGCTCTACCCGCTGGACCTGGACCGCGCCTTCAAAAAACTCGACACCATCAAGAAAGACATCGTCTGGTGGGGCGGCGGCGCGCAATCCCAGCAGCTGCTCGCCTCGGGTGAAGCGGTGATGGGCCAGATGTGGAACGGCCGCGTCTACGCCCTGCAGCAGGACGGCGCACCGGTCGGCGTGAGCTGGAAGCAGAACCTGGTCATGGCCGACTTCCTGGTCGTGCCGAGGGGCAGCAAGAACAAGGACGCGGCGATGAAATTCATTGCCGAGGCTACCAGCGCCAAAGGCCAGGCCGACTTCTCCAACCTCAGCGCCTACGCCCCGGTGAACCTGGGCAGTCAGCAACGCCTGGACTCGACCCTGGCCAAGAACCTGCCGACCGCTTACCCGGCCGATCAGATCACCCTGGACTTCGCCTACTGGGCCAAGAACGGCGCTGATATCGCCAAGCGGTGGAACGAATGGCTGGTCAAGTAAAGCTGTCGGCCGCCGTTGGCGGCCAATCCCCTGCGTCCGGTGGTGCCTCGCGCACCGCCGCATGCGCGGTTCACGCCCCGCAAGCGCACAAGGGAGCGAACATGAGCCACAAGCCTTCCCTTTCCCAACGCTGGCGCGGCAGCCGCAACCTGTTGCCGGCGCTGCTGTTCCTGGGGCTGTTCTTCTTCGCACCGCTGATCGGCCTGCTGATCCGCGGTGTCATGGAACCGGTGCCGGGCCTGGGCAACTACGAACAACTGTTCGCCAACTCCGCCTACTCCCGCGTCCTGTTCAACACCTTCTCGGTCGCCGGCCTGGTCACCCTGTTCAGCGTGCTGCTGGGCTTCCCGCTGGCCTGGGCGATCACCTTGGTACCCAAGGGCTGGGGCCGCTGGATTCTCAACATCGTGCTGCTGTCGATGTGGACCAGCCTGCTGGCACGCACCTACTCCTGGCTGGTGCTGCTGCAAGCCTCCGGCGTGGTGAACAAGGTGCTGATGGCCATGGGCATCATCGATCAACCCCTGGAAATGGTGCACAACCTTACCGGCGTGGTGATCGGCATGACCTACATCATGATCCCGTTCATCGTCCTGCCCTTGCAGGCCACCATGCAAGCCATCGACCCGATGGTGTTGCAGGCCGGCTCGGTATGCGGTGCCAGCCCCTGGACCAACTTCTTCCGGGTGTTCCTGCCGTTGTGCCGTCCAGGGCTGTTCTCCGGCGGCCTGATGGTCTTCGTGATGTCGCTGGGTTACTACGTCACCCCCGCCCTGCTCGGTGGCGCGCAGAACATGATGCTGCCGGAGTTCATCGTCCAGCAGGTGCAATCGTTCCTCAACTGGGGCCTGGCGAGTGCGGCAGCGGCGCTGCTGATCGTCATCACCCTGGCGCTGTTCTACTTCTACCTGAAGCTCCAGCCGGAATCCCCGGTCGGCGCCAGTAACGCGAGGTAAACGGTCATGCTACTGACCCCCAACGCCATGGGCGCACGGCTAAGGATCGGCCTGTATACCGTCACCGGATTGATCGCGCTGTTTCTGCTGTTGCCCATCCTGTTCATCGTCCTGCTGTCGTTCGGCTCCTCCCAGTGGCTGGTGTTCCCACCGCCGGGCTGGACCCTGAAGTGGTATCAGCAGTTCTTCTCCAACCCGGAGTGGATGGACGCTGCGCTGTCGAGCTTCAAGGTGGCCATCCTCACCACCATCGCCGCCGTGGCCCTGGGCCTGCCCACCGCCTTTGCGCTGGTGCGTGGACGCTTCCCCGGTCGTGACATGCTCTACGGGCTGTTCACCCTGCCGATGATCGTGCCACTGGTGATCATCGCCGTGGCGATCTATGCGCTGTTTCTCAAGCTGGGCTACACCGGCACGCTGTTCGCTTTCGTGGTCAGCCACGTGATCGTCGCCCTGCCCTTCACCATCATCTCGATCATCAATTCGCTGAAGCTGTTCGACCAGTCCATCGAGGACGCCGCAGTGATCTGCGGCGCGTCGCGGATCCAGGCGATCGTCAAGGTGACCTTCCCGGCGATCCGCCCCGGCATGGTCGCCGGCGCCCTGTTCGCCTTCCTGGTCTCCTGGGACGAGGTGGTGCTCAGCGTGATGATGGCCAGCCCGACCCTGCAGACCCTGCCCGTCAAGATGTGGACCACCCTGCGTCAGGACCTCACCCCCGTCATCGCCGTCGCCTCGACGCTGCTGATCGGCCTGTCGGTGCTGGTCATGTTCATCGCCGCGACCCTGCGTCGCCGTAACGAAGCCCGGAGTACCTCATGAGCGCCGTGATCAAAGACAAGCCACAAACCGGCCAACCGCTGGTACGCCTGCGCAACCTGAACAAGCACTACGGCGACTTCGCTGCGGTGGACGACATTGACCTGGACATCCAGGACGGTGAGTTCCTGACTTTCCTGGGCTCCAGCGGCTCGGGCAAGAGCACCACGTTGTCGATGCTCGCCGGTTTCGAAACCCCGAGCAGCGGCGAGATCCTGGTCAACGGCCAGTCGCTGGTCAACGTGCCACCGCACAAGCGCGGTATCGGCATGGTGTTCCAGCGTTACTCGCTGTTCCCGCATCTGAGCGTGCGCGACAACATCGCGTTCCCGCTGAACATCCGCAAGCTCGACGCCGCCGAGCGCGACCGCAAGGTCGACGCCATGCTCAAGCTGGTGCAACTGGAGCAGTTCGCTCATCGGCGCCCGGCGCAACTCTCCGGCGGTCAGCAGCAGCGCGTGGCCATCGCCCGGGCGCTGGTCTACGAACCACGCATTCTGCTGATGGACGAACCGCTGGGCGCGCTGGACAAGAAACTGCGTGAAGACCTGCAGGACGAACTGCGCCAGTTGCATCGTCGCCTGGGCATCACCATCGTCTACGTGACCCACGACCAGGAAGAAGCCATGCGCCTGAGCCAGCGCATCGCGATCTTCAGCCACGGCAAGATCGTCGGCCTGGGCACCGGCTACGACCTGTACCAGAATCCGCCGAATGCCTTCGTGGCATCGTTCCTGGGCAACTCCAACTTCCTGCGCGCCAAGGCCCAGGGTAACGCCGTGGCGACTTTCGAAGGCCAGCCGCTGTCGATCCGCATCACCGCCGGGCTGCAAACCGACCAGGATGTGCTGCTGATGGTGCGTCCGGAAAAGGCCCAGGCACTGAGCGTCGAACAGGCCCAGGCTACGCCGCTGGCCGAAGGCTGGAACCAGGTCAGTGCCAAGGTCACCGAAGTGCTGTTCCTCGGCGAAAGCCAGACCTGCGCAGTGGTCACCGACGGTGGTACGGCGATGACGGTCAAGGCCCTGTCGGCCACCGGCATGCCACTCAAGGCCGGCGACAGCGTGAAGGTGCGCTGGGCGACCAGCGACGCCTGCCTGTACACCGAGTGGGCGGAAAGCGACCTGAACAAGGCCGCCGGCGCGCACTGATCGGCGTCAGCGGCCAGTGAACGCGATGCCCTCTTCGGAGGGCATCGTCGTTTTCAGCCGTTACAGGGTTGCGCGGCACCGGCCCGCACGGGCAGGCGCAGCACGCTGAACAACCCCAGCAGGGCCATGCCCGCGCCGACCCACAGCGGCGCACGCAGGCCGAAACCGGCTTCGATCACCACGCCCCCACCCCAACTGCCCAGGGCCAGGCCAGCCGTGATCACCGAAGTGTGCAGGGTATTGACCAGTGCGCTGGGGGCCGCGGCCTTCATCACCCGCGCCACCATTGCCGGGTTCAGCGCCACGCCGGTCAGGCCCAGGGCGAAGAAGCACGCCAGGTTCAGCCAGCGCCATTCGCCAGCCAGGGCGAAGCCGGCCAGCGCCAGCACCATGACCGCCAGACCGAGGCGCAAGGCGGAAAAGGTATGGCTGTCCGCTACGCGGCCGACCAGCATGTTGCCGATCAGATTGGCCACCCCGTACAGCGCCAGCAGCGGTGCGACATTGCCCGGCTCGATGCCCACCTCTTCGATCAGGATCGGCGTGCAGTAGCTGAATGCGGCGAAGGTCGCGCCGATGATCAGCCCGCTGGTCAGGTAAGCCGCCCACAGGCTGGGGTTGCCCAGCGAGCGCCACTGCTGCGCCAGGGGCGGCTGGTCACCGGCCTTGCTGGCCGGCAGGCAACTGGCCGCAAGCACGGTGCAGGCCAGCGCCAGGGCGGCGACCAGCCAGGAGCTGGCGCGCCAGCCGTAGTGGTGTTCGACCCAGGCGGTGGCTGGTACGCCCACCACCGGAGAAAGCATCAGCCCGGCCAGCACGATGGATATCGCCCGACCGCGATTGCGCTCCTCCACCAGGCCCGCGCACAAGGTCATGCACAGGCCGATGCACGCGGCGCTGGAAACGCCCATGAGAATGCGCGCGACCGCCAGCGCCATGTAGCTGCTGGCCATTGCCCCCAGCACCCCGGCAGCCACGTAGACCGCCAGCAGGCCGACCAGCGCCGGCTTGTTGCCAATGTTGCGCGACACCAGCAGCAGGGTTACCGGCGGCCCACCGAGGGCCATGCCCAGCGCATAGAAAGCGATGAGGTTGCCCACTTCGGCAAGGCTCACGGAAAAGGCATCGGCCAGGGCGGGCATCATCCCGGCGACCATGAATTCGGCGGTGACCAGGGAGAAAATGGTCAGGCCCAGCAAATAGACGGTTGGCGGCAGTCTGGACGTATCGGTCATGGATCTCTCTGTCAGGAAAAAACCGACCAGCCTAAGCGTTGTTGAACGATCGGTCAAATATGCCGTTCCCTGTTCAGCCCTGACCGACCTGCGTCGCCCCTTCAGCGGAGCATTCACCGCCAATGACGGTCCATACCCTGTGAGCGCCACGGCGAGCCTGCCCGCGCAGGGCTCGCTTTTCCTATTCGATCAACCGCGAGGTATTCATGTCCAAGCAGCAACCGATCATCGAACTCTCTGACGGCAACCGTATCCCGCAGCTGGGCCTGGGGGTCTGGCAGGCCAGTCCCGAGCAGGCAGCCAGTGCCGTGCGCCAGGCCTTGCAGGCCGGTTACCGACATATCGACACCGCAGCCATCTACGAGAACGAAGAAGGTGTGGGCCAGGGCCTGCAAGAGGCTGGCGTGCCCCGTGAGCAGGTGTTCATCACCACCAAGGTATGGAACAGCGAACAGGGCTTCGATAGCGCCACCCGCGCCCTGGATGCCAGCCTGGCACGGCTGAAGCTCGACTATGTCGACCTGCTGCTGATCCACTGGCCGACCCCGGCCAAGGATCGTTACGTGGAAACCTGGAAGGCGCTGATCCAGGCCCGCGAACAGGGCAAGGTGCGCTCCATCGGCGTATCGAACTTCAACCCCGAGCACCTGCAGCGCCTGATCGATGAGACCGGCGTGACGCCGGTGCTCAACCAGATCGAACTGCACCCGTCGTTCCAGCAGCGTGAACTGCGCCAGGCTCATGAACGGCTGAACATCCGCACCGAATCCTGGAGCCCGCTGGGCCAGGGCAAGGGTCTGGAACATCCGCAGATCAAGCAGATCGCCAGCAAGCACGGGCGCAGCCCCGCGCAGGTAATCATCCGTTGGCACCTGCAGCTGGGCCTGATCGCCATTCCGAAATCGGTGACCGAATCGCGTATTCAGGAAAACTTCCAGGTCTTCGACTTCCAGCTCGACGCGGACGACCTGGCGGCCATCGCCACGCTGGACGCTGGCGAGCGCCTGGGACCGAACCCCGCCACCCTGAACTGAGCCAGCGCCGGCCTCAATACCGTTCGGCCGGGCGTTACGTGCCTCGGTAGAAGCGGCTCAACCGCAATATTGTTCGGTTAGGGGTAAAAGCGGCTTCAGCCGCGAAGCGACCGCCTGTTCACAACAGATGCACTGAATTTCCTGGCGCTTTCGCGGCTAAAGCCGCTCCCACCGGGCCACATGCCGCTTGACCGAACAGCATTGGCGCTAGCCCGCACGTTTCAGCAACCCTTCCACGGTGGCGGTCAGCGCTTCGAGGGCGAACGGTTTGGTCAGCACCGCAGTGCCAGGGCTCAACGGCGCATCACCCAATACATGAGGCAGCGCATAGCCGGTCATGAACAGCACCGGCAGGTCAGGACGGGCCTGACGCGCCGCCTCGGCCATCTGTCGGCCATCCAGGCCGCCCGGCAGGCCGATATCGGTCACCAGCAGATCAATGCGGATATCCGAGCGCAATAATTGCAGGCCTGCCTGGCTGTCGGCCGCTTCGATCACCACATAGCCGCAATTGCCGAGCAGCTCGCTGACGAACAGGCGCACCGAAGACTCGTCATCGACCACCAGCACCGTCTCACCCGCGGCCACCGAGGGTGTCTCGGCACCTTGCGGCTGGGGCGTCGCTGCCTGAGCTTCGCCGGCATGGCAAGGCAACTGCAGGTACACGCAGGTGCCCTGACCGGGCTGCGAAGCAATACGCACCTGCCCGCCGGACTGGCGGGCGAAGCCGTACACCATTGACAAGCCCAGCCCCGTACCCGCCCCCACCGGCTTGGTGGTGAAGAACGGCTCGAAGGCCTTGGCCAGCACCTCCGGGCTCATGCCGGTGCCGTTGTCGGACACGCGGATGGTCAGGTACTGACCTGGTGCCAGCTCGGGGTCGATGTCCGCCCCCGGCACCAGCAGTTGGTTGCAGGTGCTGATACTGATGGCGCCACCGCCCGGCAAGGCATCGCGGGCATTGATGCACAGGTTGAGCAAGGCGTTCTCGACCTGTGCAGGGTCGATCAGGCAGGTCTTCAACATCGCCGCCAGATGCACCTTGAGGCTGATCGACGGCCCCACGGTGCGCCGGATCAATTCCTCCATGCCGCCGATCAGGGCGTTCACGTCGGTGGGCACGGGCAGCAGGGTCTGGCGCCGGGAAAAGGCCAGCAACCGGTGGGTCAGGGCGGCGGCGCGTTGCGCGGCACCCTGGGCCACGGCCAGGTAGCGTTCCAGATCGGCCGTGCGGCCCTGGCCAAGACGCAGACGGATCAGGTCCAGGCTGCCGCTGATACCGGCCAGCAGGTTGTTGAAGTCATGCGCGATACCGCCGGTCAATTGCCCGACTGCCTCCATCTTCTGCGCCTGGCGCAGCGCGTCTTCGGCGGCCTCGCGTTCGGCGATGGCCTGGCTGACCCGCGCCTCCAGAGTGCGATTGAGGTCCATGAGTGCCGACTCGGCATTCTTGCGCGCGGTGACGTCGATGGACGAACCGATCAGGCCGATGACCTGGCCGTCATCGTCGAGCAGCGGCGCCTTGACGGAAAACCAGTGAGTCTCCGAACCATCGGGCATGTCCACCCGTTCTTCGATCTGCTCCACCACACCGCCATGCATGATGCGCTGGTCGGTCTCCATCACCTGGCGCGCCTGGACCTTGTCTTCGAGAAACTCCAGGTCGGTCTTGCCCAGGTAATACTCCGGCGGCTTGCCGATCAGCAGCGTCGCGCCATGGTTGGCGACCAGCATGCGCCCCTGGAGGTCCTTGGCGTACACCACACCCGGCACGGCGGCAGCGAAGGTGCGCAGCAGCGCGGAAAAACGGTCGCGTTCAGCCTCGGCGGCGCGGCGTGACTCGATGTCCATCAGCACGCCGGGAAAGCGCACGGCCCGGCCCTCGGCATCCAGTTCGGCACGGCCGTTGGCTTCGACCCAGCGGTAACGGCCATCATCGTGGCGCACCCGGTACTCGCAACGAAACGCACCGCCGCGCTGCATCGTGACGTCGATGTCGCGGGACAGCCGTTCCAGGTCTTCGGGGTGGATCGAGCTGAACGCCTCGGCAATGGGGATGCCGGCCATGCAGCGCTCGGCAGCGATGCCGAAAGTCCGCGCAAAACGCTCGTCAGCGGTGACGCGATCTTCGGGGATATCCCATACCCAGGTGCCGATGATCGCACCGGCATCCAAGGCCAGCTGCAGGCGCTCGGCGGCATCCGCCGCAAACACACCACTGAGGCTGCCGGAGCTGGGAGGCAGCGAAGCTTTTGAGTCCATATACAGTCTCGATTAACGTTCGTTGCCCAGGCCGCCCTGCACGGACACTGCCAGGCAAAGCCAAATGCCATGACAGTCGAGCACGGCATTATAGACACGCCAAGCGCCGCGTCACCTCCGTGACGCGACACACACGAAAATGCTCCAATGGCGACCTCACCTGAATGCCTGCAACAAGGACACCTTGCATGACCCAAGCCACCGACAACGCCTTCTACGACCGTGCCGACGCGCATATCGAGCTGTCCAACCAACAGCTCGGCGACAGCGATAACCCGGGGGCGGTCGCCGCTTCGATGACCTTCGCGGCCACCCGCTTCAGCACCTGGGTGAGTGCCCGTGGCTTCAAGTCTGGCGAGGAAATGGCCGCAGCCCGCGAAGCCATGCTCAAGTACTTCTGTGACCAGTACCGGATGATGCTCGAAGACAACCTGGACGATTACATCGCGCAGTTCGAGCAGTACATGAACGGCCAGCGCAACGATGCATGAACACGCCGCGCCCCTTGAGTTGAGACCCGCCCGAGTCACCGACCTGCCGGCTGTCTACCGCGGCGAGCTGGACTATATCCAGACTTGGGAGCCGACCCATGAAGCGGCCTGGCGGCTTGACCTGGAGCGCCACTTGACGCGCTGGAGCGAGCATTTCAGTCGGCTGACCGTCGCTGAACGGGCTGGCCGCTTCGCCGGCTATGCCTTATGGATGCCAGAGGCCGGTCGTGCCGAGCTGGTCACCCTGCACGTGGCGCCCTGGTGCCGACGCCAAGGCATTGCCAAAGCCCTGCTGCACGCCTATGCCAGGGCGGCCGCGACCGAAGGGCTCAGCCAGCTGGCGCTGAGCGTGCGCCACGACAACCCGGCCAGGCATCTCTATGAACAGGTCGGTTTCGTGCGCACGGCAACCGACGCCAAGGGTTACCTGGAATACCGGTGCCAGGCCTGATCCAGGACAGACCCGTGAAGCGGCCCTCAACCGAACACATGGGAAGGCCGCCGCAGCACCGGGTCGAAGGGGTTGATGCGCCCGCCGATGGCCTTGGCTTCGCGCTTGAGCAGTTCCACCACGGTGGGCATGCGCTGTGGGCCCAGGCGGTCGCTGATGGTCGCCACGCTCAGCGCCGCCACCGCGTGGCCGTTGCGGTCGAGGATGGGCACCGCCAGGCCGGCCATGCCGTCCAGTACCCCGGTGTTGCGCCCGGCATAACCCAGGCTGCGCACGTTGTCGATCTCGGCGCGCAGGGTCACTTCGTCATAGTGGTGGAAATCCTTGAGGCGCGGCAGGTTGTAGCGGATCACCTCGTCGCGCTCCTCTTCCGGCAGGAAGGCCAGGATGGCCAGCCCACCCTGCCCCACGCCCAGGGCCACACGCCCACCGATATCACCGGTGAAGGTCCGGATCGGGTAAGGCCCTTCGCTGCGATCCAGGCACACCGCATCGAAGCCTGAGCGTGCGAGCAGGAACAGCGAGTCCCCAAGGGAGGCAGACAACCGCAGCAGGCTGGGCCGTACCACGTCACGCAGGTTGCCAGCCTGGCCGGCCTTGGCGGCCAGCGCGAAGAAGTCCAGGCTCAGGCGGTAGCGCTTGCTGCTCGCACACTGCTCGACCATGCCCTCTTCGATCAGGCTGCGCAGCAGGCGGTGCGTCGTGGGTTGCGCCAGGCCGACGCGCTGTGCCAGCTGGCTGACCTTTTCGCCCTCACCGCTGCACGCGCCCAAGGCACGCAGCACGGCGAACAGCCGCGAGACCGCACTGACACCTACTTCCCTGGCCTCTTCATTTCGCTCAACGGAATCCATATTTATCTTTCCCACCTTAAATTTCGCTCAGTGGAATAATTTCAAAATAACGCTCATCCAGTGAAATTACTCTTTGTCGGCATCCTAAGCTTTGCCCTACTCTCGGGTCCATAGGGCGATACCACAACATCGGCCGCCGCCACAGAAGCGAGCGCCAACGTCCGATCAGCATTGCTGCATTGCTCTTCGCCGCTGGCGCTCTGCCCAAATGAAACCTTCCGGTTCGTTCCGGTTACGTTCGCGTTGGAGCACAGCCCATGACCTTTCTCCTGATCGACCAGCTCTGCAAGCGCTACGGCGCCATCGAAGCGGTGGCCAGTTCGAGCCTGGCCATCGACAAAGGCGAGTTCGTCTCGCTGCTCGGCCCGTCGGGCTGTGGCAAGACCACCACCCTGCAGATGATCGCCGGCTTCGTCGAAGTCACCAGCGGCCGCATCGTTCTCGACGGGCGCGACATCACCCATGCCAAGCCGGCCAGCCGTGGCCTGGGCGTGGTGTTCCAAAGCTACGCGCTGTTCCCGCACATGAGCGTGCGCGACAACGTCGCCTTCGGCCTGCAGATGCGCAAGGTCGCCAAGTCCGAGATCGCCCGCCGCGTCGACCATACCCTGGCCCTGGTACGCCTGGACAAACACGCCGAGCGCTACCCGCGCGAGTTGTCCGGCGGCCAGCGCCAGCGCGTGGCCCTGGCCCGGGCGCTGGTCATCGAGCCACCGGTGCTGCTGCTCGACGAGCCGCTGTCCAACCTCGACGCGCACCTGCGTGAAGAAATGCAGTTCGAGATCTGCCGTATCCAGAACGAGGTCGGCATCACCACCCTGATGGTCACCCACGACCAGGCCGAAGCGCTGTCGATCAGCGACCGCGTGGTGGTCATGGAAGCCGGGCGCATCACCCAGATCGACAACCCCTGGCAACTGTACGAGCACCCCAGCACGCCGTTCATCTCTGACTTCGTCGGCAAAGCCAACCGCCTGCGCGGCGTAACAGGTCCCGACGGCCTGCCGCAAGTGGCTGCGCAAGGCCCCCTGACCCTGAGCCTGCGCCCGGAGAAGATCGGCCTCGGCGCGTCCGGCAGCGGCAAGCTCGAAGGGCGCATCAGCAGCCGTTATTTCCTCGGCAGCCAGTGGTTGTACCGCGTCGATACCACACTGGGCAGCCTGGCCGTGGTCCGCGTCAACGACGGCAGCACCGCGCTGGAACCCGGCAGCGCGGTGAGCCTGACCTGGGATGACCGGCTGCTGCGTGTACTCGACGCTGGCGAGGTGGCCGCATGAACGATGCCAAGCCGCACAACAGCACCTGGGGCTACGGGCTGAGCAGCCCGGCCCTGCTGCTGTTCCTCGCCCTGCTGGTGTTCCCGCTGGGCCTGACCCTGGTGCTGTCGTTCAACGAATTCGACTACACCACCGGCATCCAGGCCGGCCAGTACACCCTGGCGCACTACCTGAGCCTGCTGACCGACAGCTACTACTACGAGATCTTCCTGCGCACCTTCTGGATCAGCGCGCTGGTGACCTTGCTGTGCGTGCTGATCGGCGTACCCGAGGCCCTGGTGCTGAGCCGCATGGGCGCGCCCTGGCGCTCGATCTTCCTGATCCTGGTGCTGACTCCGCTGCTGATCTCGGTGGTGGTGCGCGCGTTCGGCTGGAGCCTGCTGCTGGGCGCCGACGGGCTGGTCAACCAGGCCATCACCGCCCTCGGCGGCCAGCCGGTGAAGCTGCTGTATACGCCCTTCGCGGTGATCATCGGCCTGGTCCACGTGATGCTGCCGTTCATGATCATCCCGGTATGGACCTCACTGCAGAAGCTTGACCCGGCCGCCGAACAGGCCGCCCTATCGCTGGGCGCCAGCCAGTGGACGGTGTTCCGCCGCATCGTGCTGCCGCAGATCATGCCCGGTGTGCTGTCCGGCACGCTGATCGTCTTCGGCCTGGCCGCCAGTTCCTTCGCCATCCCCGGCCTGCTCGGTGGGCGCCGCTTGAAGATGGTCGCCACGATGATCTACGACCAGTACCTGGCCGAACTCAACTGGCCGATGGGCGCGACCATCGCCATCGTCCTGCTGCTGATCAACCTGCTGGTGATGCTGAGCTGGAACCGCTTGGTCGAACGCCGCTACAAACGTGCCCTGGGAGCCTGACACCATGACCCGCAACGGCCCGCTGGCCCTGTCCTTCCATGCCCTGGTGATGCTGTTCATGCTCGCCCCCCTGGTGGTGGTGTGCCTGGTTGCCTTTACCCCGCAAAGCACTCTGAGCCTGCCCACCTCCGGGTTGTCGCTGCGCTGGTTCAGCGCGGTGTTCGAACGCGCCGACTTTCTCGACGCCTTCTACAACAGCCTGCAACTGGCCGCCCTGTCGGCCTCGCTGGCCACACTGATCGCCGTGCCCGCCGGCCTGGCGCTGACGCGCTACCGCTTTCCCGGCCAGGGCTTGATCAACGGCCTGCTGCTGTCGCCGATCATCATTCCGCACCTGGTGCTAGGCGTGGCCATGCTGCGCCTGTTCGCCCTGCTGGGGGTGAACGGCAACTTCACCTGGCTGGTGTTCGCCCATGTGGTGGTCATCACCCCCTATGTGCTGCGCCTGGTTCTGGCCGCGGCCATCGGTATCGACCGCAGCGCCGAACAGGCCGCGCAAAGCCTGGGCGCCGGGCGTGTGACGCTGTTCTGCCGGGTCACCCTGCCGATGATCCTGCCCGGGGTCGCGGGGGGCTGGCTGCTGGCGTTCATCAACAGCTTCGACGAGGTCACCCTGTCGATCTTCATCACCTCCCCGGCCACCCAGACCCTGCCGGTGCGCATGTACGTGTATGCCACCGAGTCCATCGATCCGATGATGGCCGCCGTCTCGGCGCTGGTGATCGGCATTACCGCACTGACCATGGTGCTGCTCGACCGGGTCTATGGCCTGGATCGCGTGCTGGTGGGCAAACAATGAGAGGGAGTGCCGCGATGCCTCTGTTCAAACGGGTCGCCGAAACCGACCGCGAGCCGCTGCCCTTCACCCTCGACGGCCAGCCCGCCCAGGGCATGCCGGGCGATACGCTGCTGACCGCGATTCTGACCTGCAGCGAACACCTGCGCGGCAGCGACTTCAGTGGCGAGCCGCGCGCCGGTTTCTGCCTGATGGGCGCCTGCCAGGACTGCTGGGTGCGCCTGGCAGACGGACGCCGAGTGCGCGCTTGCTCGACCTTTCTCGAAGCCGGTGCCAGCGTGACCCGCGACCCGGGGCGCCAGCCATGAACGAGATCGTCATCATCGGTGCCGGCCCCGCTGGTATCCGCGCCGCCCAGACCCTCGCCGCACACGGCGTGAAAGCGCTGCTGCTCGACGAAGCAACCCGTGGCGGCGGGCAGATCTACCGTCAGCAGCCGGCCAACTTCACCCGCAGCGCCAAGACCCTCTACGGCTTCGAAGCCAGCAAGGCGCAAAACCTGCACACCACCCTGAATACCCTGCAGGGGCAGATCGACTACCGCCCCGACACCCTGGTGTGGAACGCCGAGCAACACGTGCTCGACACCCTGCACCAGGGCCAGCGCGCCGGACGCGTGAAGTACTCGAAGGTGATCGTCGCCAGCGGTGCGACCGACCGCGTATTGCCGGTGCCCGGCTGGACCCTGCCCGGTGTCTACACCCTCGGCGCCGCGCAGATCGCCCTGAAATTCCAAGGCTGTGCGATTGGTGAAAGGGTCGTGCTGGCCGGCAGCGGCCCCTTGCTGTACCTGGTCGCCTACCAATACGCCAAGGCCGGCGCGCGGGTCAGCGCGGTGCTCGACACCTCGCCGTTCAGTGCCCAGGTGCGCGCCCTGCCTGGCCTGCTACGTCAGCCGGCGACCTTCGCCAAGGGTCTGTACTACCGCGCCTGGCTGGCCTGCAAAGGCATACCCGTGCACCAGGGTGTGAAGCTGCTGGAAATACAAGGGCAACAGCGCGCCAGCGGCATCCGCTGGTCAAAGGCCGGGCGTGAGCAGCAGTTGCCCTGCGATGCCGTGGCCCTGGCGCATGCCTTGCGTAGCGAAACCCAACTGGCCGACCTGCTCGGCTGCCAGTTCGCCTGGAACCCGCTCAACCGCGCCTGGCTGCCGGTGCGCGACCCGTTGGGGCGCAGCAGTGTGCCGGGGGTATACCTGGCCGGTGACGGGGCCGGGATTCTCGGTGCCGATGGGGCGGAAATGACCGGTGAACTGGCGGCCCTGGCACTGCTGCACGACCTGGGCAAGCCCGTGGATGGCGCCCGGCGCGACCGGTTGCTCAAGCGTCTGGCCAACCTGCAACGTTTCCGCCTGGGCCTGGAGCAAGCCTTTCCGTTCCCCGAATACTGGGCCGCTGAAGCAGCGGACGAGCTGGTGGTGTGCCGCTGCGAGCAGGTCACCGCGGGCGAGGTGCGTAACGCCGTGCGCGAAGGGCACTGGGAGATCAACCGGGTCAAGGCCATGTGCCGGGTCGGCATGGGCCGCTGCCAGGGCCGGGTGTGTGGCGCGGCGGCTGCCGAACTGATCGCCTGTGAAAGCGGTCGACCCATCGAGCAGATCGGCCGGCTGCGTGGCCAGGCGCCGGTCAAACCCCTGCCGTTCGGCCTGGAGGTCAGCCCATGAAGCCCCGCGATTTCGACGTCATAGTGGTCGGCGGCGGCATCGTCGGCAGCAGCGCCGCGCTGTGCCTGGCCCGTGGGGGTCAGCGCGTGGCCTTGCTGGAACGCGACTTCTGCGGCTCGCATTCCAGTGGGGTGAACTACGGCGGCGTGCGTCGCCAGGGTCGGCCACTGTCGCAATTGCCGCTGTCGATGCGCGCCCATGCCATCTGGGGCCAGCTGCGCGAGTGGATCGGCACCGATGGCGAGTACACCCGCTCCGGTCATCTGAAGCTGGCCCGCAGCGAAGCGGACTTCGCCTCATTGCAAGACTATGCAAAGCGCACCGCCGACTTCGACCTGCAGTTGCAGTTGCTTGACCACGCCGCCCTGCGCGAACGCTTTCCCTGGGTCGGCGACATCGCCGTCGGCGCTTCGTACTGCCCCGAAGACGGCCACGCCAACCCCCGCCTGGTATCGCCGGCCTTCGCCCAGGCCGCACGTCGCCAGGGTGCCGAGGTCGTCGAGCAATGCGCAGTGCAAGCGGTCGACCATGACGGCCAGCGCTTCACCGTACACACCAGCAACGGCCAGCTGTACCGCGCGCCCTGGCTGCTCAATTGTGCAGGGGCCTGGTCGGCACGCCTGGCCGAACGCTTCGGCGAAGCGGTGCCGTTGAGCGCGGCGCACCCGGCCATGCTGGTCACCGAACCGCTGCCGCTGTTCATGACCGCCAGCACCGGTGTCGAAGGCGGCGGCATCTACGCCCGCCAGGTGGCGCGTGGCAACTGCATCCTGGGCGGCGGTCGCGGCTTCGCCCTGAGCGCGACCACCGCCCGCCCCGGCCAGGCCGCCGTGCTGGAAATCCTGCGCAACGCCACCGAACTCTACCCGGCCCTCACCGGCGCCCAGGCCATCCGCACCTGGAGCGGCACCGAGGGCTACCTGCCCGATGACGAGCCGGTGATCGGCCCCAGCCTTACCCAACCTGGCCTTTTGCATGGCTTCGGTTTCGCCGGCGCCGGTTTCCAGATCGGCCCGGCTGCGGGCGAAGCCCTGGCGCAATGCATCCTCCACGGCACGCCGGCACACAGCCTCGCGGCCTTTTGCATCAGTCGTTTTCAGCAACCCCCACACCAGAAGGAAAACCTGTCATGACGCACAAGCAACGTCTGCTCGCTCTTTTCTGCTGCCTGCCGGCCGTGGCCATGGCCGAACCCACCCTGTACCTGGGCATGAACGGCGGCACCATGGAAAAGCTGTTCACTGACAACATCCTGCCGGCCTTCGAAAAGGCCAATGGTGTGAAGGTGGTCATCGTGCCCGGCACCTCGGCCGACATCCTCGCCAAGGTCCAGGCCACGCCGAACAAGCCGCCCATCCACGTCATGGTGCTGGACGACGGCATCATGTACCGCGCCATTGGCATGGGCCTGTGCAGCACCCTGACGCCCAACCCGACCCTGGCGCAGTTGCCGGAGAAGGCACTGATCAAGGACAAGGCCGCTGCCGTGAGCCTGGGGGTCACCGGCCTGGCCTACAACAGCCGGCTGTTCAAGGAAAAGGGCTGGGCCGCGCCCACCTCGTGGAACGACCTGAGCGACCCGCGCTTCAAGGGCAAGGTGGTGTTCCAGTCGATGGTCTCCTCGACCTTCGGCCTGCACGGTTTCCTGATGTTCAACCGCCTCAAGGGTGGCACCGATGCGAACGTCGAGCCGGGCTTCAGCGCCTGGCCGAAGAGTGTTGGCCCCAATGTGCTGGAGTACATTCCCAACTCGGCCAAGCTCTCGGAAATGGTGCAGACCGACGAAGCCGCGCTGTTCCCGCTCACCCCCACCCAGGTGACCGCGCTGAAGCTCAAGGGCATTCCGGTGGAATACGCACCGCCCAAGGAAGGCGCCGTGGTGCTCAACCAGGCCGAATGCGTGACCGCCAACAACGACCAGCCCGAGCTGGCGCAGAAGCTCGCGCAGTTCCTGATCAGCCCCGAGGCCCAGGCCCCGGCGCTGGAACTGGGCGACCAGATTCCGTCCAACCCCACCACACCGACCACCGACAAGACCCGTGGCCAGGTCGAAGCCATGCAGGAGTACCTGAAGACCGCGGTGACCATCGACTGGGACCAGGTCAACCAGAAACGCCCGGAATGGAACGCCCGCTGGAACCGCCAGATCGAGCGTTGAACGGTTCGCTCAGGCTCCATATGGCCCGGTAGGAGCAGCTTTAGCCGCGAAAGCGCCAGGAAATTCACTGCATCTGTTGTGAACAGGCGGTCGTTTCGCGGCTGAAGCCGCTCCTACCCGGCCTAATAGCGACTAAAGCGGCTGGCCCTTCATGCCAGCTATCAAAACGCTACTCTGCGTAACGCCCCCCTCCTTCTAAACCCACTCGCGCGCTTTAAAACCGTGCATTTTCCGGCGCAGTGCCTCATCACGTAACACTTTGTTGCGACCGCTATACCCAGGGCATTTCGACTTTCTCGTTCAACCCCTTGAATTGGCTCCATAAATAGCGCAGGGGCAGAAACTGGCCCGCAATCTGCTTAAGTGAATCCGTGGATAATTGGATACATTTATACAGGTCTCGTCATGCACCCAGCGCTCTCGTACACCGAACGGCCCCCGGTCACTGCTGAAGAAGAGGCCTACAACTTTCTGCTCGGCGCCATCTGCTCCGGGCGTTATCGCAAGGGCGACCGCCTGGTCGCCGAAGAGATCGCCAGCGAGATCGGCACCAGCCGCATGCCGGTACGCGAGGCGTTCCGGCGCCTGGATGCCCAAGGCCTGGTGACCCTGCGCCCCAATCGCGGTGCGGTGGTCAGCGGCCTGGACATCGAACAGATGTCCGAAGTCTTCGAGATGCGCAGCGCCCTGGAGGGCCTGGCCATCCGCGTGGCCACGCCCAAGCTCACCGAACGCCACCTGACCCTGCTCGAACGCTTGCTCGACGACATGGACAACTGCGGCGATGACGCCGCGCAATGGGTCATGCGCCACCGGATCTTCCACGAATACCTGTGCAGCCTCAGCGAGCGCCCGCGCCTGCTCAAGCAGATCGTCGCGCTGTACTCGCTGATCGAGGCGCCCATGCGCCTGTGGCTGGAGCATGGCGAAAAGCCGCTCAGCGGCCGCGAAGAACACCAGCAGATCATCGATGCGCTGCGCAGCGGCGACCCGGCGCTGGCCGAGCGGGTGATACACGAACACATCGAGGGCACCCTGCCCTCACTGACCGAGTTCCTGCAGAACGAACAATAACCCGGCAGGCCCGGTCCACGGGCCGCCACGAAGTCGTCTCCCTGAATGCTGCCCCACCCCTACACACAGCAAAACGGAGTTTCATCATGCGCCTTTCGTATTCGCTTGCAGCTGCTGTATCCCTGTCCCTGGCCTGCGCTGCTGCCTCGGCCGCACCGGTCATCCCTGACCGCCTGAAGTCCGCCGACAAACTGACCTACTGCTCGGGCATGGACTCGCCGCCGCTGGTGTCCTTCGATGCCCAGCAGAAACCGGTCGGCCTGGCCATCGACCTGGGCACGGAGATCGCCAAGCGCCTGGGCGACAAGAAAGTCGACTGGCGGGTGATTCCCTTCTCCGGCCTGGTACCGGCCCTGCTGGCCAGCCAGTGCGACCTGATCGTCGACCAGCTGTTCGACAAGCCCGAGCGGCGCCAGGTGATCGACATCGTCAACTACATGTACTCCAGCCAGTCGGTGGTGGTCCCCAAGGGCAACCCCAAGGGCATCAACAGCCTTGACGACCTGTCGGGCAAGAAGATCGCCGTGCTCAATGGCTCGACCATCAAGACCCTGCTCGATGCGCACAACGAGCAGCTGACCAAGGCCGGCAAGGAGCCGATGAAACTGTCGGTCTATAACTCCGATACCGACGCCTTCCAGGCCCTGCGCATCAGCCAGGTGGATGCCTACGGCACCACGGTGGAAACCGCCGGCTACTACGCCGCCATGGCGCCAGACCTGTTCCAGGAAGGCGTACCGGCGTTCAGCAAGATCCTCACCGGCATCGGCGTACGCAAGACCGATCCGCAACTGTCCGCCGCCGTGCAGCAGATCCTCGACGACATGCGCAGCGACGGCAGCTACACCGCGCTGCTGGCGAAGTGGAACGTTGCTAGCGACAAGCTCGACTGACGGAGACGGGTGATGAACTTCAATTGGGAAATCTTCTGGCAGTACCTGCTGCAACCCAGCGGGATCTACCTCAACGCGCTGTGGCTGACTTGCGCCATCGCGGTGCTGGCGATGTCGCTGGGCGTGGTGCTGGGGCTGATCGCCGCGCTGATGCGCCTGTCGAGCAATCCGATGCTGCAGTACCCGGTGCGGTTCTACGTGTGGCTGATGCGCGGCACGCCATTGCTGGTACAGATCGTGTTTCTCTACACCGCACTGGCTGCCGGGGGCATTTTCCGTTTCCAGGACATCGACCTGGGGCTGTTCATCCTGCCCGGCAACATCCAGGCCGCGATCATCGCGCTAGGCCTTAACGAAGGCGCCTACATGGCGGAAATCATCCGCGCCGGTATCGGCGCGGTGGACAAGGGGCAGTACGAAGCCGGTCGCTCGCTGGGCATGACCTTCGGCAAGCTGATGCAGCGCATCGTCCTGCCCCAGGCCTTCCGCATCATCGTTCCGCCGATCGGCAACGAATTCAACGTGATGCTCAAGAACACCACGCTGGTCAGCGTCATCGGCGTGCAGGAGCTGCTGCTGAGCACGCAGATGATCACCTCGGCGACGTTCCGGGTGTTCGAGCTGTACCTGGTGGTTGCCATCTACTTCCTGCTGCTGACCACCCTCTGGGGCTTCTTCCAGCGCTGGCTGGAGCATCGCTTCGGACAGTCGGAGCGGCGCCAGGAAAGCGCGTCGCGGCGCATGTTCGGCGGTTTCGCTGCACGCTTTTCGAGAGGTCGCTGAGATGCAAGACACGAACACGGATTACGTCATCGAAGCCCTGGAGCTGCACAAGGCCTTCGGCGAACTGGACATCCTCAAGGGGGTGACCCTGCAAGTGCAACGTGGCGAGGTGGTGGTGCTGATCGGTGCTTCCGGCTCGGGCAAGACCACCTTCATCCGCTGCATCAACCTGCTCGAAGACATCCAGAGCGGTCGTATTCGCGTCAACGGCCAGCCCATGGGCTACCGCGAACGCCCCGACGGCAGCCTCGTGCGCGACAGCGAGCGCAACATCGCCCGCCAGCGCCGCGACATCGGCATGGTCTTCCAGCGCTTCAACCTGTTCCCGCACATGACCGCGCTGGAGAACATCATCGAGGCGCCGACCCAGGTGCTCGGCGTCAGCAAGGGCACGGCCATCGAGCATGCCCGCGAACTGCTCAGGCAGGTGGGCCTGGCCGACAAGGCCGACCATTACCCTTCGATGCTTTCCGGCGGCCAGCAACAGCGCGTGGCCATCGCCCGCGCCCTGGCCATGAAGCCCCAGGCCATGCTGTTCGACGAACCGACCAGCGCCCTCGACCCGGAAACCGTCGGCGAGGTGCTGCAAGTGATGAAACAGCTCGCCGAAGACGGCATGACCATGGTGGTGGTGACCCACGAAATGGGCTTTGCCCGGGAAGTGGCCGACCGGGTGGTGGTCCTCGACAAGGGCGAACTGATCGAACAAGGCCCCCCCGAACAGATCTTCAACAATCCCAGCCATCCACGCACGCGCGCCTTTCTCAGCCGCGTCCTGTCGGAGCACGCACCATGCTGACGTTTTCTGCCCAGCGCTACCCCTATGCCTCGCAACGCCAGAGCGTCTTCGCCAGGCGTGGCATGGTGGCAGCCTCCCAGCCACTGGCCGCCGAAGCCGGCATCGACATCATGCGCCGCGGCGGCAACGCCATCGATGCCGCCATCGCCACGGCGGCGGCACTGACGGTGGTCGAGCCCACCGGCTGCGGCATCGGCGGCGACGCCTTCGCCCTGGTCTGGGTCAAGGGCCAGCTGCACGGCCTGGACGCCAGCGGGCACGCCCCGGCGGCACTGAACATCGAGGCTGTCAGGGCCAGCGGTGCCGAGGCCATGCCGCTGTATGGCTGGACCCCGGTTACCGTGCCCGGCTGCCCCGCCGCCTGGGCCGAGCTGTCCAGGCGCTTCGGGCGCCTGCCGTTCGCCGAACTGCTGCAACCAGCCATCTCGCTGGCCGAAGAAGGCTTCCCGCTGTCGCCGGTGGTTGCCCGCCAATGGCAGACCGCCTATAACGACTTTTCCGCCAAGCGCGAACCGGCCATGCAGGCCTGGTTCGACATCTTCCTCATCGACGGCAAGGTGCCCAAGGCCGGCGAGCTGTTCCGCAACCCGGACCAGGCCCGCACCCTGAAGGAACTGGCCGAAACCGGCTGTGAAAGCTTCTACCGTGGGGCCCTGGCCGCACGCATCGACGAAGCATCGCGCCAGGGCGGCGGCTACCTGCGCCAGAGCGACCTGCAAAGCTACAAACCGCGCTGGGTCGAGCCGATCAGCGTCAACTACCGTGGCTACGATGTCTGGGAAATCCCGCCCAGTGGTCAAGGACTGGTGGCGCTGATGACCCTGCAAATCCTCAAGGGCTTCGACTTCGACCATCGCGACAGCCTGAGTACCTGGCACCGCCAGATCGAAGCCTTGAAGCTGGCCTACAGCGACGGCCTGCATCACATCACCGACCCGGAGCACATGCGCGTGGCAGTGGCCGACCTGCTCGGCGAAGCCTACACGCAACGGCGCCGGGCGCTGATCGGCGATACCGCGCTGGAGCCCAAAGCCGGTGACCCGCATGCCAGCGGCACGGTGTACCTGGCCACCGCCGACGCCGAAGGCAACATGGTGTCGTTCATCCAGAGCAACTACCACGGCTTCGGCTCTGGGGTGGTGGTGCCCGGCTGCGGCATCGCCCTGCAGAACCGTGGCCAGGAGTTCAGCCTGGACCCTGGCCACGCCAATACCCTGCAACCTGGCAAGAAGACTTTCCATACCATCATCCCCGGCTTCATCAGCCACAACGGCCAGCCGGTCGGGCCGTTCGGCGTGATGGGGGGCTACATGCAGCCGCAAGGCCACGTGCAGATGGTGATGAACCTGGTGGACTTCGGCCTCAACCCGCAGGCCGCGCTGGACGCGCCGCGCTGGCAGTGGCTGGGCGGCATGAAGGTGGGCATCGAACAGGCCGCTTCCCGCGACCTGGCCGCCGCCCTGCAGGGCATGGGGCACCAGGTCGAAGTGGCCTGCGATTCGGTGGACTACGGTCGCGGTCAGATCATCGTCCGCGACCCGGTCAGCGGGGTGCTGTGCGGCGGCACCGAACCGCGTGCCGACTCGCACATCGCCGTGTGTTAAGCCGGTCGCTTCATTCGGCCGGCAGGTAACCCGGCAGCGCCTGGATGCGCGACATCCAGCGCTGCACATGGGGATAGGCGCCGAGGTCGACACCGCCCTCGGGGGCCAGCAGCACATAGGGATACACCGCGCAATCGGCAATGGTCGGCCGGCCGATGGCCAGCCAGTCATGTTGCGCCAGGTGTCCGTCCAGCACCGCCAGCAGGGCATGCGCCTTGTCCAGTGCCACTTGCTTGTCAAGCGCATAGCCAAAGCGGTCCACCAGGCGCGCGGCGCACAAACCGTGCTGAACCTCGTTGGCGGCGGTGGACAGCCACTGCACCACTTCCGCCTGCGCGGCCGGCTCGCTCGGCCACCAGGCCAAGCCGCCATAGGCACCGGCCAGGTACACCAGAATGGCCTGGGCATCACGCAGTACCCGCGAACCATCCACCAGCACCGGCACCTGGCCCAGGGGGTTGAGCGCCAGGAATGGCGCCTGGCGATGTTCACCGGCGGCCAGATCCACGCCGACCAGTTCCAGATCGATGTGCGCCAGGGCGGCGAACAGGCGGACCTTGTAGCAGTTGCCTGAGGCGGTCAGGTCGTAGAGTTTCATGCAGCGGCTCCTTCGGGAATCAGTTGGTTGAACTCCAGGACGTTGCCGTCCGGGTCGCGGATGAACAGCGCGATACGCCGTGGCCCGATACGGTGTGGGCCCTGAGTGACGCGAATCCCCTGCTCGCCCAGCCAGTCCTGCAGGCGCTGCAGGTCGTCGACGATGAACGCCGGGTGGGTGATGCCCGGCAGCTTCACGGCCGCATCGAGCAGTACGTTGTGCGCATCGGGCAGGCGTGCGCCGTTGAAGATCAGATTGATGCGTACACCATCGGCGCTGAGCATCTCGTTGGCTTCATGCTCGGGAAAGCTCGCGCTTTCGACGAAACCCAGGGCCTGGTAGAAGGCCAGCGCGCGGGTTCTGTTGCTGACCCGTATGCCGATATGATCGTAGGCCTGGATGCGCGCCGGGTTGACGCGGTGGGGGTTCGGAAACATGAGGTGGGCTCCTTGGCGGTTGATGGACACAGTGTCCCCCACCGCCCGGCGCGGACCTATGGCCTGGGCCTGACAAGACTTATTCATTCATTGCACAGATAGCGAGGACCGATGGACAGGCTCAAGGCCATGGCCAATTTCGTACGCATCGTCGACAGCGGCAGCCTCAGCTCGGCGGCGGACGCCAGCGGCCAGTCAGTGGCCTCCGTGGTGCGCTCGCTGGCGGCCCTGGAGAAGCACCTGGGCGTGCGCCTGCTCAACCGCACCACCCGACGCATGGCACTGACCGACGAAGGCAGTGAATACCTGGCGTGGAGCCGCCGCATGCTCGCCGACTTCGATGCCATGCAGCAGCGCCTGGACGCCCGGCGCCAGACCCCGGGTGGCCTGCTGCGCCTGACCGCACCGGTGGAGTTCGGCCAGCAGCATCTGGCGCCCTTGGTCAGCGAGTTTCTCAAGGCACACCCGCAGATGCGTGTGGAACTGACCTTCAGCGACCTGATCGTCGACCTGCTCGACCAGGGCCTCGACCTAGCGGTGCGCATCGGCCGCCTGCCGGACTCCTCGCTGGTGGCGCGGGCCATCGGGCGTACCCGCCTGGTCACCTGCGCCAGCCCGCACTACCTGCAGCAAGCCCCGGCGTTGCTGCACCCGCAAGACCTCGAAGCTCACGACTGCATCGTCTACACCGGCCAGGGCCGGCACTGGTATTTCCAGGAGGCGCATGGCGAGCACGGTCAGGAGATCCAGCCGCGCCTGACCACCAACCAGGTACGTGCCGCGCGCCAGGCCGCGATCGACGGCCTGGGTGTCACCCGCCTGCTGCATTACCAGGCTTGCACGGCCCTTGCCGATGGCCGGCTGCAGCGTGTCCTGCGCGAGTTCGAACCTCAGGACCTGCCCATCCAGCTGGTCTACCCCCACGCCCGCACCCTGCCGGCCCGGGTGCGTACCTTCATCGACTGGGCGGCGCCACGCCTGGAGGCACAGGTTCCCGACCCCGAAAGTTTTCCGTGAGGCAAATGCATCGGGTTTGACAGGGCATAGTGGAACGGCCTGATCAGGCAATTAATTAGTTAGGCAACTATTACAAAGCGGTGTGTTAACGACGCCGGCGTAAATGAGAGAAATACTTATAATCATACGTGTATATACAGCAAGAGTTTGACGCCAGCTTATTGAAAAACCGCCATTTTTCAACATTGGATCCAACCCGACTTAATCGACAGATAATTAAACGGTGAATTGAAAATATCGTTTGCAGAAAGCCGATACCGCGGATAGATTCCAAGCTGAACCTTTCCTGAAAACGGCTGTGATGAGGTAGTCCCATGCCAACCAGCCAGCCTCTCTCGACCACCGCCTGCCACCTCGACTTTGCAGAACTGCAAATCATCAACGAGATCGAAGGCCTGTCGGAAATTCTTCGACTGGTGTTGATGCGTACCGGCTTGAAGTTTGCTGCCATCGGCAAGTTTTCCGACGAGCATTGGATCGCTTATATCATCAATGATGAAATGCACCTGGGTATCAAACCCGGACATGCGATTCCCCAGGAAGTTGCGCTTTGCACTCAGGTGTTACGGGACCAGGCTGAACTTGTTATTCCGCACGCCAGCCAAGACCCGTACTACAAGCATCACCCGAACATCGTCAAGTTTGGTCTGGACTGCTACATCTCGTTCCCGGTGTACCTGACCAACGGTGAACTGTTCGGCTCGCTGTGCGCGACGGCCCCGCATTCGGCGGCCATCCTCAACGACCCGGAACTGATCGAATCGCTGCGCCTATTCGCTCGGCTGAGCGGTCGTCTGCTCTCCACCCCGCCCTGCCATATCCATCATTGACCACCTGCCCGATCCGGGCAGGCAATCCATTTGCGCTCAGCAACTGCCGGGCGGAATGCCGTCCTTGTTGAAATCCTTCAGGCGCTCGCGTTCCTTGGCCGTGGAATGCGCCGGAACGTCCTCCTGCCTGGGTGGTTCGGGACGTTGCTGCTTGTCGTTACTCATGATGATGCCCTCCAGTGTTCACTGCTTGGGCAGCCGGCAGCACGAGCCGTTCAACCTGATTACAGGGTCATGAGCATCTCATGCCAGGCCATCCCGCCATGATCCGAGGCCGAGGGCCGTACGTAGCGGTAGCCAAGGCGCTGGTACAGTGCAACGTGGCGCTCCTTGCACATCAGGTGGATGCTGCGCTTGTCCAGGCCACGCATGCGCCGCACGTATTCGTCCATCAGCCGTGAAGCATGACCCTGACCTTGCCAGGCCGGGTCGACGACCACCGACATGATCACCACGTTGGGCGCCGCCGGGTCATGGCCGATGAGTTCCTTGAAGGCTTCATCGGCCATCTGCACCTCATGGGCACAACCGCCGTTGATGAAACCGATGACCTGCCCTTCGGCCTCCAGGATCAGAAAGCCTTCCGGGTACTGGGCGATACGCGTGGCGATCTTTTCCAGAGTGGCGGCCTCATCGCCTTCATAGGCGCTGGTTTCGATCTGGAAGCACCGTAAGGCGTCGACGGGCGTGGCTTGGCGAAAGCTGGGGTTGGACATACGGGCTCCTGAAGATCGTTGGGCGGGCATGGTAATGAATTACCAACCCGCAGGTACTGCATTTTCTTCAGGTGCCCATGAAGGATAAGGCGTCGGCGGCGGGTCTGATCGCGGCTAAGGCCAATACAGTTCCGGTGGGAGCGGCTTTAGCCGCGAAAGCGCCAGGAATTTCACTGCATCGGCTGTGAACAGGCGGTCCCTTCGCGGCTGAAGCCGCTCCTACCCGGTCTAATTTATCGGTACAGACCGGTGGGTATCGCCACTGTCCTACAACCAGCCCTTGATCTGCCGCGCCACTTCCTCGGTGGATATGCCATAGCGATCATGCAGGGTCGGCAGCGCGCCGGCGTCGAGGAAGGCGTCGGGCAAGGCGATCTGCCGGAAGGTCGGGGTCACGCCATTGCGCAGCAACACGCTGGCCACCGCTTCGCCCAGGCCGCCAATGATCGAATGGTTCTCGGCCGTGACCACCAGCCGCCCCGGCTTGCGCGCCTCGGCCAGGATTGTCTGCTCGTCCAGCGGCTTGATGGTCGGCACGTGCAGCACCGCCACATCCACGTCGTCGGCCTGCAGCTTCTCTGCGGCCTCCAGGGCACGCATGGTCATCAACCCGGTAGCGATGACCAGCACCTCGTTGCCGGGGCGGATCACCTGGGCCTTGCCGAGCTGGAACTTGTAGTCGTAGCGGTCCAGCACCAGCGGTACGTTGCCGCGCAGCAGGCGCATGTACACCGGGCCCTGGTGCTCGGCGATGGCCACCGTGGCCTGCTCGATCTCCAGCGCATCGCAAGGGTCGACGATGGTCAGGTTGGGCATGGCGCGGAAAATCGCCAGGTCATCGGTGGCCTGGTGGCTGGGGCCGTAGCCGGTGGTCAGGCCCGGCAGGCCGCAGACGATCTTGACGTTGAGGTTCTCCTCGGCAATGGCCATGCAGATGAAGTCATAGGCGCGCCGCGAAGCGAACACCGCATAGGTGGTGGCGAACGGCACGCAGCCTTCGCGGGCCATGCCGGCGGCGGCGCTCATCAGCAACTGCTCGGCCATGCCCATCTGGTAGAAGCGCTGCGGGTGCGCCTTGGCGAAGATGTGCAGGTCGGTGTACTTCGACAGGTCGGCGCTCAGGCCGACAATCTCCGGACGCTGCTCGGCCAGGGCCGCCAGGGCATGACCAAAGGGTGCGGGCCGGGTCGGCTGCCCTTCGGCGGCGATCGAGGCGATCATCGCCGAGGTGGTCAAGCGTTTCTTGCCAGTCTCGGCGCCGTTGGATTTGACGGTACTCATGCGGTTCTCCCAGCCTCAAGATTGTCCAAAGCGATGTCCCACTCGTGTTCGTCGACCCGGATGAAGTGGGTCTTCTCACGGCTTTCCAGAAAGGGCACGCCCTTGCCCATGCGCGTGTCGCAGATGATCACCCGCGGCTGCGCGTCGGGGTGCTGGCGTGCAGCATCGAAGGCCCGCACCAGGGCCTCGATGTCGTTGCCGTCAACGCGCTGGGTGAACCAGCCGAACGCCTGCCAGCGGTCGACGATAGGTTCGAAGGCCAGCACTTCGCTGGAGTGACCGTCGGCCTGCTGGTTGTTGACGTCGACGATGGCGATCAGGTTGTCGAGCTTCCAGTGCGAGGCGGACATCACCGCCTCCCAGGTCGAGCCCTCGTTCAGCTCGCCGTCGGACAGCAGGTTGTAGACGAACGACTCACTCTGCTTGCGCTTGAGGCCCAGGCAGGCGCCCACCGCGATACCCAGGCCATGGCCGAGCGAACCACCGGTGATCTCCATGCCCGGTGTGTAGGCCGCCATGCCCGACATCGGCAGGCGGCTGTCGTCGGTGCCGTAGGTTTCCAGCTCATCCAGGGGAATGACCTGAGCCTCGATGAGCGCGGCATACAGGGCGATGGCGTAGTGACCGATGGACAGGTAGAAACGGTCCCGCCCTTCCCACTCGGGGTCTTCGGGGCGCAGCTTCATGGCGTGGAAGTAGGACACGGCCAGCAGGTCAGCCGCGCCCAGGGCCTGGCCCACATAACCCTGGCCCTGCACCTGGCCCATGCGCAGGGCATGGCGGCGGATGTTATGGGCACGTTCGCCCAGACTCACGGTAGTTGCGGGTGATTGGTTAGCGCTCATTGCGTAACTCCTTGAATCAACGATTGACCAGCGCGGCCGGCACACGCAGCACCAGAGTGGCGCCGAACAGCAGCACGCCAGTGATCAGGTACATGCCGATGGCACTGGAGCCGGTGTTGGTGGTGATCCAGCCGATCAGGTAGGGGGAACAGAAACCGGCCAGGTTGGCGAAGCTGTTCACTGCGGCGATGCCAGCGGCAGCCGAGACACCGCCAAGCAAGGTGGTGGGCAGCATCCAGAACAACGAGGAAGCCGAGAGAATGCCCGCCGCCGCCAGGCACAGGCTGGCCACCGACAGCAACAGGTTGCCGCCCAGCACAGCCGCCAGGCTCAGGCCGGCCGCGCCGAGGACCATCGGGATCACCAGATGCCAGCGCCGCTCCTGGTGCTTGTCGCCACTGCGCCCGGCCAGCAGCATGGCAACGATGGCGCACAGGTACGGCAGGCTGGTCATCATGCCGATGTGCAAGGGGTCGGACAGGCCGGCATTGCGGATCAGGGTCGGCAGCCAGAAGGTGATGGCGTACTGGCCCATGACCACGCAGAAGTAGATGCCAGCCAGCAGCCACAGGCGGCGGTCGCGGATGAACTCGCCGACCGAACCGTGGGTAACCTTCTGCCGGTTGTCTTCTTCCAGCTCTTTCTGCACCAGCTGCTTTTCCTCGGCGCTCAGCCAGGTGGCCTGGTGCACGCCGTCCTTCAGGTAGCCGAGCACCATGAGGCCGACCACCACGGTAGGAATCGCCTCGATGACGAACATCCATTGCCAGCCGGCCCAGCCATGCACGCCGGCGAACGCGTTCATGATCCAGCCCGACAGCGGGCCGCCGATCATCCCCGACAGCGGAATGGCCACGAACCACAGGACGGTCATCTTGGCGCGCCGATACGACGGGAACCAATAGGTGAGGTACAGCAGCAGCCCCGGCGCCAGGCCGGCTTCGGCGATACCCAGCAGAAAGCGCAGCGCGTAGAACTGCCAGGCGGTTTCTACGAAGGCGAACATCCCCGAGATGATGCCCCAGGTGATCATGATGCGGGCGATCCAGCGCCGGGCGCCGACCTTGTGCAGGATGATGTTGCTGGGTACTTCGAACAGGAAATAGCCGATGAAGAACATGCCGGCGCCCAGGCCATACACCGCTTCGCTGAGCGACAGGTCGTTCATCATCTGCAGCTTGGCGAACCCGACGTTGACCCGGTCCAGGTAGGCGCACAGGTAGCAGAGCATCAGGAACGGCATCAGCCGCCATGCGGTCTTGCGGTAGGCGTTGGAGCGCACGGAGGTGGCCGCTTCGAGTGACAGGGTAGTCATGATGGTCTTCTCTTTTATTGTTATGGACCGCCCCGCAGCGTCTGGCCGCAGCCGCCACCACGCCCTGCCCGGTGGGCTGCGACGCAGTGGCGGTCATGTGCTTGTGGCGTGGCCAGGCTGCGGGGCAGCAGCGAACAGCAAGAGCGTATCAGTGGATCAGCATGCCGCCGTTGACATCCAGGGTGATGCCGGTGAGGTAGCTGGACAGGTCACTGGCCAGGAACAGCGCGGCATTGCCGACATCCTGCGCCTGGCCCAGGCGGCCCAGCGGAATGCCGTCGATGATCGCGTGGCGACGCTCGTCCTGCATCAGGCCGCCGGTGATGTCGGTCTGGATCAGACCTGGAGCGATGGAGTTGACCCGTACGCTGTCTGGCCCCAGTTCCCGGGCCATGGCCCGCGCCAGGCCCAGCACGCCGGCCTTGGCAGCGCTGTAGTGCGGGCCGCCGAAGATGCCCCCGCCGCGCTGGGCAGAGACCGACGACATGCACACGATGCTGCCGGACTGGCGGGCGCGCATGCTCGGGATCACCGCCTGCGACATCAGCAGCGTGCCGCGCAGGCTGACGTCCAGCACCTTGTCGTAGTCGCTGTGACCGATGTCGAGGATCTTCAGGGGTTGGGTGATGCCGGCGTTGTTGATCAGCACGTCGATGTGCCCGTAATGCTCCAGCACAGCGGCCACGGCACGCTGGACCTGGCCCTGGTCGGCAACGTTGGCAGCCAGGCCCAGATGGTCCTCGCCGAGGGCAGCGGCGGCATCGCGGGCCGCGGATTCGTCGAGGTCGAGGATCACCACGCGAGCACCCTGACGGGCAAAAATTTCAGCAGTGGCCCGGCCGATACCGCGTGCCGAGGCCGCGCCAGTGATGATTGCAACCTTGTCTTTCAAGAGCATGGGGCGTTCTCCCTATTGTTTTTATCGAGCCGATTTGCAGCAAATCGTGGCAACAGCTTGTGCCCCGCCCCCCAGCTGAGCAATAACGTGAAATTCAGCAAGCACTGAAAAAAATTCAGCACTCGATCCGCTCGACACCTTTACTGTTCGCTCACGTCCGCAGGCTCCCTGCTCAGGAAAAACCATGCCCAACCCCACCGACACCTCGCCCAACCTGCCTGCGCTCAAGGCTATCCAGGCCTTCGAGCAGACCGCGCGTTACGGCAACGTGGCCCGCGCGGCCGAACAGCTGAACCTCACGCCGTCGGCGGTCAGCCATCAATTGGCCAAGCTGGAATCGATGATCGGCCGTCAGTTGTTTCTGCGTAACGCCCGCGGGGTGACCCTGACCCCGGTGGGCGAGCAGTACCTGGCCGAGGTATCCGGTGTGCTGCACAGTCTGGCAGTGGCCACCGAGCGCGCCGCCAGCGACCGCAGCCTGGATTGCCTGCGCTTGCACGCCTCGCCCAGCTTCGGCTTCCTGTGGCTGATGCCGCGTATCGAACAGTTCCGCCAGAGCCACCCGGACATCCAGATCAACCTGTCGTGTTCCTACGAATCGCTGCATTTCAGCCGCGACAAGATCGACGTGGACATCCGCCACGGCCAGCCCAACTGGCCGACCCTGGAAGTGCGCAGCGTGCCCGATGAACATCTGTCGGTGATGGCTTCGCCCACGTTGCTGGCGAAACATCCGGTACAGGGCCCCGAAGACCTGCTGCACAGCCCGCTGGTGCTGTCGGAGGCCACGCTGGTCAACTGGCCGCAGTGGTTCGCCCAGCATGGCCTGTCACGGCCCGACAGCCCCTACCCGCTGAGCTTCGACCGTTCGTACATGGCCATGGAGGCGGCGCGCCTGGGTTTGGGCTTCGCCCTGGAGAGCACCCTGCTGGCGAAAGAGTTGCTGGCCAGGGGCGAACTGGTGGTCATCGAGCCGCAACGGCTCAGCGTGCCGGTGAGCGCGCACCATCTGGTATTCCCCAAGGCACACGCCGCGTTCCCCAGGGTCAGGCGCTTCCTGGAATGGATGCGCCAGGAACTGGGCCAGGACTTCAGGTATTGACGGCGGCGCCGGCAGGCACTGCTGCAGGTTGCGGGCGGTACAGCAGCCAGCGGTAGCAGGCCAGGCAGATCAGCCAGTCGATCAGCAGGGTCCAGACGTTATGGGAGAGAAAATGCGCGCCCTGCATCATCCGCCCCAAGGAAAACAGCACGCCCAGGCCGAGGGCCACGGCCAAGGCCACGCGCGCGGCACGCGGCTTGCGGTCACGTAGGGCGAAGAACAGCGCCAGCAGCGAAAAGCCGGTCGCCGCATGCCCGCCCGGCCAGCACAGCCCCGGCTTGAGGCTGGGTGCACGGTGGCTGAGCAGCGGCGTGTGGGTCTCGACACCCCCGAAATCGCTCAGGCTCCAGGGGCACTGCACCTGGGTAAGGTTCTTCAGCGGCGTGATGATGCCGGTCGACAGCCCCATGGCCAACACGATGTAACCCAGGGTACGGCGCCAGGGCCGCAGGCTGGCCACCACCCAGCTCGCCGCGAAGCCGACGGCGAACAGCACCGCCAGGATGATGACCACCTGCTTGGCGCGGTCATGCAATACGGTTTCCAGCCAGTAACTGTGGGCGCCGATGAAGCCCTGCCCCGGTACATAGAACAGGTTGGCCAGGAAGTAGTCCACGGCGGTGGGATCGAAAATCAGCAACAACACCATGATGCCGATGGGAATACCGGCGGCCAGCCGAAAGTTGAAGGGGCGTGAAACCGGGACCGTGGATGTTTCGGCCATGCAGGATGCTCCGCTGGATTACCGGGTAGGAAAGAATCGGAGTGTACGATTACTGCGGTCCGCTGTATGTGAATAGGTCGTGAGAAAAGTGTTCGTTCAGCTTCTCGACAGTCGGCGTGAGCGGCGTTGACATTTTTTCCACAAACCGTTGACGCTCATCGAACCGTTGGTGGTCTAGAGTCACTGTTGCCAACTCAAGAACGACCGCTGTTGCAATAACGGCGACCTGTGCATAGAACGAGCAACAATGAATATTCTAGTCATCGAAGACAACCGCGATATCCATGACAACCTGGTGGAGTTCCTGCAGCTCAAGGGGCATCAGGTCGAAGGCGCGCTGGACGGCCTGAGTGGCCTGCACCTGGCTGCCACAAAGCCTTTCGACGCGATCATCCTCGACATCATGCTGCCGGGCATCGACGGCAACCGTATCTGCCACAGCCTGCGCCAGCACTCGCGCTCGGACGTCACCATTCTGATGCTCAGCGCCCGCGACACCCTGGAAGACCGCCTGGTGGGCTTTTCTGCCGGGGCCGACGACTACGTGACCAAACCCTTTGCCATGACCGAAGTGCTGGCGCGCCTGGAGGCCATCGTCACCCGCCGCCTGGGCCAGGGCAACCGGGTGCTGAGCGTGGCCGACCTACGTTTCGACCTCGACACCCTGGAGGTCTCCAGGGGTGGCATACCCCTCAAGCTCAACCCCACGCACCTCAAGCTGCTGGAACTGCTGATGCGCCGCAGCCCGCACCTGGTGCAGCGCAAGGAGCTGGAGCAGGCGCTGTGGGGCAGCGACATGCCCAAGGGCGGCAGCCTGCGCAGCAACATCCATATTCTGCGCCGCACCCTGGACGGCGCCTTCGATACCGAACTGCTGCACACCGTGCATGGCCTTGGTTACAAGATCTGTACCGCGCAGGCGGCGGCAAGCTGAACCAAAGCTTTCTACATCCTGAACCAATGCTTTCAGCGCCGCATTAAACCGCGTCGGGCGCCATGTTTCGGTAGCCGGAGCGACAGACAAGTCTCGATACTTCCGTCGCTCTGGCGGTAATGCAATATCGGGCGCCTGCAGCAACTCGGGCACCTTATTTCAACTTTCATGAAAGTAAATCGACATGCTGAAGATCAAGGCCGTACGTCCTGAAGTCGTGACCGTTCTTGCCAGCCTCTACTTGCTGCTGGGTTTCAACTCGAAACTCTGGGCGCATGTATTCCAGGTCACCGCACCCGACCATACAGGGTTTGTACTGGGCATCGTGTTTGCCGCATTGATCTGGATTCTGTTCAACATTCTGCTGACCCTGGTGGCCTTTCGCGGTGTGTTGAAGCCGGTGCTGATCACCTTGTTCATGCTCAGTTCGGGCATCGCCTACTTCATGAATGAATATGGCGTGATCTTCGACGCCGCCATGTTCCGCAATGTCGCCGAGACCAATCCGACCGAAGCCCTGGCCCTGCTGTCGGGCAAGTTGTTCCTCTACATCGTCTTGCTGGGCGTATTGCCCTCCTGGCTGCTGTACAAGACCCCCATCCGTTATCGCCGCTGGCCGGCGGAACTGCTCAGCAAGGCGCTGGTGAGCGTCGGCTGCGCCGCCCTGCTGGGCGCCATGGCGATGATCAACTATCAGGGCCTGGCTTCGCTGTTTCGCAACCACCACGAACTGCGCCTGATGGTGGTGCCCAGCAACCTGGTGGGTGCGGCCTACGGTTACCTGCGTGAGCAAGTCGCCACCGCCGGCACCACGCTGCGCCCGACTGCCACTGATGCGCAGCGTGACCCGGCCAGCCTGCAGCGCCCGCACAAGTCGTTGACCGTGCTGGTAGTGGGTGAAAGTGCCCGCGCCGAAAACTTCGGCCTGCTCGGTTACGCCCGCGACACCACGCCCAAGTTGCGCGCCGAAGGTGATGTGATCGCTTTCGGTGACGTGTGGTCGTGCGGTACGGAAACTGCCGTGTCGGTGCCGTGCATGTTTTCCAACCTGGGCCGCAAGCGTTACGACGCCGCCACCGCCCGCACCCAGGAAGGCTTGCTCGACGTACTCAAGCGCGCCGGCTACGACGTGGTGTGGCTGGACAACCAGGCCGGCTGCAAAGGCACCTGCGATCGGGTGACCTTCCAGGACCTGAGCAACGACAAGGACCCGGCGCTGTGCGCCAACCACGAATGCCGCGACATGATTCTGCTGCGCGACCTGCAGAGTCGCCTGGACAACCTGCAGCACGACACCGTGCTGGTCCTGCACCAGATGGGCAGCCACGGTCCCGAGTACTACAAGCGCTACCCGGCCGAATTCGAGAAATTCACCCCGGTGTGCCAGAGCAATGCGCTGAACAACTGCTCGCGGGAAAACATCATCAACGGCTATGACAACACGCTGCTCTACACCGACCACGTGCTGGCCACACTGATCGATACCCTGCGCCGCAACCAGGACAAGGTCGACACCGCCATGCTGTACCTGTCCGACCATGGCGAGTCGCTGGGCGAGTACAACCTGTTCCTGCACGGCACGCCGTACATGGTCGCCCCCGAGCAACAACGGCATATCCCCATGGTGGCGTGGTTCTCACCCAGCTACCGGCAGTCGTTCGGTGTCGACACCGACTGCCTGCAGAACAACCGCAACCTGCCGCTGAGCCAGGACAACCTGTTCCATTCGATGCTGGGCCTGCTGGACGTGAAGACCAGCGAGTACCAGAAGTCGCTGGACATGTTTGCGGCGTGCCGCAAGCCGTCGGCCTGAAGCATGCGGCACTGTGAGGGTGGGATCGATTGAGGCGTCATACTGTCGGTCAAGCGCATCCCGTTCTGTTGGAGCTTGCTCGCGAAAAGCAGGCAAAGCCTGCCCCCTCACCGGGGCACCTGACGACTTGATCGCGAGCAAGCTCGCTCCAACGGTCTAACTGGCCAGTATTGGCTTCAGCCACGCAGAGGTGGGCTGGCCAGGCCAAGCACCGGCACAAATAAAACGGCACGGCCTCCGTCTGGAGGCCGTGCCGTTTTTGCTGCGCTCGATAAAGGGCCTGAATCAGGCTTCCAGCGCCCTCACCCGCTCACGGCGTGTTTCTTCGTCAGGCTGCTCGGTTGGCTGCAACACGAAGTCGAACTCGATCTCGGCAAAGCGCCCGCTGACGCCATGCTGCGCCGCACGTGCTGCGTCTTCGCTGAAATGGATCTGCGCGATCAGCTCGTCACGGGTGGCGTAGGCGAAATCGTCATGCAGGTAGGGGTCGCCTTCCAGGTTGATCTGCGTGGTCAGGTGCCGATGGCCCGGTGCGGAAATGAAGAAATGCACGTGCGCCGGACGCTGGCCATGGCGACCCAGCTGATCGAGCAGGCCCTGAGTCGGACCGTCCGGCGGGCAGCCGTAGCCGGACGGTACGATGCTGCGAAAACGGTAACGACCCTGGGCGTCGGTCTGGATGCGGCGGCGCAGGTTGAATTCCGACTGGCTCGGGTCGAAGTACGAATAGGTGCCTGCGGTGTTGGCATGCCACACATCGACGATGGCGTTGGCCAGTGGCTGGCCGTCGGTGTCACGCACCTGGCCCTGCATGAACAGCGGCGTGCCGGCATCGGTGCCGTCATCCAGGCGCGCTTCGTACTGGCTCAGCGGTGCACCGGCCACGTACAGCGGGCCTTCGATGGTGCGCGGGGTACCGCCCACGTGACCATTCTGCTCGTCTTCGGCGTCCAGCAGCAGGTCCAGGTAGTGCTCCAGACCCAAGCCGGCCACCAGCAGGCCGGCTTCCTGGCGGGCGCCCAGCTCGTTGAAGTAGTTCACCGCTTTCCAGAACTCTTCCGGGGTGATCTGCAGGTCTTCGATGATCTTGATCGAGTCGGTGAGAATACGGTGCACCACGGTCTTCATGCGCGGGTTGCCGGCATCCTGGTCGAAGCCCGAAGCGTTCTCGAAGAACTTCTGCACTTCAGCGGTGTGGGAGATACGTACGGTCATGGTGGTGGGTCCTCATCATTGTTCTTGTCAGACGTAGGTCGTGTTTTCGAGCCAGGCGGCTCAGCGGTCGTCGGCATGCACCGACGACGGATGGCGGCACAGCGGCGTGACTTCGATATCCATGTACGGGTAAAGCGGCAGTTGCATCAGGGTATCGTGCAGGGCCTGGTTGTCCGGCACGTCGAAAATGCTGAAGTTGGCATACAGGCCCGCAATGCGCCACAGATGACGCCAGGTGCCTTCGCGCTGCAGGCGCTGGGCCAGCTCCTTTTCATCGGCCTTGAGCTTGGCCGCCTGCTCGGCGGGCATGTCGACCGGTAGCTTGACGGTCATGCGCACGTGAAAAAGCATGGTGAGGCTCCTTATCGGTCAGGTTCAGCGGCGGGCGAAGCGCGCCAGGCGTTGTTCGTCCAGCTCCAGGCCCAGGCCTGGCGTGGTCGGGATCATCAGCTGGAAGTCGCGGTACAGTGGCGCTTCGACGAGGATGTCCTCGGTCAGCAGCAGCGGCCCGAACAGCTCGGTATGCCATTCCAGCTTGTCGAGGGTGGCGAAGGCATGCGCCGAGGCCAGCGTGCCGACACTGCCTTCGAGCATGGTGCCGCCGTACAGGCCGATACCGGCCGCCTCGGCAATCGCTGCGGTGCGCAGTACCGCACGCGGGCCGCCGGTCTTGGCGATCTTCAGGGCGAAGATCGGTGCCACGCCCAGCTGGGCCAGGGCAAAGCTGTCGGGCACCGACTCGATGGCTTCGTCAGCCATCAGCGGGATCGGGCTGTGCGCATTGAGGCGTGCCATGCCAGCGCGGTCGAAGCGCGACAGCGGCTGTTCGATCAGCTCGACACCGGCCTCGGCCAGGCGTCGGCTGGCGCTGATGGCCACGGCCTCGCTCCAGGCCTGGTTGATGTCCACGCGCACGCTGGCACGCTCGCCCAGGGCCTTCTTGATCGCCGCCACGTGGGCGATGTCGCGGGCCACGTCACCCGCGCCGATCTTCAGCTTGAAGTGGCGATGACGACGGCGGTCGAGCATCTGTTCGGCTTCGTCGATATCACGACCGGTGTCGCCGCTGGCCAGGGTCCAGGCCACTTCCACACCATCACGCACACGGCCGCCGAGCACTTCGGCCACTGGCAGGCCCAGGCGCTTGCCCTGGGCATCGAGCAAGGCGGTTTCCACCCCACTGCGGGCAAAGGTGTTGCCACGGATGCCACGGTCGACGCGCTGCATCGCGGCATTCAGGTTGGTGGCGTCCTGGCCGATCAGCAAGGGCGCGAACCAGGTGTCGATATTGATCTTGATGCTTTCCGGGCTCTCCCCGGCGTAGGCCAGGCCGCCGATGGTGGTGGCCTCGCCGATACCGACGATGCCATCGCTGCAGCGGATGCGCAGGATCACCAGGGTCTGCCCGTGCATGGTGTGCATGGCCAGCTTGTGCGGGCGGATGGTCGGCAGGTCGACGATCAGCGTCTCGAAGCTTTGTATTGTTATGGGTGCGCTCATGAAGCTATCCGGCTGTGGGTTGGGCGTGCAGCAAGATTGACCCTGCACGCCCGGCCGGTCCAATATTGATTAAGTCTCGCTCCATACCCAGGAGGTATCGTGGAACTGCGACATTTGCGTTATTTCCGGGTCGTCGCGCAAACCCTCAACTTCACCCGCGCTGCCGAACAGCTGAACATCGCCCAGCCGCCGCTGAGCCGGCAGATCCAGCAACTGGAGGATGAACTTGGGGTAGAGCTGCTGGAGCGCGCCCGCCCGCTGCGCCTCACCGAGGCCGGGCGTTTCTTCTATGAACACTCCTCGCAACTGCTGGAGCAGCTCAAGCGTATCAGTGACGATACCCGCCGGGTTGCCAACGGCAGCAAGCGCTGGCTGGGCATCGGCTTCGCGCCGTCGACCCTGTATGGCCAGCTGCCGGAGCTGATCCGCCGCCTGCGAGGCTTCGGTGACGTGGAGCTGGGGCTGTCGGAGCTGATTACCCTGCAACAGGTGGAAGCATTGAAGAGCGGGCGTATCGACATCGGCTTCGGGCGCATGCTGTTCGATGACCCGGCCATCACCCAGGAGGTGCTGCGCGAAGACCCGCTGGTGGCCGCCCTGCCTGCCGGCCACCCGCTGCTGGCCGGCCCGGCGAGCCTGCAACGACTGGCCCAAGAGCCCTTCGTGCTGTACCCCGGCAACCCGCGCCCCAGCTACGCCGATCATGTGCTGGGGCTGTTCAGCCGCCAGGGCCTGAGCATCCATGTGGCGCAGATGGCCAACGAACTGCAGACCGCCATCGGCCTGGTCGCCGCCGGCATCGGCATCACCCTGGTGCCCGCTTCGGTGCAGCGCCTGCACCGCGACGACATCGGCTACACCGAACTGCTCGACAGCCACGCCACCTCGCCCATCGTCATCAGCTACCGCCAGGGCGACAGCTCGGAACTGCTGCGCCAGTGCCTGCGCGAGGTGCGGGAGATGTGAAAAAGGCAAAGCCCTTTCAAATCAGAGCGGCTTCATGTCGGCTAAAGCCGGTTTCGGTTTGCAGCAACGGCTTTCAGCCGCGAAATCATCCCGGCTGAAGCCGGTCCCACCAAGTGCCCACGCATCAGAGACAGGCACACCGACCGAAACCGGGCCCTCGTCACAGCGTCCACTTCAGCGAGACCATCAGGTTGCGCGGGTCGCCGTACACGCCACTGCCCGAACCCGTTGGAATGCCCTGCCAGTACTTCTCGTCGAACAGGTTGTTGAGGTTGACCCGCGCATCCCAGTGTTCGTCGAAGCGGTAGCCGGCCATCAGGCCGACCACGGCGTAGGCATCCTGGGTGGCGTAGCCGCTGCCCACGCGGTTGAAGGTTTCGCTTTGTGCGAACACATCGGCACCCACGCGCCATTTCTCCAGGCTGCCGCCCAGGTGGTAGCTGGTGGCGGCCTTGAACAGGTGCTTGGGCTGGTTGGGCGCGAACAGGCGGCCCTCGTTGCGCAGGTTGGCGTCCTTGACGTACTGGCTGAGCACGTAGGTGTAGGAGGCGCTGAATTGCCAGTCGGGGGTCAGTGCGCCGCTCAGCTCGGCATCGATGCCACGGCTGCGCACTTCACCGGCGGCCTCGTAGCAGGTGCGGTTCTGCGACAGGCAGGTGGCCGGCTGGTTGGTCAGGGCGTAGGCGCGGTTTTCCTGCGTCATGTCGAATACTGCAAGGGACGCGTTCAGGCCGCCGTCGAAGTATTCGCCCTTGATCCCCACCTCGTAGCTCTCCCCGGTCATCGGGTCGAGCACCGAGCCGCTGGCATTCTGCTCGCTCTGCGGTTTGAAGATCTGCGTGTAGCTGGCGTACACCGAGTAGGTGTCGTTCAGGTCGTAGATCACCCCGGCGTAGGGCGTGACTTCCTGGGTGACCTTGTAGGTATCGCCGCTAACGCGGTTCTCATAGTCGTACCAGCTCAGGCGGCTGCCCAGAATCACGTGCAGCGGGTCGATGGGGTTGAGCCGCGCCGCAGCGTAGACACTCTTCTCGATACTGGTGTTGCGCCCGGCGTAAGGGTTGCGGTTGCCGGACGACGGCTTGGCGATGTGGTGATCGAAGTTGTAGGGGTCGATCGGCGTGCCCTGCCCCCACCAGCCACCAGCCTGGTCGAATTTCTCTTCACGGCGGCTGGCGCCGAACACCAGCTCGTGTTCACGCCCGAGCAGCTGGAACGGCCCGGACAGCGACGCATCCAGGTTGGTCTGGTCATCGGTGTTGAAGTACTGGCCGGAGTATTGCTCCAGGGTCGGACCGTTGTAGCCCAGGTAGCTGGAGAAGGTATCGGCCTCGGCCCAGATCTTCTGCCCCGCCAGCTTGGCGGTCCAGCCGTTGTCGAAACGATGGGTGATGTCGGAGAACAGCGTGTAGTTGTCCTTGTCCCAGTACGACCAGTCGTTGCTCAGGAAGGTCGAGCGCGACAGGTGCAGGTCTTCGCCGTTCGGCCCGCTGGGCAGGCTGCCCCAGTCGGAGGTGTTGTCGTCACGCTGCTTGGACGCGCCCAGCGTCCAGGTGGTGGCCTCGGACAGATCGGCCTCGATCACCCCGTAGAACAGCTGGCGCTCGTTTTCGCGCACGTCCTGGAAACTGTTCTTGGTTTCGTAGGCGGTGACCACGCGGCCACGCAGGGTGCCGGCGTCGTTGAGCTTGTTGGCGGCGTCCACTTCCAGGCGGTAGCGGTCCCAGCTACCGGCGCTGGCGGTGACACTGACCTGCGGGGTGGCGGTGGGCCGCTTGCGGACCAGATTGAGGGTCGCCGCCGGGCTGCCAGCACCGGTCATCAGGCCCGTGGCGCCGCGTACCACCTCGATACGGTCGTACATCGCCAGGTCGGCCGCAGAAATGGTGTCCTGGGTAAAACCGCCCACAGTGGTCGGTAGACCGTCGTACATCAGGTTGTCGATCTTGAAGCCCCGCGACAGATACTCCAGCCGGTCGGAACCATACTTGCGCAGGGTGATGCCCGGCGCGTACTTGACCAGGTCATTGAGGTCATTCATGCCCTGGTCTTCGATGCGTTGCCGGGTGATGACGCTGACCGACTGGGGTGTCTCGCGAATCGACAAGGGCAGCTTGGTGGCGGTGCTCATCGAACCGGTGGTGTAGGAATGGGTGCCTTCGGTGGTTGCCGCGTCCAGGCCGGCCTGTTCGGCATTGATGTTGAGGGTGTCGAGGGTCAAGGCCCCCGCAGAGCCTTGGGACGCAGCAATGACCCAGGCGGGCGCACTCAGGGCGATGACACCCGCCAGGGCGGGAAAGACAAGACGAGACATCGGAAAGATTCCTGCAAGAGCATGAAGGACTGCGGCCTAGGCGGGGTCGGGTCAGAAGCCCTATCGCCGGGAGGCCGGGCGCAGCGTTCGGAGGGGCAGGAATCTATCACCAATCAATGTCGCTAATGATAATGATTTTTACTTGCATAACTGTTTGTGCAGTTCACGACACTCGCTTTGTGCCCGCGCCAGAGCCGTCGCTTCGCTGCGAGGCACGAAATGCGCGGGCTGCGTTGGCCTTCGGCACAGCTCGCTTCGCATCAAATTGAAACATATTCGTCGATCGACACAGGCCTGGCGCAGCGCTCAGACCACGCTGTCGCGCTGCAGCGAGCTGGTGCCCAGCACGCCCGCCCCCGCCAGGCGCGCCACCAGTTGGGCGCGTGCTGCGCCGCCGCCGGCTCGCACGTAGTCCAGCTCGGCGGCGGTGATCAACACCACCGGCACCAATGTCACCGGCGACAGCGGCATATCCTCCAGCCGGGTCGGGAAATCCGGCCCCGGACCACCCAGCAATACACCAATGCAGTCGTCAGCGCTGACGAAACGCGCCGGTACCTGCGCGGCGATGCTGCGCGACTGGCTGACCCCCGGCAGCTCCAGCGACAGCACGCCGTACTGCTCCAGCTGATGGGTAATACCGCCAGCATCCGCCACGGTACTGGCCACGTGTTCGAGCAGCTCGAAGGCCCAACTGCCCTTCAGGGCATCCACCTGCCCGGCTTCGCCGCGCATCGTCTCGGGCAGGTCCGACGTCTCCAGGAACAGTTCCATTTCGAAGCCGTTGCCCATGCCTTCCACACCGTCGAACGGATCAGAGAGACCATCGGTGGCCAGCAGCAGCGATTCGCCCCGGCGCACCACCCGATACGCTTGGCGGGTACTCGGCCACTGCGCGCTACCACTGAGCCCGGGGCTGATCAGGTAGGTCAGCACATCGCTTTCCAGTTGCCCCACCGAACGCCAGTGGCGATCCATACGCTCATGACCGGCCTGACGCACTGCCTGTTGCAGCGTTTCGGCATCCTGGGAAGCGTCATTGGCCAAATCCGTGGCCGCCGGCAACGGAGCTGGAGATTTCTTGCGGGAAAACAGGCGGGAGAGAAATTTCATGCATGACCTGGCTGGAAGCTGGAACGACCTGTCCACTGAGACGCTACAGCGCCGCTATTGTTCAGATTGCCAGTGCCTGAAAACAGCGGCCTGGTAAACCTGCACGCCCAGCAATAAATACCCAAATAACATAATCAGACATAGATTTGATTTGTTATTTAAATATTAAAATATTCCAAAAAAGAATTTTCCCACTCTTTTTCATAACTATAAGATCAGCCTCGACTTCACCTTCGCTTGACCGGCCGCCTCCCGGATAGCGGCGTCACCCGAGCGACCCACCACCACCCGCCTCGCTCCAGAACCCACCGACAAGCGCCGCCTGCCTGCCACCGGCAGCGACGCTCGAGCCCAACTGCCAAGCCCGCCGCAAGCGGCCTGGCCACTGCCGTGATCTGGAACCACCCATGACCCTGACCGCCACCAAGCTGCACCGCTCTGCCCTGTCTATCCCCCAGACCAGCACCTTGTCGGGCCTGACCCTGGCCTGCCTGCTAGCCCCCGGCGCCTGGGCCGACACCCAGGATGACACCCGCCTGGAAACCGTGACGGTGATTTCCACCGGCGTTCGCGGCGCTCAGCGCACCGTGGCCGACAGCCCGACGCCCATCGACATCATCAACAGCGAACAACTGCTCAAGACCGGTCGCGCCGAGCTGTCGGAGGCCATCTCCAAGCTGCTGCCATCGTTCAACTTCGGCGCCAACACTTCGGGCTTCCAGTCCACCACCCGGCCCTTGACCAACCGTGGCCTGGGGCCGGCCTATACCCTGGTGCTGGTCAACGGCAAGCGCCGCCACAACGGCGCCATGCCCGCCGGCGGCAACATCGATACCAGTGGCGCCAACGCGGTGGACCTGGACCTGATCCCGATCAGCGCCGTGGAGCGCATCGAGGTGCTCAAGGACAGCGCAGCAGCGCAGTACGGCTCCGACGCCGTGGCCGGAGTGATCAACGTGATTCTCAAATCGTCGGCCAGCGGCGGGCATCTGGAAACCAGCTACGGCCGCCTTGGCGACGGCCAGGGTGAGAACATCAAGTTTGCGGGCGACAAAGGCCTGTCGCTCGGCGACGGCGGTTTCCTGCATGTCTCGGCGGACGCGCGCAAGCGCAACCAGGCATTCGTCTACGACAAGGCCGACGCCAACTACCGGGGCTATGCCCCCGGCGACACGCGCCAGGACAGCTGGGACCATCGCGCACTGAAGAACGGCGACCCCGACCTGGAAGCCTTCAACCTTGGCTACAACGCCGAACTGCCACTCACCGACAGCACCCGCGTGTATTCCTACGCCACCTATGGCGAACGCGACGCGACCATCTACAACAACAAGCGCCTGGCCTACAGCACCGCCTCGATTCCCGAGCGGTACCCGGACGGCTACGACCCGCTGAACAACATCAAGGACACCGACTGGCAGTGGCTGCTCGGCGGCAAGGGCGAGCTCGGCGCGTGGAACTGGGACCTCTCTACCACCTACGGGCGCAACCGCAACCACCACTCCAGCGACCTGACCATCAACCCCACGTACGGGCCGGCCTCGCCCACCTCGTTCGGCGACCTGGCGACCCTGCAGTTCGACCAATGGGTCAACAACCTCGACGTCACCCGGCATTTCGACAGCCTGCCGCTGCTGCCCTTCGCGGTGCAGGTGTCCGCCGGCCTGGAGCACCGCTGGGAACGCTTCCAGACCTTCGCCGGCTCGGCCGACGCCTACAGTGTGGGCAGCTACACCTACCCGCAGTTGCTCGCCGATGGCAGCCGCAACCCGCTGTACGACCTGAGTGTGCGCAGCGGCCTGAACGGCGGGCCGAGCCGCGGCGCCCAGGCTGCGCTGGTAATTCGCCCCGAAGACGAAGCCGACCTGGAGCGCAACAACTACGCCGCCTACCTGGACTTTGCCCTCAACCCCACCGAGCGCTGGTACATCGGCCTGGCCGGGCGCGTGGAGCACTACGACGACATCCAGAAGAACACCTTCGCGCTCAAGCTCAACTCGCGCTACGAGCTGACCGACACCCTGGCCGTGCGCGGCACCCTGGGCACCGGTTTCCGCGCCCCGTCGCTGACCCAGCTGGGCTATTCGGTGGCCGACAACCGCACCGGGGTCAACGCCCAAGGCGTGGTGGTGCCGGCGCTGCGCTATACCGCCACCCCCGGCAGCGCGCTGGCCAAGGCCTTCGGCGCCAGCGACCTGGACCCGGAAAAGACCCGCAACCTGGGGTTGGGCCTGACCTGGCAGCCGGCGCGGCGCACCAGCGTGACCCTGGACGCCTACGTGGTGGACATCGACGACCGCATCCTGCTGTCGCAGAACATCTATGACACCGGCAACGGCGCGGTGAACGGCATTCTGCGCTCGCTGGGCGTGGCCGAAGGTTCCTGGGTGAGCTACTACACCAACGCCTTCGACACCCGCACCCGTGGCCTCGACCTGGTCTTCGACCACAGCACCCCGCTGGGCGCGTTCGGCGACGTGCGCTGGAGCGCGGCGTTCAACTGGAACAAGACCACCATCGAAGGCAGCCGCAGCACCCCGGCCAACCTCGCTGCCTCCGGCATCGAGGTGATCGGCCACGCCGCCGAGGGCAACCTGGTGGCCGCCTCGCCGAAGACCAAATGGGTCCTGGGCGCCAACTGGCGCATCGAGCGCTTCGCGGTCAACCTGCAGACCACCCGCTACGGCAAGGTCGAGACCTGGGCCGACGACGCCCGCGCCGACCGCAGCTTCGACGCCAAGTGGATCACCGACCTGGACATCGCCTACTCGATCACCGACAACCTCACCGCCAGCGTGGGTGGCACCAACATCTTCAACGTCTACCCCGACCGCAACGGCGTGGTCGCCAGCCCTTCCAACGGCGGCCAGGGCATCTACGGCAACCCACCGTTCAGCCCCAACGGCGGCTTCTGGTACACCAAGCTGGCGTATGACTTCTGAGGAAAATACTAGGATGACGGGGCCTGTGCGCAATCGGTAACCACGGGAATGGCTTCAGCTGCAAGTGAACTGCCGCGGCTGAAGTCGGTCTCACCCCGCGCCATTGCCGAAGGCCGGAACTCCGGACACGGCACTGACAGCCTTTCAGCACCGCGAAGACCTAACTCAAGGAAGACTATGCCTGCTCTCTTTCGACTGATGGCGCTCGCCCCCCTGGCCGTCACACTCCATGGTTGCAGTATCAACGGCACCTATCCCGAGAGCACGAATCCGGAGGCGGCCAAGTTGCGTTACATATCGGGCAACTCCAGCGCCACACTTGATCTTTTCGACGGCGACCATTGCGCAGGCTGGACGACCGGATTACTCAATAACCTGTTTGTGGCCGATACACGCAAACGGGTGGATATGATCGTTCCACCCCCCGCAGGGACCAAAAGTTATTACGAGCTTCGCATGGAGCCCGGAAAGCCTGTGTATTTCCGAGTCAATACACAAAACAATGCTACGCAGTGCTCTGTCGCGTTCAACCTGACACCCCAGCCTGGCTCAGAGTACGAGCTCAGCTTCAAAGAAAGGCCAGGTCTATGCGTTGCGCAATTTGTGCGCCTGCAAAAAGTCGGTGGCGAATATCGGCGTCAGCACTACCCCATGGTCAACGAGGCTCCTGACGCGTGTCTGGGCAAGAACCCGCTGTTTCCAAAGCCGCCTACGGCGTTGCCCGATACGGCAGAGCGAGCGGAACTTATTGAGCAGATCATGCGTGACAGCTTTCCTCCCCGGTTGAAGATGCTCAGCCGAGTCAAGTTTATCGCCGTGCAGGACCAGGAGCCTGTTGAGACACAGATAGCCAAGCGCAAACATGAAGTGGGATTCGAATTACCCGACAGTTACTGGGAAAAATATCGAGCCAACCTGAGAGCTTACGCCGAAGCGCTCAGTCAGATCGAAAAGCGTGTTGACGCTCGTTTTGAAGCGGACAGCCTTACTCTGCTACGCAGCGTCAGCACAGAGCAATTGAGCGTTTGGGCTGGAAAAACCCACGACCGAAACTTGAAAAGTCGGGAAAAACGCCTCAAGGATGCCGAGTTCTATCACGGGTATGTTGCGCAACAGACGTTTGCGCAGATCCAGCTGGAGCACCTGCAAAAAATGGCGCAACTCGATCAGACCGCCGGTGTATGTGAGCACTACGCAGGCTGCTGGCGACTTTAATACCTTTAAAGATCAGGCGATGGGAGCGAGCTTGCCCGCGAAGGCTGAGTCACACTCGCAGCCGATGCGCCGAACTTGCCGACCTGTTGTAGGGTGAAGCAGCTCCCACCAAAAGCTTGACGCCGATATCGACTCCGCGTTGCCTCAGAGGCTGGTCGGCCCCGGCATCAGGTCATAGGGGTGCTGCCAGCCCGGCAGGATCTGGATGCGCGCCTTCCAGGCCTGGACATGCGGGAAGTCGTGCATGTCCAGGCCGGTGTCTTCGGGCATGAACACATAGCCGGCCAGCGACAGATCAGCGATGGTCAGGCGCTCGCCGACCAGGAACGGCGTCTTGGCCAGGTGGGCATCGACGACCTGGTAAGCCGCCCGCGCACGCTCGCGCAAGAAGCGCGTCACGTCGGTCTCGCCGCTTTTCTGGATGCCGTACAGAAAGCGCAAGGTGGCGTAATAGCTGGTGAACTTGTGGTTGTCGAACAGCATCCAGCGCCAGATTTCCTGTTTTTCCTCGGGCGTTTGCGCGCCAAACTGGCCGGTGACTTCGGCCAGGTAATCGAGGATCAGCGCGGATTGGCTCAGGCGCTGGCCACGGTGTTCCAGCACCGGTACTTCGCCCTGCTCGTTGACCGTGTCGCGCCAGGCCTGGGTTTTGGTCTCGCCATTGAGAAAGTCGACGAACACCGCTTCCCAGGGCTTCTGAGCCAAGGTCAGAAACAGCGCGACCTTGTAGGCGTTGCCGGAGAGTGCGAAGCAGTGCAGTTTGAATTCGGACATATCGGCCCCTGAGCCTGGTATTGAAAGCCTGGGACAGTAGCACGGCGTGATCCGGGAGTAGATGTCGATGGGCGAGCAAGCCCAATACTGGTCAGACCGTGGGAGCGAGCTTGCTCGCGAAGGCGGCGTCGACTTCACAGCCGATTCAGCGACTTTGCCAGCTTCTCGCGAGCAAGCCCGGACCTGCGGGCTTGCCCGGTCATTCAGCCGGGGGGCCTAGAGACGCGCGCCGGGCCATTGGTCGATGAGCTGGCCGATCACACTCTGGGCCAGCCCGATCAGGTGCGAGGTGGCCATGGCCAGGTCGCGAGGCTGACCATGCAGGCCGTCGCCGCACTCGAAGGCCGTGGCGCTGGCGCAACGCAGCAGATCCCAGGCCTGGCTGAGCTGCTCTTCGACATTGAGGGGTGGTGGATTGGGGCTGGGCTGAGTGGCGGGGACCGGTGGGTCGGGGACGATCTTTTTCATGGCAACTTCCTTCTCGTTTTACAGGAATTGCCAACCATGCCGCGGCCAAGCGGACAAGGTGGCAACGGTACAAGGGTTGGCCGACCGGAGAGAAGGCATCCGGCACACCCGAGGGTGTCCCTTGTACAGTTGCCATAACACGCACGCGAACGGACCCCGTCCACGACGACAAGCGACTGCATCCTTTCTCTGGCTGGGCGGCCAAGCCCTGCCGCTGTTTCCAGCGACGGCAGGCAGCCTAGAGAGCGAATCGGGCAGGCGCAAGCGGCCGGGATTTTCTAGGAAATTTCCCTCAAGGAAAAGGGAGGCGTCTTGCAATCAGGCCACAGTCCCGCTGATCAGATCAATCCAGGAGCCGCCCTCTTGGCGCCCTATGGACCGAAGGCTGCAAACCCATGTTGCAGCCAGCACGATGAATACGATCAATCAAACCGAATGCTTCGACAGCCGCGCACTTGCACGCGGACTGCGCATCCCGATAGAACGCATTCGAATGAATGGAATCTGTAGAGCTTGGCGCTCCTGATCGGGCTACCAGCATTTCACACAACACACCATGCGGATGTTGAGTCAAACATACGGCTACAACATAGTCGCGGTAATTAAAGCTATACGCACAGGGCTGACTTTTCACGGCCAGAATTCCTCCTACAACGACAGACGCGACACTTCATAGGCGCCTACAAGTTTCATCCCAGCCGAACCGTGTCAATGAATAAAAGCCCTTAGATGGGCAATCCCAGTCCTGCTGATGTAACCCAAGAGAATATAAAGCGGACACCTGCGGCATCTGATATTGATGCCAATTCATTCGAGGGGATGGGAGGACTGCTCACTCCCCCATCTGATGGTCAGGCAACAGTCTTTCGGCGAAGCTGCAAGTTAGTTGTCATCGCTGCCACGACCTCCGCCATGACTATGCTGCCCGCCAACGCGTCCCGCTTCGGAAGCCTTTTCCCGGTCATTGGCGAAATTTCCGCCGGAATTCTGCCCGCCCTTGCGGCCGGCCTCGGCTGCTCGCTCGGGATCGTTGGCGAAGTTTCCACCCGAATTCTGCCCGCCTTTGCGCCCGGCTTCAGCCGCCCGCTCTGGATCATTGGCGAAGTTGCCGCCAGAATTCTGCCCGCCTTTCTTGCCGGCCTCGGAGGCTTTTTCCCGGTCGTTGGCGAAGTTTCCAGCATTACCTTGATTTTCACGATCATCTTGATTACGAGCCATGATGTATTCCTCGTTACGATCACACAGGACATTCTGTGTTCAGCTGTGACACACCCCTCGTGTACTTACTTCAAATAAATCAGGGTCGCCTGACCAACGGCATAACGCCGCCTTATTAAATGGCCAATACATATCAAACAGCCACTTAGATCATGGCCATTCTTGCTGTCGACCAAAAGCGTTCAAGTAACGACCGCTGATCTGTAATCCCCATGTATCAACTAACGACTGCTAGCCTCACGAATATATTCATCACGCCCGTGCACAGGTGTTTTATGTCTTTTACAGCGCTTTCTGGCCCCGCTGCGATCAGGTTTTGCTGCCAATACAGCGGTCAGCCCAGGAGCCAGACCGCCCTGATCAGGTCGCTGGTCAGCATCGACAAATGCGCGATCGCCCAGATCGCCAGGCTGAGCCTGCTATCCGACTTTCAGGTGCCACACGGCAGCAATTACCTGGAAATCCTGCTGGATAACGGCATCTATCTCGAAGGTTCCATCGGCATGGTGCAGCCCCAGGACAGAGGCAACGTGATCCTGTTCAGCATCGAGTACCACGAGAATCTCGACATGCCCAGAAGCAGAGCGTGAGCGGTCCTGCCACCGCCCCTGCGGTAACAGAAGCCCCCATCCCCGACTGCGACCGCCCTTGAAAGAAACCATCCACTGCCAAGGCGCGGTCGCCGCAAAGCACCGCTTGAAGGCATCCGCTTACCCGATTTTTAGCGACGATCACCGATCTTGCCCGCTTATCACCTACCTATTCAGATAGCCATGAGCCATGAGACCGCTCATCGCAGATTCTCGCAAATAGAACGAACGCGGCAGCGCTCGACCTGCTCAACCTTTGTGTAGGGCGTATCACGCTCTACCCAATCTTCGCCACAGAACCGAGGAATCCAGCATGGCCAAATCAGCACGCACTACTGTCGACGACCTGTTCATTCACGAGCTTTCAGACGTCTACAGCGCGGAAAAGCAGATCACCAAAGCCTTGCCAAGACTGGCACGCGCCGCCACCAACCCGCTGCTCAAGGAAGCGTTCGAAGCGCACCTGGAAGAAACCCAAGGGCAGATCGAGCGCATCGACCAACTGGTCGAGAACGCCGGGCTGAAGCTCAAGCGCATGAAGTGTGCGGCCATGGAGGGCCTGGTGGAGGAAAGCAAGGAACTGCTCGACGAGATCGAAAAAGGCGAAGTACTGGACGCTGCCTTGATCGGCGCGGCGCAAAAGGTCGAGCACTACGAAATCGCCAGTTACGGCACCTTGATCGCCATGGCCAATCAGTTGGGTATGAAAGACGCGACCAAGCTGCTCAAGGAAACCCTCGCCGAAGAAAAAGGCGCCGACGAGAAGTTGACCGCAATCGCCGAGCAAGGCGGCAACCAGGCCGCCACCCTGGCGAGCCAGGAAAAATAACACTTGAACTCTTAGCTAGACGATGAAGAGGTAGATCATGTTTATCCATAACAAGCGTCTGCAATACACCGTCCGCGTGGCCAACCCCAACCCAGGCCTGGCCAACCTGCTGCTGGAGCAATTCGGCGGCCCACAGGGCGAACTGGCCGCCGCCGCCCGCTATTTCACCCAAGGCCTGAGCGAGGAAGATGCCGGGCGCAAGGACTTGCTGCTGGACATTGCCACCGAAGAGTTGAGCCACTTGGAGGTGATCGGCTCGATCATCGTCATGCTCAACCGTGGCGCCAAAGGCCGCATGGCCGAAGGCGTCGAGCAGGAAGGCGAGCTGTATCGTTCACTCACCGGCGCAGGCAATGACTCGCACGTGACCAGCCTGCTGTATGGCGGAGGCGCGCCGCTGGTGAACTCGGCAGGCGTGCCCTGGACCGCCGCCTATGTCGACACCATCGGCGAGCCGACGGCGGATTTTCGGTCCAACATCGCCGCCGAAGCGCGGGCCAAGATCGTCTACGAACGCCTGATGAACGTGACCGACGACCCCGGTATCAAGGACGCCCTGGGCTTTCTCATGACCCGGGAAATCGCCCACCAGCTGTCTTTCGAGAAAGCGCTGCATGCCATTCAGCCCAATTTCCCGCAAGGCAAGTTGCCGGGTGACCCGCAGTTCACCCGCAAGTACTTCAACCTCTCCCAGGGCGAACCCAGCGTGCGTGGGCCATGGAACGGCGACGAGTTCGAGTACGTCGAGGATCCGCAGCCAGCCGTGGATGGCGGCGACGGCCTGGCGAGCGTCACGCTGTCGGCCGAAGAGGAAACCACACTGGCCAACATGAAGCGGCGCACCGAGTCAGACCCTGACAGCCTGCCCATCACCGGCGCGGAAATGGGCTCGGGCCTCGCCCAGGGCAAAGCCGCGGAACAACCTTGATGAGGAGCGTCGACATGCAGACCCTACCCCGCGAAATCGAGCTGGGCGCGCAGCTGATGCAGCGCTTTGGCGAGTCGTTCGACCATTACAGCGCCGAAGCCCATGGCCTGAGGTCGGCCTTCAAGGCCCGTCAGATGGTCAAGGCATTCAGCGCGATGAAGCCCAAGCTTCGACGAGCATGACCCGCTACTGAAACGCGCAAGACATTGCCCGCAGCAATGCGGGCCTTTTTAACGCCATGCATTGGACGCTCCCCTGTCACTTTGGCCGAACACGTCGCTCGACGCTTCTCTCATCGACCCACCCTTTGACGACTGTCAGGAGCCATCGTGTCCACTTCCTTAAAGGCAAAAGACAGAATCACCTTGTTCGAGCTGTTACTGGAGCAGTTTCGCGGGATGGAAGGCGAACTGCCGTCCGCGACCGCCTACCTCGTCAACGCCGCGATGGATCGAGAGCCGGAACGTAGAAGGATCATCACGCAGATCGCCAAGGAAAAAATCGAAAACGCCGAAATCCTGGCCGCCATCCTCGTGCACCTGGCCAGGAGGCGCCGCGGGCGCTTCTCGCGCAACCCGCCGCCAGACGAACTCCACCAGTTGCTGCACAGCCGCAGCATCAAGACCGACTGCTTCGACATTGCCAAAGTCTTCGCCCGCCGGGTCGAGGCAATCGAAACGGGCCAACAGGCGCTGTACCCCTTCCCTCGTGACCCACACCAATACCTGAAGCGCTACATCGAACTGGAAGACCGCCAGATCGACGCGTACTCGCAATTGATCGACCTGGCGAAAAGCCGCTCCATCGTCGAGGCGCTGCAAGAGGCTCAGCACAGGCAACAGGTTCATCGCGAGCAGATTGCCGAACTGCTGCAGCGGGTGACTGACGATGAGGGGTTTTCGTGATGGGTGGGTGATTGTTTGGTCGGTCTAGGCTGGCTGCGGTGCAAGTCAGTTTGGGGCTGGTGCGCTGGCAGTGCTGTTCGGATTGTTTGCGGTATCCGGTCAGGGTGCGGCGAAAGCGACTTGCAGCTCAACAATTTTCGAGAGCACTGGATTCAGGCGGAACTCAGTCTGTATGCCTGGAACACCCCTGAACTGGAAATATGGACCGACCTATCCATTGGCGAACGAAGCAAGGCCGACCTGTACGCTTGTGATGAAACGGGCACGCCGCAGGTGGTCGCCGAGGTCAAATGCCTGGGTGACCTGCCCCAAGGTAAATGCCTGGAAGGCAGTTGGTCAGTGAACAGCATATCGAGAGACTCCGTTCCTTCACTTACCCGGTTCGCATGTCGTCCTGGTGGTCGCTAAAGGCGAGCGTGAAACCACCGTCGGCCGTAGCCTCCGCACCAATGAATGGGTGTCGGATCGAAAATCCGTGAATGTTGAAGCGGGCGACGCTTTGGTTAGCATGTGGGTGGTTTGACTGGGGCTGATTTTGACTTTCCTGTTTCGTCAGGTCGATATCGTCACTGGTGAGTGGCTCTAAGTGATATTCGATGGCGGAGACAGACGGACGGTTGTTGGCCGGGAGGCCCCGGTTTTCGCGGGGCTGGAATTTGGTGGATTTTTTGGCGTACCTCAAAAGGTATCTATAAAAAAATCAGCTGGTTATGGCTTTCAGTGGAATCGAATCGAAAATTGCGTTGGATACAGTGAGAGCTAGGCACACCCGGTTCAACTGCTAGGGGATGAACAGTAGAAAACGACTCAAAAGTGCCCTCGACGTAGGTCAGCAAACGGCCAGAAGCAATCGTTGAGGTGAGGCTGGGCTTAGCTGCTCGGCTCACATAGCGCTCTCACTGCGGCGGGCGAATTTGGTGATTTTTCCGTTTGCCGGAGCAATGGCCGAAACAGCGGTGGCGCACCTCCCAGCGTGACAGCCACCTTGTAATATGTGTGGCCTTCCCCCCCACGGAACTAATACATGGCATGGGCGCTGTCCTGACAAAGCCGTACCTGTTGGCAAGCTCCACCCGTGTTCCAAGTGAGCCACGACTGTGTCAAATAGCGGATGACGATAGGAGTTTCGGGGCCCCGCAGAAAGTACAGATGCAGCGCCGCGCTTTGCTTTTGGATAAGTCGGGGAGTGTAGCCTGCCGCCATGGTGAGTCATGCACAGAGCATTGAACGACTCCCCAGCCACAACAGAAGGAATACAGGCGTAATCGGCATCGCCAGGGAGGAGACAGTTCTTAGGGCTACTACGCCGCCGACGCAGCGTGACTGCTAGCCCAGAATCGTTAGCCGTCCGTCCAGTGCAACGCTCGATAGTGACCGCTCCAGCAGTGATAGTCCCAGGCCATGCACCGTCCCAAATGTGCAAGGAACCTCGTTCATGCAACTCAGCAGCGAATGCCAGCTGGATTGGCTTCAAGGGCACTGGCGGTGTCAGCCAAGGCGTATTTAGAGCCTCAGGCCACCTTTGAGCTGAAGACCAGTGATCCCAATCCCAATGAGACAGAATGACCATGGGGTCGCAGGTGAAGCAGAAACCAGCAAAACCATCGGGGAATGTCTTTTTATTCGTGAGCACCCCCCCTCCGAAATCTACGTAAAGTTGAGGAATGTGCAGATCATTATCAATGGCAGCCTGACACGCGCCCTGCCCAACATCATAAAACGCAACTCCGCCAGCAGTAGACACCCTCGCTAAACGCTTTTCCAGAGAATACTGAGAGTTACTAGAAGAGTTATATTTAGCCAGCGCTTGTGCGACATCCCCTATTCCCCCCCTTTCTGCCCAACCAAGCGGACGAGCCTCATGGAAGGATATTTTGACCGTCGTTCCTTCAGAAAGGAGATTGGTGTAAATCCGCGCATCGCTCTCCGAGCTAGAAGCGGGCTCGTACCCAAATTCGAACCACGCAATATCACCGGGCTTAGAGCTCTCAGGAAATATAGGAAGTTTATAGCTAGTCAGCTCAAGTACTGATAGCGGTGCCATCTGAAATAACTTGCTCCAACTCGGACCATTCTCGCTCACCTTAAAAGAATTTAACCAGGAGGTATCGACACACTCAAGGTAGACTGGTTCAGCCTCATAAGGCTGCAAACCCTCATCTAGCTCAGGAATTTCTATGGCAGCGTAAACGCGCCCTTTACGACGCGGCTCGCCATCTTCCTGAGCAGCAGAAGCAAAAAATTTGTTTTTGAACATAAGCGAGTGTATTCCTTTCTCTGCAATGCCAAGCTCGGAGTTTAGAGCCTATCAGTTTCTTGGTTAGGTTGCGGCTGTGCCTGCTCTACCGACGACCAGTGCTGCTCAAACTGAGCCTGCACAATTCGCTCTCCGCGAGTCACTAATCGCCCAGTCGATATATCTTTCATTTTTCTTAAATTATTTAGATATCCACCGCACAGTCATTTACCTGCGCGCGCCACTGCGTTAAGAGATTAGACCTTGGCCTTGACTGGCTTAGGGGGCATGTATGACTGCCAATGCTCTTTAAACTGCGCATGGACAATCTGCTCTCCTCGCCTTACTAGACGCTCAATCCACTCTTTGTCCATTGCATTGAAATTGGTCGCATAGCCCGCTGTGGCCTCAGCGGTAACCATATCCAGGTTAGTAAATTTGAGGGTACTGTCCTTCTGACCGAGATAGGGCAACATGAAGCCCTTGAGCTTGCCTAGGTCTTTGAGGTCAAAAAGGCGTTTCATCGCTAGGTTCTGGGCTCTTGCGAACACGCTCTCAAACGATGCCCCCATGCGCGCGCCCCACATCGAAGCAGGCTCAGTGACCTCGAGGCCATAACCTGCTCGGCAGGCAATAATCCAATCATGGCGTGGCACCGGGAGACTTTCCGAAAAGTCTCGGTCCGGCCAGAGCGGAGCCAAGCCCAGGTTGTCGTAAACGCCTCCGTCAGTGAGGGTAATCCTATGCGCCTGCTCTTCCGATGCCTTACTGAAAAGCAGACGCTGGTCGAGGGCAGGAAGAAATGCGGGGTATGCTGCTGAGGCCACGACAGCATCAGCCAGCTCGACCCCTTCAGAGCTAGCGGATCCATACCGCCAGCAATGAAGGCGATCTTTGGTGTAGTAGAACGCTGCCTTTGCTCGCAGCTCACAGGCTATGACAATGAGCTGTGGTCGATCCTTTCGGAGATTTTTCAGCAGACAGCCGTTGAACGTCTTGCTGAAGACATTTCGCATGATGGTGGTGCGACTGGCCTTACGCAGGAATGGTGCTGAGTTAGGCCAATGCTCCCCTGCCTTCCACTTACGGAGTAACCGTTGGCCGATTCGCCAGAAAAACGCCCCCGCTCGCTCGACCACCAGCGCACTGGCATAAGTTACGGCTTTAATCCCATCAGCAGAACTCAATGCCCTCCAGAGCGCAGGTTTGGCGAAGCCTTCCCGAAGAATCTCACGTGCCCTTGCTTCAAAGGCCTCGAAGTCTCCAGGGTGACTGCAATATAGGCCCGCCAGAACGCTCCCACCCGAAACTGCGGTGATGGTAGAAACCCGCTGAAGCACGCCTAGGTCATGCAATGCGCGGAGGCAGCCCAAATGGAATGCCATAGCTCGAGAGCCACCGCCCGACAGAGCTAGAGCGATCTTGTCGGTACCTTCATCCTGAGAAACCAGCAGGGCATCACTCACACTCATATGTCACCACTCCCTCCACTACGCCACGCTCGTTCCATCCCACACGAAGCCAACTGTCCCGCTCCCCACAAATAAACATCACGTATGGCGACCCTAGCGGCCCCAAATGGGTATCCAGGTGGGTAAAGACCTTCTCATCGTCAGCGCTAGGTCGAGCCGCCACGCCTCCGGGATGGCTATGCCACTCACCGATGTAATGCAAACGTCCAGCAGAGCCGTCAGCCAACGCTTCGATACGCGGCTTAAGATCTTTGATGCCTCGAATGAAATAGGTTGGTGCTTGCTTACTATCTGGAGGAGCAGGAAGTGCTGCAACAACGTGTAGCACGTTGCGCACCAAGTCGAAGGTACCGATCAGAACTCCTCCTGTCTCGTTCCTTCCAGATTGGCGACGCAGCTCACGCATTGTTCGAACAGCTGCGGCTGTAATCGTCACTCGCATTTGACCAGTTTCAAACCGACTGACTGATTGCACCGGCAAAGCCAATGCCTGTACAGCGCCTGTTGCCGCAGTGAGTCTCCAGACTTTGAAGCTTGTACCTTCGCTTTCAATGAGTTGCGCCAACTGCCCGGCAGCAAGACCACAAAGCGTCTGAAGCTGCCATGGTGGGAGAGGCCGCGAAAGGTCTTGGCAGGCATTTGCATAGCGGATACGGTCCAGTCGCGCAGCAGACAGGTGCCCACACAGCTGAGCTTCGGTAGCCACAGCCCAGAAGTATTGAGCCTCAAGCTCATCGAGCTTGGTATCTCGACCATTATCCTCGGCAAGCACCACTAGATCAGAGCCATCAGGGCCGAAAAACGCACTGACACCACGTTTAACGGGCTGGTCCGATAACCAGCCCAACACCGCAGGTGAGGCGCTAAAATCCACAGCAATCTGGGAGTTTTGGACCGCAGCATTGAGCGCGTCCGCGTGCTCTCCAGGTGTAAAAACGTTGACGGGAATTGCTGTATTCCCACCCTCCTCTAGCACTTGCTCAAGGTCGATCTGCAATTCTCTCGCTTTCGGGAAGCCTACCGAGGCATTTCTCTGCACCTGACGGACCGTGTTATGCGGCAACGTAATGTCTCCGTCGACCAGCACCCAGGGCCCTATGCCCGAACGGGTTGCGATCATTGCCACGTTCGAGCCGATGGCGCCGGCACCTATCGCCAGCAACGGAATATCACTCTTATGTTCAGTCCCGGCAAAGTGGCGGGCGCTGACACGATCGAGTCTCTGAACGACACGCCAAGGATCCATGGAGATGGAGGAAAGATCTGCATTAGAAGTACTTCCGAAGAGTTTGGAAGTAGTGAGCCCAGTTTTCGGTTCGGTGATGGTTACATCCAGCCGCTCCCCTAGCTGGGCAAGGTTTTCACCGAGCGTGTAGCACCAAACCTCCGACTGCTCGTCTGGCCCATCGGCCCTCCGCCGCTTGGGAACGGTGAGGATCAACATCGGTTGCCGACTATCTGCATCATTCAATTGAGCAGGCTCCATCAACCACTGAGCCAAGTCTTGAACCAGATCAAACCCTAGGTCCAGGCAGAGGCGCTGTAACGCCCCTAAATCATAAGGCGTTCTGGCAAGCCCACGGTGTAGCAGTCCAGGAAGCTGCGGTGTATAGATCGCGAAATTGTTGCCCTCTATATTTTTCTCGGGTTTCTCCCTAGACATTCCGATGGTGGTACGGCCTTCGTGCTTGAATGCAATCTGGATATACCACGGGCCGAGTATCTCCCCTGAAGGAATGATCAGGGTATTTGAACCCGCATGAATCAGCGGCTCTAGGAACTGATCGTCATCGTGAACAGTGCCGGCGGCCATCGAGGAGAACCAGGATCGAATCCTTTCTATCAAGGCTTGGCCAGTGAGATTGGTCGCCAGGTCGGTCCAACCCTCCTCCCAGATGCACAGACCCAGGCCACCGTTTACATCACGATCCAGGTTGGTGTGAACCATACCTACAGGAAAATCCTCACGACTCGACACCACCCGTGGCTGCCAAGAGTCGTCATTGGACATGAAAACAAGCTGGATTGGCTCCCTTGGTCGAATCGGCACCAGGCGCCGCTGCTCCAACTCGATCTCAAGCTCAATGTCGAGGATGTCGTGAGTACCGTCACGGCTCACCTTCGTCAGAGTCGCATACGGGTAGTTCGGCGACTCACTCAAGTACCGCACTACTGAGCGAGCCAGAGAGGACCGCGGCGCTTCGTACTCCTGGCCCATGGTCAATTTCCCGCGCGTGGCGCGGGGGTGGTGATGACCACCTTCGGCGTCTGCTTACGGACTTTGTAGCCGGTGCTCTTGATTTCAATGACCAGCGGTTCTGGCTTCGACTTCGTCGGATGCTCCATGGAGACCACCCACTCACCGCCCAGCTTTTTGGCTACATCTTTGTAATATGCGGCTGCCTGGCGATGCGGAGGCTGCTTATCTTGGTCGTCAGTCGGGATAACCTTACTGGTAGATACCAAGAGCCCACCCAGTTGACCGGCTTCTTCGTAGAGCCATTTCGACGACTCAGAGGGGACGGTCTTCTCTTCGCCTTTTTCGTCGCTCAGAGCCGTATAACTACAGTGGTGCGGGATGTTGTTGATGTCCCACTCAAGGCGGTGCTCACGGTCGTGATATCGGGTGACAAACACAATGTCGTCGATGACGTCGTGGGGTACATCTGCCGATAGGATCATCTTGGTCTGCTGACCTTCGACCTCAAACGTAGCCTGCATAAACAGCGCATCGGCGTTGCGAACGCGAACTACGCCGTCACCTTCGCGCTTACCGAACGGCGAATGGACGAAGAATTCAACACCATCATGAGCAAGGTTGAATTCTGGGCAAGTTGTGCCTGCATCGCTAATTAAGTTGCGGCGTTTGGCCGGGTCGATGTCCCGCTCGGTGAGAAAATCATCCAACTCCGAAGGACGAGAGAACACCCGTACTCCTTCGCCCTGAAGGAATCGGTGGCGCGCCTCAGAACGAAGGGTACGAGCTTGCCCTTCAGCCCCCACCTCCAGGACGGCATGCGCTGGGACCCAAAGAGTTTTGATCTTGATGCGATCGTCGCCTTGGTACTTGGCGGCATGATCCAGCCAGAAAATCTCTTTCGCGCGGTTACAATGGTCTTTATCGAGGTGGGTGAACGCGACCACATCAATCGTCTTTTCGTCACCCAGGATGTCCCGCAGCTCCTGTTCTAAGTCGCAACGCTTGTCCTCAGGATCATCAGCTTTATGCATGTCAGCAAAGTCGAAGAGAATTCGACGTCCATTGGCCAGCTCGATGAGACAGGTATCGGCGTTGCCGATGGGGAAAAACCGAACAATGTGCATACTAGATCCCTTAGAACGGAGCGTCGCCAGGATGGCCTTGGGCCATTATTAACCAGAATTGGAAATTACTGCATGCTGTGCCGGAAAATCAATACAGGCACAAAATAAGCGATTTAGTCAGGAATTCTTGCCTCTCAGGGGAAATGCTTACCCCTGACTTAAACTAGATTGCCACCGATCACAACGTGCCTTCACCGTGCCGTAGTAGCGGCCGCCGAACATATCTTTCAGCGCCTCCGGCCCTGCATAGCTCAGTTGCCTGCCGTAGCCGAAATTACGGCCATCGCTTCTACCCACCAATGCCATGTCAGTCACCTCATCATCCGATCTCCGAGCCTCGCCCCAAGTCATCCCGCCAAAAATGTTGAGTGTTATCAGGGATCAAGGCCCCTGCGACCTGTGGGGAATGTCCTCTTCGAGGGACGGGCGGCTCCTTACGACCGGGAGCAAGGGCATCTTATGATCTGGCCTCCTGAACACCGTTACCGGTGGGCGGGTGGAGGCAGCACTGGCTGACGAGACCAGCGCCTGAAGATCCTGAGCCATGTGCAAGCAGCAATGCGATAACCGGGGGCATGCCTGACTGTCAGTGAGGTGCAGTCCATTCCCTGGTCTGCGGCACCATCATCTACAGCGCTGTTGCTGGTGACATCGGCGTTTGTCACGCCGATTGTCACGAGGGGGATTGCCGCAAAGCCATGTGCGATCAGGGCTGCAGCAGTGGTGGAAGTGCCCATCTCTTTCCACAAAAAGAGACGGGCACAGGTTGGCGCACTACTCGGCCAAGCGAATACGTTGCTGCAGGGCGTGATCAGCCGTAGCCGCTTCGCCTCACGCATGATGCTCTGCAGGTAGTTTTAACCGGTGCCGGAGACAGGAATCGAATCAGGACAGCGGAAACCTGTGCATCCCGAAAACTACATCGCGGCCATCACCGTCACAACGCACCATGCGGCGCTTTTCATCCGGCATTCTTCCCCTGTGAACACGGGAGGGAATCAAATCGCTTCGACACGCTGCTCCGGCACCGTTAAGTCTTCAAATTTCGCCGTTCTCATCTATACGGCAGTTCACACACTCAAGGCCTAAGATCCGGATCCGCATCCTGATTCCCCTGCCCCAGCGGGTCGATGTCATCGGGGTTGCTCGGGTCCTGGCGCTTGTCGATGGCCGGCGCCGGGGCCAGTTGCAGTATCTGGTTGGTGTAGGCCCACATCTTTTGCACCTGCTCGGGGTGGTCGTTCAGGTGGGTGCCATACGAGGGGATGATCTGCCTGATCTTGTCTTGCCACGCCGGGGTGGCAAGGCGTTCCTTGAACACCTTGCCCAGCAGGTCGAGCATGATCGGCGGCGCGGTGGAGGCACCCGGTGAGGCGCCGAGCAGGCCGGCGATGCTGCGGTCGCCGGAGACCACCACTTCGGTGCCGAGCTTGAGCACCCCGCCCTGCTGTTCGTCCTGCTTGATGATCTGCACGCGCTGGCCGGCCTGCCAGAGTCGCCAGTCTTCCTTCTTCGCAGTGGGGAAGTAGGTCTGCAAGGCGGCGAAGCGGTCGTCATCGGACTGCATCACCTGGCCGATCAGGTATTGCACCAGGTCGAACTCGCGCACACCGACACGCACCATCGGCCAGGTGTTGTGCACGCTCATGCTGCCGAACAGGTCGAGCAGCGAACCCTCCTTGAGGAACTTGGTGGAAAAAGTTGCGAACGGCCCGAAGAGGATCATGCGCTTGCCGTCCAGCACCCGGGTGTCTAGGTGCGGTACCGACATCGGCGGCGCGCCGGTGGCGGCGATGCCGTAGGCCTTGGCCATGTGCTGGTTGGCGATGGCCGGGTTGTCGGTCACCAGGAACGAGCCACCCACCGGGAAACCGGCATAGGCCTTGGCCTCTTCGATGCCGGATTTCTGCAACAGCGGCAAGGCCGCGCCGCCCGCGCCGATGAACAGGAATTTCGCGTCGGTGACGCCACGGCTGCCGTCATCGAGGTTCTTGTATTCAACGTGCCAGGAGCCGTCGTCGTTGCGCGTGATGTCCTGCACCTCGGTGGACAGGCGCAGGTCGAAATTGGGTCGGCTTTGCAGGTAGCGAACGTACTGGCGGGTGATCTCGCCGAAGTTCACGTCGGTGCCGATGGGCGTCCAGGTCACCGCCAGCTTCTGGTTGGGGTCGCGGCCTTGCATCATCAGCGGCACCCACTGGCGAATCTGCGCCGGGTCCTCGGAGTACTGCATGGGGCGGAACAGCGGGCTGGCCTGCAAGGCCTCGTAGCGCTTCTTGAGAAAGCGGATGTTGTCATCGCCCCAGACGAAGCTCATGTGCGGCGTGCTGTTGATGAACGACGGCGGGTTCTGCAGCACGCCCTGGCGCACCTGCCAGGCCAGGAACTGGCGCGTTATCTGGAACGACTCGTTGATCTCCACCGCCTTGGTGATGTCGATGTGGCCGTCCTTCTCCGGGGTGTAGTTCAGCTCGGCCAGTGCCGAATGGCCGGTGCCGGCGTTGTTCCAGCCGTTGGAGCTTTCCTCGGCGACCTTGTCCAGGCGCTCGACCATCTCCATCGACCAACCCGGCTCCAGCTCGTTGAGCCACACTGCCAGGGTCGAACTCATGATTCCGCCACCGACCAGCAGCACATCCACCCGCCTGGTTTCCGCGGCCTGCGCGCTGAGCACGCCACACGCAACGGCGGTGAGTGCCCATTTCAGCTTGCTTGCGTACTTCATCTCTGCTCCCTCGAGGCCCTGCCCCTTTCTCGCCCATGCGGCGAGGCACGGCACGCGCCGTACACCCGCCTGCGCCTGCCCGTACGAGGCCTCGATGGCCTGGCAGTTCAAGGCACCAGCCGAACGGGCATGCGTGCTTTGGGAGGGTGTCACGGGGCGGCAACGTAGGTGTTGCCGGTATGAGACGGTGGTAAAAGGGGCGGACCAGCAGGCTGGTTGGCGGCAGGCCTCTTGGTGCAGAAAACAGCAGTTGCTCATCTGTAAAAAAATCAGCCAAGGGTAATTTACTGATTGCCAAGTGGCAGCGATGATTGGCAGATGGATATAAACATGATCAGAGTCAAGGCGTTGAGGTCCATCATGGCCGGCGCCACCCAGAAGGATTTCGCGAAGCAGCACGGCCTGGACGCGTCCTATTTGTCCCAGATTCTGAATGGGCATCGAAATATGGGTGAGAAAGCCGCAGCCACCCTGGAAGAAAAAATTGGCTTGCCTTCCGGGACCCTGGTATCGCCCGCCAGCGAATCCGACATCGATCAGCGGGTCGTTACCCGCTCGACCGCTGCCGAAATAGTCAGGCAGATGTTGATGAAACACGGCAAGAACCTGACCGCCGATGCCAAGGCGCGCCTGCTGGCTGCCGCCGATGAGACGAGTATTGGCACTGCGGCTTCGACCATCACCTCCGGTCAGGTCGGCGACGAGATCAGGATTGCGCATTACGATGTGCGTGCGGCAATGGGTAGCGGTCAAATTCCGGCCGAATACCCTGAAATGTTGCAGGATGTGAAGGTCAGCCTGCGCCATCTTAGAGATATGGGCCTGCGATTCGAAGAGCCCTGGCACCTGAAAATGCTCACGGGATGGGGACAATCCATGGAGCCGACCATCCGTGATCGCGATCCGCTGATCGTGGACGTGACGGTGCGGGAATTCATCGGCGACGGGATTTATCTTCTTACTTGGCACGACATGCTCTATGTCAAACGCCTGCAGGTGGCTGATGCCGACCACTACGAAATGATCTCGGATAACGCCATGCATAAAGACCGCACGATCAGACGGGAAGAAGTGCATATCCAGGCAAAAGTGTTGTACGTATGGAACGGGCATTTGCTGTAAGCGGTTAGGACGATACAGACGCCTTCCGGTAAAGCACCAACTCTGAAAGCTTTTCGCAGACCCTGCGAGGATGGCCCCTGCGCACGGGGCTGTAGTACGTCAGGATGTTGTTCCAGTGCCTCTACCCCTTTGACTCGTTGCTCTCTCCGAACTCCCCTCACCCATCACGGCTGCGAAAGACGACAGTCGCACAGCCCGTCTCGACTCTCCCCCCACCCACGACGTTTCTGAATCGCAACCCAGTCCCTGGTTCAGGACCGGACGCCAGCGCTGCGTCGAGCGCCCATTCATCATTTGCGAGATACGGATCATTCCCGCAATCGCAATGAAATTTAGCATTAGCTATTGATTGATAATTTAGCTTTTGCTAATTTTTCACCTGTCGCAGCGCAACACTGGCTGTGAGGGGCCAAGGCCCGCGACCGGTGATACCGCCAAACAACGAGGAGCCAGCGGCATGGACCGCTGGTTGAAGGCTCTCTCGAAACGGAATTACCACTTCACTGGCTGGCCTTCATGCGAGGGCCAGAGGAAAAACCAAACTGGAGAAACCACATGAACAACTCGATCATTCCCCCAGCAATCGGCCAGGTGTGGCCAGGCCAAGGCGGCATCTACGCTGGCATCGCCCCAGCCCGCAATGGCAATGCCGCCTACCACCTGATCATCGCCGACAGCGATATCGACAGCTTGGAATGGGGTCCATACGACGATGAGTCGTCAGCCACCAGCCTCATCGATGGGCTGGCCAACACGCAAGCGCTGCTCGAATCTGGTCCCACCCACCCAGCGGCACAGGCTGCAGCCGCTTACGCAGCTGACGGCCATACGGACTTTTACCTGCCAGCTGCCGCCGAGCTTTACGAGGCCTGGCTGAACCTTGACGACCGTCCTTGGGGGTGGACGTGGTCCAGTTCGCAGCGCACGACCAGCAGTGCGCTCTGCCTGAACTTCGCTGATGGCACACAGAGTCTGAGCGGCAAAAGCTATGCACGCTCGGTCCGCCCTGTGCGCAAAGTGCCGATTCAGTAATCGGCAAACGAAGCCTGCCGAGCGGAACGCAGGCAAGCCTGGGACCCAAGGCGACTTGGGTCGGTGGAATCGACTTCAGCCGTGAAGCGCTTCACGGCTGAAGCCCTACCCAACGGAGATCACCTCACCGTGAACCGCCCTACGAGCCCCTGCTGCTGCTCGGCCAGACGGGCCAGTTCGCGGCTGGTGACGGAGGTCTGTTCGGCACCGGCACTGACCTGAATGACCAGGGCATTGATGTCGTTGACGTTGCGATGGATCTCTTCGGCCACCTGGCTTTGCTGTTCGGCGGCCGAAGCGACCTGGATGTTGCTGTCGCTGATGGTCGCGATGCCCTCGGCGATTTCTTCCAGCAGCTCGCCGGCGCGCACCACGTTGCTCGCCCCGGCCTGGGCCTTGCCCAGGGTCTCCTGCATCGACACGGCTGCACGGTCGGAGCCGGCCTGCAGGTTGGCGATCATCGCCTGGATGCTGACGGTCGAATCCTGGGTTTTCTTCGCCAGATTGCGCACTTCATCGGCGACCACGGCAAAGCCGCGCCCTTGTTCGCCCGCACGCGCCGCTTCGATGGCGGCGTTCAGCGCCAGCAGGTTGGTCTGCTCGGCCACGCCGCGAATCACATCCAGCACCGAGGAGATCGAATCGCTTTCGCCCTTGAGTTCATGGATGATCCGCGCTGTCTGCTCCGCCTGCACTTCCAGCCCCTGGATCAGGCTGATGGTGTTCTCGATTTCGGTCTTGCCCTGCACCGTGCTGGCGTTGACGCGCTGCGACATCTCGGCGGCGTCGGTGGTGCTGCGCGCGACGTCCTTGACCGTGGCGCTCATTTCACTGATGGCCGTGACCATCTGATCGGTGCCCAGGCGCTGCTGCGCCACGTTGTTGCTGGTTTGCAAGGCCACTGCAGAAGACTGCTCGGCCGCCGTGGCCACCTGTGCCGTGGCACTTTCGATCTCGCGGATCACTTCACTGATCTGCTGCACCATGTTGTCGAGGTTGCGCGAGATCTCGCCAAACTCGTCCTGGCCGGTGTACTGGGTTCTGGCGGTCAGATCACGGGTGGCCAGCGAGATGAGCGTGCGGTTCACGTCGGTCACGGCAATCTTGATGTTGCGAATGATCACCGAGGCCAGCCACAGCACCGCAATCAATATCAGCACCACGGTGGCGACCGCCATGTAGAGGCTGTTTCGGGCCTGGTCGCGCTCGACGGTGGCCAGACCGATCACGGTCTGCCCCAGCTCGGCCTCGACCTGGGCCATCATGTCGATGCGCGTGGTTGCCAGATTGAACCAGTCTTCGGGCTTGATATTCAGCGGCTCGCCCAGCGGTGTATCGAAGCCGAGCTTCTGCAGGCGAGCCACTTCCAAGGAGGCAGGTTGTTGCAGCACCGCATCCAGCTTGGTCTTGAACTCCGCCGGTGCCCAGCGCTGGTAGGCTTCGAAGTAGCCGGAGAACTCGCCCATGTTACGGCTGAAACGCGACAGCAACGGCGCATCGAAACGGTTCTGGGCGAACGCCAGGCCCAGCAGTACGCGCTCGCGGCCCGCGCGCTCTTTCATGTCGACGAACTGGTTGAGCGAACTCAAGGCGCGCAGGATCTTCGGCTCCTCGATGCTGGTTTCCAGCGAGTAGGAGAAGCCGATGAGGTTCTTGATGAGGTCGGTGAAGCGAGTGCCGGACTCGGTATTGTTGATGGCCAGCGAGTCCACTTTCTGACGCAGTTCGGTCAGGTCATTCATGGCCTGCAGCATCCTGTTCGGTGACGGCAGGTCCTCGGTGGATTGCGCACGCATCGCGCTGACCGCCTTGTCCGTTTCCTGGCGCAGGCTTTTCAGCTTGTCCTGCATGGTCTTGCCGCCACTGCCCAGGAATACGCCGCTGGCACCGCGTTCGCGCTGGATGGTGGTGACCACGTCACTCAACTTCTGCGCTGCGTTGGTGGCGTTGACGGCGCGATTCATCTCCGTCAGCGTCTGGCGCTTGTCCGCCACGAAGATCCCTGCGAAAGCCAGAAAACCCAGCAGGGGAAGAATCAGGATAAGCAATAACTTGGTACTTAAAGACGCGTTCTTAATCATGGCAGGCTCAATCATTCAAAGGTGGTTAAAGCTACCTCGGGCATACGTTCTATGAAGTTGACGTTTAATAGAGCCGAAGGGGATCAAGGAACTGCCGACCCTGGCAGTAATTTTTTCCATTCATACTGTTTCGGCTGCAAGCGGCTGAGCTTGAACCGTACGTGAAGCCCATCGAGAAACGCCAGCGACGCCCGCAGGCAGCAAGCGACAACTTGCTCCCGCCTGCCCGGTCATGTTTTCCTCGGGCGTTGACCGCTCAAGACTCGCTCGCCATGCACCACGCGCCAGGCTATCCCCAGGATTACCCCGACCACCTGCACACGCATGCCAGGGTCGACCCGCAGCACGCCACCCCACCCAACGGTTTCCGCCCCTTGCAGTTCGAGCGCATGGCCGGCGACACCTTCGAGCAGTTGTGCTGGTGGTTGTTACAGAAAGATCACACGCTGGTGGGCTGCCAGCGCCTGGGCGACAAGGGCCGGGTGTCACAGCAGGGTATCGACCTGTTCGCCTTCGACCGCTGGCAACCCGAGCGTCTGCAGGTGTTCGAGTGCAAGTGCCGGGGCCGCTTCGGCCCCAGCGACCTGAACATGACCGTAACGCGGTTTCTCGCTGGCGAGTGGGCGGAGGTGGCCGGCCGCTTCACCCTGATCCTCGCCCAGTCGGGTATCGGCGCCCTCGATACGGCCTGGGTCAAGGCCCGCGCAGCCCTGGCGGCCCGCGGCATCGAGGCGGACCTGTGGACCGCCGAACACCTCACCGAACGCCTCAAGGACGCACCGGATGTACTGACACGGTTCTTTTCCGGGGTGGATATCGAGCTGTATTGCAACCAGTGGCAGCAGAAAGTCGCGCTCGATGAACGCTTGCTCAAGGCCCACGCCGACCCTCGCCGAGCGGTATCCGGCCCAGCCCAGGCGTTCCTCGCCAGCGGGGTAATGGACGATGCAGCCCTGACGCGCCGCTACGTCGACGGCCGGCACTGGCACCTGCGCCAACCCTGGATCGATATCTCCGGGCTGTTGCCGACGGCCCAGGACTATCCCGGCTCGGCCCTGGTGACCCTGCGCATGCCCGACACCGCCGGGGTGATGGTCAGCCTCGACCACCGCTGGCTGCTGCAGCACTTTCTGGGCAATGACGGCGAACCGCTGTCGCCACAGGCCCGGCCGTTCTTCCAGGGCGTGGCCAGCCTGCCGGGCGCCGACCACATCATCGACCTGAAGAACTGCCGATTCTTCATGCCCGCCGAAGGTGCCCAGGCCGTAGCCCGTGCCGCCGACGAGTTCTCCCGGGCCTATCTGCACAGCCTGCGCGAGGTAGACAGGCAGTGGCAGGCCGAAGGCTTTCCGCTGGTCAGATGGCTGGGCGTGCGGGTGGCGCTGTGCAAGGTCGGATTCGATACCTGGCGACAAGTGCTGGATTTCGCCAACGCCCATGACATCGATAACGGTGAAACACTTTGGCATATCTTTCACCGGTCCTTTGACTGCCTGATGCCAGTCAGCCCTACACGTGACCACGGCGTATTTTTTGGCGCACAGGTAGCGGGACTGTGTCACGAGGGGCAAATCGCTATTCTCTGGGAAACACCCCAGCTCGGTTATCGCCCCTCCGACCGTAGCGGCTGGTCATGCCGAGAATGCTATCAATGGCTGGTGAACGAACTACTGCCCGCCGTAGGCCGCTGGCAGGCGCAGCGGATCGCCGGATACTGGCGCAACTGGCTACGGCCCTGGGCGGCGATGCGCAAAATGACCAGGGTCATCGGCTACTGGGGCAGCAGTGAGTCTTACATCGATCTGTGCCGGCTGCCCTTGCTGGAAGACGCTCATTTCCGCAGCATAGGGCTGCGCGAGTTATTGCAGACGCTGCAAAGCTTCCACATCGCTGCATCCAGCAACAGGGCCTGGTTCACCGCCCAACAAAAAGCCGGACTCTACGAAGCCGTTGCCCTACTGTTGCAAGCTGAACGCGGTTACCTCGGCTACCTGTGCGGCAACCTCGGCGTGCAGCCCACCTGCGCCCATCACGCCGAATTGCGCCAGGCGGTCGAAACGCTGCGCCAGCGAACCCTGGCCGAAGATCCCGAGGTCAATATCGACTACACCTTCAGGGCCATGCTCGAAGCGCTCGGCGATGACGAAAGCGGGCTGAGCCCGAGCATGCGGGAGCGGCTGTTCGAATTACTGACACCCTTCATGGCCGCGCATGACCGGCAACTGTTGATCGCACGGCACACTGAGTACTTGTAGCGGCCGGGGCGTCAGGCCAGCAATTCACTGATCCAACGCGCCTCACGGCTGATTTCCTCGCGCTTGGCCTCGGCCACCGCCTGGCGGGCGTGGGCGAAGTTGTGCAGGGTCTGCTGGCGCTGGCGCAGCACGCGCTGCCACTTGGTGATGAACGCCGGGGTCCGGGCCTGCAGTTGCAGCGGGCCGAAGTACAGCTCGCGGGGGCTGTAGCTGACCGGGCCGCTGGCCTCGGCGACGATGATCTCGTAGTCGTAGCGGTGCTCGCGCAGCACTTCTTCTTCAACGATGCGGTAGCCGTTGTCCATCAGCCACTGGCGCAGCGGCTGCTCGCCACCGTTGGGCTGCATGATCAGCCGTTCGCGGCCAGTCAGGCGCTGGCGGCCGGCGGCGAGGATGTCGCGGATGGTCTCGCCGCCCATGCCGCACAGGCTGATGGCGGTGATGTCGTCCTCAGGCGCGATGGCGGCCAGGCCATTGGCCAGGCGTACCTCTATCTGCGCCTGCAGCTCGTGCTCCGCGACACACTGGCGGGCGGCCTGGCACGGCATGGCGGCGGCATCGCCAGCGATGGCCGCCAGCACCTGCCCGCGCGCCACCAGGGCCACCGGCAGTTGCGCATGGTCCGAGCCGATGTCGGCCAGGCGCGCACCGGCAGGCACGTGGGCGGCCACGCGCTCCAGGCGTTGGGATAGTGTCGGTTGCTTCAACGGGCGCCCCTTCTGAACATGAGGTTCGTTCCGCACGCACGACCGGCGACTGGAACGGGGCGCGACTCTAGCGGGGTGCGGCAGGGATTTCAAATCGACTGGAGCAACTGCGCCACGTCGCACACCTGCGCGTAATCCATCGCCAGGTTGCTCAGCGACAGCGCATGCACATCCTCAGCCCTCCACAGCCGACCATCCAGGCCGGTCTGGTCGAAGGTGTAGCAGGCATCGGCGGCCACCCGCACGTCAAAGCCCAGGCAGCCGGCGGCGCGCGCCGTGGCTTCCACCGAGTTGTTGGTAATCACCCCGCCGATCACCAGCTGGCGGATGCCACGGGCGTGCAGCCAGCGCTCCAGGCCGCTGGCGGCGAAGGCATCCGGCACGTTCTTCTCGACCACATGCTCGTGCTCCAGTGGCGCAAAGGCCGGCTGGAACTCGCAGCCCGGCTGGCCCGGCCAGAACACCGAGCCGGGCGTACGGGAGATGTGCCGCACATGCACCACGGGGCGTTGCGAAGCGCGCCAGGCGCTCAGCAATTGCAACAGGCGTCGCTCGGCATCGGGGTTGTTGCGCCGGCCCAGGCGCGGCTCGTTCATGCCCTGCTGCATGTCGATGAGCACCAGGGTGGCGTTGGAGTGCAGGCTTTCGGGGGGCATATGCGCAGTTACCTGCCAGGAAGGACGAACGCCAGTGTGACCAATCCATACCTGGGGGCACAATCCCATTTCACGGCAGATGAATGGACTTTGCCAGCCTCTTCGCGAGCAAGCTCGCTCTAACAAAAGCCAACGAGCGCTTGACCGCGCTGTATTGGCTTTGGCACCAATACTGGTCAGTTAGACCGGGTAGGAGCGGTTTCAGCCGCGAAGCAACCGCCTGCTCACAACAGATGCCGTGAATTTCCTGGCGCTTTCGCGGCTAAAGCCGCTCCCACCGAGCCACATGCCGTTTAAGCGAACAGTATTGCGGCTAAAGCCAATGCTGATCGCTCCAACAAATGCCAACGAGCGCTTGACCGCGCTGTATTGGCTTTAGCACCAACGCTGGTCGGTTAGACCGGGTAGGAGCGGTTTCAGCCGCGAAGCAACCGCCTGCTCACAACAGATGCCGTGAATTTCCTGGCGCTTTCGCGGCTAAAGCCGCTCCCACCGAGTCAGGCACTGACCTTGAACATCGCCACCTTGTCGCTCAGGCGGCTGGCCAGTTGGGCCAGTTCGCCGCTGGCCGAAGCCACCTGTGAAGAGCCGGTGGCGGTGTGCACGGTCAGCTCGTGGATACGCCCGATGTTCCTCGCCACCTCATCGGCCACGGCGTTCTGCTGCACGGCGGCGCTGGCGATGCGGGCGTTCATGTCGTTGATCGCGCCGACCTGCTGGTTGACCTTCTCCAATGCACTCTGCGCATTGCGGGTCTGGGCCACGGTGCGCTCTGCCAGGTCGCGGCTGTCGCGCATGTTCTGCGCGGCGACTTCAGTGCCGCTCTGCAGGTTGCTGATCATCTCGCGGATTTCCTGGGTGGACTCCTGGGTGCGGTTGGCCAGCGAGCGCACCTCGTCGGCCACCACGGCGAACCCACGACCGTACTCACCGGCCCGTGCCGCCTCGATGGCGGCATTGAGGGCCAGCAGGTTGGTCTGCGCGGCGATGGAGTTGATCACCTCGATCACTGTCTCGATCTGCTCGCTGTCGCGGGACACCTTTTCCACGGTATCGGTGGTCTGGGTCAGGGTCACCGCCAGCGCTTCGATGGCCTGCGAGGTATCGGTCACCAGGCGGTTACCGCTGTTCACTTCGCCGTCGGCCTGCTCGGTGGCGTTGGCAGCCTGCAAGGCGTAGCCAGACACCTCGTTGACGGTGGCGGCCATCTGCGTGATGGCGGTGGCGACCTGTTGGGCCTCCTGGCTCTGGCGGCTGATGTGCGCGTTGTTCTGCGACGAGGTGGCGGTCAGTTGCGCCGAGGCATGGCTCACTTCATGGGCCGCCGCGCGCACCTGGGTGATGGTTTCGGACAATTGCGCGAGCGCCGACTTGAGCACGCCCATGACACTGGCCGGGTAGCGGGTTTCCAGACGCTGCTGCAGGTCGCCAGCTGCCAGGCGCTCGATGGCCTGCGCCACTTCGGTGGGCTCGGCGCCGAGCGTGGAAGTGACGAAGCGGATGATCTGCCGTGCCAGCAGAATGCTCAGCAGCAAGGCGATGCCGGTGGCCACCAGCATCAGGCCACGGAACGAACTGGCGGTGCTCTGTACGTCGTTGAGCTGCGCTTTGATGGCGGCTTCTTCGTGGTCGATAAGGGCGTTGATGCGCTTGAGCCACTCGCTGTACAGCCCCGAGGTCTGTTGCAACAGCAGGCCTTGGCTGCCGGCGATGTCGCCGCCACGGCGCAGATCCAGCACGCGCCGCGACGAGGCCTGGGTCTGCTGCTCGATGTCCTTGATGGCGGCCAGCAGGCGGCGCTCTTCAGGCGTTACGTCGCGGGCGTTGAACAGCTGATCCATGAGCGCTGCAGACTGGCTGTAGTCATTTTCCAGGCGGGTCATCTCGCCCAGGTGTCCGCTGAGCGCCGCCGGGTTGTCGACCAGTACCGCGTCGCGAATGGCGATGGCGCGGTTGTGCACGCTGCCCCGGAAATCGATTGCGTAGCGTTGCACCTTGGCGGCGTTGTCGTTGACGTGTTCCAGGGTGGTGTCGATATAGGCCACCCGCTGGATACCCACCGCAGTGATCAGCACCAGCAGCGAGACGATGGCTGCGAAGCCCAGGCCAATACGCGTTGAGAGGGATAAGGGTTTTTTCATCGCCAGGCTCGCAGAGGTTGGAAGGATATCTTCAATATCAAAGTGATATCTAAGTCTGCGGCGAAGATATCCGATGGCGCCAAAAATTCCCAATCATGAATAGCGTGGCTGCCGATAGATATCGGTAATCCCTGCAGCGAGCCATAAGCCTCGCTTGATACAGAGCTTCCCCTCATCCAGCGGGTCCAGTTGAAAATATTTTTCAAAATGTGTCGTTTTAGTATTTGATTTGTATTTGCGATTAATTAGCATTCGCCACGTCAAAAACAACGAGTCACACGTCCATGGCAAAGCGCTCCATCGCCCCGGCATCGCTGTCGATGCTGCTGGTCATTCCTGCAGTCCACGCCGATACCGGCGCTCCCCTTACCCTGCCGGCCACCTCGGTCAACAGTGATTACGAACAACAGAGCTACAAGGCCGCAGAGAACCGCAGCGCGATGAAGATTGACGCCGCCCAGCGCGACATCCCGCAGACGGTCAACGTGGTGCCGGAGAGCGTCATCAAGGACCAGGGTGCGCAGTCCATGGAAGATGTGCTGAAGAACGTGCCCGGTGTCGGCCTGTCCAACGGCGACGGCCAGCGCGACCAGGTGACCATCCGTGGCTTCAGCGCCATCGGCGACTTCTACATCGACGGCGTGCGCGACGATGCGCTGTATTTCCGCGACCTGTCGAACGTCGAACGGGTGGAGGTCATCAAGGGCCCCGCCGCCGTGCTCTACGGTCGCGGCTCGTCGGGCGGGTTGATCAACAGCGTCAGCAAGAAGCCCAACTTCGACCCCAAGCAGGAAGTGGGCGTGAGCTTCGACAGCGAGGGCAAGCGCCGCACCCAGTTCGACAGCGGCTGGGCTGACCCCAACGGCCGGCAGGCCTACCGGGTGACCGGCGCCGTCGAGGACAGCGACACCTTCCGCGACGACGCCTATACCGACCGCAAGGCCATCGCCCCCTCGGCGTTCTTCAAGCTCTCCGACGACCTGGAGCTGAACCTGGCCGCCAGCTACCTGTACGACAAACGCCTGATCGACTTCGGTGTGCCAGCCCTGGGCAACCGCCCGGTGGATGTCAGCCGCGACAGACGCTTCGGCTCGGGCAACGCTTCTCAGGACTATGCACGCAGCGAAGTCTTCACGCTGACCGCCGGCCTGGATTACCGCATCAACGACAACCTGAACCTGAGCAACACCACCCGCTACTACCGCTACGACCTGGACCGCAACAACACCCTGGCCGACAGCAGCCCGACGCGCTTCGTCACCGCGCCGAACGGCGAACTGCTGGTCAAGCTCAACCGCGGCAACGTGGCCCGCGACGAGTCGGGGGTGTTCAACCAGACCGAACTCAAGCAGCAGGCGAACCTCGCCGGCCTGCAGCACAACCTGCTGTACGGCGTTGAAGTCGGCGTGCAGGACAAACACCAGCGCGTGTTCAGCCAGAACAACGTGGCCCAGGTGCCAGTGTTCCGCGATGCCCTGGTAGGCGTGCCGGAGCACGCTTCGACCCTGTCGTCCAAGGGCACCAACACCCAGACCACCACCGGGTTCTACGTGCAGGACATGATCGAGCTGAGCAGCCAGTGGAAGGCCCTGCTGGGAGCGCGCTACGACATCTTCGGCCAGGACTACGACGACCGCCGCGTGCAGAACGTCGACCTCGATCGTACCGACCGTACCTGGAGCCCGCGCGTGGGCCTGGTGTTCCAGCCCGACTCTGTGCAGTCCTATTACCTGTCGGTGAGCCGCAGCTACCAGCCTTCGGGCGAAGTGTTCGCCATTTCGACGAGCAACCAGGACCTGGAGCCGGAGAAGACCACCAACTACGAGCTGGGCGCCAAGTGGGACCTCCTGGATAACCGCCTGGCGGTAACTGCTGCGGTGTTCCGCCTGGAACGCACCAACATGAAGACCGCCGACCCAGCCAACCCGAACCTGACCATCCTGGCCGGCGAACAGCGTACCGACGGTTTCGAGACGACCCTCAGCGGCCAGCTGAGCGACCAGTGGCAGGTCTATGGCGGCTACGCCTTCCTGGATGCGGAAATCACCAAGTCCAACAGCTTCACCAATGGCGTGGCCAACAAGGGCCAGACCCCGACCCTCACGCCGCGCAACAGCGCCAATCTGTGGCTGGTGCGCAGCCTGACCCCGCAGTGGCGCGTGGCAGCCGGCGCCAACTATGTGGGCGACCGCTATACCGCGCTGGACAACAACGTGGTGATGCCCGCCTACACCACGTTCGATACGGCACTGCTGTATAACGTGCCGCACTGGGACATGGCGCTGCGCCTGAAGAACGTCTTCAACCGCGACTACTACGCCTCGGCGCATGGCTCGGTAGACCTGATCACTCCGGGCGCCCCGCGTACCCTGGAGGTCAGCGCCAACTATCGGTTCTAAGCCCAATACTGGTCAGTTAGGCCGGGCAGGAGCGGCTTCAGCCGCGAAGCGACCGCCTGTTCACAGCAGAGGCAGTGAATTTTCTGGCGCTTTCGCGGCTGAAGCCGCTCCCACCGGGCCACATGTCGCTTAAGCGAACAGTATTGGTTCTAAGCCTGCCGAACGGTTGGGCTGCAGCCGCGCTGAGGCCGGTAAGGCGCATCATAGGCTGAAGATGGCCTGCCCTCGCAGAGCGCTTCCCGGCTGAAGCCGCTCCCACCGGGTGACTCCCCACGGCGACCGGCTTATCGGCTATCGTTCAGCACCAGGCGGCGCCAGACCGCCACTGACACGAGAGCCACCGATGATGGGAAACACACCTCTGCCTGCCGCTGCCGACCGACGCCAATGGCTGTGGATCGCCGGAACCCTGTTCAGCCTGCTGGCCTTCGCCGCCAATTCGATCTTCTGCCGCCTGGCCCTGCGCAGCGGCGCCATCGACCCGCAGTCCTTCACCGCCATCCGCCTGCTCGGTGGTTCGCTGTTTTTGCTGATGCTCCTCAACCTGGGCAAGCGCACGCCACTGGGCGGCAGCTGGCGTGGCGCAATGAGCCTGTTCGTCTATGCCTATCTGTTCTCGCTGGCCTACATCCACCTGGATGCCGGCGTGGGCGCGCTGATCCTGTTCGGCGCGGTGCAGATCAGCATGTTCGGGCTGGGCTGGAAAAGTGGCGAAAAACTGCGTGCCAGGGTCGCGCTGGGCATGTTCATCGCGTTCTGCGGGCTGTTGGTGTTGCTGGCGCCTGGCGGCATGGCGCCGCCGCTGTCCAGTGCACTGGCGATGGTAGTCGCCGGTATCGCCTGGGGCGTTTATTCGATTCTGGGCCGGGGAGCGGGCGGCAATCCACTGGGCAATACCGCCGGCAACTTCCTGCGCAGCCTGCCATTGGTGGGCGTGGCCGTGGCGCTGGGCCTGGTGCAGGGCGGCATATCGATCAGCGTGCCAGGCGTGGTCTATGCCCTGGCGTCTGGCGTGCTGGCCTCCGGGGCCGGGTATGCCGTGTGGTATTCGGTGGTCGGGCGGATGAGCGCACAGACAGCTGCAACCTTGCAGTTGAGTGTGCCAGTCCTGGCGGCGCTGGTCGGCGTACTGTTGCTGGACGAACCGCTGTCGCTGCGCCTGGTACTGGCGTCGCTGATCGTGCTGGGCGGCATCGCCCTGGCACTGACGGCCCGGCGGGTGCCGCCAGGCCGGTAGGCACGACGAACCTAACGCGCAGTGCTCGGCTCGGCCTTCTGCTCGGTAACTACCGGGGGTTCCGGGCGGCGCGAGTAGCGCTGGGCCAGACCGGCGCAGACCATCAGCTGGATCTGGTGGAACAGCATCACCGGCAGAATGATCAGACCGATGGTGCTGCCGGCAAACAGCACCTGGGCCATGGGCACGCCGGTGGCCAGGCTCTTCTTCGAGCCACAGAACAGGATGGTGATGCGATCTTCCTGGTTGAAGCCCAGCAGCCGCCCCAGCAGCGCCGTGATGCCCAGGGCCACCGCCAGCAACACGATGCAGCCGACCACGACCCAGGCCAGGGTAACCGGCGGCACTTGCTGCCACAGGCCACCGATGACTGCCGCACTGAACGCCGAGTAGACCACCAGCAGGATCGAACTCTGGTCGACATACTTCAGCCAGTTCTTGTTGCGCCCTACCCAGCCGCCGATCCAGCGCCGGGCGATCTGACCGGCGATGAAGGGTACCAGCAGCTGCAGGCTGATCTTGCGGATCGCCTCCAGGGTCGAGCCGCCATCGCCATGCACGCCCATCAGGAACGCCACCAGCAGCGGGGTCAGGAAGATGCCCAGCAGGCTGGATGCGGCGGCGCTGCAGATCGCCGCCGGAATGTTGCCACGCGCCAGTGAGGTGAAGGCGATCGCCGACTGTACCGTGGCCGGCAGCGCACACAGGTACAGGAAGCCCATGTACAGGTCCTGGCCGACCAGTGGCAGCAGCAGCGGCTTCATGGCCAGCCCCAGCAGCGGGAAGAGGACGAAGGTGCAGCAGAACACCAGCAGGTGCAGGCGCCAGTGCCCGGCACCGGCGAGGATGGCTTCACGGGACAGTTTGGCGCCGTGGAGGAAGAACAGCAGGGCGATGGCGATGTCGGTGATCCAGTCGAACGCCACGGCCACCTGGCCACGGGCAGGCAGGAAGGTGGCGGTGATGACCACCGCCAGCAGGGTCAGGGTGAAGTTGTCCGGCAAGAAACGCGAACGGGCCATGGGTGAGAGTCCTGTATTGTCAGAATAGCCCGCACACCTTAGCCTTGATCCCTTCTGCCGACTAACGCGATCAGGGCAACAAATGTCGATAAACGGCCAAACTGCCGTCCACGAGCGCCCCATCCCGCCACTGGACGCCCTGCCCCGCCCGCTCTATGCGCGCAGCGAGTCGTTGGCGCGGGCCGAGCGCACGCGCATGCACCACCACCCCTGGGTACAGTTGTCCTACGCGATACGCGGCGTGCTGCATGTGCACACCCCCGGTGAAAGCTTCGTCGCGCCGCCACAGCGTGCGGTGTGGATCCCGGCGCAGATGGAGCACGAGGTGTTCAGCTTCGCCAATACCGAAATGCGCAGCCTGTACCTGGATGCGACGCTGTTCGGCGCGCCGCACGACCATTGCCGGGTCATCGAGATCACCCCGCTTACCCATGAACTGATCAAGCAGTTCTGTACCCTGGAGACCGAGTACGACGAACAGGGTGAGGCAGGCCGCTTGTCGCTGGTACTGGTCGACCAACTGCGCCGCGCCCGCGAGGTGAGCATGTCGTTGCCGCTGCCGCAGGACCCACGCGCCCTGCAACTGTGCCGGCAGCTGCAGGACACCCCGGACGACGCCCGTACCCTGGCCGAATGGGGCTGCCAGCTGGGCGCCTCGGAAAAGACCCTGCGGCGCATCCTGCTGCGCGAAACGGGGCTGTCGTTCCGTATCTGGCGCCAGCGCCTGCGCCTGCTCGGCTCCATCGAAGAGCTGGGGCGCGGGGTCAGGGTCACTCAGGTGGCGCTGAACTTCGGCTACCAGTCCACCTCGGCCTACATTGCTGCATTTCGCGAGCACTTCGGCGTCACCCCTGGCGACTTCTTCTCGGGCTGAGGCCCATGGAACCTCCTGCATGCGGCCGCGTCCTATCCGGCGAGCCAGGCGTAGCGCCTGGCTGCCTCATGCCGCGCACGCCTGCCCTGCCGGCACCTCGTGAATTTCCGGAGTCCCCCTCGACATGAATGTCTCGTTTCGCCCCCAATGGCTGCTTGCCCTCGCCCTGTCCCTGGTCCTGATCGGCTGCGGCAACGATGAACCCAAGCAGCGGGCGGCCTTCAGCCAGTTCCTGCAGACCCGCATCATCGACAAGCCTGGACTGAGGGTGCCCAAGCTCACCCCCGAGGAGTCCAAGTCATTTGGCGACTACACCCGCGACTACGCGGTGATCACTGACTTCAATGCCGCCATGGACAGCACCGTGAAACCCTTCTCCGGCCTGCTGCAGAAAGGCGCGATCCGTTCGCTCAGCGATGTGCTCGAACGCCGCGATGACATCAAGGCGGCGCAGACCGGGCTCAACGATATGGGCGTGCAGCTCAAGGAGCAGAAAGCCAAGGCTGACAGCGCCCACGCCCAGGTCAAGCAGCCCGATGACCTGAAACCGGTTTACGACAAGGCCTATGCCAAGACCGTCACGCTGCCGGCCGAGACCTTCATGCAGGTGCTGCCGCAGATCGGCGCGACCCTGGACAGCGGCCTGAAAGTCGCGGATTACGTCAAGGCACACGAGCAGCAGATCGATGTGAAAGGCCCGACGGTTACCGTCAAGGACCCGAAGGTTCAGCAGGAACTGAACGGCTTGCTGCAGGACCTCAACAACCAGGCCCAGAATGCGCAGCAGGCGCAGGCCAAAATGCAGAAGCTGATGTTCGGCAACTGACCTGCCAGGCACTGGCGGGGTTCGGGAAGAACCCCGCCAGTCCACCTGACCGGCTCTGCCTTAGCCGCAGGCCCAGTCCAGTTCCATCTTCACCAGGTCGACCTGACCATTGCCACCGCCGAAATTGAAACCGCCGAAGTCCTCTTCGAACTCCAGGTAGCGCGGGCCGAACTCCGGGTAGCCCTGGACCGGAATCATGGTGCCGCCCAGGTGGTTGTGCGCGTGGAAGCGTTCCAGGTTGAGCGCCACGCCTTCATCGCTGAACGCCGGTATGTAGCCGCTTTCCTGGCATTCATCTTCCCACTCGCGCGGCGGCTTGCCGACGTTGGGGTCGTCTTCGCGGCGCTGGGCGCGAATCGGAAAGGCAGTGTCCAGGCCGGCGGCGCGACCGTTGGCCGGCAGCCATTCGAAGGCCTCCTGGCCGGGGTTGCGGACCTTGTCATACGGTAGGTAGTCCACGTAGCTGGCGTGCAACCAGCGGGGCGCGTCGCCCAACAGCGGATTGCCCTCCAGTTGCGGCGGCTCGGCCAGCGCGCCCTCGAAGGCCGCCTGGGTCAGCCAGATCACCGCATAGTGGGTGCCGAGAATGTCCTGCATGTCGAACTGCATGGGGTGGCGAGCCCGCCGATGCTCCCAGAACGGCAGCAGACTGGCGTCCGCCGGGCGCTGCTCGGTCAGCGGCTCGGCGAAGAACGCCTCCACCGCATCGCTGCTCGACAGTTCCTCGAACTGATCGTCGACGAACAGGCTGAATGCCACGTATTCCTGGCCCTGACCGCGATACTCGGACGGTACATGCAGGGTGAAGGCGTGGCGCATCGGGTAGCCGTGCAGCGGGCTCAGGGGCCACTGGGCGGTGCTGATGCCCGGCGGCAGGCCCAGGCTCCAGCCGCCGGCCCAGGCGGCACCACGCTCGGTGGTCGGAAGGGGCGCCTGGGGATCGCGCAAGAGATCCCAGGCGGTGGTCAAGGTCGGGTCGGCTTGCATGGTCTGACTTCCCTGATGGCTAGAGATAGAAACCCCAAGTCAGACCATCATGCTCGACATTCATTAGCCAGGCGCAGTAAAAAAATCAGGCCGGCCAGCTTTGCAGCACCTCGACGAAGCGCTTGAGCCAGGCGTTGGTCTGGCTGCCGTCGAGCACGCGGTGGTCGATGGTCAGTGACACATAGGCCATGGTGCGTGCCTGGAAGCTGTCCACGCCGTCTATTTCGCGAACCACTACACGCTTTTCCAGCGCCCCGATACCGAGAATCGCCGACTGCGGCTGATTGATGATCACCGGGCTGGCCAGCAGCGAACCGGACACGCCATGGTTGGAAATGGTGAAGGTGCCGCCCTGCACGTCCGCCGGCTTCAGCTTGCCGTTACGGGCAGCCTCGGTGAGGCTCTGCAAGCGGCTGGCGATGCCCAGCAGCGACAGCTCCTGGGCGCGGTGGATGACCGGGACGATCAGGCCCTGGTCGCCCAGCGCGGCACCCACGCCGATGTTCACGTCGCTGAACACTTCCAGGGCGTCTTCGTGCCAGCGGCTGTTGACCGCCGGCGCCGCCTGCATGGCCTGCACCGCTGCCGCGACGAAATAGGCGGTGTACGTGAGGTTGACCCCCTGGGCGGCGAAGCTTTCCTTGTGGCGCTGGCGATGGGCGATGAGCGCCGTGCAGTCCAGCTCGAAGACCGCCGTGACATGCGGCGCTACCGTGACCGAGCGCTGCATGTGCTCGGCGATGCGTCGGCGCATCGCCGTGTGCGCAATACGCTCGGCGACCCGTGGCGCCGTTGATGCCTCGCTGGCCGCTGGCGCTACGCCAGGCTGGGCCGGCGACGGCGGCGTGGCGGGCGGCTGGCGTTCGAGAAAACGCACCACGTCTTCACGAGTCAGACGCCCGTCGCGGCCAGTGCCCAACCCTTCGAGGTCGTCCAGGTGCAGGTCATGTTCGGCGATCAACCGGCGTACCGCTGGCGACAGTCGCGCACGAACCTCTTCGTTCGCCTCGCTCGCCGCACTGCATTGTCGAGGCTTGTCTGCGGTGGGCGCGGGCACCGCCAGCGGTGCTTCACCGGCGACACTGACACGCCCGAGCACGGCTCCGGGCGCGGCGTCCTGCCCCTCTTGCAGGACCACCTGCAGCAGGCCGTCGCAGGGCGCGCAGACTTCCACCACGACCTTGTCGGTTTCCAATTCCAGCACCGGCTCTTCACGGCGTACCGGCTCACCCGGCTGTTTCAGCCAGGTGCGCAGCACGGCCTTGGTGCCCTCTTGCTGCAACGGCGCGACGATGTCCTGTGCTTGTGTGGCGATGGTCATGTCATTCATCTCAGAACCCCACCATTTCGTCGATCTTGGCCCGAATGCGCTCCACCGACGGCAAGGCATGTTCCATCAGCAGCGGATGGTGCGGGCTGGGAATGTCCGGCATGGTCAGGCGCGCCACCGGGGCGTCCAGCTCCATGAACGCCTGTTCGGCGACCACGGCGAGGATCTCAGCGCCGAAACCGGCGGTTTCCAGGTCTTCGTGAACAACAAGGCAACGGTGGGTCCTGGCCACCGAGGCCAGCACGGCTTCGCGGTCCCAAGGCATCAGCGTGCGCAGGTCGAGCACTTCCACCGAACGGCCTTCAGCCGCCTGTTCGCAACGCTCGACCATGGCGCCCCAGGTCACCACGGTCAGGTCGTTGCCTTCGGTCACCCGGCGCGCCTTGCCGAACGGCAGCACATAGTCGTCACCGGGGTAACTGCGCCGCGCACTGGCGGCGTCGAGCATGGCGCGGTGCTCGAAGAAGATCACCGGGTCATTGCCGCGCAGCGCGGTACGCAGCAGGCCCACGGCGTCTTCGGCATTGGACGGCACGGCGACCTTCCAGCCCGGCGAATGGACGAACTGCACCTCGTTGGTCTGGCTGTGCCAGGGGTCGCCGCACTTGAAGAAGCCACCCGGAATACGCACCACCATGGGCGCAGCGAAGCGGTTGTTGGTACGCCAGCGCATGGTGCCGCAGTCGTTGATCTGTTCCACGGCCGGGTCGGCGTACTTGCGGAACTGGATTTCCGGCACTGGCATCAGCCCGCACAGGGCCATGCCCACGGCGCGGCCGATGATGCCCTCTTCCGACAGGCTGGTATCGAACACCCGCTCGCTGCCGTACTTGTCCTGCAAACCCAGGGTCACCGCGTGTACGCCACCCTTGGGGCCGACGTCTTCGCCGAACACCACCACGCGCGGGTTGCTGGCCAGCTCGTGGTCGAGGGTCCGGCGAATCGCCGCCACCATGTTCAGCCGCGGCCCTTCAGGCCGGGCCTGCTCGCTGCCGGTCGGGGCTGTGTAGCCTTCGCTCCACTGCCCGCCGCGCAATTGCAGGCTGCCTTCGAAAAACACGTTGTCGGCGACCCGCAGCGGATCGCTGAGCGGGCGTGCCTCGGCCTGCTCACGGGCCTGGCGCACCGCAGCGGCGGCCTGTTGTTCGAGGTCCAGCCATTCGCTTTCACTCAGTTGCGCCGGCACCAGGTAATCGCGCAGGCGCGGCAGCGGGTCGCGGCGCCATTCCTCCTCCACCTGTTCGGGCGACTTGTAGGCCTGGGTATCCTGGAAGCTGTGACCTTGCAGACGCGGCACGGTAAGGCGCAGCAGGCAGGGCCCCTGGCGGTCACGCACATGCGCCACCGCATCGGCGATCAGTGCCGCGCTCTGCTGCGGATCGCAGCCGTCGCCGGAAATCACGTGCAGGCCCTGGAAGCTGGCCAGGTTCCGAGCGATGTCGGCGCCGGGGGTCTGCAGGGTGGAGGGGGTGGAAATGCCGAAGCCGTTGTCTTCGATATAGAACAGCATCGGCAACTGCTGGGTGGTGGCGATGGTCAGCGCCGACCAGAAACCGTTGGTCGCCACCGAACCGTCACCACCTAGCACCACGCTGATGGCCCGCGAACGCTGGTGTTCACCCATCACCTTGACCCGGTACTCGATGGCCTGGGCCCAGCCAGCGGTGGGCGTGTATTGCGCGCCGACGCCGCCGCACATCGGCAAGGCCGCTACGCCACCGGGGTTGGGGTAGTTGAACACCACGCCGATGTCGCGGCCATCCGAGTAGCCACCGGCACGGGCCATGGAAGAACCCAGCGCATCGGCCAGGTCGACACCGAGGGCCAGCAGCAGCGGCCGCGAGCGGTAATAGCCGCAGGCCGCGTCGTGGGAGTCGTCGAGTTGCAGGCCAAGAAGAATCTGCGCCATGTCGTGGCCACGCGCAGAGAACTGGTACAGCACCTTCTTCTCCGGCACCAGGGTGCGCTCTTCAAGCTCATCGAGCTGGCGCGAAACCAGCAGCAGGTAGGCCACGCGGCGCCAGTCGCAGGCAACCGCGCCCAGGTCGGCAGGCGTGGTCAGGGCAGGCTTGGGCTGTATCACCGTCATTTTGTTGTTGTCCTCTACGGTTGAGCGGTGCGGCGCCGATGGCGCGCAATCCTTTGTGCAAATCGTAGGGACCGACCCGGAGAATGTGCTTTCTATTTTTCCGCGCTATGGCCAGAATCGAGAAGGCTCATTCTCAGAACAACAACAAATGAAGAAAGATCACCTCGATTCCTACAGCACCCGCATTCTCGACGCCCTGCAGGCCGACGCGCGGCTCTCGGTGCAGGACCTCTCCGAACGTATCGGCCTGTCCTCGACACCCACCTGGAAACGCCTCAAGTCGCTTGAGCAGAGTGGCTACATCAAACGCTACACGGCAGTAGTCGACCGTCAGAAGGTGGGCCTGGGCAACTGCGTGCTTGCCGAGGTCAACCTCTCCAAGCACGTCGAGAATGTCGTCGAAGCCTTCGAAGAGGCCGTGCGCAATTGCCCGGCGATCATCGAGTGCAACAGCACCACCGGGCAGGCCGACTACATCATGAAGGTGCTGACCACCGACATCGCCCACTACGACGACTTCCTGCACAAGGTGATCTTCAAGCTGCCGGGGGTCAGCGAGATTCGCTCGTCGGTGGTGATCCGCGAGGTGAAGGCCAACACCCCGGTGCCGCTCGACCACCTGACCTGAACCGCCAGGGCTTGCGCACCCGGCGCTTTCCTGCGACAAAGCCCGCCCTTTTTCCTGCACGACGGGCCGAACCATGAGCGACACCCTGGAAATCATCGACCTGCACCCTGGCGACGGCAAAGCCGTGGTCAAGGGCGCCCTGATCACCACCCAGTACACCGGATGGCTGGCCGACGGCACGGTGTTCGACTCGTCGTTCGAGCGCGGCAAGCCGTTCCAGTGCGTGATCGGCACCGGTCGGGTCATCAAAGGCTGGGACCAGGGCCTGATGGGCATGCGTGTCGGCGGCAAGCGCAAACTGCGCGTGCCGGCAGCACTGGGCTATGGCGAGCGCAAGGTCGGCAGCATCCCGCCGCATTCGGACCTGACGTTCGAGATCGAGCTGCTCGAAGTGCTGACCCGCGACGACTAAATTGTCAGGGCAACAGGGCCTCGCGCAGCCACTTTTCATGGCAAACCCGAGAGCTCAGTAGACCCGCCAGGCCTTGATCGACACCGCATTACGGGCCGGGCGCAGACTGCTCAGAGTGCCGATGAACAACGACTGGTTAAGCCACTCGTAGCGCCCGCTGGGGGCGTTCAAGGTGATTTTCGAGAAGGCGTAGCGATCCGCGCCTTCGCCGCGCACCAGCACCTCGTTGCGTACGCTGATGATCACCCCGTCGTCGGTCTGCATCTCGTAGATCGCATCCAGCTGGCGCACGCCGTCGCTGCGAATCAACTGCCGGTCTGCGCCGCCGGGCAGCACCTTGCCCGACAACCCGGCACCGTGGAACTCGCCCCCGGTGATCGGCACCATGCGCCGCTCACCCAGCGGCCCCTGGCCGAGGCTCACCGAAGGGGCGATATCGACGATCGCCTCGTAGACCAGTTCGCTGCGCGGCGGCGCGACCTCGGCAGCATTCACGTGGGGGGCAGACAGGAGCAGGAAGGACATGGCAAGGACCTGACGCATGAGGGAACTCCATTTCATTGTTGTAAGTGAAAAACTTGACCGACCATTTAGTTAATACTATTAACTTTATAGCGTGAATTCCAAAAACAAGACAACAAAAAAAATGGACTTACCCATGCATTTAGTTACGCATCCTATCTTTCTAGCCCTCCCCCTGCTCGGCCTCTCCGCCCTCACCCATGCCGCCGAAAACGCCTGTAGCGGGCTGACCAGCCATGACCCGCGTGTGCAGTTGCTGCAGGCCCGCCAGGTGCCGGCCGGGGAGCTGCCCAAGGCCAACCCGGGGCGTGCGGCGCTCACTGGCCAGGCGCTGTCCAAGGCCGCCATGCCCGCCCACTGCCTGGTCGAGGGACTGATCGACGCCCGCCAGGGCAGCGATGGCCAGGCCTATGGCATCCGCTTCGAGCTGCGCATGCCGCAAGACTGGAACGGCCAGTTCCTGTTCCAGGGTGGCGGCGGCATGGACGGTGTGGTCAACCAGGCGGTCGGTGCCATCCCGTTTCGTGGTGCCAGCTCGCTACCGGCGCTGAATCGCGGTTACGCGGTGGTCTCCACCGACTCCGGGCACGCCGGCCAGGACAGCAGCGATGCACGCTTCGGCCTCGACCAACAGGCGCGCCTCGACTACGCCTACGCCGCCATCGGCCAGGTGGCCCGCGAAGCCAAGCAGTTGCTTGCCGAACATTACGGCAAGGGTCCGCAGCACAGTGTGTTCATGGGCTGTTCCAACGGCGGTCGCGCCGCGTTGATGGCGGCGCAGCGCTTTCCCACCGAGTTCGACGGCATCATCGCCGGCAACCCCGGCTTGCGTCTGTCGCGCGCCGCCGTGGCGCAGGCCTGGGACACGCGCGCCCTCGAGGCTGCCGCCCCGCGTACCGCCGCCGGCGAACCGATTCTCGCCCAGGCCCTGACCCGCGACGAACAGGCCTTGGTGGCACGTCGGGTGCTGGAAACGTGCGACGCACTGGACGGTGCCCGCGATGGCAGCATTGATGCCATGAGCCAGTGTCACTTCGATCCCGCGCAGTTGCAGTGCAAATCCTCCGGCCAGGCTGAATGCCTGTCGGCGACCAAAGTGCAGGCGCTGCGCAAGGTCTTCGAGGGCGCCAAAGACAGCCGGGGCACACCGCTGTACAGCGACTGGCCGTGGGATGCCGGCATTGCCAGCGATGGCTGGCGCGCCTGGAAGCTCGGCACCTCGGACACCGGGCAGCCCAACGCACGCAACGCCACCCTGGCACCCAACTCGCTGGGCTACTACTTCATGACCCCGCCCAACCCGCAGCTGAGCCTCGCCGCCGTGGACTTCGACCGGGCCGCCGAAGCCGTGGCGCAGACCGGCGCGATCAACGACCCCACCGGCACCCAGCTGTCGAGCTTCGTAGCCAACGGCGGCAAGCTGATGGTCATCCACGGCAACAGCGACCCGGTGTTCTCTGCCAATGACCTGCGCCGCTACTGGGACCGCCTTGCCAAAGACAACGGCGGCGCGCAGCCGCTCGGCCAGTGGGCACGGCTGTTCATGGTGCCGGGCATGACGCATTGCGGGGACGGCCCGGCGCTGGACGACTTCGACCCCTTGCAGGCTTTGCAAAGCTGGCAGGCCGAGGGCAAGCCGCCGGCGCAACTGCTCGTCACCGGCACGGCCTTCCCTGGCCGCAGCCGCCCACTGTGCGCGTATCCGCAAGAAGCCCACTACCGAGGCAGCGGTGACCCGCAGCTGGCCGCCTCCTTCGAATGCCGCACACCAGCGCCAGGTGCCACCCAGGCACGCTGATCCCGACCTGCTCCGCTCCACGGGCCGCCCTGCGCGGCGGCCCCGTCACAACAACAAGAATCATGGAGATGCACCATGCATGCTGACTCGCCTGTTGCCGCGCGGTCTGGTTTCGCCTGCCATTTTTTCACCGGCCTGTGCTTGTGCGCCCTGGGCACCACCGCCCAGGCCGAAGGTTTCATCGACGATGCCAAGGGCACGTTGAACCTGCGCAACCTGTACATGCAGCGCGACTACAAGGGCAGTACCGCTCCGGCGCCCCGCCGCGCCGAATGGGGTCAGGGCCTGGTCTTTCAGGGCCACTCGGGCTACACCCCCGGCACCCTGGGCCTGGGTCTGGAGGTCACTGGTAAGTACGGCCTGCGCCTCGATAGCGGGGCCGGACGTACGGGGCTGGCGCTGTTTCCCCGACACGAAGACGGGCCGGCCAGGGAGTACGGCCGCCTGGGCGGTGCGCTCAGGGCGCGAATGGCGCACACCGAACTCAAGCATGGCGAGCAGATCATGGCCCTGCCAGTGGTCAGGACCAACGATGCCCGCCTGCTGCCACAGACCTACGACGGCACCACCCTGGTGTCCCGCGACCTGCCCCAGACCACCCTGTACGCCGGGCGCCTGGACAGGTTCAGCGGTCGCGACTCGGCCAACCTGGAAAGACTGCACATGCACGGCAGCCCGGTTGGCGGCAAACACTTCGACTACGCTGGCGCCGAGTGGCGTTCGCCAGACAAACGCCTGCAACTGGCTTACTGGCGCGCAGAACTCAAGGACATCTACAGCCAGGACCTCTACCGTTTCAGCTACGACCAGCCTTGGGGCACTGCCGTGGTCAGGCTGGACAGCGGCCTGTATGTCAGCCGCGAAACCGGCGCGGCGCTGGCCGGCGAACAGGACAACCGCGCCGCCTGGCTGGGCCTGAAGTGGACCCAGGCAGGTCACAGCGTACTGCTGGGCTACCAGCGCATGTTCGGCGACAGCGATTTCGTCGGCCTGCAAGACTCCGGCACGCCTATGGTCAACCACGCCAACAACATCTTCGCCTACGCCCGCGAGAAATCCTGGCAGGTGCGTTATGACTACGACTTCGTGGCCATGGGCGTGCCGGGCCTGAACTTCATGACCCGCTACATCCGTGGCTGGGACGTGCAGCGCGGTGCCGAGGTGAACGGCCATGAATGGGAGCGCGACGTCAGCCTGCGCTACGTGTGGCAGTCTGGCGCGCTGCGCAACTTCAGCGTGGCCCTGGGGCTGTCCAGCCTGCGCTCGACCTTCCAGAGCAGTTTCGACGAGACCACGCTGAGACTCAGCTATCCGTTGAGTTTCTGAGTGGCTGCCTCGCCTCGACCTCACAGGGCGTTTGCGGTCTACTGGGCGTCTTTACCTGCACATGGAGCCCGCCGACCGTGACTGCCCTGGACGACTCTCTCGACCTGTACCTGGCCCGCCTGGAACAGGGTCACTACGCCGACCGCCAGGAGCTGGCGATCCACCTGCTGGAACCTGAGCAAATCCAGACGCTGACCATGAGCTTCGCCTGGCATCCGCTGGTGCAGTTTCTCGACGGCCTGCTGCTGGATGATCCCGGCAGCAGCGATCATCACCTACTGGCCAGGGCCGCGCCCTTCGCAGGACAGGTGTTTTTCCTCGCTCACGACGGCGACTCGCGTGCCGTGTTCGCCAGCCTTGATGCGTTGCTCGACGCCGCCGACCAAGCTATCTCACAGGGCTGCGCGCTGACCGAGCTGCACCCGCCCCTGGCGATTCAAGTCACAGACCAGGCGGCGCTGGCAAGCCTGATCGGCGAGGCGCTGGCCGAGGACCAGGTGGAGGTTGCCGTGGCGCTCATCCCTTCCCTGGACCTGCGCGATACCCGGCTGCTGCAGACGCTGCTTGCCCATGAAGACTTCTACCTCGGCGAGGCGATCGCCCGGCAGGTGTGCGCACGTCCGGCGGCCGACCTGCTGCCACTGGCGCGCCAATGCGCCAGCCACCCTCACCCCCAGGTGGCCCAGGCCGGCGAGCGCGCGCTGCGCCTGTGTGCGCGGCCAAGGTAAGACTCAGCCAGCCTGCTGCAACAGCTCGATGAAACTTGCCAGGCTGGGCGGCACCGCCCCCTTGCGCCACACCAGCCAGGTATTCAGGTAGCGGAACTGCTCCGACAGCGGCCAGACACTGACCGTGGTGCAGCCCGGCATGCTCTCAAGCATGCTGCGCGGCATCAGCGCCAGGCCAGCGCCGGCACTCACGCAGGCCAGCTTGCCGTGGTACGACTCCATCTCGAAGATCCGCCCTGGCACCGCCCCGGCGTGGGCGAACCAGCTTTCGAAATGATGGCGATAGGAACAGTTGGAGCGAAAGGCGTAGATCGGCTCGCCGTTGACGTCCGCGCCGCTATGAATGGGCGCGTGGTTGAGCGGTGCGATGACCACCATTTCCTCTTCGAACACCGCAACGCCGTCCAGCGCCGGGTGACGCACCGGGCCGTCGACGAAGGCCGCCGCAAGCTGGCCGCCCAGCACGCCGTCGATCATGGTGCCGGAAGAACCGGTAGACAACGCCAGCTCCACCTTAGGGCAGGCCTGGTTGTAGGCCGCCAGCAAGGCCGGGATGCGCACCGCCGCGGTACTTTCCAGCGAGCCCAGGGCCAGCGGCCCGCGCGGCTCCTGCCCGGCCACGGTCATGCGCGCCTCGTCGACCAGTTCCAGAATGCGCCGCGCGTAGTCGAGCAGGTTCCAGCCCGCCGGCGACAGGCGCAGGCGCTGCTTCTCGCGGATGAACAGCTCCACGCCGAGGTTTTCCTCCAGCTGCTTGATGCGCGTGGTGAGATTCGAGGGTACGCGGTGGATGTGCTGCGCAGCGGCGCTGATGCTGCCGTGTTCAGCCACCGCCTTGAAGATTTCCAGCTGTACGAGGTCCAAGCCATTCTCCAAACGTGAATGAGTTGCTCAATATTATTCAGTTTTCAGGAGCATAACAGGGAATTAACCTGACGCCACTTTCACGCATTCGAGGAGGCTGTCATGTCCAGCGTTTCCCCTGCCACCCACGCGATCTCCATCAACCCCGGCAACGGCGAACAGCTGGCCGCCTACCCCTATGAATCCGCCGAGGCCTTGGACGCCGCGCTGTCGCGAGCCGCGTCCGGTTTCGCCAGCTGGAAACACCTGCCGCTCAGCCAACGCGTCGAACGGCTGGTGGTGCTCGCTCAGGTACTGCGCCGTCAGGCCGAGCCCATGGCGCGCATGGCCAGCCAGGAAATGGGCAAGCCGATCGTCCAGGCCCGCGGCGAAATCGAGAAATGCGCGCAGCTGTGCGAGTGGTACGCCGAACAAGGCCCGGCGATGCTTGCCGCCGAGCCAGCGCCGGTACCCAATGGCCAGGCGCGCATCGAATACCGCCCGCTGGGGCCGATCCTGGCGGTGATGCCGTGGAACTTCCCCTACTGGCAAGTGCTGCGCGGTGCGGTACCCACCCTGCTGGCTGGCAACACCTACGTGCTCAAGCATGCGCCCAACATCATGGGCTGCGCCTACTTGCTGGGTAACGCCATGCAGGAAGCGGGCTTTCCGGCTGGCACCTTCGAAGTGCTCAACGTCACCCCCGAAGGCGTGTCCCAGGCGATCGCCGACCCACGCATCGCGGCGGTGACCCTGACCGGCAGCGTGCGCGCCGGCATGGCCATCGGTGCCCAGGCCGGTGCTGCGCTGAAGAAGTGCGTGCTGGAACTGGGTGGCTCCGACCCGTTCATCGTGCTCGACGATGCCGACCTCGATGCCGCCGTGCAGGCAGCAGTAATAGGCCGTTACCAGAACACCGGCCAAGTGTGCGCGGCGGCCAAGCGCCTGATCGTCGAACAGGGTGTGGTCGAGGAATTCACCCGGCGCTTCGTCGAGGCCACGCGCCAGCTGGTGATCGGTGATGCGCTGCACGACGACACCTACATCGGCCCGATGGCGCGCTTCGACCTGCGCGACGAGCTGGACCAGCAGGTGCAGGCAACCCTCGCCGAAGGCGCGACCCTGCTGCTGGGTGGCAGCAAGGCCGAGGGCGTCGGCAACTTCTATCAGCCGACGGTGCTGGGCGATGTCACCGACCAGATGACTTCGTTCCGCGAGGAACTGTTTGGGCCGGTGGCTTCGATCATCACGGCGCGTGATGCCGAACATGCCCTGGCGCTGGCCAATGACAGCGAGTTCGGCCTGACCGCGACCCTCTACAGTGCCGACGTGGAACGCGCCGAGCGACTGGGCGCGCAGTTGGAAACCGGCGGCGTGTTCATCAACGGCTACAGCGCCTCGGACCCCCGAGTGACCTTCGGCGGGGTGAAGAAGAGCGGGTTCGGCCGGGAGCTGTCGCACTTCGGCGTACGCGAGTTCTGCAACGCCCAGACCGTGTGGCTGGATCGCAACTGAGCCCAGGCAGGCCGCGCTGCACCTTGCAGGAGCGGCTTCAGCCGAGATAACGACCGTTTTAGCAGTTTTCGTCGCTGAAGCGGCTCCCATTGGGTTTGCCTGACGATTATTCGGCGTCTGCAGGATCGCCAATGGCGTAGTAATGCCCGCCGGCAATGTAGTGCAGGCTGCGCCACTGGGGGCCGGCTTCTTCGAAGCGCCAGTGGCCGTCGCGAAACACTCGCTCGTCGGCCCAGGCGCCCACCACCTCGCCGATGAACAGGTCGTAGGTCTGCTGGTTGTGCGGTTCGGGGATCACCTTGCACACCAGCCAGGCTGAGCAGCCGGCCACCAGCGGGGTGTCAAAACCGTCCATGCGCAGCAGCTCCACCCCACACTGTTGCAGCTTGTCCGGCGTGTCGGCCAGGCTGCGGCTGCCCACCGCCTGGGTCAGCTGCAACTGCGCCAGGTTCGGCACCTGCAGGGCGAAATGGCCGCTCTCCTCCACCAGACGCCGAGTCGCGGCGATCTTGTCCAGCACCACGCTGACTTTGGGCGGGTCGAAATCCAGGGCGCAGGCCCAGGCGGCGGCCATGACGTTATCGGTACCGGCATGACTGGCTGAGACCAGTACGGTAGGACCATGGTTGAGCAGGCGGTAGGCTTTTTCCAGTTCGACGGGGAGCATTGAAGCGGTCATGGGAGCACTCTGACGGCGATAAAGCGCATAAAGATGCCACACTTGGCGCCCGCCGGTGTCATAGCTGCGAACCAACTCCGGAGCCCGCCGAATCATGACCGCCCCTTCCACTTCCCAGGTCGTGGCCCTGCTGCTGGCCGCCGGGGCCAGCCGGCGCTTTGGCAGCGACAAGCGCCTGGCCAGGCTGGATGACGGCCGCCCGTTGCTGGGCACCTGCCTGGCCAATGCACGTAGCGCCTTCGCCGACGTGCGGGTGGTGCTGCGCGTCGATGACCAACCTGCCGCCCTCGGCATCGCTCCCGATACACCGGTGATTCGCAGTGCGCAGGCGCACTTGGGCATGGGCCATAGCCTGGCGGCCGGTGTGCGCGCCCTGGCCGACTCGCCTGCCGAAGCCGTGGCGATTCTGCTGGCCGACATGCCCTGGCTTCAGGTGGACACCCTGGTGCAACTCGCGGCTCGCGCCAGCGCGCAGCACATCGTCCTGCCGCTGTGCGATGGGCATCGCGGCCACCCGGTGATCATCGGTCGGCACTTCTGGCCGATGCTGGAAATGCTGAGCGGCGACCAGGGCGCGCGGGCCGTGGTCGCCGCACACCCGCAGGCCTGGATCTGCGTGCCGTGCAACGACCGCGGCACGCTGCTGGATGCCGACACCCCGACAGCCCTGAGTCAGGCGCTGCGTGCCCACCCGGCCTGAGTGCCGAAGCCGTTGGCGGTGCCAAGGATGTCGGCCATCACCGCCAGGGCGATCTCTGCCGGGGTCTTGCTGCCCAGATCAAGACCGATTGGCGCATGAATGCGCGCCAGTTCTTCACGGCCCAGGCCACCGACGCGTGCCAGACGCTCCAGGCGCAGGTCGCTGGTGCGCCGTGAGCCCATGGCGCCGATGTAGAACGCCTCGGTGCGCACCGCTTCCATCAGGGTCAGGTCATCCAGGCGCGGGTCGTGAGTCAGCGCCACCACTGCGGTGGCGGCATGGCAGCCGCCCTCGGCGATGAACACCGCCGGCAGTTGCTGACGCACCTCCACGCCGGGCATCGAGAAGCCGGCCAGCACCTCTTCGCGGGGCTCGCACAGAATCACCTCGTAACCCAGGGCCAGGGCAAAGCTGGCACAGAACTCGGCTACCGGCGACAACCCCGCCAGCAGGATGCGATGCACCGCCCCCACGCGAATACGTACCGCCTCGGCCGCCACCTGTACCCGCGCCTCACCGAGCCGCCCCGGCAGCAGATCGGGCGCCTGCCGCCCGAGGGTGACCTGGCGCGTCAGCAAGGGGCCTGCGCTCAGGGCCTGTTCCACCTGCCCCAGATGCGCCTGTATCTCTTCGCCCGGCGTCAGGTACTCGACCAGCACATCGAGCACGCCCCCGCAGGGTAACGACAATCCAGGGGCTATACCCCCTTCGCCATAGCGCACGATCTGGTTGCGCATGGGCAGCGAGCCCTTGGCCAGGCGTTCGAGAAAATCCTCCTCGATACAGCCACCGGACAACGAGCCACGGTGCTCGCCGCCCGACAACGCTACCAGCATGGCCCCCGGGCCACGCGGGGCGGAGCCGTAGGTGCCCAGCACCGTGCACAGCCACACCGGCTGCCCCGTTGCCAGCCAGTCCCGCGCCTGGCGCACCACCTGCAAATCGAGCTGTTGCATCGCTAGCCTCCTTCGCTGAAGACCGCCCTGCCCGGTCCATTGACCGGGCAGGCGCGCACGCCGATCAAAGACCGGCCATCAGCTTCTCCTTGGTGATGGGCAGGTTGCGGATGCGCTGGCCGGTGGCGTGGTACACCGCATTGGCGACGGCGGCGGCCAGCCCGGTGATGCCGATTTCGCCGATGCCCCGGGCACCGAACTCGTTGAGGTTGAGGTCCGGATAATCGAGCAGGATCACATCCAGCTCCGGTTGGTCGGCGTGCACGGGCACCACGTACTCGGCGTAGTTGTCATTGACCGGCAGGCCGGTGCGCGGGTCGTACTCGGTGGCCTCGAACAGCGCCATGCCGACGCCCATGACGATGGCGCCCTCGACCTGGTTGCGCGCCGCCAGCGGGTTGACCACCTTGCCGACGTCGATGGCACTGACTACCCGCGCCACGCGCAGGCGCGAGATGCCCGGGTCCCAGCGCACTTCGACGAAATGCGCACCAAACGAGCGATAGGAGAATTTCTTCTGGTCGCCCATGCCACTGCGGAAAGTGCCTTCGGCGCGGGCCAGGCGCTGGCCCTTGAGAATCTCGGCGAAACTCACCTGACGACCATCCTTGACCAGTTGCCCGTCGCGCACCTCCAGGTTCTCCGGCTTTTCACCAGCAAAGGCGGCCTTGTCGGCCACCGCGAAGCTGCGCAGCTTGTCCAGCGCCTGGCGCGTGGCACCGGCCAGGGCCGGCATGACGCTGGCGGTCATCCAGCTGCCCCCGGACACCGGGCCGGGGACGAACGACGAATCGCCCAGCTGAACTTCGATACGCTCCAGCGGCAGCCCGGTGAGTTCGCTGACGGTCTGCGCGACGATGGTGTAGGTGCCGGTGCCGATGTCCTGCACGCCGCACTGCACCAGCGCCGATCCATCGGCGCGCAGGCTGACCCGCGCTTCGGTGGGCACCTGGAACGCCTCCCAGTTACAGGCACCCATGCCGTAGCCGATGATTTCGTCACCGTCACGCATTGCGCCGATGCGCGCATCGCGCTGGTTCCAGCCGAAGCGTTCGGCCGCCTGGTCGATGGCTTCGGCCAGGTGGTTGCTCGACCACGGCAGATCGCTGCTTTCATCCTTGCTCGCCAGGTTCAGGCGACGGAACGCCAGCGGGTCCATCTTCACCGCTTCGGCCATTTCATCGATGGCCGACTCCAGGGCGAACAGCCCCGGTGCCGCGCCAGGGGCGCGCATCGAGGTCGGCGTACCGTGGTTGACCGGGCTGGTGGCATGACTGACCAGCACATTGGCGCAACTGTAGAGGCTCTTGGTGACGCTGCCGCAGGTCTCGGTGTAGGTGTCCACAGTCGAGGTGCTGTTGATCGACTCGTGACGCAGCGACACCAGACGGCCTTGGTCATCGGTGGCCAGGCGCAGGCGCTGGCGAGTTTCCGGACGATGGCCCACGGTGCTGAACATCTGCGCCCGGGGCAACATCAGTTGCACCGGGCGGCCGGTCATTTTTGCCGCTGCACAGGCCGCCACCGAATGCGGCCAGGGCCACAGCTTGCCGCCGAACCCGGAACCGATGAACGGCGCACGCACTTCGACCTGCTCCGGCGCCAGGTCGAAGACATTGGCCAGGAAGTTGCGATGGTTGACCACTCCCTGGGTGCTTTCTTCCACATACAGCCGACCGTCCTGCCAGTGCGCGGTGGTGGCGTGCATTTCCATGGGGTTGTGGGTTTCTGCCGGGGTGGTGTAGGTCACGTCGATGCGCTGGGTGGCCTGCTGGAACGCGGTGTCCGGGTCGCCGCGCTCGTGGGTGCCGCTGCTGGGCTTGAAGCCCTTCAGGCGCAGCCCCTCCTCGAGATTCTTCACCGGCTCCTCAGCCTGGTAACTGACCTTCACCGCCTGCGCGGCGGCCCGCGCCTGGGCGAAGCTTTGCGCGACCACCAGGGCGACGAACTGGCCAGGGTAATAGATGCGGTCATCCTCGAATGGCAACCGGTGTTCGTCGGCCTTGCTGGCCTGCAATATCTGGTCGAAGCTCATCGCGCTTTCCGGGGTGCGATGCAGCGTCGGGCAGTGCCCATGGTGGAGAATTTCCACTACGCCGGGCATGGCTTTGGCCGCCGAGGTGTCGAGCGCCTGGATGCGCCCGCAGGCGATGCTGCTGTACACGCCATAGGCGTAGAGCATGCCGGGGTACGGATGATCCGCCGCGTAGCGCGCCTGGCCACTGACCTTCAGGCGGCCGTCGATGCGCTTGTGCGCCTTGCCGATGATGGTCTGACTCATGCGAGCTCCTTGGCCGTGAGATCACGGAGGTTGCGGGTGATGACCTGTTGCCCCAGAGGGATCTTGAAGGCGTTATGGCTGTAGGCCTTGGCCTCTTTCATGGCCAGCTGCGCAACGCGCTGGTAGAGGTCTAGCGACGCCTGCTGGCCCACCAGCGCACGCTCCGCCTCGACGGCGCGCCAGGGTTTGGTGGCGACCCCGCCCAGGGCGATGCGTGCCTCCTTGATGCGCTGACCTTCAAGCACCAGCACCACGGCGCTGGAGGCCAGGGCGAACTGGTAGGAGGTGCGGTCGCGCAGCTTCAGATACGCCGACCGGCTGCCGGGCAGCGGCGCGTCCAGGGTCAGGTGAGTGATCAGTTCACCGCTTTCCAGGGCATGCTCGCGCCAGGGGGTCTGGCCGGGCAGCAGGTGGAAATCGGCAAAGCCGATGTCGCGGCTGCCCTTGGCGCCCTGCACGGTGACCTGTGCGCCGATGGCCGCCACCGCCACGCACATGTCCGAGGGGTGCGTGGCGATGCACTGGTCGCTGGTGCCGAGCACCGCATGCACGCTGCGGTTCAGGCCGTCGATGGCCGCACAGCCCGAGCCCGGCTCGCGCTTGTTGCACGCCGAAAGACCATCGCGGAAGTAATTGCAGCGCACCCGCTGCATCAGGTTGCCGCCGGTGGTGGCCTTGTTGCGCAACGCCGTGCTGGCGCCTTGCAGGATGGCTTCGGCGAGCACCGGGTAACGGTCGCGCACCAGCGGATGCTGGGCCAGCTCGGTATTGCTGACCAGCGCACCGATGCGCAGGCGGCCATCGCTCAAGGGTTCGATCTTGAGCAGGTCGAGGCGGTTGATATCCACCAGTTGGTCGGCCTGCATCACATCCAGCTTCACCAGGTCCAGCAGCGTGGTGCCGCCGGCCAGGTAGAAGCGCTGCCCGTCGCCGGTGGCCTGACTGACCGCCTGGGCCGGCGAGCTGGCGCGTTGATAGTCGAAGGTTCGCATCAGGCTGGCCTCCCCATCTTGCTGCGCGCCGACTGCACGGCGGCGAGGATGTTCTTGTAGGCCCCGCAGCGGCAGATATTGCCGCTCATGGCTTCGCGTACGCTGGCGTCGTCGGCGGGAATGTTCGGGTCGTTGAGGATCGCCACGGCGCTCATGATCTGTCCGGAGGTGCAGTAGCCGCACTGGTAGGCATCGTGCTCCCAGAAGGCCTCCTGCACCGGATGCAACTGGCCGTCGCGGGCCAGGCCCTCGATGGTGGTGATCTCGTCGCCGTCGTGCTGCACGGCGATGGACAGGCACGAGTTGATCGCCACGCCATTGACCAGCAGGGTGCAGGCCCCGCACTGCCCATGGTCACAACCCTTCTTGGTGCCGGTAAGCTGCAGGCGGTCGCGCAGTACATCGAGGAGGATCGCGTTGGGTGCCACGTTGAGACGATGGCTCTGGCCGTTGACCTTCAGCTCGATACTGCGCTCGCCAGCAGCCGGTGCGCTTGACTGCTCGCCAGCGGGCGCCGCCTGCGCGGGTTGCGCAGCGGACTCCGGCACCCAGGTGGCGACCGTCGCCGCTGCCAGACCAGAGGCACCGACCTTGAGAAAATGCCGCCTTGAAGCCTGCAAGGCCGTGGCCGCCGCATCGGCCTTGGACGCTGTGGTTGAATCTTTCATCAGGATCACCCTTCATTGGCGCGCTCACGCTGGCGCTGTAGGTCATGAGGGGCCGCGATACGCCGTCGCCGCCTTCCGGACATGACCGGACCTTTAAGGGGACCCTGGGCGGGTAAATAGATTCAGCGCAATGTGGTGGTGGTCAGACAAGCGCACCCAGCCCCCTCCTGCTGACCACTTCGAAGGTGCCGCAGGAGGTGGGTGGCTGAACCACGCAAAGATAAGGGGTGGTATTAATACAGAAGCATCAACCCGAATTACGTCCGCAGGTCACCACCACGATGCCCGCCAGAATCGCCAGCACGCCCGCCAGCAACGGCCAGGTCAGCTGTTCACCCATGAACGCCACCGACATCAACAGCCCCACCACCGGCACCCCGAGCATGGCAGTCGACATGCTGGTGCTGGACAGCCACATGCTCGCGGCATTCACCGCGCAAAAGCAGAACGCGGTAGCCAGTGGCCCCATGAACAGCATGATCTGCCACAGCGTGGCCGAGCCGTCACCAGTGAATGGCCCTTCCAGCGCATACGCCAGGCCCAGCAGCGGTACGGTGGCGGTGAGCATCTGCCAGGGCGCCAGCTGATAGGCACTGGCAGCGGGCCGCGAATGGCGCATATGCAGAATGCACAGCGCCCAGCACAACGAGGCGGCGATCAGCATCAGGTTGGCCTTGAGCAAGGCGCTGTCGTGCCAGTCCAGGGTCAGCGGGTTGAACAGCACGCCGACTCCAATGCCGCCCAGCAAGGTGCCGGCCAGTTGCCGGCGGCTCAGCCGCTCGCCGAAAAAGCTCACGGCCAGTGGCGTGACCCATAGCGGCGTGGTGTAGGCAAGTACTGCCGAGCGGCCCGCAGGCACCTGGGTCATGGCCATGGCGCCCAGTACGGTGAAGGTCAGCATCTGCAGCAGGCCGACACTGAGGATCAGGGGCAGGTCGCGACGTTGCGGCACCCGCAGGCTGCCGGTCGCCAGTTGCAGGGCGAACAGGCAGGCTGCGCCAGCGGCAAAGCGCACCGCAGCAAACCACACCGGGCTGATGTGCTGCAGACCGGCCTTCATCACCGGCCAGTTGGCGCCCCAGATGACGATCGCCAGCACCAGCAACAACACGCCCTTGGCCTGTGGAGTGGCCAGCGGGCCGCTGGTAGGAATGGCGGGGATGATCTTGCTGGTTCCAGGCATGACGGGGCTCCGACGGGTCAGTTCGCCAAAGCCATGCTAGTGAAAGGTCCGCAGAAAATTTTTCCTGATTCTTCTGCATCAAGAGCTATTTGAAGCATTAACATCTGCCTTCACGACTTTTTTCAGAGGTTTGTTCTCTTGAAGACACTCGACCGCACCGATATCAGCATTCTTGACAGCTTGCAGCGCGACGCCAGCATCACCAATGCCGAACTGGGGCGTTCGGTGAATCTGTCACCCACGCCCTGCTTCAATCGGGTCAAGGCCATGCAGGAGGCCGGGTTGATCAAGGGCCAGGTCACCCTCCTCGACCCCAGGGTGCTGGGCCTGGACCTCAACGTATTCATTCATGTGAGCCTGGAGAAGCAGGACGAAGGCGCCCTGCAGCGCTTCGAAGCGGCGGTGGCCGACCGCCCGGAGGTGATGGAGTGCTACCTGATGACCGGCGACGCCGACTACTTGCTGCGCATCCTGGTGCCGAACATCCATGAACTGGAACGCTTCATTCTCGAACACCTGACCAAGGTGCCGGGGGTGGCCAACATCCGCTCCAGCTTTGCGCTCAAGCAGGTGCTGTACAAGACCGCCCTGCCCTTGCCGCCGGATGGCCTGGCCCTGGCCAGGAGCCCGAGGCGGTAGGGCCAAGCCCGATACCGTTCGATCAAGCGCTTCCACCGCCTGACTGACCGGTATTGGGGCTAAGGCCAATACGGGTCAGTCAGGCCGGGTAGGAGCGGCTTCAGCCGCGAAGCGACCGCCTGTTCACAGCAGATGCAGAGAATTTCCTGGCGCTTTCGCGGCTGAAGCCGCTCCCACCAGGCTGAACTGCCCCCCAAAAGTTGGAGAGTTTTAGCTCGCGGCCTCAACCACGAGCTTTCCGGCCTCGGCAGAGGCATCGAATTCAGTCAATTCCCCGGCTTAACGCCATTGATCTCGCCCCGACTCAAGCTCTGTGCACTGTTCCCGAGCGCATCGGTCGCGTTCAAGTCCGCACCCTGTGCCTTCAGCGCCTCAAGCAGCTCCTGGCGATGGAAGAGCGCCGCATACATGGCCGCCGTCTGCCCGCTGGCATTGCGCTGATCCGGACTGCAGGGGGCGTTGAGCAGGCGCTGGGCGATGCGCACCTCGCCCTTGAAGACCGCCCCCATCAACGCCGTATTCCCGCGCAAGTCTTGGGCACAAGGGTCGGCCCCCGCCGCCAGCAGCTGTTCCACGGCGTCGCGCTGGCCATGGTAGGCCGCGAGAATCAAGCCGGTGTAGCCTTTGTCGTCATGAACGTTCAAGTCATAACCGGCCTTGATGAATTCATCCAGCATTGCCTGGTCGCCGCGACGTGCGGCGTCGAGGAAGTAGCCGCGCAAGCGTTGTGCGGTGTCACCGCTCTCATTGGGCAGCGCTTGCCGGCCTTCAGCGTAAGTGGTGTTGAGCATCAGCCCTAGTACGACCGCCGCCATCCATCTGTACATGGTCTTGACCTCCTGAATGCAAGGCGGGCCCGCAGGCCCACCCGTCGACTCGTCAGTCCTGCAGCTTTGCCGCCAACTGCTGAACACGCTTCAGGTCGGCCTTGGCGACATTCGCCAGGCCAGTGCCGTAGTCGCTGTCAGCCTTGTAGAAGAACGACAGCATGATGTACCGGCTTTCCTCATCGGTGACCGCCAAGGCCCCGCCCAGACTGTTGATCAGGTCGGTCTGCTCCTTCTTGCTGTATGAGCGGAACAGCTCGCCCGTCTGCTTGAAGTTCTGCTCGCGCTGGATCTTCGCCTGCTGGGTGGTGCCGCTCAACGGCATCTGCGAGTAGCGCGCGCTGGGCTGCTCCTCTCGTGGCTGCAGGCGGCTCGGCTGGTAATTGACGCCACTGGTGGTATGTCCGCTATTCGTCTCGCCATCCTGATTGATGTTATTCACGTCATTACGCGGACGGTTCACCGGCAGGCTGAGGCCGTTGGCACCGATCCGGTACATCTGCGTGTCGGCGTAGGCGAACAGACGCCCCTGAAGCAGACGATCTTCAGACGGCTCGATCCCAGGCACCAGGTTCGACGGCGCCATGGCTACTTGTTCGGTTTCCTGGAAGAAGTTGTCGACGTTGCGGTCGAGCACCATCTGACCAATCTTGCGCTCCGGCACGTCAGGCCAGATCTTGGTTGCATCCAGTGGATCGAAATCGAACTTGGCCAGTTCTTCAGGCTTGAGCACCTGGATGTACAAGTCCCATTTCGGGAAGTTGCCATCGTTAATGGCTTTGACCAGGTCGTGAGTCATGTGGCTGTAGTCACGCCCCTGCACTTCTTCGACTTGCTTGGGGTCGAGATTCTTCTGTCCTTGCAGGCTCTTCCAGTGGAACTTCACGTAGTGCACTTCGCCCTTGGCATTGACCAACTTGTAGGCGTGCACGCCGTTGCCGTCCATCTCACGGTAGCTGGCCGGAGTGCCCTCGTTGGAGTACAGCAGGGTCAGCGTACGCGTCGCTTCCGGTACATGAGAGAAGAAGTCGAAGCGGCGCGAGTCATCGTCGAGGTTGGTGCGCGGGTCAGGCTTGAAGGCATGGACCATGTCCGGAAACTTGATCGCGTCACGGATGAAAAAGGTCGGGAAGTTGTTGCCGACCAAGTCCCAGTTGCCATCGGCGGTATAGAACTTGGTGGCGAAACCGCGCGGATCACGCAGCGTTTCCGGCGAATGGTTGCCATGCACCACTGAGGAAAAACGCACGAACACCGGGGTCTTCTCGCCGGGGCGGAAGACCTTGGCCATGCTCAGTTCGCTGATGTCGGCACTGGCCGTGAACTCACCATGGGCGCCTGTACCACGGGCATGTACCACGCGCTCCGGAATGCGTTCACGGTCGAAGCGCTGCAGTTTTTGCAGCAGTTGAACGTCCTGCAGCAACACCGGACCATTCGGTCCGGCGGTCTGCGAATTCTGGTTGTCGCCGACCGGCGCACCGTTATCGCGGGTCAACGTGGCAGCCTGCACGGACAATGACAACAGGCTCGCAGCCAGTGTTGCAGCAACTAACAGGCGGCCGGGTTTAAAAAAGCTCAGCGAAGGATTCATAGGTGGACTCCGATGTCTCTAATTGGGCATTTTCGCTCGCAGAGAGTAGTAAGCCCCCTCCGAAAAACTTAAATAGATTCTCTAGATGCCACCGATGAGGTTTTTCAATAACGCCACGCTACTTAGTTGATTAGTTGATTCGAGCACGCGCAGATCGGCCAGATTTTCAATTGAGGGCACTAAACAAGACCCAGCGTCAGCAGCACGACCACCAGATAACGCAGACCCTTGGCCAGGGTAACGATCAGGGTAAAACGCCACAGTGGCTCGCCCATTACCCCGGCCACGACGGTCAGGGCGTCGCCGATCACCGGCACCCAGCTCAGCAGCAACGACCAGTAACCGTAGCGGCCATATTGGAGGCGGGCCTGCCCCAGGCGCTGTTCAGACACCGGGAACCAGCGCTTGTGGCGCAACCGCTCTACCGAGCGGCCAATCAGCCAGTTGGTGATCGAACCCAGCACATTACCCAGGGTCGCGGCCAGCAGTAACAGCCAGGTCAGGTAATGCCCGGAAATCAGCATCGCCACCAGCACCGCCTCCGACTGCATGGGCAGCAGGGTGGCAGCACCGAAGGCGGCGAAAAACAGGCCGAGGTAGCTGGACAGTTCGAACATGGCGGACGAGCCTTGAAACGGGGCCGCCATTCTAACCGTCTCGTAGCAAAACGATATCGGGTCAAATTGACCAAGAAGAGTCATTTTGACCAAAGCAAACCAGCAGTCTTAATGACTACAAGCAGCCAAGAACCCCGGTTTACAAGGCTTGCGGAACTGGCACGGAAGTTGACTCCTCCCTGGTAATCGTCATCCAGCCAAGGAGTCACCCATGCTCAACGAAGCGCAACGCGCGATCATCAAGGCCACCGTCCCGCTCCTGGAGTCCGGCGGTGAGGCGCTGACCACGCATTTCTACCAGATGATGCTCGCCGAATATCCGCAGGTCCGTCCGCTGTTCAACCAGGCCAACCAGGCCAGCGGCGCCCAGCCCCGAGCCCTGGCATTCAGCGTGCTGATGTATGCGCGACACATCGACCGCATGGAAGCCCTTGGCCCCTTGGTGGGCCAGATCGTCAATAAGCACGTGGCGCTGCAGATTCTGCCCGAGCACTACCCCATCGTCGGCACTTGCCTGTTGCGCGCCATTCGTGAAGTGCTGGGTGAAGAGATCGCTACCGATGAAGTGATCGCCGCCTGGGCTGCGGCCTACGGGCAACTGGCGGATATCCTCATCGGCGCGGAAGAAGCCAAATACCTTGAGAACGAAATCGCCCAGGGCGGCTGGCGCGGCGCGCGAACCTTCAAGGTGGTGCGCAAGGAACGCGAGAGCGAGCAGATTACCTCGTTCTGGTTCGAGCCCGAAGACGGTGGCGCCGTGGTGAGCTTCGAGCCAGGCCAGTACCTGGGGTTGAAGCTGCTCATCGATGGCCAGGAAGTACGCCGCAACTATTCACTTTCAGCCCAGGCCAATGGCCGTGGCTACCGCATCAGTGTCAAGCGCGAAGCCGGCGGCGTGGTCTCGGGTTACCTGCACGACCGGTTGCAGGTGGGCGAGCGCATCGAGCTGTTCCCACCCGCCGGCGATTTCGCACTGGAGGCCTCGACTCGCCCGCTGGTGCTGATCAGCGCCGGCGTGGGCATCACTCCGACCCTGGCGATGCTCGAAGCCGCCCTGCCGACCGGGCGCCCGATCACCTTCATCCACAGCGCCCGCAACGGCAGCTTGCAGGCTTTCCGCCCCTGGCTGGAGGAACAGCAACGCCAGCATCCGCAATTGAGGCTGCACTTCTGCTACAGCCAGCCACAAGCCGGCGACCGCTTCGACGCACAGGGCCGGCTGTGCCAGGAAGTGCTGGCCAGCTGGTTGCCAGAGGACCGCAACCTGGATGCCTACTTCCTCGGCCCGGCGGGTTTCATGGCCAGTGTCAAACGCGACCTCAAGGCCCTGGGTGTGCCCGTAGCGCAAAGCCACTACGAGTTCTTCGGTCCGGCCGCGCAGTTGCCGGACTGACACCCGCTCTACCTCAAGCGCCAGGGCCCGTGACGTTGGTCACAGGCCCTGGCGCTTGAACATTTACAGTTGCCCTGGCAGGCGGAAGCCGCGCAGCGCGCTCATGTCGAACGGGCTGGGCATTCGCTGGCTGGCCAGCAGGTAATTGGCCCGCAGGCCGCCAAGCTCGGCCTTGAACAGCAGCACGTCACGTCCGCTCAAGGGCTCGCTCTGCAGCAGGTCCAGCAGGCGGAACAGCGACCAGGGCCCGACGTCTTTCTCGATCCCCACCGCACGCCCTCCTCGGCGCTCGACCAGCAGGCTGGCCGCGCCCTGCCCTTCGGCGTCCGGCCAAGTCAGTGGCAACGGCACGATCGGCCCATGTCGGTATTCCTGCCGCGCCGCTCCGAAACGGAACTCCACCCGGCTGGCGGCGCTGTCCAGGCCGTAAGGTTCCAGGCGAAAGCGAATCTGCGGCTGCGCCGGGTCTTCGGCGAAAAACGCCTCGCGAATCCGCTGCGCCCTGCCCAACTGTTCGAGGAAAGCGACCGACATTGGCAGGCCGTGCCCATCGACGCTGCGCAAACGCAGGTTGCCCGGCTGACCACTGACGAAGGGTTGCAGGTGTCGCTCAACGAAGCGTTCCAACAGGCCCTGGGGCTTGAAGAACTCGCGAAAGTCATTCAAAGCCACGTCACTGCTGGCATGCGCATGGAAGGGATAACGCTGCGCCAGGGCCTTGGCGTAGAACGCGTGCAGTTCGTTCCGATAGCGCTGGTCCAGGTACCGATACGCATCGGCAAGCATCAGCCGCCAGGCATCGTCGGCCAGCACGGCGAACCAGTCGGCCGCCGGGCGCGGCAGGCGTGCGGCACTGTTGCGCAACTGGCTCAGCGCATCACGCTGGCCGCCCATTCGAGCACGGGCCATGTCATAAGCCAGCTGTTCAGGCTGGCTGGTACGCGCCAGGCTCGCCAGCTGTTGCTGCACGGCGTCCAGTGCCTGCAGCACCCCAGCCAGCTCGGGCACTGGCGAGTCGTCTTCATCGAGCAGGCGGTGCAAGGGTTCGAAGCGTCGTTGCAGCGTCTTGCGGGCATTGTCCGGCGTGGCCAGGGCTTTGCCGGTCTGCGCCAGCGCCGCCAGTCCCGCTTCGGGTTGAGGACTGGAGTCCGCCTCCTGGGCGGGGGCAAAGCGGGTGTTGTCGCGAATCTGCACCAGCATTTGCACCACCGGTGAATGCGCCGACAACAGGCCGTTGGCCAGGTCCGCGCCCTCACCGGCATCATTGAACGGCAGCAGCCCCAAACGCCCCACGGCTTCGCTCCAGTAGCGCGCGTAGTCGCGGAAATACAGCTGTTCCAGTTCCGTAAGCAATTGGCGCATCTGCCGGGCGCTCAGCTCGCTGCCCCCGCCGAGAATCCAGTTGTCACGCAGCAGTTCGCTGACCTGAGTGGCGCTGTGCACCGAGAACAGCTGTCGGTAGCCCTGCCGCGTATACAGGCCGGGGATGCCATGTTCGGCACCGACGAACAGCTCGCGTTGCGCCCCCAGGTGCTGGCCCAGGCGGTATTCCGGCAGGCCTCTGGCCTGCTCACGCAGCACCTTGTAGGCCAGGCTCGCCAACGATTCGCCGCGCAGCACCTGGCGGGCCTGACTCACCAGCTTTTCATCCAGTGGCTGGCTGAACGGCACCTGCAGCAAGGCACCGAAATGCCGGTTCAGGCCCTCTTGTACCTGCGGCTGGGCCGGGTAGATTCGCCCCCACTCCTCGTCCAGGCGCTGCGCCAGCCAGGCCGGGTCACGCCGCGCCGGCAGGTTGAGCATCAGGTAGGCGCGCAGGTTGTCCAGCAGTGCATCACGGTCGTGCAGGCTGGCACGGATGCGGGTTTCCAGCAGGCGACTGACCTGCGGCAGCAGCTGCGTCTGCAACTCGGCGTGGTAGGCGGCGACCACCACCGGCCGGGTGACGCCGCCCTGGTACAGCCCGTTGCGCTCATGCCAGGCCAGCGCCTCACTGGCGGGAAACACCTGGGTGGCCTGCCAGTGGTTATCGAGCAGCTTCAATGTGGTCTGGCTGTCGGCATCCGGGGTCAGAAGCTGGCGATGAAGCGCCCCGTCATTGGCCAGTTGGCGCAGACTTTCGAGACGCTGATGATTCAACGCGAAGCCTTGGGTCCACAGCAGGCCGCCCACCACCAGCGCCGCCAGGCCGGTGCCCAACACCGCACGCTGGGTCCAGCGGATGCGCCGCTGCTCACCTGGCTCCAGACCGGCCAGGGCGGCTTCAGCGAACATGACGCGGGCGAACAGATCATGGATGAACAACGACCGGCTGGGTGCGTGTCTTTCCGGGTGGAACTCCATCGTTCCATCCCGTTCCTCGTCACCCAGCGTCGGCACCGCCGCGCTGGTCAGATAGAACCCACGCAAGCCGTGCACGGCCCCCATTCGCCCAGGCGTGAATACGCCGTCGATGAAGCTGCACAGGCGCTCGCCCAGCACGGCCATCTGCTGGGAGAACTCCAGCATCAGACTGCGCCGACGAACGTCCCGGTCATGATGCAGGCGCCCCAGCAACTGGCTGTCCAAGTGCGCCAGCAAGGCCTGCACCTGTTGGCGAACCTGATGCGGGTCAGTGGCCATGCGCGGCGACGCCAGGCTGGCCCCCAGCACCTGTTGCTGCTGTTCCCGGCTCAGCGAGCTGAAGAACGCGGTGAAGCCCGGTAGCTGATCGGCCTTGCTCAGCACCAGGTAGACCGGTACCTGGGCGCCGAGGATGCGGCGAATTTCGTCCAGGCGCTGGCGCAGCTGCAACCTCAGCGCCTGCATGGCCTGCTGGCCGCCTTGCAACAGCATGGGCACCGGCACGCTGAGCAGTACGCCGTTCAACGGCCTGGCCCGGCGACGCTGGCGCAATAGCCTGAGCAGGGTTTTCCAGCCATGTGCATCCACACCGGCATCGAGCTGAGTCAGGTAGCGTGAGGGTACGTCGATCAGCAACGCCTGGTCGGTGACATACCACTCGCACTGGTCAGCGGTACGCTCGGCCGCCAGGTCGAAACTGTGCAGAGGAAACTCCAGCCCTGAACAGGCCAGCAGGCGGGTCTTGCCGCTGCCTGGGGGGCCGATCAGCAGGTAACAGGGTTGGCGGCGCGCAGCAGCACGACTCAAGCCGCAGGTGGTCAGGGCACGCATCGCAGCGGCAAAGCCCAGGCGCAGTGCCTTGCGCTCGTCACCCTGGCGCAACAGCTCGGCCTGGCGTACCGGGTCTTGCCCGGCAGCACGCCGTTTGGACCAGCCGGCCAGCAGCATTGCCGCGCCCCAGAGCAGCAGCAGTGCGCCTGCCGTCACCAGCCGGGCGCTGACCGACGCCCAAGGCCGCGACTCGTCGATGGCCAGGCGTGGGCCGCCCCACCACAGCAGGGCAATCACGCACAGCAGCAACACCAGGCTCCAGAGCCAGGCCTGGCTCAGTATGCGCAGGCATTTGTCGATCATCATCTTCATTGGCGGCCTCGCGTGCCTTGCGGTTTTTCATCCAGGATCAGGCCCTGCGCCTGCCATTGCTGCACCACACTGTCGCGCTGCTCGCCCAGTACCCAGGCAAAACCGGCGTACAGGATGCTCAGGCCCACCGCCGTGAACAGCGCGACCAGCCAGCGCGGTACGATGCGCAACGCTGGCGGTGGTTGCTCGCCAGGCCTTGGAGCTGGCACTGACAACTCACCGGAGGGGTCGCCACGCCAATGACGGATCTGCCGGTACAGCGCATCGCGGACCTGCTCCAGTTCCACTGCGCCCCCCGGCTGGACCCGGTAGCGACCCTCGAAGCCCAGGGCCAGGCACAGGTAGCTCAGTTCCAGCAGTGGCAGGTTGCGCAAGGGGTCTTTCGACAGTTGCTCCAGAAAATGGAAGAAGCGGTCACCACCGAAGGTCTCGTTGTGAAAGTGGCTGAGCAGGCTGTGTTGCGCCCAGTCGCCGTGCCGTCCCCAAGAAGTGGTGAGCACGGCCTCGTCGAGCACGGTGCATAACAGGTAGCGGGCAGTTTCGACCTGTTCGCCGTCAGCACCGGCATGCAGGGCCTGTCGCTCGAAGTCACGCAAGCGCTCGCGCAGTTGTGCATTGAGCGGGTCGATGGCCGGCTCGTTTTCGTCGTAGCGGATGCGCACCAGGCCGCTGAGCAAAGGCATGGCCGCCGCCACCAGGGCGTTACCGGGGGTGATTTCAGGCTGGCCTGGCGGGCCTGAGGATGAAGCCGTGAGTGGCCGGGTCGGCCATGAGGTATTCAAGAATCCAGGGGCTGCGTGCTGTGGGAGGGAATGATTCATGGATGTCAGTTCCTGATCGCCCAGAAGCCCAGTTCGAGGTCGCTGAACTCGCCCGAGACGTGCAAGGCGAAGCCGCCGGAGCTTTCCAGCTGGGCCAGCTCTTCGCTGGCGGGTTCGAGGACGAAATAGATCTTGTTGGCATGGAACGGCATCTGCTGCGGCGCCACGGGCAAGGGCCTGAAACGGATACCCGGCAAGTGCAGGTTGACCAGCTGGCGGATACGCTCCACCGCACCGACCTTGAGATGCGCCGGCAAGCGCTGACGCAGCGTTTCGCTGTCGCAATCGGCACTGGCTACCAGTACGAAGCTGCAGGAGGCCAGCAGGTTGCGGTCGTGCAGCACGGCGACCTGAACGCCGTATTCGCGAGGCTCCAAAGGCAGTTCGATGGCATGCTGCTCCAGGACCATCGACAGCGCGTGGCGGATAGCATCCATCAGCGGCGTGAAGCTGGCGTGCAGGTCTGCGTGCCGATAGTGGCCCTGCACGACGGCACGCTTGCCATCGCTGGCCAGGGTCGCCAGGTCGCCAAGCAGTGCCAGCAGCTGGCGGTACAGGTCCTCCGGTACGAGGCGCTGTGCCTCCAGGCAGTGGCGCAACAACAGTTCATGACGATTGATCAGTTGCAGCATGAGCAGGTCACCCAGCTGCGCGCTGCCATGGCTGGTGGTGTCGCCCAGACGCTCGGCCAGGATATCGCCCCGGTAAGCCAGCAGGCTGATCACTTCCTTCAGGCACGACAGCAGCCAGGTGCTGGCCTGGACATGGATGACGCTGGGCAGGAAATCTGCCGCCAGGGTGACCACCCCCGCAGCAGTGGCCTCACGGACCTGGCAGAGCTTGAGGCGCACCCAGCCTTCAGCAGCGGACGGCTCACCGAGCATCAGGCGCAGGTCGGGGCGCGCGCAGTGCACCAGGCTGCTGGCCTCCTCACCAGCATTGGAATCGGCGACCTGCATCGGGTACGCGATGAAACGCGCCAGCACATCGACCTGTTCGGGCTGCCGCGCCTCGACATGATTACCGGTCACCAGTGGCAAGGCCAGGTACACCGCAGCATCGGCAGTACCCGGCGGAATATCCAGCGCCAGGGGCTGTGAGGCGCCCGCCAGGTCGAACAGCGTACCGTCGGGCAGGATGCCGCTGGCCTGGCTGACCACCAGCTTGCCCATATTGAGAAACTGCACGTCGATCTCCAGCGCGAAGAATCCCCAGTTGTAGCCACCGAGCTGACAGGTGCGGGCGCGCAGTTGCTGATCGAGATAGCGGTCGTTGTGCTGCAGGTGCTGGGGACGCAGCAGCATGCCTTCCTGCCAGATGACCTTGTGCGCGATCATGGCTGGCCTCCCTGACTGCCCGGCGCGACGGGCGCCTGACCCAGACCTTCTTCGTCCAGTAGCAGCACGGCTGTGTTGCGCTGCCCTCGGGACAAGCTGAGTACCTGGCGCCAGCGCCCCGAACCCAGGTCACGGTAGCCCGCCAGCACACCGACATAGCGCCCCTGCTCGACCAGCAGCTTGAGCCGACGGGTTTCGCCGGGGCGCAGCTCCAGTTCTTCGCTGGCCAGCAGGTCCGCGGCCAGATTGGCGCGGGCCCGCTCATAGAGGTCGAAGAACGCACTGGCCTGGAAAGCCGCCGGCTGGCGCAACTCGTACAGACGCACCACCACTGGCGATGGGCGCCCATGCAGGTCGGGGTTGAGTCGCTCGCTGGCCGCAAGGGTCAGGTCGAGCCGCGTCGGTTCAGGCTCCGACAGGGCCGCGCAGCCGCCGAGGCCCAGCAGTACGCACAGCACCAGTGCCCCGCTCACCGGCTGTCTGGCAGGTGAAATTCTCGCACTCACGGCTCAAGCTCCAGGGCCGGCGGTTCGCCGAGCGGGCGGAACTGGTGGTGGTCGGAAGGTTGCAACAGGCTGCAGCCGGTCATACCGGCAAGCGTCAGCGCCAGTGACAAAATACGCCACGTGGTTGGGGACATCGGTGAATCTCCAGATCATGAGGTGGCGGTTTCAGCAACCGCCATCGGGTAGGGATTGAATGTTCAGGCGCTGCAGGCGGTACTGCAGGGTGCGGCGCGCCACGCCCAGCTGGCGGGCGGTCCTGGTGCGGTTGCCGCCGTTGCTGTGCAGGCTCTCGATCAGCAATGAACGCTCGAAGCGCTCCAGTCGCTGGCGCAGGCCAGGTTCGCGCTCGGGCAGCGCACCGGGACGGCAGATGAAATGTTCCAGCGACAACTGCCCGTCCTCGCACAGCAATACCGCGCGCTCGACCATGCCCTTGAGTTCGCGGACATTGCCGGGAAAGGCATGAGTGGCAAGGAAATCCAGCACCGCCGGGGACCAGCGCAACGGCGCCACGCCGGTTTCGCCAGGACGGCTGGCCTGGCTCGCGAAATACCGGGCCAGCGGCACGGCATCGCCGGTGCGATGACGCAAGGCTGGCAGTTCGATGGGAAACTGCGCCAGGCGGTAGTACAAGTCTTCGCGGAACTGCCCCGTCTTGGCCATGGCGAGCAGGTCTCTGTGTGTCGAGGCGATCACTCGCACATCGATACGATGCGTGGTGTTGGCCCCCAGTGGTCGTACTTCACCCTCTTGCAGCACACGCAGCAGCTTGGCCTGCAAGGCCAGAGGCATGTCGCCGATTTCGTCGAGCAACAGCGTGCCGCCATGCGCGGTATCGAACAGCCCTGGACGGTCGCGCAGGGCACCGGTGAAGGCGCCCTTGCGGTAACCGAACAGCTCGCTTTCCAGCAGGCTTTCCGGAAAGGCGGCGCAGTTCTGGACCACGAAGGCGCCTGCGCGCCGGGTGCCTTGCTCATGGATAGCGCGCGCCGCCAGTTCCTTGCCAGTGCCGGTTTCACCGGTGAGCAGCACCGTGCAGTCACTGGCCAGGACCTTGCTGATCATGCGCCGGGCATCGCGGATCGCCGGGCTGTCGCCCAGCAACCCGAAGTCGTCGGAGCACGACGGGTAATGCACAGGTGTCTCTTGCAATAGCGGTGCCTGCAACGCGGCCAGGCGGCTGGAGAGCAGATCGCCAAGCTGACTGAGCAACCCGCTGTGATGACCCAGTGGCAAGCGCCTGGCGCTGACACACAGCAGCAGGCCAACGGCCTTGCCTCGGCGGTCGCACAATGGCACGCACAACAATGACTGCCAGGGCATCTGAGCGGACGGCAGGAAGGACGTGTCGTGCAGCGCGGGGTCGAGGCTGTCCAGATGCAGCGCCGTCCGCTGACGCAGCACGAACGCCAGCAGCGGGCAGCTGTGGTAGCTCGGCAGCGCTGCGCACTGGCGTGGCGAGAGCGGCGCGACCAGGTGTTCGGCGGCAAGCTGCAGGTCCGGGCCGCCATCTGCCAGCAGGTACAACTGCCCCAGCTCACAGCCAGTGATATACGACAGTGCCTGGACGAAGTCGTCCTTGAGACGTTGCGGGCACTCGTTGCTGAACAGACGGAGGCAGCGCATCAGCAGGGCCTCGGCCTGCTCATCGAGAATCGGCGGGGTCATTTCAGGAGAACTCCCAGGCCAGAGCGCCTTGCGCATCGAGGTCGGCATGCGCATGTTCCAGGCGTTCCCCCCTGGCCATGGCGGCGAGCAGGCGGTCGACCAGGGTCGGCATCAACCCGTTTTCCAACAGCTGATCGATGAGCCTGGCCCCGCTGTGGTCCTGACGGCAGCGTGCGCTCAGGTGCTCGGCCAGCCGGGGGCTGTAGCTGAAGCGCAGGTCGCGCTCGCGCAGCCGGCTGGCCAGGCGTTGCAGCTTGAGCGTCACGACCTCACCGAGCACTTCGCCCGCTATCGGGTAGTAAGGCACCACCTGCATCCGCGCCAGCAGCGCCGGCTTGAAATGGCGGATGAGCGTGGGGCGAATGTGCTCGGCCAGCAGCGCGGCCTCAGGCCGTGCGCCGTCGGCACAGAGCGCCTCAATCTGTTCACTGGCCAGGTTGGAAGTCAGCAAGATAAGGGTGTGACGGAAGTCGATCTCACGGCCTTCGCCATCGTTGGCCAGGCCTTTGTCGAAGATCTGGTAGAACAGGTTCAATACCTCAGGATCGGCCTTCTCGACCTCATCGAGCAGCACCACCGAGTAAGGGCGCTGGCGTACCGCCTCGGTGAGCATGCCGCCCTCACCGTAACCGACATAACCCGGCGGCGCGCCGATCAGCCGCGACAGGCTGTGCTTTTCCTGGAATTCGGTCATGTTCAGGGTGGTCAGGAAGCGCTCGCCGCCATACAGCAGGTCGGCCAGGGCCCGCGCCGTCTCGGTCTTGCCCACGCCACTGGGGCCTACCAGCAGAAATACCCCCACCGGCGCATCGGCGCGGTTCAAGCCGGCAGCGGCGCAGCGCACCGCACGATCGAGCGCCTGCACGGCATGTCCCTGCCCACGAATGCGCGCCTGCAGGTCGCTGGCGAAGCCCTCGACCCGCGTATTGTGTTCTCGGGCCAGCTGCTGCACCGGCACCTCGCTCCAGGCGCTGACCACTTCGGCCACCACACGCGGACATACCTCGAAACTGACCAACCGCTGTCCGCGCTCATGCTCTTCCAGCTCGGCCCTGGCAACCGTCAGTTCACGCGCCAGGCTGCTGCGCTCCTCAGGCAAAGCCTCATCCAGACCCATGCCGCCAGGCCAACCGCCATCGTCCAGCGCTAGCCGCAACGCCAACAGGCGACCGGCCTGTTCACGCTGGATGTGCCAGTCCGCTTCCAGGCGGGTCAGCTGCCGCTCGAGTTCCGGCAAGCGGGCCTCCAGGCTGGCCAACGCCCGGCGGTCGACCCGCAACCCGGCCAGGGCATCCCGGCGCAACGCCTGCACCTGCCGGTAACCGGCAGCCCGCTCACCGCGCAACCTGGCCAGGCTCTGTGGGGCACTGGCCAGGCTGATGCGCACCCGCGCACAGGCGGTGTCCAGCACATCCACGGCCTTGTCCGGCAGTTGACGACCGGCCAGATAGCGAGCCGACAGGCTGACGGCGGCCTGCAAGGCATCGTCGCGAATGTAGACCCCATGGCTGCGCTCGTAGGTGGCAGCCAGGCCACGCAGAATCGCCACCGCCTGCTCTGGGCTCGGCTCGTTGACCTGCACAGGCTGGAAGCGCCGAGCCAGTGCGGGGTCTTTTTCGAAGTAGCGCTTGTACTCGCTCCAGGTCGTGGCGGCGATGGTGCGCAACTGGCCACGCGCCAGGGCGGGCTTGAGCAGGTTGGCCGCATCGGCGGCGCCGGGCTGGTTGCCACTGCCGATCAGGGTATGGGCTTCATCGATGAACAGGATTACCGGGGGCATGGACCGGCCGGCTTCGTCGATGACCCCTTGCAGGCGCCGCTCGAATTCACCCTTGACGCTGGCCCCCGCCTGCAGCAGTCCAAGATCCAGAGTCAGCAGCCGCACAGCCTCCAGCACCGGCGGCACCTCGCCCGCCACGATGCGCAGGGCCAGGCCTTCGGCCAGCGCGGTCTTGCCGACCCCGGCCTCGCCTACCAGGATCGGGTTGTTCTTGCGACGCCTGGCCAGCACGTCGATCATCCGGGCGATCTCGCTGTCGCGACACAGCACCGGGTCCAAAGCGCCCTCGCGGGCCTGGGCCGTCAGGTCATGGGTAAAGCGCTCCAGCAGGGAGTCGCCGCCAGAACCGGCGCCCGCCCGGGCGCCAGGTTCATCCACGCTGGCCTTCAAGCGGCTGGCATCGAGTTTTGCCAGCCAGGGCTGGTAGGCGCAGCCGGCATGCGCCAAGGGGTTATTCAGCACCGCCAGCAACAACGCGGCTTCGCCAACACTGCTCTGGCCTAGTTCGAGGTGGGCCAGCAGCAGCGCCTCCTGCAGCCATTGCACCAGCTCGGGGGCGAACGCCGGGTTGCGCGAAGTGCTCTGCCCCGGCTGCGGCTGTAACAGGTTGCGCAGCGCCCCGGCATCGACGTCGGCATCACGCAGGCCCTGCGGCAGCAGCCCCTGGGGGCGCTCCAGCAGGCATAGCAGCAAGTCCTCGACCAGTACTTGGCTGGCGCCCCGGGTCACGCAGCGTTGCGCGCAGGTTTCCAGGTCGCGGCGCGTGTCGGCGTCGAGGGCCTGAATGAGTTTTTGCAGGTCCAGATTGATCATGCTCAAGGTCCTTCAGTGAATCCGGTGGCCGAGGGTGACGACGCCGTCGGCGCGCTCGCGGCCCAGCCAGCTGGTCCAGCCCAGACGACACGGGTTGTGCTCGCCAAGGCGCAGCTCGCGAAGTTCTTCGTGACGCAGTTGCAGGCGGATGTCGTAGTCCAACGGGTCGCGCAAGGTGAAGCGCACCAAGGCGCACAACGGCTCATGGCCGCTGCCTCCGGGCAGGAAGTCGTGGAAGCGCTGCCAGTCGAGCTGGCAGACATGGATGCGGAATTTGCCGGCCCGATCGCGTACCTGCCGGCCGATCACCAGGTCATTGCCCAGGCATGAGTGCCCCAGGCCGAGGCGATTGAGCTGCTCGGCGAGAATGTCGACGCGGCGCTCAACGCACTGCTCGATGTGTAACCGGGCATGCTTGAAGTAGTAGCGCAGGACCGCCTCGACCAGCGCGGCGGAATGGCCGCGCAGGCTGAGCAGGCCGAGATAGGGCAACAGGCGTTTCCAGTTCAGGGCCCGGGAGGCACGCAGGGCGGGCGAACCCAGGCCGATCAGGGCGAACAGGCGCTGTGAGAAATCGTCTTCGGCTCCCCGACGGAAGCTGGCGTAATAACGATACCGGCGCCATACCGGCAGCAGCAGGCGCTGCAAGCGGTGATGAAACAGGTCGAGAAACGCCCGGGTTCGCGTGCCCTCCTCGCCATCGCGCAGCGCCTGCTCGGCGTAGAACGCCGGCAAAGGCGATGCCGAACCGCACAGGGCAAGCAGGTTCAAGTGCAGCCGGGCATGCAACCGCCCCTGTTCTTCAAAGAACTCCAGACGCTCGATGTCACTGCCGGGAAAGCCCAGGCCAGGGTTGGCCTGGAACTCCACCAGCTCGTACAGCGCCTGCTCATCGAGCTGCGGATGGTGCTCGCGCAACCGCGCGATGATCTGGCCCAGGGCCTGGTACAGCGAGTACTCGCGAATCGAACCGGTCAGCCGGTTCACAACAGGGGTTGTTGCCCCATGCGTGGCTTCCATCGATGGTTCTCTCCCTGAGTGGTGATGACCTGCAACTCGTGAAAGGAGTTGAGGCTGGCGTAGAGCGCGAAGAATTCGTTGAGCACCGAGGCGAACAGGAACAGATCGCCTGCGCCGCTGAAGTGGCGTGGGTCGATGCGCAGCAGGGTACGCAGGCCACGCACCGGCAAGCCCTGGTGCAAGCGGTCGACGCCCAGGTGCTGCACCGCCTGCAGGCCGCCGAGCAGGTGGTTGCTGAGCCTTTCGGCATGCGGGTCGTAGTGACGTGGCAGGTCGTAGGTCTGCAGGATGACCTTCAGCGCCTCGACATTGGTCAACGACAGGTAGTTGAGCGACATGTTGCTGATCAGCCGCCATAGAAAGTCGCGACCCAACGGCGGCGGATAGCTGCGGGTCGCCGGTACGATGTTGCGGAACCTGACGAATGCGGGACCGTTTTCACAGGGCTGGTCGATTTCACCGACCTGCAAGCGGCGTGGCAGGTCGTGGTTGGTACAGGTCAGCTCGACGGACAGGGTTTCACCGACCTGCGGGCTGTCACCGGTAAAACTCAGCCAGGTTTCCAGGCTGCCATGCACCGGCGACGGACGCTGGCGAACACTGTAGTAAGGCTGGCGCCCGGTCATTTCGAAGCTGGGGTCATGCTCGAAGGACTCGAATGGCACGTAGTTGCGGTAGCCGAGTCCGCCACTGCGCCAGCCCACCACGGAATCCACCGAATACACGGCACGGCTCTGTGCTCCGTCGGCGCAGGCCATCAGCAGGTAGTCGTCACGCCGGCCATCGATACGCAAGGGTAAGGCGTCGTGACGGAACAAATTGACGATGGGTGTGCAGTACAGGCGCACATTCGCTGCGCCAGGCTGCAGTTGGCAAAGCGCCGGGTTGCCCATGGCCAAACGCAGTTCGAAACCCCGCCCCTGTTGCAGCAGCCGCTGCGGCAGGCTCTGGAGGGCGACCAGGCCTTGCAGCTCGACGAACAGGAACTTGTCCTGAAACGCGAAGTATTCCTGGAGGATGCGGTAGCCACGAAAGGTGTTGAGCGGGTACGGCACCAGTGCTTCGTGCTCGGCGAAGCCCACGGGCTGGACGCTGTCGGCGGGCAACTTGAGCGTCACAGGGTGGCCGCTCTCATCACACAGCGCCTGTCCGTCGCCACCCAACGGCAGCAGTACAACGTCCTGCAAATGACGCAGCAGGCTCAGGTAAAGCGTCTGGCTGACCGGGCGCTCACCGGCCAGGTGCAAACGCAGGCGCTGCAGGGACAATTGCCCCAGATGCCCTTCGCCGGTCACATGCAGGCGCAGCGTCAGTAGCGCGCCTTGGGCGTCGGCCGACAGGCTCAGTTCGGTCAACGCCAGGGGATGGACTTCAGTGTCGTAGCAGGTGCGAAAGCGGCAGCGTACACCGTCTACCGGCCGGCTTTCGATAGGACTGCCACGCACCACCAGGCGCCCCGCCTCGGGCTGTTCCAGAGGATCGAACTGCAGAATGCTGAACGCGGGCAGCGGCCGCAGGTAGTTGGGCCACAGCAGTTGCACCAGCGAATGCGTCAGCTCGGGCAGATCATCGTCGAGCTTTTGCCGCAACCGCCCGGTCAGAAAGGCGAAGCCTTCGAGCAGACGTTCGACATCCGGGTCCTGGCCAGGCTGGCCGAGCCAGGGCGCCAGTCCCGGATTGCGCTCGGCAAAGCGCTGCCCGAGTTGGCGCAAGGCGCTCAGCTCGCTCAGGTAATAGTCATTGAAGGTCAAGAAAGGTCACCCACGGCGCGTGGTCCGATCCGTATCTGGCTGCCACCCTGCAACCGCAGTTGCCAGTGCACTGGCCGACGCAGATCGTCGATGCGCAGCCAGGCCGCGACGCTGAAGCCCAGCTTTAGCGGGTCATGGCCACCAGGCAGCGCCGCCACTCGCACCTCCTCAAGGCGCGGTTCGTAACGGCTGATCACCGCCTCGATGGCCGTGCGGGCCTGTTCAAGGGCATCGTGCAGGCTCAGGCGCAGATCATTGAGGTCAGGCAGCCCGTAATCGCCAAGGGTCGGCACACTACCGGCGCGTACCACCAGCATGCGCTGCAGGTGAGTGGCCACCGAGTCCATCACTGCCTGCTCGTGAGTCCATCCGGCCCGCCGGGCCGAATCGCCGGCCAATCGTTCGAAAAGGCTGCCATAACCGTTCATGGCGTCATTCCTTGTCGAGCTTGCCGACCAGCGACAGGGTGAAATCGGCGCCCATGTACTTGAAATGCGGCCGCACATCGAGGCTCACCCGATACCAGCCCGGCTCTCCCTCTACATCGGTGACTCGCACCTGTGCAGCGCGCAGCGGGCGCCGGCCCCGCACCTCGGCAGCGGGATTTTCCTGGTCGGCGATGTACTGGCGAATCCACTTGTTGAGTTCCAGCTCCAGGTCGGTGCGCTCCTTCCAGGAACCCAGCTGCTCGCGCTGCAGCACCTTCAGATAATGGGCCAGACGATTGATGATCATCATGTAGGGCAATTGCGCGCCCAGTCGGTAGTTGAGCTCGGCCGCCCGACCCTCGGGGCTGTTGCCGAACAGCTTGGGCTTCTGCACCGAGCTGGCGGAAAAGAACGCCGCGTTGTCGCTGCCTTTGCGCATGGTCAGGGAAATGAAGCCCTCTTCGGCCAGTTCGAACTCGCGGCGGTCGGAGACCAGCACCTCGGTGGGAATCTTGGTCTCGATCTCCCCCATGCTCTCGAAATGATGCAGGGGCAGGTCTTCCACGGCCCCGCCGCTCTGCGGGCCGATGATGTTCGGGCACCAGCGGAAACGGGCAAAGCTGTCGGTCAGGCGCGTGGCAAAGGTCCAGGCGGTGTTGCCCCACAGGTAATGCTCGTGGCTGGCTGCCACCGACTCGCGATAGGCAAACGACCTGACCGGATTTTCCTCGGGATCGTAAGGCGTGCGCAGCAGAAAGCGCGGCAGCGTCAGGGCCAGGTAACGGGCATCTTCGGACTGGCGCAGGCTCTGCCATTTGGCGAACTGCGGGCCTTCGAAATGATCACGCAGGTCCTTGAGGTCGGGCAGCCCGGTAAAGCTCTCCAGGCCGAAGAACGCTGGCGAGGCGGCAGCGATGAAGGGCGCATGAGCCATGCAGGCCACGCTGGCGACGTACTGCATGAGTTTGATGTCGGGGGCGCTGGGCGTCAGCTCGTAGTTGGCGATCATCGCCGCGACAGGTTGGCCGCCGAACTGCCCGTACTCGGCGGTGTAGACATGCTTGTAGAGACCCGACTGGACGACCTCCGGAGAGTCCTCGAAGTCGTCGAGCAGGTCATGGCGCGAGACATTGAGGATCTCGATGCGGATGTTCTCGCGAAAGTCGGTGCGGTCGACCAGCAGCTTCAGGCCACGCCAGGCCGACTCCAGGGCCTGGAACTGTGGATGATGGAGTATTTCATCCACCTGCCGGCTGAGGCGTGCATCGATCTCGGCGATCATGCGGTCGGCCAAGGCCTTCTTGACCGGCTCGGCGTCGTTGTGCGGCTTGAGCAGTTCGGCGATAAATGCCGAAACGCCGCGCCGGGCGATGGCCCAGGCTTCGTCAGCCGGGTTGAGGCGGGTCTGCGCGATGATCGTATCAAGCAGGCTGGGCTGGGCGTGCTCGGCTTGAGCTTGGGTCTGGCTTGCAGTCGTCATGGAACGGCTTTCCTTGGCAGTGGCATCATTGGTCGCGGGACGGCGTACTGGCGGGCGCTTCGAGGGCCAGCCCCAACTCGCCTAGCACTCGTGCGCGGGATTGTTCGTCGGCCAGAACGTCCTCGATGGCCTTGCGGAACGCCGGTACATTGCCCAAGGGTCCCTTGAGCGCGACCAGTGCATTGCGCAGCTCCATGAGCTTGCGCAACTGCGGCACCTGCTCGACCAGGCTGGCAGGGCTGAAGTCCTTCATCGAACGGATCTGCAGCTGCACGGCTGTCTCGTCGGCCTGCGACTCATCCTCCAGACGGTTGGGGACGCTGAAGACCAGGCTCAACGCCTGCTTGGCCAGTACCTCGTCAAAGCTGTTCTTGTCGATGGCGATGGGCTTGCGATCTTCGAGCTTGCGCTCGTCGGGGCGTCCGGTGAAATCACCCAGGGCGAGCAGCTTGAGCGGCAGCTCGATCTGTTCCTGGGCACCACCGGTCGCCGGTTTGAAGGTGATATTGATGCGTTCCTTGGGTGCTACCGAGGCATCTTTGGCCATGGGGTTTCTCCTTGGGGGTCACGGCACGGGGGCCTGTTCGAGTACCACGTCGGGGTCGAGGCGGCACAACCTGCGAAAAATCTCTTCCTTGCGTTCGCGCACGGCGTGGCTCTGTGGCAGGCGTTCACAGCAGGCGTGCAGCAGATGCAACACCTGACACGCCAGGGCGGGCTCCCAACCAGGGTCGCCCTGGCCGACCAGCAAGGCATCCAGCCCATCGAGCTGCACGCGCGCCAGCTCGTACTGCCGGGCGGCGAAGCACAGCCGCGCCAGGCTCAACTGCCAGAAGAAGCGCTCGCGCCCGCCCAGAGCCTGCGCCAGCCCCAGCTTGAGTGGCTGCCCGGCAGCCTTGAGGCCTTGCTGCGGCAACGTCTGCACGGCGTCTTCGAGTGCCAGCTCCCAAGCCGGACGTTCGCCAGCCGGCGCTACGGCGGGCGGCTCGGTGCTCGGTTTGTGCAGATGAACCTGAACCCGCTCCTGCAACCAGACCTGGGTCGCGGCGTCGGCAAACGGGGTGCCGTCGTGAAAGCACAACCGGGGCAGTGCCGGCAGGCGTTGCAACAGCAGGGCGAGGTGGAATTCGATGCACTGCATGGCCGGCTCGGCGTTCAGTTGTTGCAGGCATTCCCAGCCGAGGCGCTGCCCGTCGAGCCAGAACGGCGCGCGCACCAGGCTCGCCTCGACGTCGAGCAGCAGGTCGGCGTACTGGCCCGCAGCGAAGCGCATCTGGTAATCCTTGAGCCGGTCAGCCGGCACGCCACGCAAGGCGGTGATGCCTTCAGCGTTGCGCTCGGGCAGCGTGTCCACCGCCAGCCATAGCAAGGCGCGGCTCAAGTGCAGGGCTCGCAGGTCACAGGCTTGGTTGCGCAGCCACCACTTGCACAGCGGTAGCGCCGTATCCTGCAGGCTGCGCAGGCTTGCACTGGCGCTCTTGTCGCTGTCGATGGCTGCCGATGCGCGCCACTGGCTGGCGACCTGACGCACCTGGGCGGTTGCTGCACCGACCAGACCGGGCTTGGGGCGGTTGTCCGTGGCGCGCTGGAGCATTCCGGCCAGGCGGCGGCACAACGGCAGGAACAGCGGCGCGTCAGCCCCCAACCTGGAACTCAGGATTTCATCCAGCGCTTGCAGCAACTCCAGCAGACGCCGGAACAGCTCGATCTGCTCCAGTACCGGCACACGGTCGTCCAGCAGGCTGTCCAGGCGCTTGAGCAACCAGTCACAGGCGGCGATGCGCGTCCGGTTCTTGAGCGGGTGCAGCACAGGCCAATGCCTGGCGCAGAGTTCCTGCAACATGCCCAGGCCAGCCAGCAGCCCGGTGAACGATTCGCGCTGATAAAGCGCCCAGGTCAGCCAGGCCGCGACGCGCAGATCCTTGGAGCGTGTGCGCAACAGCGTCTCGCTGCCCTCCAGTACCTTTTGCCAGTCAGTCGCGACACCGGGGTGCAGGGACTGCCCTTTCGCCAATTCCATTTCAAGTGCTTCGTATTCCATGGAAAAGCGCATGTCCTCACCGACAACGCTGTTTTCATCGACGGCGCGATAGGCAATTTCCAGATACGAAGAGCACAACTTTCCGAGATACGGCATAAGGGTTCCGGCGGCGAGAGAGCACGATAAAACTTGGCGCCGGAGGATATAGCGCTACGAGAAAACGCAAAGCGCTGAACAATAAACGAATATTTAATCCAGTGAAAAAGTATGACGCCAACATCATGAACAACCGAAAGAAAGCAACATAATCAGTAACATATACTTGCATGCAACTTTCCCGTCGGCACTCGTCCACCGCGTCGAACCGGCCACTTCAGCCGCCGACGTCGGCGCCCCCAACGCACACGAACATGATGTTCAGCGGTACATGAAAAGCTAAAGACTCTGCGACAACGGCCGATAACCCGTTGTATTGCATGCATCGCCGCCCGGACTCGCGGGCGCGCTTTCGATCCCGCAGACAAGGAATTCTGCAGTGCCGGCCTCCCTTCTTTCGCTCATTCCTGCCACCGTCGCAGCCCGCTTCAAGGAGCGTCCATGAACGGTGAAATCATGCATTTCCTGCTGCCCTCGTCAGGCAGCGGGCTGGAACTGACCTTCTTCATCCTGATCTTGGGCGGCCTGCTGGCATCGCTGATCAGCGCCGAAATGCTGGGCCGCGAAACGAACTGGGAACGCAACTGGAATGGCACCGTGCAGACCGGCGCCCTAGACCCGCAACACGGTTCGATCAGCGAACTGTCCCATGCCCTGGCCTCGCTGCCGGAACGCATCGTCGGCAACATGCCCGGCCTGCTGCTGATCTTCGGCCTGCTCGGCACCTTCCTCGGCCTGGGCCTGGCCCTGGACAAAGCCTCGATGGTGTTGCAAGGCAGCGGCGACTTCATCGGTGCCATGAGCGATTCGCTGGGGCAACTGACCGGCATGATGAAAGACCTGGGCTCGAAGTTCAAAACCTCGACCTGGGGCATCATGGCCTTCATCGCTCTAAAGCTCTGGGAAGCCTCGCGCTGGTCGGCGGAGAGCCGTCGCAGCGCCTGGTGCGTGCGCCAGATGAAGCTGGACATGGAACTCGAACGGCGCGGTCGACGTGCCTACGACGAGCGCCGCGACCTGCAGGCCCGGGAAAGCCTGGAAGTGCTCGGCGAGCGCCTGGTACAAGGCATGCACCAGCAGTCTTCGCAACTGGCCGAAGACCTGCGCGCCCTCATGGCCCTGCAAGTGCAACTGGCCCGTGACAGCCAGGATCAGACGCAGGACTTCCACAAGAAATCCCTGGCCCAGGCGGCCACCGGTAATCGCCTGCTCGGTCAGCTGGAACAGAGCGCCGCCAGCGCTGCACAGCGACTGGAGGCCATCCAGAGCCGCCAGGCCGATGCCGACCGGCACGCCGCAAGCCGCCACGCCGAAACCCAGCAGCAGCTGGCAGACCTCGCCGCACAGCACCGCGAGAGCAATCAGACGCTGCTCGCTCTGCACCAGCAAGCCGGCAACCACGCCGCCCAGTTCGACGACCTCAAGCGCTTCAATGCCCGGCTGCTGAGCCTGGCCCAGGAACGTGACGACCACCTGCTCGAACAGGTGACCGAGTTCATCAACCAGATCCGTGAAAGCAACCTGTCATTGGCCAGCCTCGACCAGCGCAGCGAGTCGGTGGCGCGACAGCTCGATGGCCTGCTGCAGGGCACCCGCGACATCAACCAGCGCCTCGATGCCCTGAATGCGTCGAGCATTTCCCAGGAAAGCCATCTGGAAAGCACCCTGGAAGGCTTGGCCGGAGTCAATGAATCACTCAACGCTGCGACCGATTCGGCCGTGCAGCTGTTCAGGCAGCTTGGCGCGCCGGCGCCTCGCAAGCCCCAAGAGCAATCAGCCGCGCGCCACTCGGGGTGATGCTCGATGAAGGACAAAGCCAGTGAATGGGTGTCGGTTTCCGACTTGATGGCCGGCGTCATGGCGGTGGTGATGCTCATGCTGGTGGTCTCGGTTCTGCAGAACAAGGCCGCCGAAGCCGCCAGCCAGGTACAACGACAGCTGCAGGAAAGCGCACGCAACCAGGACCTGCGTGACCTGCTCGCAGACATGCAGCGCGACCTGCTGCACAGTGGCGAATCGCGCCTGCTGGACATTGATGTCCAGGGCCGCCGCCTGGTGTTGCCCGACGACGCCTTCGCCCGCGGCAGCGCCTGCATCACCCCGGCCACCCGCAACCTGCTGGGCCGCCTGGCGCTGCGCGTAGCGGAATTCATGCGCACTCACCCACAGGCGCAACTGCTGGTGGAGGGCCATACCGACAGCCTGCCGGTGACCCGACCGGTCACCGACCTGAACCGCTACTGCACGGTCTACGACGACAACTACACCCTCTCCGCCGCCCGCGCCCGCGAGGCCCGCAAACTGCTGATCCAGGCACTCGACGCAGGCCAGGCGTTGCGTGTGGTGGTGGCCGGATACGGCGATTCCAGGCCACGCCCCGGTCTGGCGCCGCAAGACGCGCTGAACCGCCGGGTGGAAATCCAGCTCCAGGCGGCACCTACCAGCACCGGCCTTTGAGACGGGCAGCGCCTCGGCCACCGTCTCCTGCCACCGCACCTGAACCGGGCGAGCAAGGTTGACGCTCCCGTTCATCGGTGTTCATATGCCGCCCAGCTTCAGGTGTCCCATGCCGCCGTGCATGGGGTGAAACGGGAAGCCGGTGCGTCACTCAGGTGATCAGTCCGGCGCTGCCCCCGCAACGGTAGGCGAGCGAAACCTTCGATAGACCACTGTGCCACTGCCCCACGGCAAGCATGGGAAGGTGAAGGTTTCATGATCCTCGCAAGCCCGGAGACCGGCCTGGAACTTCGTTTTGCACTCCCGCGGTGGGCGGGCGCAGGCCGGTACCCGTGCGCCCCTGCGCGCGTGTTTGCCTATGCGTTATTCCCTCCGGGCTCATCTTTCCTTTACGAAGTGGAACAGCATGTCCCGATTTCTCCCTGCCAGCATCGTGCAGCGTTCGCTGCGCTGGAACCTCGTGCCGTTACTGGCCTTTTCTCCCCTCGCCCTGGCCGAAAGCGGCCTGTCGTTGCCGCCGACCACCGTCAGTGAGGTGGGCGAAGTGCCAGCTTCCGGCCTCGACGCCCCGCAACCCAGCGCTTCGCGGCTTGCCCTCAGCGCGCTGCAGACGCCGGCCAGCGTGACCCGCATCGATCACCAAAGCCTGGAAAGCCGCGCCAACCCCAGCGTGCAGGATGCCGTGAGCCGCACACCGGGCATCACCAGCATCGCCGCCCCCGGCAATGGCAACACCGCGCTCTCGGCACGCGGCTTCAGCGGCCATGAGTCGGTAATGACCCTGTTCGACGGCTCGCGGCTGTACACCGGCATGGGCAGCCAGACCTTTCCCGTAGACACCTGGATGGTCGAGCACATCGACGTGCTGCGCGGCCCGGCCTCGGTGCTGTATGGCGAAGGCGCCACCGGGGCGACAGTCAACATCGTGCCGAAGAAGCCCTTCGAAGGTGAGATCCGCAACCGCCTGCGCCTCGGCTACGGGTCGTGGGACCAGCAGCAGGCCGCGCTGGACAGCGGCGGTTCGCTGAATCAGCACCTCAGTTATCGGCTGACCCTCAACCAGCAGCAGAGCAACGGCTGGGTCGACCACGGCAACTCGCGCAACACGGCCTTGAGCGCCGCGCTGCGCTGGCAAGCCACCGACGCGCTGAGTTTCACCCTGGCCCACGAGCGGGGCGACAGCGAACCGGCCAGTTATTTCGGCACCCCGCTGCTCGACGGCCACTACCACGACAGCCTGCGCGACAAGAACTACAACCTGCACAACGCGGTGCAGCGCAACGACGACCAGTGGACGCGACTGAACACCGACTGGCAGATCAACGACAGCTTGAGTGCCAGCAACCAGCTCTATTTCATCACCAGCCGCCGTCACTGGCGCAACGCCGAGATCTACACCTGGAATGGCGCGCGCGAACAACTGCTGCGCAGCGATTACCTGGAAATCAAACACGACCAAGAGCAGCTAGGCGACCGCCAGACCTTCACCTGGCACCACAGCCTGTTCGGTCTGGACAGCCAGACCCTGGTCGGCGCCGAGTACAACCGCATCCGCTTCCGCCTCGACAACAACTCGCCTTACACCGACGTCGGCGGTGACTACATCGACGCCTGGCGGCCTGCCGACGGCTATTTCCAGAGCCAGTCAGCGTTTCGCCCACTGGCCGACACCTTGACCCACAGCGTCGCGCTGTTCGCCGAAAACCGCCTGCAGCTCTCCGAGCGTTGGTCGCTGGTCACTGGCGTGCGCCGCGACCATAACCAGCTGCAACGCGAAGACCTGCGCGACGCCAGCCGCAGCGAGCGGAACCTGAATGGCGGCAACTGGCGCGCCGGGCTGGTGTTCGCGGTCACCGACCAGCTGTCGCTGTATGGCCAGTATTCGACGTCCGAAGATGGCATCAGCAACCTCATCACCCTCAGCCCCAGCCAGCAGCAGCTGGACCTTACCGAAGCGCGGCAGACCGAACTGGGCCTGAAGCAGCGCTTCTGGAACGGCGATGGCGAGTGGACCCTGGCAGCCTTCCATATCGTCAAGAAGAAACTGCTCAGCACCGACCCGCTGACGCGCCTCAGCCAGCAGGTCGGCCAGCAGTCTTCCGACGGCCTTGAGGCCAGCCTGGAGCTGAACCTGGAGCGTGGCTGGCAGGTGTCGGCCAATGCCGCGTTGCTGCGCGCGCGTTTCGATGACTTCGACGACCTGGCCGGCGGCGAGCCGGTGTCGCGGGCCGGCAACCGCCCGATCGACGTGCCGCGGCGCACCGCCAACCTGTGGTTGAACAAGGACCTCGGTCATCAGGTGGATGCCGGTGTCGGCCTGCGCTACGTGGACGCGCGCTACGCCGACGTGGCCAACACCACCCAGGTGCCGGGCTACACCGTGGTCGACGCCAGCCTGGGCTGGCAGGCACGGCCCGACGTGCATCTGGGCATGCAACTGTATAACCTTCTGGACCGCCGCTATGCGGTGACCGGGCAGAACAGCGGCCAGCAATGGCTGATGGGGGCGCCCCGCTCGCTGCTGGTCACCGCCGACTACAGCTTCTGATCGGCTCGACGAGGAGTACCCATGACCCACCTGGCCATCGAACGCCTGAACTGGGGCGATGCGCAGCGCTTTCGCCTGGTCGATATCGACCTGCAGGTCGCCGACGGCGAGTTCGTTGGCCTGATCGGCCCCAACGGCAGCGGCAAGACCAGCCTGTTGCGCTGCGCCTGGCGCTTCAGCCGCCCGGCCGGCGGCCAGGTACGGCTTGCCGGCGAAGACCTGTGGCTGCGCAGCCAGCGCTGGAGCGCACAGCACATTGCGGTGATGCAACAGGAGTTTCCCCAGGACTTCGGCCTGAGCGTTGCCGAGGTGGTGGGCATGGGCCGCGCCCCGCACAAGAAGCTGCTCGAGGGAGACAACGCTGAGGACCGGGCGCTGGTCGAACAGGCCCTGCAGCGCACCGGCATGCACGCACACGGCGCGCGAGCCTTCGCCAGCCTTTCCGGCGGCGAGAAGCAGCGCGTGCTGCTGGCCAGGGCACTGGTGCAGCAGCCGCGCCTGCTGATCCTCGACGAGCCCACCAACCACCTGGACCCGCGCTACCAGCTGGAGCTGTTGCAGTTGCTGCGCCGACTGCGCCTGAGCACCCTGGCCAGCTTCCACGATCTGAACCTGGCAGCCGCGTTCTGCGACCGCCTTTACGTGCTCAAGGACGGCCAGGCGGTGGCCAGCGGCACGCCTGCCCAAGTGCTGACCCCGGCGCTGCTGCACGAGGTGTTCGGCCTGCAAGCGCTGGTCGACACCCACCCTCTTGCCCCCCATCCACGCATTACCTGGATAACCCGACCATGATGCGACTGCTGTTTCTCCTCGGCCTGGCGACCAGCTTCGGCGCCTACGCCAGCGACTACCCGCTGACCGTGCGCAGTTGCGACCGCGACGTGACCTTCCAGCACGCACCGCAACACGCGGTCAGCCAGGACGTGAACATGACCGACATGCTCCTGGCCTTGGGCCTACGCGAGCGCATGGCCGGCTTCAGTGGCATTACCGGTTGGAAGACCCTGCAAGATCCGCTGCGCGAGCAGCTTGCCGGGCTCAAGGAAATCGCCCCGCGCGCCCCTTCGCTGGAAAACCTGGTCGATGCCGGCACCGACCTGTATTTCGCCGGCTGGAACTATGGCATGCGTATCGGCGGCCCGGTCACCCCGCAGACCCTTGCGCCGTTCGGCATTCCCGTCTACGAGTTGAGCGAGTCCTGCTCGTTCGTCATGCCCCGCCCCGCCGCCAGCTTCGACGACCTGTACCACGACCTCGATAACCTGGGGCGGATCTTCTCGGTCGAGAAACGCGCCCAGGCCCTCATCGAGCAGACCCGCCAGCGTGTCGCGGCCGTACGTGAGCGCCTGGAAGGCGACCTCGAGCGCCCACGGGTGTTCATCTACGACAGCGGCGAAGACCGCCCCTTCACCTCCGGGCGCCTGGGCATGCCCCAGGCGCTGATCGAGGCCGCTGGCGGGCGCAACATCATGGACGACGTGCAAGCCAGCTGGACCAGCGTCGGTTGGGAGAGCGTGGTGGAGCGCAACCCCGAGGTGATCATCATCATCGACTACGGCCCTACCTCCTGGGAAGCCAAGCGCGAGTTTCTGGTCAACCACCCGGCGTTGCGTGATGTCGCGGCGGTGCACAACCTGAACATCGAAGTGCTCAGCTACCTGCAGGCCACACCCTCGCTGCACAACGCCGAGGCCCTGGAGACACTGGCCCAGGTGCTGCACCCCGAGCGTTTCGCCGAGGCCTCGCGTTGAGACGCCTGGCCAGTCGCAGCGCCTACCGAGGGCTGGTCATCGGCCTGCTGGCCCTGCTGGCGCTGTCGTGCGTACTGGCGCTGGGGTTCGGTTCGGCCCAGATACCCAGCAGCCAGGTCGGCGACATCCTGTTGAGCAAGCTGGGACTGACCAACGCTGGGGCCTGGCCCTCCAGCCAGGAGGCTATCGTCTGGCAACTGCGTGCGCCACGGGTGTTACTCGGTGCGCTGGTCGGCGCCGGCCTGGCGATGATCGGCGCCGCCCTGCAGGCGGTGACGCGCAACCCGCTGGCCGACCCGCACCTGCTGGGGGTGAGTTCCGGCGCAGCGCTGGGTGCGGTACTGGTGATCATGTACCTGGGCCACTTCGCCGGCACCTTGAGCCTGCCCCTGGCGGCCTTCGCCGGGGCGCTGGGCAGCATGCTGCTGGTCCTCGACCTGGCGCGCCCGCGCCAGCGGCAGGACGAGGCACGCCCCCAAGGCGAGCGGCTGCTGCTGGCCGGAGTCGCGGTATCGTTCGTGCTCATGGCGCTGGTCAACCTGCTTCTATATGTCGGCGACCCGCACGCCGCCAGCTCGGTGATGTTCTGGATGCTCGGCGGCCTGGGCCAGGCCAGCTGGAACCTGCTGCCGCTGCCAGCGCTGGGCGTGCTGGCCGCGCTGCTGGTCTTGCTGGTGCTGGCACGCCCGCTCGATGCCCTGCTGTGCGGCGAGCACACCGCCGCCAGCCTGGGCGTCGACACCCGGCGGCTGCGCTGGCAGGTGTTCGTCTGCTGCTCGCTGCTCACTGGCGTGCTGGTCTCGCTGGCCGGCGCCATCGGTTTCGTCGGCCTGATGCTGCCGCACCTGGCGCGCTGGCTGGTCGGCAGCGAACATCGCCGGTTGATTCCGGTCTGTGCACTGCTGGGCGCGCTGTTCCTGGTCTGGGTGGATGTCGCGGCGCGCAGCCTGATCGCCCCTCAGGACCTGCCGATCGGTATCGCCACCGCCGCCTTGGGCGGGCTGTTCTTCATCGGTATGCTGCGCCGCCGCTGAATGCCCTGGCCGCACAGGCTGCACCTTTGGCACAAACTGGTTCATGATGACGGGCCACGCGAATCGGGCCGCTACAGGTCCGCTCTCTCGCTACCCGGCGCCAGCGGGCGCCGCCAGAGACCAGGAGGACCTGCATGACCCAAGGTACTTACACGCCCCCAACCGTCTGGACCCACGAGGCACCATCCGGCGGACAGTTCGCCAACATCAACCGCCCCGTGGCCGGTCCTACCCACGACAAGGAATTGCCGGTCGGCAAACACCCGCTGCAGCTGTATTCCCTCGGTACGCCCAATGGCGTGAAAGTCACCATCCTGCTCGAAGAGCTGCTCGCCCTCGGCCACCAGGGCGCCGAATACGATGCCTGGCTGATCCGCATCAACCAGGGCGAGCAGTTCTCCAGCGGCTTCGTCGCGGTCAACCCCAACTCGAAGATCCCGGCCCTGCTCGACCGCAGTGTGGCGCCAGCGCAGCGCGTCTTCGAGTCGGGCGCGATCCTGCTGTACCTGGCGGAAAAGTTCGGTGAGTTCCTGCCCGCTGACCCGGCAGGCCGTACCGAGACCCTGAACTGGCTGTTCTGGCAGATGGGCGCGGCGCCCTACCTCGGCGGCGGCTTCGGGCATTTCTATGCCTATGCCCCGGAAAAGCTGGAGTACCCGATCAACCGCTTCACCATGGAAGCCAAGCGCCAGCTCGATGTGCTGGACCGCCGTCTGGCCGAAAGCGCCTATCTGGCCGGCGAGCACTACAGCATCGCGGACATCGCCGTATGGCCGTGGTACGGGCAATTGGTGCGCGGCAACCTGTATTCGGCCGCACAGTTCCTGGCCGTGCATGAATACACCCACGTGCAGCGCTGGGCCGAAGCCATCGCCCAACGCCCGGCCGTGCAACGCGGCCAACGGGTCAACCGCACCTGGGGCGATGAGGCCAGCCAGGTGGCGGAGCGTCACGACGCGAAAGACCTGGACTGATCGGGCTGGCCGCTCTCAACCCCCGGAGAGCGGCCTCATGTTCACAGCAGATACAGTGAATTTCCTGGCGTTTTCGCGAGCAAGCTCGCTCTCACGGCCTAACTGACCCGTATTGCGGCTTATCCGACCCAAAGCGGGTGGAACTTCTCGCTCACTTTCAACGGTTCGTGACCAAAAGGAATAACGCGCGTTTTTTAATGACACCTTTATATAAATAGCCCCGCCATACTGACACCAGCTGTCAAAAACCTTACCAAGGATTCCAAACTTATCACTCCATTTGCAGCCCGCTGATTCATATGAGTTTTTATAGTTTTCTCCATGCCACTGATACTTCCCCACTACCATTCATCCGGCCACACAACAATTCCAGAAACATTCCACACCGGACACTTATCGGATCTAGTGTCCGTTAATTGAAACGGGCATTTGTGAACTGTTGGAACTCATAGCCAATATTGGAGTGCTATCATGACTACAGGAAACAAGAATCCCGGCAACTTCGCCAACGACCGCGAGAAGGCTTCCCAAGCCGGTAAGAAAGGCGGTCAATCCTCGGGCGGCAATATGTCCCAGGACCGGGATAAGGCATCGGAAACCGGCAAGAAAGGCGGACAAGGCAGCCACCGCGGTGGTCGCCAATCCTGAGCCCTTGCCGTTTGAAACCTGCGCAGCCTGGGCCATGATCCGCCCATGAACACCACTGCGCCATGGGCGGGGCCGATCTGGCAGCGGGTGGTCAAGCAGAACCTGCTGTGGAGTGGCTCCGCCCTGTCGGCGTGCAGCGCTAGCACCTTCGCCGCACAGCCTCCTCGCCACGCTGCGGGGTATGCAATTCGTTCGATCCGCGCTCATCGTTCAAGAGGTAGCGAACATGGCGATTCACATTATCCATTTCACCGCCCCCATCAACTCCGCAACCTGCGGGCAACTGATCGACAAAGCCTCCCAGGCCGCCCAGCAGAACGCCGAACGCCTGGTACTGAACATCGCCACGATGGGCGGCGAATGCAGTTATGGCTTCACCCTCTACAACTTTCTGCTGAGCCTGCCGATGCCGGTACACACCCATAACCTGGGCACTGTGGAATCCATGGGCAACGTCATCTTCCTCGCGGGGGAACAGCGCACCGCCTGCCCGCACAGCAAATTCCTGTTTCACCCCTTCCACTGGCACCTCAACGGCGCCGTGGACCATTCACGCATGTCCGAATACGCGATGAGCCTGGACTTCGACATGCACCTGTACTGCCGCATCGTGGCCGAGCGCACCCAGGGCGCGCAGGAACCGCTGGAAACCGAAAAGTACCTGACCGCCGCGCCACGGATTCTCGAACCGGAGCAAGCGCTGCTTTGCGGGGTGATCCACGAGGTGCAGAGCCCTTTGCAAAAAGGCGAGTACGTCACTCACTGCGTGCACAGCTGAACGGCAGCGTGCCAGCGGGCGTCACATTGCAGCCTCACCGGGCAGCGGCGGTGTGAGGGCGACGAAACGACTGGTGTTGCGCCCGCCATCCTTGGCCTGGTAAAGCGCCCGGTCGGCTTGTGCGAGCAGCGCCACCACAATGGTTTCGGGGGGCACTGGCGGTGTCGAGCGGGCTGGGCAGTTGACCCCGGCTTCCAGGCTGGCCGCGCCCACCGATACCGTCACCCGTCCATACTCACTGGCTTCGTGCACGCGCTCCAGCCCCTGGACGGTCTCGACCACCTCCTGCGCCATCTGGCGGGCGCCTTCGGCCCCCGTATCCGGAAGCAGGATGACGAACTCCTCGCCACCATAGCGTGCCACCAGGTCAGTAGAACGATGCACACAGCCCTTGAGTGCATGAGCCACGGCAATCAGGCACTCGTCGCCCTGTAAATGACCGTAGCGGTCGTTGTAGCGCTTGAAATAGTCGATATCCAGCAGCAACAGCGAGAAGGCGCCCTGGTTGCGCCTGGCCCGCGACCATTCGCGCCCGATGGCCTCGTCCAGCAGGCGGCGGTTGGCCAGGCCGGTCAGGCCGTCGGTCTGTGCCAGGCGGTTGAGACGATCCATGGCCATTTTGAGGCGCAGATGGGTCTTGACCCGGGCAGTGACGATCGCCGGCTGCACCGGCTTGCCAATGAAATCCACCGCCCCCAGCGCCAGGCCCTGCTCCTCGACGCGGGTCTGGGTATGGCTGGTGATGAAGATCACCGGCACATCCTGCAGCAGCGGGTCGCTCTTGACGGTTCGGCACACCTCGAAGCCGCTCATACCCGGCATTTCGGCATCGAGCAGGATCAGGTCGGGACGCTGCTCCTGGATCATGCGCAATGCCTGTTCGCCGCCGGTGGCGAAGCGAATCTGCCCCAGGCCCTGCAACACTTTGCTCAGCACCCGGATAGCGGAAATGTCGTCATCGACGATCAGCAGGCTGGGGGTCGGTTCCATTACGTCTGTTTCTCCATTCCCTGTTTGCCCTTCAAAGATCGGCACGTTCGAGCAGATTCAGGGCACGCTCGAACTCGAGGCCCTCGACGGCCTGCCAGAGCTGTTCGACCAGCGGTCGACCGGCTGAAGCCTGCAACGCCGGTGCGGCCAGGGCGAACAGGTCCAGGGCGGCGAGGTCACGCTGGCCAAGCGACTCGCGCAGGCGGGCCAGTGCTTCGCGGGCCGTCTCCGGGTCCGCCTCGGCTTGCGGCGCCGGCAGGCTGGAAACCTGCAGCGCGGCAGTCTGTTCACGCAGCTCATGATAAGCCTCGGTCAATCCGTGCAGGCTGGGCGCGGCATCGGCAGACTCTCGCAGGGCCGTCTCGGCCTGCGCCGCCAGGCGCCCCAGTTCCCGGGCACCCAGCAGGTTCGCCACACCCCGCAGCTTGTGTAGCTCGGCCGCCACCACCATGGGCTCACCGATGGCGCGCTGCTGGATGGTCGATACGTCACCGAAGCCGGCGAACTCGGCGAAGAAGCGTTTCAAGGACGACAGGAACAGCTCCACATCGTGCCCCAGGCGGGTGGCCACTTCCTGACTGTCGATGCCGTCGATCTGCGGCCAGTCACCGCCCTGCGCAGACGACTGCGGAACCTGACTGACCTGCAGCGGTACACCGCGCACGCGCTCCACCGCCTGGCGGATGGCGCGGATCAGTGCCGCCGGATCCAGAGGCTTGGTGAGGAAATCATCCATCCCGGCCTGCTCGGCCTGGCGTCGCTCTTCGGCCAGTGCCCCGGCGGTCAAGGCCAGTACCGGCAGGCGGGTCAGGCCCAGGTCGCCGCGCAAGCGCCGAGTGGCTTCGTAGCCGTCCATCTCCGGCATCTGCACATCCATCAGCACCGCATCGAAGAACTCCGGCGCCTGGCGCAAACGCTCCAGGGCCTGCAACCCGTTGGTGCAGGTATGCACCTTGGCGCCCTGCTGCTCGAGCAGCAGGCTGGCCACTTCCAGGTTGATCTCGCTGTCGTCGACCAGCAGCAGCTCCAGGCCGCTGAGCCAACGGGTCACGCTGGTGTCCAGGCGGGTCGCCTGGATGACCCGCGCGGTACTGCCCTGGCACCGGGCGATGCAAGCATTGACGGCGTTGAACAGCGCCGAACTGTCCAGTGGCTTGAGCAACAGCCAGTCGACCGGCAGATCGGCGACGGCCTGCTCTGTACCGACGCGGGTTACCAGGATGACCGGCAGGCCGGCGATTTCACGAACCCGTTGCAGCTCACCAGGCTGCACCTGCTGCCAGTCGAGCAACAGGACGTCCGGCAGCGGGCCGCTGCGTTGCCGACGCTCGTCGAGCAAGGGTTGCAGTGCTTCTTCACCGGGCGGGCTGCAGACCCGCCAGCCCAGGCCACGGCACAGGCGTTGCAAGGCCTGGGAGGATTGCACGTTGTCGCTGAGCACCAGCACTTCCAGGTTGCTGCCCGGCACAGCCGGTTCCACGTCACTCTGGCCGATGCGAAACGGCAAGCGCACCCAGAACTCGCTGCCCATGCCCAATTCGCTGCGCACACCCACTTCGCCGCCCATCTGCTCGGCCAGCCCACGCACCACCGACAGGCCCAGGCCGGTGCCGCCGAAGCGGCGTGTTGTGGAAGCGTCGGCCTGGGTGAACGGCGAAAACAGCTGACCCAGCACATCGGCGGCGATACCACAGCCGGTGTCCTGCACGCTGAAACGCAGCCAGCAGTGCTCGGCATCACCGCTCTCGCGGCTGGCGCTCACCTCGACGCCGCCCTGGGTGGTGAACTTGAGGGCATTGCCCACCAGGTTCATGAGGATCTGGTTGACCCGCAAGGCATCGCCAATCAGCAGGTTCGGCAGTTGCCCCGCGCCCTTGACGGAAAAACGCAGGCCCTTTTCCTGGGCCTGGGAGGTAAACAGCTCGTTAAGCTCGCCGAGCAGTTGCCGGGGGCTGAAGGGGTTGCTTTCCAGGCGCATCTCGCCCGCTTCGATCTTGGCGATGTCGAGGATGTCGTTGATGATGCCCAGCAGCGTGCGTCCGGCGATCTGCAGCTTGGTCAGCAGCTGCCGCTGCTGCTCGTTCAAGGGGGTGTTCTGCAACAGGTGGGCGATGCCTATCACCGCGTTCATCGGGGTGCGGATCTCATGGCTCATGTTGGCCAGGAACAGGCTCTTGGCGGCGTTGGCGGCTTCGGCGATGGACTTGGCATCATTGAGTTCGGCGCTATGGCGCAGGCGCTCGGTGATGTCCTGGGCAATGGCCAGATGGCCAATGATCTCGCCCGCTTCGGTACGGATCGGAGTGATCACCATCGACACCTGGACGTGCGAGCCGTCCTTGCGCACGTAGGTCCACTGGCGGGTTTCCGCGCCTTCCAGCTGGGCCTTGAAGGTGAATACGTCGACGCCCTCGATGAGGATGCCGTATTCGCGGCTCAGTTCCAGCGAACGAGCATCCATCTCGGCACGCAGGTGGAACCCTACGGCGGTTTTCTGCCCGACGATCTCCTGGTTCGAATAGCCAAGCAGCAATTCCGCGCCGCGGTTGAACACCACGACGCGCCCCTCGGTATCGGTGGCGATGATGGAGACTTCCGAAGACGCATCGAGTACCGCCTGCAGCAAACCGGCCACCCGTGTCAGTTCGGCGGTGCGTTCGTTGACCTGTTGTTCCAGTTCGGCATTGAACTCCATCAGGTAGCGCTCGACGCGCTTGCGGTCGGTGATGTCGTGCATCATTTTTGCCGCGCCAAGAATGCTGCCGTCCGCCTCGCGGATCAGGCTGCAGGTGATGGTCACGTCGATCAACCGGCCTTCCTTGTGCAAGCGCTGGGTTTCCAGGGTCGAGCCGCGCTCGCCACGCGCCACGCGTTCGAGCAGCTGTTCATCCTCGTGCACCCGTGACAATGGCACCAGCAAGGGCGCCAACGGGCGACCCAGCACCTCGTCCTCGGTGTAACCGAACATCTGCTCGGCGGCGCGGTTCCAGGTGATGATCCGCCCATCCAGGGCTTCACCGATGATTGCATCGCTGGAGTTCTCGACGATGGTGGCCAGACGTGCCTGACCGGCGATCACCTCGTGCTTGCGCAGGCGTGACAGCATCAGGTTGCCGACCATTGCGGTCAGCAGCAGCGTGGCCAGCATGCCAATGAAAAACACCCGGGCCGGGGGTACCAGGTCCAGGGCGGCGATGAACATGGGATGGGCCCCGACCTCCATGCGCCATACCCGGCCATAGATCTCGCGTTCGAAAGCGTACACCTGGACGACTTCCGGCTCCGGTTCATCGTCATGGGTCTGATAGATCAGTTGCCGACCATCGCTGACGTCGTACAGGGTCAGGTGCAGGCGATGATTGGCGGGATCGAGGCTGGCCATGACCTCGCTCATGGCCAGCGGCGCGTAGGTCCAGCCGATGGCGGACGCCTCGCGCTGTGCAACGTCGGGCGGCGTTTCCGGCGTGCTGTAAACCGGCAACAGGAACAGGAACGCCCGCAGACGCTCTTCATTGCTCTGTTGCAGGGTGATCGGCGCCGAAAGTGTTGCCTGGCCGCTGCGCATGGCCTGGATGGCAGCATCGCGACGACGCGGCTCAGAGGCGATATCCAGACCCAGAGCCTGGATGTTGCGTACGGAAGGGTCGATGAACTGGATGATGTAGCGGTCACCCTGATGGGCACTGAAACGGCTGAGGGCAAAATCCGGCCGACCATCGGCGCGTACGGCGCGCAGGAAGTCTCCCTCCTTGTTCTGTGGCACACGACGGATGAAACCGAAGCCACTGGCCCCCGGATACTCTTTCTCGATGTTGCGGCCCTGGCTGTAGCGGCTCATCTGGCTGCCGCTTATGTCCTCCGGGTTCATCATGTGGATCGCGCCGCGCAACCCGCGCAAGCGGTATTCATAGACCCTCAGGCGGGTCTGCAGATCGTCGGCGATGCCCTGCCCGGCATCCTTGAGCGCCATCATCACATAACGCTCGATGGCCTTGGCCTGCTCATGGCTGGCGAACCAGCTAAGCGCCAGCCCCGCCAGCAGGACCAGCGACGTCCAGCCACACAGCCACTTGAGCGAATTGGTCTTCATCCACTGCATGCTCCCTTGCCTGCATGGCCCTTCATGGCCACTGTCCGCGCTGCCGGGTCAAGTCCCTGTCGCCCGCCTGTCGGGCCTGATACGCGAACAGGATTGGGGCTATATGGCGCTGATCACGTGTTTGATCTCTAGCGTAGATTGTCTTACCCGGCGCGCCAGTACACACACCTCCATCACCGGCAAAACAATATCAAAGTGCCTTGCCTGGGTAAGCCCTGTTCGTCAGCCGATCAGAAACCACGCCAGGTAGAAACCCACCCCACCTAATACAGTGGCGAACAGACTACGGCTGACCAGGGCCAACGCCGTCGCGACCAGACTCGCCAGCAGCGCCGGCAGCAGGCCACCCGGCTTGTCGGCATGCCCAGCCAGTTCAAGGACCACGATGGCGACCATGATCGCGCAGGGCACGAAGCCCAGCCAGTCGAGGGCGAAGCGCGGCAGCGACACGCCGGCCAGGAACACAATGGGCAAGGCGCGCACGGCGATGGTCAGTGCCGCACAGGCAATCACTGTCAGCAAAAAGGGGTCAGCGATCATGCCCTGCCCTCCGCAGGAAACACACGCAGCAACGCGGCGCAGACGGTCGCAGCCACTGCGGTGGCCAGCAGCAGCGAGAGGTTGACGTCAATGAAGCCCAGACTGGCCAGGATCACCGCAGCGGAAATCAGCATCGCCACGATCTCCAGCTTGCGGTGCCGGCTGGCCGACCAGGTCAGCACGATCAGGCCGATGAACATCGCCGTCAGGCTGAACCCCAAACGGTGCGCAAAGACTTCGGGGATCGAACGGGCGAAAACGGCGCCCAGCACGTTGGCGACGATCCAGTTGAGGTAGGCCGCGCCGTTGAGGCCGAACATCCACCAGAACGGAATCTTCTCCTGGCGGGCCGCCTGCTGGGCTGCCACGCCGAAGGTTTCATCGGTGAGCAGCATGCCGCTGACGAACTTCTGCCAACGGCTCAGGCCGTTGAAATAGCGCGCCAGGTAAGAACTCATCAGCAGGTAGCGGATATTGACCAGCAGCACCGCCAGGACAATGGCCAGGCTGCCCGCACCGCCGATCCACATGGAATAGAAGAGAAACTGTGCCGAGCCGGCATAGAGCAGCATCGCCAGCAGGGTCACCTCGCCTGGGCTGAAGCCGGAGATGGCACCAATGGCGCCAGCGGCAAAGCCGATGCTCCAATAGCCGAGAATGGTAGGGCCGCAGGCAATCGCCCCGTCGATGAAGGCCGAACGCCTGATGGCGGCGGTATGGGTGGCTGTCATGGTCCGATCCCTGTTGTCATGAGGCAGCTGCCCGTCAGGCAACGGGCAGATGCAGGCTGCGTCAGGCGCGTCGTGTCGCCGACACCACATAAGCGGCCATCGGCAGGCCGAAGCCGTCACCGTGGCGATAATCGAGACGGATCGACTCGGTCATGGCCTGGCCGATGCGTGCCTGGACCGCCGCTGGCTGCTCGCGCAGGCGCGCTCCGGAGCGCACCGAGCCGACCCGCTCGGAATTGAACAGCTCGGCCGGGTCGCGCATCAGCCAGGTGTGCTGGACCAGCTTGCGGGTCACCGAGCCCTTGTCGAAACCGGCCTGCTCCAGCAGCCGCACCAGCGAGGAGAAGTTGTCCAGTTCGTGATAGGCCGGCCCTGGAGGAACCGGCGAGGCCACTTGGGCATGCTCGTCCAGCGCCTTGTTAAGCACATCACCGGCCTTGTTGAGCGAGTCGGGCGCCCACAGGGTGAAGGCCCAGGTGCCGTTGGCCCGCAACACCCGCGCCACCTCGGCAAAGGCGCGCTGCGGATCGGAAAAGTGCTGCACGCCGAAGTTCGAGAACACTGCATCGAAGCTCTCGTGCTCGAAGGGCAAGGCGTGCACATCGCCGAACTGAAAATCGATCTGCGGATGCAGCTGGCGGGCATGCTCGAGCATGGCTTCACTGAAGTCGACCGCGACCACGCTGGCGCCAGCCGCCGCCGCCAGACCGGCGCCATAGCCTGGCCCGGTGGCGACATCCAGCACCTGGGCGCCGGGGAACAGGCCGGCCTTTTCCAGCATCGGCTCGATGAACGGGCTGGTGGTATGCCCCCAGGCGGCATGGTAGGCGCTGGCGACCTTCTCCCAACCGTCGTATTCGAACTGCTCGAACGCAGTGCGGGCTTTGACAGAACTAGCTTGCATGGCGAATCTCCTGCTCGGGCAAGGCTTCCAGATAGCCTTCGCCGGCGTCGTAGATGAGGGTCACAACCAGATAATCGGGGTAGGCGTCAGCCCAGCGCTGCGCCAGGAAATAGTTGGCGCCCGACGAGGGGCCCGGATACAGGCCGGTGGCCGCCGCGAACAGGCGCTGGCCTTCGCGTGCCTCGGCATCACTGACTTTTTCGATATGGTCGACCATGGCCAGATCGAGAAACGGCGGGCGCACGCCGACCGCCGTGCCCTTCTGCGCATGGTCACCGAACACCCCTTCGACATAGCAGCATTGCTGCGGCTCGTTGAGCACCACCGTCACGTCCGGCAAGGCGGCCTTTAGGCGCCGCGAAATACCGGCGGCGCTGGCCCCGGTTCCGGCGGCGACGATGAGCATCACCGGGCGGTCCAGGGCTCCCAGCGGCAGCAGCTGGGCCAGCAGTTCCGGGCCGGTACCGTCGAAGTGCGCGGCCAGATTGGCCGGGTTGGAAAACTGGTCGGTATAGAAGTAGTCATCCGGCTGCTCGCGCAGCAAGGTCTCGATCACTTCGCGCGGCTGTGCGCCGGCCAGCAGCATGTCCCGCCCGACCAGACGCGCACCGTATTCCTCGCACAGGGCCATCTTGACCCGCGAGAACGACAGGCCCACGACCAGGTCGACACCGATATCGAACTTTCGCGCCTCGAAAGCCAGGCCTATGCCAAAGTTGCCACCGCTCTTTTCCAGGATGCGGCGCCGCCCGCCGGGCTGCAGGTGCCCCGCCGCAATGGCCTGGCGCACCACCGCCTCGGCGGCGCGGGCCTTGTGGCTACCGGCACGGTTGAACATTTCCAGCTTGGCATAGACGTTCCCCGCTCGAATGAGCGGCGTCCTGCGGTTCTGCAAGTCCGTCAGCATTGCTCACACTTCCCTCGGGCAGCGAGCGCCAGCGACCGACGCTGAATCGCCGGCCGCTCACGCTTGATGAATACATGTTGTTGCGCGTCGATATCTTCGGTGATGGTCACATCGGAACCGATGATCACGTCATCGCCAATGTTCACCGGGCCGAGGATCTTCGAATTGGCCGCGATCTGCACCCGATGGCCCAGGGTTGGATGGCGCTTGCCGTTCGGCGCATCACCGATCCGGCGTCCACCCAGGACGATGCCGTTGAGCAGGTAGGCATCGTCACCGACCTCTACGGTCTGGCCGATCACCGTGCCATAGCCGTGGTCGATCACGAAGCGCCGGCCCAGCCGCGCCTCGGGATGGATGTCGATGCCGGTCAGGCTGCGGGCCACGAACCCGAGGCGCATGGCGGCAATCACATGCGCCGTGGGCGCCTCTGCAGCACCGATCAGCACATGGCCCACCCGATAGCAAAGCACCGCGAAAAACGCCGAATGCACCGACAGGTGGCACTCCAGCGGTTTGAAACGTGAGGCGGGATCGCGCTTGCGGGCGGCCAGCAGATCCTCCTCGGCGCGGTCGATGACAGCTGAATAAATCGCTTGCCGGTCCGTTTCTACCAGCTCGAGTTCGCTCAATTGCAAGGCAATGGCGACCAGTCTGGCGAGTTGCTCCCTGACGGAATTTCCGTTATAGACGAACGCAAGGTGTTTATCTGACTGCATGACGTTCACTCGTCTGCCCCCCGAATACCCAATGAGCTTTCAGACTAACCGGACCAAAAAGACCGGTATTGGAAAATCCTGCGCATGGACACGCGACCGAACTCCGCACCACCCGACCACGGGAACGGATCGATGAACGCCGAACACATCCGGCTATGGCGCGACAGCGATCTGAGCGACGGCATGGAATTGCTGCGTGCGGTGTGCTGCTCACATCGCTACCCGGCCCACTCCCACGACGAATTCGTCATCGCCGCCTTCGAAGGCGGTGCCCAGCGGCATAGCATCGAGAAGCACACGGGCGTCGCGATACCCGGCACGGTCATGATCATCCAGCCCGGCCAAGTGCATACCGGCGAGGCGGCCAAGGACGTCGGGCAATGGGCCTACCGGGCCTTCTACCCGCAGCCGCAGGTCCTCGAAGCGGTCGCGGCGGACGTCTTCGACGCCCCGGCAACAGGGCTGGACCTCGGTCGTGCGGCCCTGCACGACAATCCGCTGCTGGCGCGCCAGCTGACCCTGGCCCACGGCGTCATCGAGACCTCCCCCGACCCGCTGGAACGTCAGAGCGCGATGCTCGAAGCATTCGCGGCGCTGATCCGCCGCTACGGCCAGTGCGCCCGCGGTCGCACGCTGCGCGAAGCCCCGGCGGCGGACGTGCGCCGCGCGCAAGACCTGATCCAGTCCTGTTTCGACGAGCGTTTGTCGATCTCACAGGTGGCCAGTGCGGTGGGACTCAGCGAGTATCATTTCATGCGCTCGTTCCGCCGCCAGACCGGCATGACGGTGCACGCCTACATCACCCAGGTACGTCTGCAGGCGGCCAAGGACCGTCTCGCCAAAGGCATGAGCGCCGCACAAACAGCCATCAGCGTGGGCTTTTTCGACCAGAGCCATTTCACCAACCGCTTCCGGGCCAGCTTTGGCGTGACGCCCGGGCGCTTCGCAGAGGCCTGCCGCTAGACAAACGAGTCACCGCTCTGCCCGCTGGCGGGCCATCACGGGTTCAAGCCCCTACCCGGCAGGCTTTTTTCTGCTGGGGCGGCACGGACGCAGCATGGACGGCAACTTTCTGATACCTTCTGTAACTGAATCCTGTGCCAAGACTTCCGGCCTTGATAGAACGGACCCTACAGGAGAATTTACTCTTGCCGACCGCGAACCCCGCCCTCGACCAAGCCATCGAGCTGTGCAGCCAGGAACCCATCCAGATTCCCGGCAGCATTCAGCCGCATGGCTTCCTGCTGGTGCTGGACGAGTCGAGCCTGACCATCCTGCAAGCCAGTGAGAATGCGCAGAGCTGGCTGGGCGTGCCCGCGCAGGAACTGCTGGGCGGCGACTTCAGCCACTGGGTGGACCAGGACTTCGACCTGCGTGATCACCTGGGCTATCTGCCCGACGCCGAGATCTTCCCGTTCCATATCGGTAACGTCCAGTTGCGCCATGGCCCGCAGGCGGGTCAGCTGATGACCCTGCTGGTACACCGTCATGACCAGGTACTGATCGCCGAATGCGAACCGGCGCAACGCGAGACAGACAAGGGTCGTAACGACTTCTACCCGCTGGTGCGCGCTTTCGTCAGCGGTATCCAGCAGCTGCACAGTATCGAAGAGCTGCTGCAGCGCTCGGTGCAGCAGATCAAGCAAGTCACCGGTTTCGGCCGGGTCAAGGCCTACCGTTTCGACAGCGAAGGCAACGGCCTGGTGCTCGCCGAAGAAGCCGACGCCGGTTACCCCAGCTACCTCGGCCTGTGCTTTCCAGCCTCGGACATCCCGCGCCAGGCCCGCGAGCTGTACCGTATCAACCGCATTCGCCTGATCCAGAACGCCAACTACCAGCCTTCGCCGCTGGTGCCGACGCTCAACCCGCTGACCGGCAAACCGCTGGACATGAGCTTCGCCGCACTGCGCAGCGTGTCGCCGGTGCACCTGCAGTACATGCGCAACATGGGCACCCTGGCGTCGATGTCGCTGTCCATCGTGGTCGATGGCCGCTTGTGGGGGCTGATTTCCTGCCACCACGACCAGCCGCGCCCGGTGGATTTCCAGACCCGTACCGCCTGCGAACTGCTCGGTAGCGTGCTGTCGCTGCAGATCGAGTCGCTCGAATCGCACGCCACGACCCGCAGGCTGCTCGACCTGCGCAAGCGCATCGTGCAGATGCTCTCGTCGATGGCCGACCACGACAGCGTCAGCAACGGCCTGCTGGATCTGCCCGAGGTCTTGCTGGAGTTCGCCGATGCCAATGGCGCGGCGATCATTTCCGCCGAACGCTGCGACCTGCTGGGCGCCACCCCTCCGGAATCGATGGTCAATGCCCTGGTGCACTGGTTGAGCCTGCGCGGCGAGGAAACGGTGTTTCACAGTGACAACGTACGCCGCGACATCGAGGACCTGCCCGAGCTGTCGAAACACGTGGCAGGCGTACTGGCCGTGGCGATTTCGCAGATCCACTCGCATTATCTGGTGTGGTTCCGCAGCGAGCAGACCCGTACGGTCAACTGGGCCGGTCGCCCGGAGAAAGACATCGGGCCGCAGGGCAGCCTTAACCCGCGCCACAGTTTCGAGCGCTGGCACGAGGAAGTGCGCGGCTTTTCGGCGCCCTGGAACCCGCTGATCATCGAAGGCGTGGGTGAGCTGCGTACCGCCGTGCTGGGCATCGTGTTGCGCAAGGCCGAGGAAATGGCCCAGCTGACTGGCGAACTGCAACGTTCCAACAAGGAGCTTGAGGCATTTTCGTACAGCGTCTCCCACGACCTGCGCGCGCCATTGCGGCATATCGCCGGCTACACCGAACTGCTCACCGAAATCGAAAGCAGCGCGCTGACCGAACGCGGCCAGCGCTTTCTGCGACATATCGAGGACGCCGCGCGCTTCGCTGGCACCCTGGTGGACAACCTGCTCAACTTCTCGCAGATGGGCCGCTCGGCGCTGCGCCTTTCGGACGTCGACCTCAATGCGCTGGTCGGCACCATCCGCAATGACCTGTGGCCCGACTACAGCGAGCGTGAGATCGTCTGGGAAGTCGCTACACTGCCCAAAGTGATCGCCGATCCGGCGTTCCTCAACCTGGCCCTCAACAACCTGATCGCCAACGCCCTCAAGTACACCCGCGGTCGCCAGCCGGCGCGCATCGAGATCGGTGCACGCCAGGACGAGAGTGAAACCGTGGTGTGGATCCGCGACAACGGCGTGGGCTTCGACATGGCCTACGCCAGCAAGCTGTTCGGCGTGTTCCAGCGCCTGCATCGCATGGAGGACTTCGAAGGCACCGGCATCGGGCTGGCCAGCGTCAAACGCATCATCGAACGTCATGACGGGCGGGTCTGGGCCGAAGGCCAGATCGATCAAGGCGCGACGTTCTATTTCGCCCTCCCACAACACCCTTTGCACAGCTGAGAAACTGCCAATCATGCTCAAACCCATTCTGTTGGTCGAAGACAACCCCAGGGACCTGGAGTTGACCCTCGTCGCGCTGGAGCGCAGCCAGTTGGCCAACGAAGTCATCGTCCTGCGTGACGGTGCCGACGCCCTGGACTACCTGCTGCGTCGCAATGCTTTCACCGAGCGTGACGACGGCAACCCGGCAGTCCTGCTGCTGGACCTCAAGCTGCCCAAGGTCGACGGCCTGGAAGTGCTCAAGGTGGTCCGCGACACCCCCGAGCTGCGCAGCATCCCGACGGTGATGCTGACCTCCTCGCGCGAAGAGCCCGACCTGCTGCGCGCCTACGAGCTGGGGGTCAATGCCTACGTGGTCAAACCCGTGGAGTTCAAGGAGTTCGTCGCGGCAATTTCCGACCTCGGCGTATTCTGGGCCGTGCTGAATGAACCTCCGCCCGGCTCCCTGCGTCTGAATCGGCGTCGTAATTCCTGACGGAGCCCGGATGTTTTCCAAGCCCATGAAACTGCTGATGGTCGAAGACAGTTCGATGGATGCCGAACTGACTCTGATGCGCCTGGAGCGCAGCGGCCTGCTGATCCAGGCGCATCAGGTGTTCGATCATCTCGGCGTCGAACGTGCGCTGCAGGAGCAGCACTTCGACCTGATCCTGTGCGATTGCGTACTGCCCGGCTCCTCCGGCACCGACGTGTTACTCACCGCCCAGCGCCTGGCGCCGGACACGCCGTTCATCTTCCTGTCAGGTATCTACGGCGAAGAGCATGCGGTGGAAATGATCCGCCTGGGCGCCACCGACTACGTGCTGAAGAAGAACCTCTCGCTGCTGCCCAAAGCGGTGCGCCGGGCCCTGACCGAAGTGCAGGAGCGCCAGCGCCGCCGCCGCGCCGAAGAGGCCTTGGCCGAAGTCGAGGCGCGGGCACGCATCGCCATCGACGCCGCCGGCATGGGCAGCTGGGACTTCCACCCGTTGGACGGCCAACTGCTGTGGGACGACCGCTCCAAGGCGCTGTTCGGCCTGCCGGCGGACGCCGTGCTGACCCTTGAGCGCTTCTACGACGGCATCCACCCTGACGACCTGCCGATGGTCCGTGAAGCCGTGGAGCGCGCCATGTCGCCCGAGGGCAATGGCCACTACCGGATCGAGTTCCGCTGCATCAATGCTGAAGAGCCGCGCTGGCTGCTCAGCAGCGGCCAGGCACGTTTCATCGATGGCCAGTGCGTGCGCTTCTCCGGCGTCCTGCAGGACATCCACCAGCAGCGCCAGGCCACCCTGGCCCTCAAACAGCTGAACGAAATGCTCGGTGAACGCATCGAGCGACGCACCCGGGAGCGCGACCGCGCCTGGGAGCTGTCGCGCGATCTGCTGGGGGTGTTCAACAAGGACCTCACCCCGGTGGCCCTCAACCCGGCCTGGGAACAGGCCCTGGGTTTCAGCCGCCAGGTCATGACGCACATCTCGCTGCTGGAGCTGCTGCCGGCGGACGACCGCCTGGCCTTCAATGCCGAGCTGGAAACCCTGGCGCGCAACGGCGGCAGTGTGCGCATCACCGGACGCATCCGCCACGCCAACGGCCAGCAGCGCTGGTTGTCCTGGGTGGTGGTGCCGGAAGACACCCTGCTCTACGTGGTGGCGCGGGACATCACCAGTGAGCGCGAGGCCACGCAGAACCTCGCCGAAGCCAATACCCGGCTGCTCGACCAGATTGCCGAGCGCGAACGCATCGAGGCCGCGCTGCAGCAGATGCAGCGCCTCGAAGCGGTCGGCCAGCTCACCGCCGGCGTGGCCCACGACTTCAACAACCTGTTGACGGTGATCCTCACCGGCGCCAGTTTTCTGGAACGCGAACTGGACCGCCATGACCTGGAAAAGGCCCGCAAGCGCCTCAAGCACATCCGCGAGGCTGGCGAGCGCGGTGCCAAGCTGACCTCGCAGTTGCTGGCCTTCTCGCGACGTCAGCGCCTGGAGCCGGTGCCGCTGAACCTCAACGACACCCTGGGCGGCCTGGAAGAACTGCTGCGCCGCACCCTGGGCGGCAGCATTCTGGTGCGCCTCGACCTGCATCCGCAGCTCTGGCAGGCACTGACCGACCCCACCCAGACCGAGATGATCATTCTCAACCTGGCGATCAACGCCCGGGATGCGATGCCCACCGGCGGTCTGCTGATCCTGCGCACCCACAACACACGCATCCGTCACGCCCCGCAGCGCCCGGAAGACCCGGAACCGGGCGACTACGTGATGCTGTCGATCCGCGACACCGGCTGTGGCATGAGCCAGGACGTGCTGGCCAAGGTCTTCGAGCCCTTCTTCACCACCAAGGACATCGGCAAGGGTTCTGGCCTGGGCCTGGCCCAGGTGTTCGGGTTCGCCAAACAGTCCGGCGGCGGAGTGCGCATCGACACCGAGCCGGGACGCGGCACGGAAGTCAGCGTCTACCTGCCGGCGGTGCGCCAGGCCTCGCCGGTCGAAGATCCGAAGCCCCAGGCCCACGCGCAGCCCGACAGCGGGCACGACCGCTGCATCCTGGTGGTCGACGACGAAGACCTGATCCGCGACATGATCGGCGAGATGCTGCAGATGCAGGGCTACCAGGTGCGCAAGGCCAACAGCGGTGAACAGGCCCTGGCCCTGCTCGATGACCAGGTCGACCTGCTGCTCACCGACTTCGCCATGCCGGGCTTCAACGGCGCCCAGCTGGCCCAGGCGGCCCGCGAGCGCCAAGCGCAGCTGCCGGTGGTGTTCCTTACCGGCTATGCCGAGCTGCAGGGCCTGGAACTGCCGGGCAGCGTGGTGCTGCAGAAGCCGGTCGATCCGGACAGCCTGTTCCAGGCCCTGGGCCAGATGCTTGGCCTGGCGCAGGTGTCCACGGTCTAAGGCCTTGGCTGCGAAAGCCAGCCGTGCCGTCCGGCTCCGATCCAGGGGCCGGCAGGACCGGCGTTAGCCGCAATACTGTTCGGTTAGTCGTTATGTGGCTCGGTGGGAGCGGCTTTAGCCGCGAAAGCACCAGGAAACTCACTGCATCTGTTGTGAACAGGCGGTCGCTTCGCGGCTGAAGCCGCTACCCGGCCTAACTGACCAGTATTGGCGTTAGCCGGGATGCCTTCGCGGCGCAAGCGTCCTGCCCGTCACCAGCGGCAAAAGCGAATGGCCTGCAAATGCCGTCGAGCAAGGGCGGTCTGCCCGCCGGGCAAACCCGAACCCGGCGCAGTGGGGCAGGCTCAGACGCGGGCGGCCATTGCCGTCACTTCCACGCGCATGCCCGGCACCGCCAGGGCCGCCACGCCAACGGCAGCGCGAACCGGCCAGGGTTTGCTGAAGAAACGCTGATAGACCTCGTTGAACGCCGCACGGTCGGCCATGTCGGTGAGATAGATGGTCAGGTGCAGCACGCGGTCCATGCCGCTGCCGGCCTTCTCCAGAGCCGTTTTCAGCGCCTGCAGGGTGCATTCGCTCTGCTCGACGATGTCACCCAGCTCCAGGCTGCCATCGGCACGGGTGGGGATCTGCGTGGACACCAGCAGGCCGCCAAAACCGGCGACGTCGGAAGAGATGGACTCGGGGTCCGGATCGGGGAGGAAATCGATATCGTGATTGGCCATGCAATCCTCGGGTCTGGTTGAGGGGAGGCCGACCAGTGTAACGTTCATCGCCCGACCACCAAAGCCGTCGGCCTACACCGCTCTTCCACCTGTCCAGCCCTACGGAACATCCATGACCCTGCCAGACTCCCAGCAAGCCCTGCGTGACCGGCTGATCGGCCAGCCACTGCCGAGCACCACCCTGCCCGCCACCGATGGCCAAACGGTAGACCTCAGCCGCGAGCGCGGCCTGTGCGTGGTGTTCATCTACCCGCGCAGCGGCAACCCGCACCTGCCGGCCCCGGCCGAGATGGCCAGCGTACCGGGTGCCAAGGGCTGCACGCCGCAGGCCTGCGGCTTTCGCGACCACTTCCAGGACTTCGCCGCGCTGGGCGTAGCAGGCCTGTTCGGCCTGTCCTCACAAGACACCGCCTACCAGCAGGAGCTGGTCGAGCGCATTCAGCTGCCCTACCCGCTGCTTTCCGACCCGACCTGCCAACTGGGCGAAGCCCTGGGCCTGCCGCTTTACCAGGCCGGGCCGATACGCGTCTACGGCCGCGCCGCGCTGGTGATTGACAACGGCCGGGTGGCCCAGCTGTTCAGCGACATTCCCGACCCGGCCAACAACGCCGGGCAGGTGCTGGACTGGCTGCGTCAGGCGCGCTGCTGAGGCGATCGGCCTTCATCGGCATGAATCAATGCCGCCTGGCGCTCGCTCAACAGGCGGATACCGGCGTAACACACCAGGCTCGCCACCCCACACCCCCCGATCACCAGGCACATCGGGCGCGCTGTGCCGTCACCCAACTGGCTGACCAGAGCACTGAACAGCGCGCCACAGGCGAATTGCAGGGCCACGGCCAGGCCCACGGCGGCTCCGGCATTGTGCGGGAACAGCGCCATCAGGCTGGCGATGCAGTTGGAACCGATCAAGCCGCTGATGCCCATGAACGCCACCACGCAGAGGATGATCGACAGCGGCTGCGCCCACCCTGTCAGGCCCACCACCAGCAGCGCCGCACCCGCGGCCCCGGCCACCAGGCTGCCGATCCCCAGCATCGCCCTTGGCCCGCGCCGCCGCACCAAGCGTGCATTGATTACGGTGGCGATGATGATGCCGACGATGTTCAGGGCGAACACCAGGCTGAAGCCGCGCGGCGAAAAGCCGAAGTGCTCGATGAACAGAAAAGACGAAGCGGTGATGAAAGCGAACATGCCACCCACCGACAGGCCCATGGCGAGGATGTACAGCAGCGCCAGCGGGTGGCGCAGGATCGCCGCGTAATGCCGGAACGACGCCCCCAGCGAGGCCGTCCGAGCGTGTGTCGGCAGGCTTTCCGGCAACAGCCGCCAGGCCACCAGCAGGCACGCCGCGGCTGCCAGGAACAAGGCCACGAAGATCGTCCGCCAGCCGTGCAGCAGCACCAGCCAGGTGCCCAACACCGGTGCCACCAGCGTGGCGAGCATGGCGATGACGTGCATCAGCGACAGCAGCCGCGCCGACTCGCTCAACGGGTACAGGTCACGTACCACGGTGCGTGCCAACACCAGGGCCCCCGCGCCGCCCAGCGCCTGGATGAAGCGCAGGCCCTGCAACTGGGTCACGTTGGTAACCTGCGTGCAGGCCAGCGAGGCCAGCAGGTACAAGGCCAGGCTGCCAAGCAGCAGACGTCGACGCCCGTGACGGTCCGACAGCGGGCCGCAGATCAGCATGCCGCTGCACAACCCGGCGAGAAACAGGCCGATGGTCGACTGCACCCGCGCCGTTTCCGCGTTCAGGTCGAGGGCGATGTCCGGCAGGCTGGGCAGGTAGGTGTCAATCGACAAAGGCACCAGGGCACACAGCGTAGCCAGCAGTGCAATCAGCGGCGCAGAACCTTTCGCAGCGCTCATCAGGCGTTGCCGACCTTGCAAAGCGGGCTGCCAGCCTGGCGCTTGGTCTGCGACGGGTACTCGCCGAACAACTCGCGGTAATTGAGCGAAAAATGGCTGAGGTGGCTGAAGCCCATCTGCCCGGCGATCTCGCCCACCGTGCCCTGCTCCACCGCCGTGGCCCTGAGTTTGCGGCGCACGGCATTGAGACGCAGGTTGCGCAGGTATTCGATCGGGCGCATGCCGGTCACCGCCTGGAAACTGTTCTGCAGGGTCCGCCGGCTGACGCGCAGCTCGGCGCACAGGTCGAGGATGCTCGGCGGCTGCTCCAGGCGCGCCAGGGCCAGTTCCTGGCTGCGCTTGACCAGCCAGGCACTCACCGCAATGTTGCCCTGGCGTCCACGCGGCACGTCGCAGGCGCCACTGAACAGGTCCAGCAAGGTCTCCAGCAGGGTGTCCTCGATGAACTTCTCGGTGCTGTGATCAGCCGCGCCGTCACGTTCGACCATCAGTTGGAACGCGGCATAGATGCGCTGCAACAGGCGTTCGATGAGCGCCCCGGGCACTTCCAGCTGCGACAGCGTCTTGGCGCGCTGCAACTGCCCGGCCGACAGCTCGAAGGCTGCCAGCTCGGCGAAGCGCACCAGGTCGACGGTGGCGCCGAAATAACGGGTGCCGGCCGGCGCCTGAACCACGAAATCCTCATCCGGACGCAGCAGCATGACGCTGTGCGCGCCCACCAGTTGCTTCTGCACGATCGGCGCCTGCCCGGCCGGCAGCACCACCGCGATGCACATGCGCCCCCGCGGGGCCTGGCCGTGTTGCGCGATACGGTTGTCGAAGGACTCCTGAAACAGCTGGAAGCGCTCGCCACACACCTGCGACAAGCCGGTGTTCAGCGGCCCGCGGCCCATCTGGTCATAGGTCTGCCGCCAGCCGGAGATAGCTCCGGCGTGTTCGTGCAGATCGGTGAAACTACGGGTTTGCGCGAACATCAGGCATCCTCCTTGGCGCTGACCTCTCGACTGACGAAATCCAACTCCAGCGCTCGCCCGGCGAGGGTGAAACGGTAATGGCCAGGCTCGATGGCCAACGGCGCCAGCAAGGCACCGGTCAGCACCACCTGCCCGGCGCGCACAGCCTGCTGGTCGGCCAGCAGGCGGCGAACCAGCCAACAGGTGATCGGCAGCGCCGAGTCTGCGGCGTCGCCAGTCTGCCCGCGGCCCAGCGCCACGCCGTCGCGGGTCAGTGCGTAGTCCAGCGCTTGATGGCGGCTGGCGCTGAACGGCAGCGCCGCCGACAGGCAATAACGGCCGGCGGCGGCGTTGTCGGCCAGGAAAGCGCCGGCCTCGAAGCGCCAGCCAGCCCAGCGGCAGTCCGCCACTTCGAAGGCCAGGGCCACGCCACCGATGGCCTGGATGATCTGCTCGTCGCTGTAGTCACCGGGCGGCAGGTCACGGGCGAAGATGAAGGCGATCTCGATCTCCAGCCGTGGGTCGACCAGGCCCGCGAGATCCAGGGCCGCCCCTGGCAAGGCCGCCATGGCCTCGGTGAGGCCGCCATAGACCGGCTCGCCGAGGCCGAAGCGCGCCTGCGCCGCAGCGCCGGCAAAGGCCACTTTCCAGCCGCTGAAGCGTTCACCACGCGCCAGGCGCAGCGCCAGGTTGCTGCGCTGTAGCCGGTAGCCCGTCGTCACATCCAGGTCCGCCGGAGCCTGTTCAGCCGGCAGGGCTACGGCCTGGTCAGCGCAGTGCAGCAGGCGGCCAGGTAAATCGTCGAGAGGGTTCATGACAGTTGTTTCTCCAGGCGAGCCAGTACCGATTCCAGGCGTTCCGGCGTGGTGATGGCCGCCACGAAGCGGTCCGGGCGTACCACCACGACGCTGTCGCGCACCTTGGAGAACCAGTTGGCCAGGCGGTTATCGACATCCTCGACGCTGATCGCCCCGTCGGCGCTCAACGGCTGGCTGCGCATGCCACTGCGCGAACGGTTGACCTGAATGAAACGGGTGTCCCAGCGCTGCCAGTAGGCGCGCGTCGCCTCGCTCAGGCCGGCGGCCGGGTTGACCCGGTAGCCGAGTACCGCATAGGAGTCGCCCAGCACTTCATCCAGGCGTCGGCGGCGGCCTTCGGCATCTTCGACCTGCGGTTGCACGAACAGCTGGCCGACCAGGTCGCCTTCGCGCAACTCCTCGCGTTCGTGATAGACCAGCCCCTTGGTGATGGTCGCCTTGGGCTTGAACTTGAACTCCAGCAGGTACGAACGCAGGTTGTCGACCGTGTTCACCGCTTGGAACAGCCAGTCGCGCACCCCGGCCATCAGCGGGTTGGTCAGGCCCAGCACCGCGCCCATGTTGTCGGCCAGGCCGATCAGGTCGGTGGCATGGCCACGCCGCTCGGTGTCGTAGCTGGCGATGATTCTCGGCGAGGCCCGCCCCTTGAGCACCGCAGCGATCTTCCACACCAGGTTGGCCACGTCGCGCAGCCCGGAGTTGAGACCTTGCCCCGCCCAAGGTGGCGAGATGTGCGCAGCATCGCCGACCAGCGCCACGCGGCCCTCGACGAAGCGCGCCGCCACACGGGAGTTGTGGGTGTAGGCACGGATGCGCACGATCTGCAGCTCATCCACCGCGTCGCCGATGTGCCCGCGGATCAGCCCGCGGATGGTCGACTCCTCGCACATGCGCTGCTCATCCTCGCCTTCCTTGAGCATGAATTCCCAGCGCCGCTGCCCGTAGGGCAGGTAGATGCATACGAAAGGCCGCTCGGGGTCGGCGTGCAAGGCCGTGTAAGGTGCGTCCAGGGAGTCGTTGCAGACATCCACCACCACCCACTTGCGCGGGTGAGTCATGCCCAGCAATTCGATGCCGAGCTTCTTGCGCACGTTCGAACGTCCGCCGTCGGCGCCGATCAGGTACTGCGCATGCAGCTCGTAGGTCTGGCCGTCGGCACCGCGCACCTGCAGGGTCACGCCCTGCTCGTCCTGGCTGAGGTCGAGCATCTCGTGGCCCAGGCGCAGCTGCACCTGGGGGTGACGCCCGAGCTCGTCACGCAAGGTGCCTTCGAGCAACTGCTGCATGAAGATGTTGCGCATCGGCCAGCCATACTCGGCCACGCTCGGCTTGACCTCGGCAAAGCACACGCCCCGCGCGTTGTAGTAGCGCAGCGGCACGTCGCAGATCATGTCGCGCACGGCGATGTCAGCGATGCCGATGCCCTGCAGCACGCGCAAGGCTTCGTCATCCATGCCCACCGCACGCGGGTACGGCAGGATGCCCTCGGCCAGTTCCAGCACCACGCAGTCAATGCCATGCAACCCCATGTAGTGGGCAGCGGTGATCCCGTTCGGCCCGGCGCCGACGATTACAACCTGAGTGGTCTCGCGTCTCATGCTCTCTCACCCGTTTCTTGTAGGTTTTGCGGTGACACTCAGCGGTCCTGCGACTCTCGCAGGAACGCGCTGACCACCTGGTTGAAGATGGCGCTCTGATCATCATGAACGTAATGGCTGGCATCGGCGACTTCGACGGCACGAATACGGGCATTGGCCTGCAGCATCGCCGCGACGGTGGCCGGCGGCAGGAAATCCGAGCGACCGCCGCGTACGAACAGGGTCGGGCATTGCAGCGCCCGTACCGCCGGCCACAGGTCGGTCGGTTCGATACTCAAGCGGGCCTCGGCGATACCCTGCTGGTCGTGACGCCAGACGATGCCTTCGGGGCTTTCCCGCATCGAATGCGCCAGGCGCGACTCGATACCCTCCTCCGCCAGCCCAGGCCGTGCGCGACGCCAGAACTCACGAGCGGCGTTCCAGTCGGCGAACACCAGCGGGGTCTGCTGCATTTCCCGGCGGATGCGTGCTGCGCCGTCACCGGCGCTGGACGAACCCGGCCCGATGTCTTCGATCACCAGCGCCAGCAGGCGCCGCGGATGACGACGCGCGTACTCCAGCGCGTTGGCGCCGCCCAGCGAGTGACCGACGAGCAAGAAACGTTCCAGGCCCAGATGGGCGACCAGGTCTTCCAGGTCGTCGACGTAGCAGTCGGTGCGGTAGCTGTCACTCGGTGCCCAGTCGCTCAGGCCGCGTCCGCGCTGGTCCAGCGCGTAGCAGCAGTAGCCGTCGCCCAGCGCCGCAGCCAGCGGCGCCCAGGTCTGCGCATAGGCGCGCAGCCCGTGCAGCAGCACCACCGGGGTGGCACCGGTCGCGCCATACTGCAGGGTATGCAGGCGCACGCCGCTGCGATTGGTGAAAAACACACTGCGTACTGACATCACGGTTCTCCCCCGGCCGACCTGTCAGGTCAGGCCGTTATCGCCTTTGATCGCCTCAGCGCTGAGGCCGCCCAGACGCGCATGCAGCCGGCCGCGTGTGGCGAAGGCCCAGATGATGATCACCTCGTTGGGCGCCGGGCCATCGCCGAACGACACGGAAATGGTGTCGTAGTGCGAGCGCACGTACAGGGCATCCTTGTGCGCCAGCGGCACGTCGATGGTCACCCCTGGCGCACCGCGCTTGCCGGTCGAAGGCACCCACGACATGCCACCGCCCAGGGCCACCCGCACCGGGTCGGCAGCCGGGTTGGTGAGGAACGCGTTGCCGTGCTCGTACTCGCCCTGGCTGCCGACCACGCAGGCCTTGCCGTAGCTGACGATCGAGCGGCCGGCGGCCAGCTCACGGATGCGTCGGCCGAATTCCTCACCCAGCTTCGGTGAGTCGTCCACCAACTGCGCGAGATCCTGGCTGAACTGACCGGCGTAGGGGTTGTGAATCGCTGCCGCGATGACGTACTTGAACAGCGGCTCGCCATCGGCCAGCTGGCCACTCTCGTTGGCGAGGGTCTCTTCGCTGAAGCTGTACCATTTGCGAATGTGGTAGGTAGCGAAATTGCTCGGTTTCATAGCGGTGTCCTGGATTAAAGAGGATCGAGGTCGAAATGCCGGCTGGGTGCGCCAGCGACGCGAAAGCGCTCCTTGGCCCGCGCGTCGTCGTGCTCGGTTTCGAGGAAGAATTCCATGCGATTGCCATCGGGGTCGTTGAAGTAGAGGCCGTTGCCGATCTCGTGATCGGTGATCTTGACGATCTCCACGCCCTTGCCCAGCAACATGCCGTACAGCTGGCGCAGGGTGGTCATGTCACCGGCGATTTCCAGGCCGTAGTGCTGCAGGCCGAGGCCGCCCTGGTGGGCGCCCGGTTCGGCCTTGATCAGGGCAATGTCATGGTGCTTGGCGCCGAAGGCCATCATGATCCAGCTCTCGCCCCTGGCGCTTTCGTGCATGCCCAGCACATCGGCATACCAGCGCGCCGAAACCTCCGGGTCGCGGACGAACAACGACAGGTGCGTACGAACGATCTCGACTTTCATCGCCCTCTCCTCACTTGTGCTTGATGACGGACTGGTGTCCAGACTTGATCTGCGCCACCGCCGGTGTCCACAGCACGTCAGCGATCTCGCTGAACTCACGCCACTGCTTCTGCCAGCCCTGGCCGCCGTTAACCGAGGTGAACAGATGCCCGTACTTGGTCCCGGCCAGCATCTGGCGCGGGTCGGCGGGGTTGAAGGCCATGGCCCACACGCAGGAATTGGGCTGTTGCGGCAGCGGCAGCACCTCCCAGCTCTCGGCCGCATCCTGCGAGACCAGCACCTTGCTGGTGGTGCCCGGCGTGCCGTCGGAGATGCTCAGGTACAGCGTGTCCTCGCTGCCTGCCGGGGCATTGAGCACGCGCAGGTAATACAGCCCGAAGGCCTCCTTGCCGATGATGCCGCTCCAGGTACGGCCTTCGTCGAGGCTGCGGTACACGGCGTTGACGCACACCACGACGATCACCTTGCGGCCATGGTTGGGCAGCACCACGATGTTGTGTACGTCGGAGTTGTAGTCCCACAGCAGGCGATCGTCGACACGGGTGAAACTTTCGCCGCCATCGCGGCTGTGAAACAGGCCGCCCTCTTCCAGGCCGAACCACACCTGGTCACGGTCGGTCGGGTCGTAGGCGAAGGCCAGCAGCCGCGGCTTGCTCACCCCTTCGCAGAACTCCGGAATCTCCACCGGCACCCGGTACCAGCTGGCGCCGCCATCCAGGCTGCGCCACAGCACCGCCCGCGAGGGTGCGCCGGTGCCAACGAAGATGCGCTGCGGGTCCTGGGGGTCGACCGCGACTTTCCACACGGTCTGGCCGTTGAACGGCGACTCGACCCGCGCCCAGTGGCCGCCGACATCGTGGCTGACGCACAGGCCCACGTCGGTGCCGGCATAGATCACTTCGGGGTTGGCCGGGCTCAGGCTCAGCGAACGGGTGATGGCGTCGAACTCGATGGCCTGGCCCAGCCCCAGGCGATGCCAGGTCTGGCCGTCGTCGGCGCTGCGGATCACCGCCTGGCCGACAGTGGCCACCAACAGGGTTCCATTGCTCATGATTGCTTCCTCAGATGAAGATGCCGCGGGTCAGGCCGCCATCGATGCCGATGGACTCACCGGTGATTGCGCCAGCCTTGGGCGAAGCCAGGAAGCCGATCAGCCACCCCATCTCGATGGGCTGCAGGGTCCGGCGGATGGGAGTGGCGTCGATGTAGCCCTGCTCGACCTGCTGCGGGGTCTTGCCCTGCTTCACGCCTTCGCGCTCGTAGAGTTCCTGGATATGCGGGGTGTCTACCACGCCGGGGTGAATCAGGTTGACGGTGATGCCCGAGGGGCCGAGCTGGTCGGACAGCGTCTTGGTCATGTGGGCAATGGCCAGGTTGCGCATGCCCGACAGCACCTTGCTGCCACGGCCGGTCAAGCCGCCGATGTTGATGATGCGCCCGAAGCCGCCCTGCTTCATGTGCGGGGTCACCGCCTTGGCACAGCGGAAATAGCCAATCACCTTGGTGTTCATGTCCGAGAGCAGCTCGTCGTCGCCGGCGTGCTCGATGTCGTTGCGCACCACGCCCGACGGCGCGGCGGCGCCATTGACCAGGATGTCGATACGGCCAAAGCGTTCGACGGCCTGCTGCACCATGTCGGCCACCGCCGCCATGTCGTTGGTGTCGCAAAACAGCGGCAGCACTTCGTTGCCGGTTTCGGCGCTGATCTCTTCGGCGGCCGGGCGCAGGTATTCCATGCGCCGGGCGCAGATCACCACCTTGCAGCCTTCCTGCGACAGGAAGCGCGCGACTTCCTTGCCGATACCCATGCCGCCGCCGGTGACGATGGCCACACGGCCTTGCAGTTGCAGATCCATGATCGTTCCTCTTGTTATTGGTTGGTCAGGCGAGATCGACGAAGACACTCTTGGTCTCGGTGTAGGCGTCGATCACGTGCTTGCTCATTTCCCGGCCCCAGCCGGACTGCTTGTAACCGCCGAAGGGCGAGGCCGGGTCGACCACGTTCCAGCAGTTGATCCAGATCGAACCGGCCTTCAGCTGCGCTGCCAGGCGGTGCGCCGAACGCAGGTCGCGGGTCCACAGCCCGGCCGCCAGACCGTAGGGCGAGTCGTTGGCGCGCTGCACCAGGTCCTCCGGTTCACGCCAGCTCATCACCGTCAGCACCGGGCCGAAGATTTCCTCGCGGGCCACGCAGGCGCGCTCGGCGCGGTCGAGGAACACCGTCGGCTGAATGAAATGGCCTTGCTCCAGGTGCTCCGGTCGCCCGCCACCGCAGACCAGCTCGGCGCCCTCCTCGGTGCCACGGCGCAGGTAGCCAGTGACCGTCTCCAGCTGACGCCCGGACACCAGCGGCCCGAGGGTGCTGCGGCTGTCCAGGCCGGGGCCGAGCACATGCGCGCGAGCATGCCGCTGCAGCTCGTCGAGCACCGCATCCAGCACGCTTTCATGCACGTAAAGACGCGACGCAGCGGTGCATACCTGGCCCTGGTTGTAGAAGATGCCGTCGGCCGCGCCCTTGGCGGCGCGGGCGATATCGGCATCGGGAAGGATGATGTTCGGCGACTTGCCGCCCAGCTCCAGCGACACCTTTTTCATGTTGCCGGTGGCCGCCTGGGCGATCAGCCGCCCCACCTGGGTAGAGCCGGTGAAGGCCACCTTATCGACGCCTGCATGGGCCGCCAGCGGCGCGCCGGTGTGCAGGCCCAGGCCGGTGAGCAGGTTGACCACCCCGGCAGGAAAGCCGGCCTGCTCGATCAGTTGCACCAGGCGCACCGCCACCAAGGGGGTCTGCTCGGCGGGCTTGAGCACCGCCGTACAACCGGTGGCCAGCACCGGACCGAGCTTCCACACGCACATGGTCAGCGGGAAATTCCACGGCACGATCAGCGCGCAGACCCCCACCGGCTCACGCAGGGTGTAATTGAGCATCGGCGCACCGCTGGCCGGCGACACCGGCAGGGTGCTGCCCTCGATCTTGGTCGGCCAGCCGGCGAAGTAGCGCACGATGCTGGCCGCGCTGGCTGCTTCGCCCCGCGCATTGGCGATCGGCTTGCCGTTCTCCAGGGTGATCAGTTGCGCGAGTTCTTCGGCATGGCGGTCGATCAGTTCGGCCAGTTGCCACAACAGCTGGCCACGGCGTGCCGGCGACACTTGGCGCCAGGGGCCTTCGAAAGCGGCGCGGGCAGCCGCCACGGCCGCGTCGGCATCGGCTTCGGCGCCTTCGGCCACTGCGGCGATGACACTGGCGCTGGCCGGGTTTTCCACCTCCAGGCGACGACCGCTGGCCGCCGCCTGCCAGGTACCGTCGATGAACAGGCCGTGGGGCGCGGCCAGGAACGCACGCACCGCAGGCAGCAAGGCAATTTCGCTCATGGCTTACAACTCCATCTCGATCAGGCAAGGGGCTGCCGAAGCCTTGGCGCGCGCCAGGGCCTGGTGCAGCTCGGCGTTGGTGCGCACGGTGCTGGCGGGCACGCCATAGCCACGCGCCAGCGCCGGCCAGTCGATACGTGGCCGGTCCAGTTCGGTAAGGGCCAGGGCCTGGGGGCCGAAGTCGCTGACGCCGTAGCGGCGCAGCTCGTTCTGCAGGATCGCGTAGCGATGGTTGGCCGCGATGAGGATGACCACCGGCAACTGCTCGCGGGCGATGCTCCACAGTGTCTGGATGGTGTACTGCGCACTGCCGTCGGACTGCAGGCAGAACACCGGCGTACCCGGCTCGGCCAGCGCCGCGCCGAAGCCGGCGGGTATGCCCTGGCCGATGGCGCCGCCGGTATTGGTCAGCACCCGATGGCGGGCGGCACGTGCCGAGGCGGTGAAGAACGGGTAGCCACAGGTGCCGCCCTCTACCGAGACGATGGCGTCCTGGGGCAGCGCGGCGGCCAGCACCAGGCCCACCGATTGCGGGCTCAGGGCGGCATCGCCAGCCGGCAGCTCGATGCCCTGCGGGGCTGCTGTCCAGGCCGGCGCCTGCACGGCGTCGGCCAGGGCGGCCAGGGCGCCGCTGACGTCGTCGCCGACTTCGGCCAGATTCAGCAGGCGCTCACGACCGGCCAGACGCGACGCGATACCTTCGTAACCGAAATAGCTGATCGGTTCGCCAACCCCGGCACACACCACCAGGTCGTACTGGTCAAGGATGCCGATGGCCACTTCCGGGAAGTACGGCAGGCGGTCCAGGTCCGGCAGGCCACCGCCACGCTGGCTGACCCGCGGGAAGGTCTCGGCGAACAGCTTGACCCCCGGCAGGCCAGCCAGGCGTCCGGCAGCTTGCAAGCCGGCGATGCTCAGGCCGTCGTCACCGACGATGAACACCAGGCGCTTGCCGGCGCGCAACTGCGCGGCGACCTGCTCGACGCGGTCGGCGGCAAAGCGACGTACCGGCGCCTGCAGTGGCGCCAATGGGGCAATGGGGGTGTCGAGTTGCTGGGCCTGCAGGTCCATCGGCAGGATCAGGCTGGCAATCTGTCCGCGCGGCTGCCAGGCCGCCTGCACCGCGTCCTGCAGGTCTTCCCCCAGGTGCCGGGCGCTGCGCGACAAGCGCACCCAGGCGGACACCGAGCCGGCCAGCGCCTGAATATCGCTGGCCAGTGGCGGGTCGTAGTTGACGTGCCAGGAGGCGTGGTCACCGATCACGTTGACGATTGGCGTATTGGCGCGGCGGGCGTTATGCAGGTTGGCGATGCCATTGGCGAAGCCTGGCCCCAGGTGGGTCAGGGTCATGGCCGGTTTGCCGGCGATACGCCCGTAACCATCGGCGGCACCGGTGCACACCCCTTCGAACAGCGACAGCACGGGCTTGAGCCGAGTGTCTCCGGCCAGGGCGGCGACCAGCGGGATTTCGGTGGTCCCGGGGTTGGCAAAACAGTACTCGACCCCGCTCGCGGCGGCGGCCTGGATGAGCAACTGGGCTCCGTTCATTTGTCTGGCCTCACAGGCTGGCTTTGTTGTGTGAGATTTATTCCATTTTGAAAAACGACAAACAACCTAATTTTGTTGTTTTACTCAAAATACGAGACAAATGAGATTTTTAAGGGTATTTTCTGCCACATCCAAAAGACACTTCGCCATCGAGGCAACGATATGAGCAGCCTGCGCAAGACCCTGGCCGTTCTGGACCTGTTCGGTCCTGACCAGTTGCAGATCGACCCGGAGACCATCGCCGAGCGCATGGGCTTGTCCAGGGCCACGGTGTACCGCTATGTGAAAGACCTGTGCGACGCCGGCCTGCTGACTCGCGTCGGTGCCGGCAGCTACGGCCTGGGTCCGCGGATCATCGAACTGGACTGGATGATGCGTCAGTACGACCCGATCCTCAGCGCCGGACGCCAGGAAATCGAGGCACTGTCGGCCGAGACCGGCCTGGCGGTGTTCGTCAGCGTGTTCTACGACGGGCACATCATCAACACGTGGATCACCGACCCGAGCAGCCAGCACCAGTTCACCTTCGGCCGTGGCCAGCCACTGCCGATCTTCCGCGGCGCACAGTCGAAGGTGCTGGTCGCCTACCAGAAGGGCCGGCACCTGCTGAAGCTGTTCGAAGACCATATCGCCGGCGACCCGGGCCACCCCTGCAACCACTACGCCTGGTCGGAGTTCGCCCGGGTGGCGAAGAAAATCCGCAAGGACGGCTACTGCATCACCCACGACGAACTGAACAAGGGCCTGACCGGGATCGCCGCACCGATCGTCAGCCTGGAGGGCAAGGAAGTGGTCGGCAGCCTGTCGGCGGTGGGCGACACGGCGAGCTTCAAACTGCTGCGCCAGGAAACGGTCACCGACATGGTGATCGAAACCGCACGGCGCATCGCCGCCAACATGCACGCCCAGCGTGCCGACGGTCCGTGATGGAGCCAGCCGTTTCGAGCAGGCCAGGCATCCATTACGGATAAGTCAGTTGGGCCTGTACTGGGCCTAGAACCAATACTGGTCGGTTAGACCGGGCAGGAGCGGCTTCAGCCGCGAAGCGACCGCCTCTTCACAACAGATGCACTGAATTTCCTGGCGCTTTCGCGGCTAAAGCCGCTCCCACCGGGCCACAAAGCGCTTAATCAAACCGTATTGGGCCTAGAACCCATACTGATCTTTTAGACCAGAGCAATCTGATTTGGCGTCGCTTTCGCTTTTAAAGCACAGAACTTGCAGACGCCGCCGAACGCGACTTCGGTGCAGGCCGAGTGGAGGTGTCATGGAAGGGGGTAAGCCGGCAGGGAAGCCGGCTTAGGCGCACTGGGCCAGGGACGGCCCATTGCGCCGGCCCCCTGGAAGGGCGCCGGAAGGAGGGAAGTCTGCCCGCAGGGCAGACCCAAGCCAGGAGCAATGGCTTTTGGTTACTTTTGGCGCGCAGGGCACCTGGAAACCAAAAGTAACCCGCCGTAAAGGCGGAAAGGTGACTAAAGGGCACTGATGCTGCGGCGGGTGTACCCGATCCAGATAGCCTGCCATTCGCGAGCAAGCTCCAATGGTCTAACTGACCTGCATTGGACCTAGAACGGCATGATCAGCAGCAGTTGGCTGTAGACGTTGGTCCCGTTGCCACCCACCTGGTTGCCGCCGTTTTCAGCACTCTTGCGCGGCTGGTAGAGCCCCACCAACGGGCTGACGATCAAGTGTTCGCTGACTGCCCACTCGGCATACAGGTCCAGCTCGCGGGCGTCCAGGTTCAGCTGGCTGCGCCGGCCCAGGGTGCTGAAGTCGAAGTACAGCGCGCAGAGGGTCAGGTCTTCGCGTGGCTTGACCTTCAGCCCCAGGTGGTGAATGCCGGTATTGCTGTTGAACGGCCCGGCGTAGTTGGCCGCCACTTCGCCCTGGAACCAGGTGCCATAGCCAGTGCTCAGGCCGGTGAACAGTGAATCCCAGCCCGTGGAGTAGCGGGTGTAGCGGTAGGTCAGGGTCGGCGCCCAAGGGGCATCGGCGAAGGTGTAACCGGCCTCACCATACCAGGCCTGCTCGCTGCCTTGCGGCTTGTCCTGCCAGGCGTATTCAAAGGCGAAGCTGGCATTGTCGATACCGGCACTGCCCTCCCCGCGCAGACTGTACACGTCCAGGTCCTTGCGCTGGCTTTGCAGCGGGCTGGCCCAGCGCGGGTTGACGTCCAGGCCATGGATCCAGGTCAGCCCCAGGGTTCCCGCCGCGCCGCTGTAGTCCAGGGTGCCGGCGGCCAGTTCGGTTTCCGCCTGGGCGCGGTTGTCGGACTTGAGCCACAGCACGCTGCCGTGCAAGCCATCCTGGCCACCCAGGCGCAGCACTGCGGTACGGTCGAAGGCGTGGCGGGCAGCTATGTAATAGGCACCGCCACGATTCAGGTCGCCGCCAGCCGGCCCCTTGCCCAGATTGGGGCCGTCGTCGTTGATCAGGAAGCCGCGGCCGAGCTTGACCACCTGCCGCCCGAACGAAAAGTCCACGCCGTCCTGGCCCAGCGCCGGCACCAGATCGGCAGAGCGCCAGCCCAGCCAGGCGTCTTCGATCTTGGTGGTGCGCTCGCTGCCGTCGGTATTGCCCGCCGCATCACCATCGCCCCAGGTGGCCGAACTGACCAGGTTGAACGCACCGCGCAGGGTCCCCGCCCCGCCCAATCCCTGATCACCACTGACGCCGTACTTGATGAAGCCTTCGCGCCAGCTCGACCCTCCTGGCGTACCGTCGTAGTTCTTGCGGCTGTTCATCCAGCCAAATACCGCCTGCATGTCGGCATTCAGATGAGTGTCGTCATCGGCGTACAACTCATAGGCCTGGGTGCCAGTTGCCGTACTCAGGCCCATGGTCAGGGCCAGGCCCGTGGCCAGTCGTCGATTGCGCATGTTGTCTGCTCCTGCCCCCTTTGCCGAGGGTCGTTATGTGTCTGCTGCCCGGACCTGCATCGCGCAGGGACCGGTCGTGATCAAGGGTGGCGTGTCAGTGCCTTGTCCAGCGCCTCGACCAGGCTGGCGGCCTCGTCAGCGCTGAGTGTCAGCGGCGGCGAGAGGATGATCTTGTTGCCCACAGGCCGCACCAGCACACCCGCACGGCGCGCCGCATCGGCGATGCGCGCGGCATGCCCGGCGGCCGGGTCGAGCGGTTCACGGGTGCGCTTGTCGGCGACCAGGTCGAGGGCAATCATCAAGCCTTTGCCCCGCGCCTCGCCGACCACCGCATGCCGATCCACCAGCGGCTGCAACTGTTCGAGCAGCCCGGCGCCGACGCGGGCGGCGTTGCCAGGCAGGTCCTCGGCTTCGACGATGTCCAGCACCGCCAGCGCCGCCGCACAGGCCACCGGGTGGCCGCTGTAGGTGTAGCCGTGCATGACCATGCTGGAGAACCCCGGGCCATTCTCGATGGCCTGGGCGATACGCGCATTGAACAGCGTGGCGCCCAGCGGGATGTAACCGGCAGAGATGCCCTTGGCCAGGCACAGGATGTCCGGCGCCACCCCCCAGCCACGGCTGCCCAGCAGGCAGCCGGAGCGACCGAAGCCGGTGACCACCTCATCGGCGATCAGCAGGATGCCGTGGCGGTCGCAGACTTCGCGCAGGCGCGGCCAATAGCTGGCCGGCGGTACGATGACTCCGCCGGCGCCCTGCACCGGCTCGGCGATGAATGCGGCGATGCTGCCGGCTCCGAGGAACTGGATCTGCGCTTCCAGCTGGCGAATGCAATGTTCGACCAGCGCCTGCGGCTCGCGGCAATCCCACGGGTTGCGGTACAACCAGGGTGTGTCGAGCAAGTGGCAGCCCGCGAGCAGCGGGCCGTGGTTGTAGTGATACACACCGTTGCCACCGACCGACGTGCCGCCCAGGTGCACGCCGTGGTAACCGTTGCGCAGCGACAGAAAGCGCGTGCGCCCGGGCTCACCAGCGGCCACCCAGTACTGACGGGCCATCTTCAGTGCGGTTTCCACGGCATCGGAACCGCCCGAGTTGAACAGCACCCGGCTCATGCGCTCCTGCGCGAACATCCCGGTGAGCCGCTCGGCCAGGTCGAATACGCGCGGATGTGCGATGCCATCGAAGGTCTGGTAATAGGCCAGCTCGTCGAGCTGGGCGGCGATGGCGGCTTTCACCTCGGCACGATTGTGACCGACGTTGACATTCCACAGACCACCCACACCATCGAGCAGGCGGTTGCCGTCGATGTCGGTGACGTAGTTGCCGTCGCCCCTGGCGATCACCAGGGTCTTGTCACGCTGGCCGGGGGCAGCGCTGCCCATGGGGTGCCAGAATTTCTTTTCAGCGTTGCGATAGCGGTCGTACATGAGCGTCTCCTCAGCCCTTGGGCTTGCGCACATAAAGCAGCTGTTGGGTGGTGAACTCCAGCAGCCCTTCCAGGCCGAACTCGACCCCGAAGCCCGACAGCTTGCAGCCACCGAACGGCGTATTGGGCTGGATCTGCGCGTGGCAGTTGACCCAGGCCACGCCGCTTTCCAGGCGACTGGCCAGGGCCTGGGCCTGGTCCGGGTCACTGCCCCACACCGAGCCGCCCAACCCCATATCGCTGTGGTTGGCGCGCTGCAGTACTTCTTCGACATCGCGGTAGGCGATCACCGGCAGCACCGGACCGAACTGTTCCTCGTCCACCAGGCGCTGGCCATCGTGCACGCCGGTGACGATGGTCGGCGGATAGAAATAGCCCGGCTGCGCCAGCCGCTCCCCACCGCACAACACCCGCCCGCCCTGGCGCCGGGCGTCATCGACCAGTTCGGCGACCAACTGCAGTTGTTCCAGGTTCTGCACCGGGCCGAAGGTGACCTCGGGCTGCAGGCCATCGCCGATCACCTGGCGCCGCGCAATGCTCGCCAGCGCCTCGCCGAATGCCTCGACCTGCGACTCGTGCACGTACAGGCGCTTGAGCGCCGCGCAGGTCTGCCCCATGTTGAGAAACGCCGCCTGGAAGATGTCCTCGACCACCTCCTGCACCGCCGTGCCCGGCAGCACGATGGCCGCGTCGTTGCCGCCCAGCTCCAGGGTCAGGCGCTTGAGGTTGCCGGCTGCCGCTTGCATCACCCGCTGGCCGGTGGCGGTAGAGCCGGTGAAGACGATCTTGTGGATACCCGGATGACTGGAGATGGCGCTGCCGAAACCGCGCTCGCCGGTGATCACGTTGATCACCCCGCGTGGCACGTGGCGAGCGATGATCTCCACCAGCGCCAGGGTGCTCAGCGGGGTCAGGCTCGACGGCTTGCTGACCACACAGTTGCCGGCACGCAGCGCCGGCATGATGTGCCAGATGGCGATCATGAACGGCCAGTTCCACGGCGTGATCGAGGCCACTACGCCCAGCGGCTTGCGATGCAACTCCACGCGCTGGCTGGGGTTTTCCTCGACCAGTTCCACCGGAATCTCCTGGCCGGCGGCGTAGCGCGTCCAGGCCACCCCGCCCATGACCTCGGACATCGCCAGGGCCAGGGGCTTGCCCTGCTCGGCCACGATCAGCCGCGCCAGCGCATCGGCCTCGTGTTCCAGGTCGTCGGCAATACGCTGCAGGCAGGCGCTGCGCTGCGCATGGCTGCTCAACCGCCATTCGCCAAAGGCGCGCTGCGCCGCCTCGACGGCCTGGTCCAGCTGGGCGATGGAACCGGCACCGCATTGGGCGAAGGCGACGCCACTGGCCGGGTTGATGATGTCGAAGTGGCCGGCCTCGCCCTCGACCCGGGCACCGTCAATCAACATTCGATAGTCGTACATGAGAACCTCCAGTTTCGGGCGCCAGCCTCCGCCGGCCAGCGCCAAATGATGGGCGTAAGCGCTTGAGCGTTCAGAGCTTGTGGCTGCCCAGGGCGGCGAAGCATTGCGGCGAGACGCGCCGCAGCCGCGCGGCCAGCAGCACCCCGCCGGCCAGCGCTGCCGGAATCACCGCGCAGAGCAGCCATGACAACGCCTGGCTGGAACCGGTGAGCACGTCGAAGTGCAGCACCGCGATGACCAGCACGATGCCCAGCGCCACGCAGGAGAATGCCGGCAGCAGCAGGCGCCGTGTCACCCCCAGGCCCAGCTGCGGGTTGCGCCGGAAGTACATCAGAACCGCTGCCGAGGTCATGGCCATGAGCAGCAGCAGGCACAGGGTGGCCAGGCTGGAGAACCAGGCGAACAGCTGCAGGATCGGGTCGGCATCCATGGCCGCGAAAACCAGCACCACCACCGCGGCGATCAGGCTCTGCAGCGCCGACCCCATGTGCGGGCTCTGGTGGATGCGGTGGGTGACCCCCAGGCTGCGCGGCAGCAGGCCGTCACGGCCGATGGCGTAGAAGTAGCGCGCCGCCGAATTGTGAAAGGCCAGCAGGCCGGCATAGATGCTGACCATGAACAGCACGCGGATCACCTCGGTCAGGCGGGGGCCGACGAAGTGATCCGACAGGCCATAGATGAAGTGTGTCGGGTCGCCGAGGTTCTGCAGCACGCCGACGATCTTGTCGGCACCGACGCCGATGACCATCGACCAGATCGACAGGGCGTAGAAGCAGCCGATCAGTAGCACCGAGACATACGTGGCGATCGGAATCGCGCGCTGCGGGTTCTTGGCCTCTTCGCCGTAGATGGTCGTGGCCTCGAAGCCGATGAACGCAGCGAAGCAGAACAGCAGGCCGATCGAGGGCGTGCCGCTGAACACCTGTTCGCTCTTGAACGAGTCGAAGTTGATGCCGCTGTCACCGCCGCTGCGCAGGATCGCCACATCGAGAACGAGAATGGCCAGGTACTCGGCGACCACGATGAACGACAGCACCCGGGCCGACAGGTCGATGTTGCGGTAACCCAGTACCGCGATGCTGGCCATGGCCAGCAGCGAGTAGGTCCACCAGGGCCAGTCGATGCCGAAGACGGTGGCCATGGTGCCGGCCACCACGCCGCCGAACATGCCGTACAGGCCGACCTGCAGAATGTTGTAGGCGAACATCGCCAGCACCCCGGCTGCACCGCCTGCCAGCCCGCCCAGGCCCCGCGAGGAAAAGGCGTAGAAGCCACCGGCGTTGGTCAGGTGACGGGCCATGGTGGTGTAGCCGACCGAGAAGGCCAGCAGCACCAGCAATGCCAGAATCAGCAACGCCGGCGTACCCGCGCCATTGCCGAGCATGATGCCGATGGGAAAACCACCGGCCAGCACACTCAGGGGACTCGCGGCCGAGACCACGAAGAAGATGATGAAGCCGACGCTCAGGGCGCCACGCCGCAGGCCGGTGGAACTGGCGGCGGAAGTCACGGATACGCTCATTTTCTTGACCTTGTTGTATGAGGCAGTCGTTGTCTTGGAAAAGCCGGCACCTGGCGTCAGGCGCGGCTCGCATGCGTCTTGTTATGGGGCTCGCAGGCCTGAATCGATGCTATGCCGATCGCCGGGCAGGCGTTATCCCGAATTGGCAGCCGATACGCACCACCCCGGCAGCACGCTGATGGCGGTCACCCGGCGCACTGTGCTGGTGCGCCAGGAGTGGGCTCGAGCCTGCAAAGCTGCCGAACATGGATAACAGCGCGAGGGTGGAGGCACGTAGGATCGGTGCCCTGGCCCCGAGAGGCGGCGGCCGTGCGACTGGTACGTTAATTGCTGCCTGATGACCGACAACAACGACGTGTAACCACGCAGACCTCATGATGATCCCGTCCAGCCCCGCGCCCACGCCACGCAACGCCTGTGAACAGCCCTGGTTCGTGCTGAACTCGTCGCGCTACTGCGTGATGAACACGCGGCATCCGGCCATCGCCCATTACTATGCGTTCGATGTCGCGCCCTCGGCAGAGCGCACCTTCGCGGTGCCGGACGGCTGCGTCGACATCATCTTCGATTGTGATACCGATCATCCCGCCGCGCGGGTCTGTGGCACCCCGCTGGAGGCCCGGCGTGTCGAGTTGTTACACCGTCACCGCTACTTCGGCCTGCGCTTTCGCCCTGGCGTGGTGCCGGGCCTGCTGCACAATCTGGCCGAAGAACTCACCGAGCAGGAGATCAACCTGCTGGACATCGTCCCCGGCGCCCAGTCGCTGATCGACACCATCGCTGCCAGCCCCGGCTTCGACGAGCAGATGAGCTGCTTCAACGCCTTCGCCGCCCAGCGCCTGGGCGAGACCAGCGCGGGGCTGACCAGCCAGGTGGTGCGCACCATCATCGCCCACCGCGGCGACATCCGCGTCAGCCAGCTGGAAGACCTCAGCGGCTACAGCGGCCGCACCCTGCAGCGCCAGTTCCGCCAGGACACCGGCATGACCCCCAAGACCTTCTGCCGGATCATCCGCTGCCAGGCCGCGCTGAACAGCATCACCACCCAGGCGCAGGTGTCGTTCTCGGAGCTGGCGATGGAACTGGGCTTCACCGACCAGTCGCACTTCCTGCGCGACTTCAAGAAGCTGGTCAGCACCACCCCCAACGACTACCACCGGCGCGTCAGCCAGGACGGTTGGAACGAGCGTATCCGGGTAATGGACCTGCACTGAAAGCAGGCGCCCTGCCCCGCTACGGAACATACGCCGATAGGCAGCCGGGCTCAGCCGTGGCGTGGCGTCTCGGAAGGATGTTCGCCGAACAGCGTCTTGTAATAACCGGCGAAGTGCCCCAGGTGGGTGAAGCCCAGGTCACTGGCCACCCGCGCCACGGTCAGCTGCCGTGGGTCGGTACCGCGCAGGCGCCGACGCGCGGCGTTGAGCCGCACGGCACGCAGGTACTCCACCGGGCGCAAGCCGGTCAGGGTCTGGAAACTGCGCTGCAGGGTGCGGCGGCTGACGTTGAGGCACTCGCAGATTTCCAGTACCGAAACCGGCTCGTCGCGCTGCGCCAGGTCCAGGGCCAGCTCCTGGCTCTGCCGCACCAGGTAGGCGCTGACCGCATGGTTTACCGCCCGCCCGTCACGTTCCACGGCCTGCCCGAGCAGGTCGAGCATGCACGCCATGACGCGATCTTCCAGCAACTTCTCCGGTAACTGTTTTGCAGCCAATGCGGCGTCTACCAAGTCCAGCAACTGACCACGCACCGCCGCGAGCACATCCTGGTGCATTTCCAGGCGTGCCAGAGCGCCCAGACGACGGGCTGACGGCGCCGGGAGCTCCAGGTCGGCCAGGCGCTCCAGACGAACGGCATCCACGGTGATGGCCAACAGGTCCATGCCCTCGGTGGCCTGGACGAAGAATTCCTGGCCACTGTGCAGAAGGGTGACACTCTGGGTATCGATACTGCGGCCCTGAAACACCGCCGGCCCGGCATGGGATACCGGCATGGCCAGGCACAGGCGCCCGTGGGGCGCAGTGCCGCGTTGCACCACGCGTTTGTCGAGCGCCTCCTGGAAGATCTGGAAGCGCTCGCCGGTGACGTGCTTGAGCAGTGTGCTGGCGTGCCCGGTGCTGAGCTGGTCGTAGGTCTGCTGCCAGCCGAGGATCGCCCCGGCATGCACATCCACATCGTCGAAACGGCGTATCTCGCACAACATCGCTGGTGTTCTCGCTGCAACAGGAGCCTGGCTGAGGGGAAGCAATCTCCAGGCCAGGGCCCCTGCTCCCACGCCATCAGAACGGCACGGCCACAGTCAGCTGGCTGTAGAGGTTGGTGCCGTTGCCCCCGGACTGGCTGCCGCCGTCCGCCGCGCTGCGCTCGGGGCGATAGAGGCCGATCAGCGGCGTAACGATCAGGTGCGGCGACACCGCCCATTCGGCAAACAGGTCCAGCTCGCGGCCATCGAGGTTGCGCACCTGGCGGTCACCCAGGGTGCGGAAATCGAAGAACAGCACACCCAGGGTCAGGGCTTCCAGCGGGTTGGCCTTCAGGCCCAGATGGCTGACCGCCGTGTTGCTGTTGAATGGCCCGGCGTAATTGGCTGCCACCTCGCCCTGGAACCAGGTGCCGTAGCCGGTGCTGTAGCCGGTCAGCAGAGAGTCCCAGTTCTGCCCGTAGCGGGTGTAGCGCGCGGTGAGCGTCGGTGCCCACAACAGGTCGGCAAAGCGGTAGCCGGCCTCCAGGTACCAGGCCCGTGCCTGGTCGCCCTGGGCGTCCTGCAGGGCGTACTCGGCGGCGAAACTGGCGTTGTCGATACCGGCGTTGCCCTCGGCGCGCAGGCCATAGACGTTCATGCCGTCGCGGCGTTGCTGGAACTCGCTGGCGAAGCGCCGCGAGACATCCAGGCCGTGGATCCAGGTCGCCGCCAGGGTGCCGATCGTCTGGGTGTATTGCAGGTCGACGACACTCAGTTCCGGCTCGGCCTGGGCGCGGTTGTCGGACTTCAGCCAGGCCGCACTGCCGTGCCAGCCCTGCTCGCCGCCCAGGCGCAATACCGCCGTACGGTCGAAGGCATGTCGGGCACCCAGGTAATAGGCACCGCCCCGGTTGAGGCTGCCGTCGGCGACGCCCTTGCCCAGGTTCGGGCCGTCGTCGTTGATCAGGAAGCCCCGCCCGACCTTGTACACCTGGCGGCCGAACGAGAAATCCACGCCGTCCTGGCCGAAGGCCGGGAACAGGTCAGCGGAACGCCAGCCCAGGTAGGCGTCCTCGATCTTGGTGGTGCGCTCGGAGCCGTCGGTGAAACCGCCAGCATCGCCATCGCCCCAAGTGGCCGATGACACCAGGGCGAAGGCGCCATACAGGGTGCCGGCATCGGCCATGCGGGTATCGCCCTTGAGTCCGTACTTGATGAAACCTTCACGCCAGTGCTTGCCGCCCTCCCCGCCGTCATAGCGCTTGCGGCTGTCGAACAGTCCGTAGGCCGCCAGGCCTTCGACGCTGACGTGGGTGTCGGGCGTGTCGATCAATGGCAATGCCTGGGCGTGAGCCGTCAGGCCGGCCAGGGTAATGACGCCGAGAATGCTGTGATAACGCATGGATTCAGATCCTTAACCACGAGGTATTTTTTTAGTAGGCAGCGGTCAAGCGAGGCTCCCGCGCGGTCTGTGCCGCGTCGGGAGGAAGAAGGGTGGCTGCTCAGGCCGACTGATTGCCCAGTGCACTGAAGCGCAGCGGTGCCTGGCTGCGCAGCCGCGCGGCGAGCAGCAGGCCAATGACCACCGACAGCGGGATCACCGACCAGAGCACCACCGAGATCGAGGTGCTGGCACCGGTAAGCACGTCGAAGTGCACCACGGCGGTCAGGCCGATCGCCAACAGCGCCACGCCCGACACGGCAGGCAGGATGAAGCAGCGCAGCGCACTGCTGACCAGTTGCGGGCGCGCCTTGAAGAAGCCGATCACCGCCAGGGAGGTCAGCGCCATCAGCAGAATCAGACACAGGGTGGCCAGGTTGGAGAACCAGGAGAACAGCTGCAGCACCGGGTCGGCGCCGATCAGCGCGAAGATGCAGAGGATGGTCGCCGCCACCAGGCTCTGCACCAGCGAGCCGATATGCGGGCTCTGGTGCACGCGGTGGGTGTTGCCCAGGCGCTCGGGCAGCAGACCATCACGCCCGATGGCGAAGAAATAACGCGCCGCCGCGTTGTGGAAAGCCAGCAGGCCGGCGAACAGGCTGACCACGAACAGCAGGCGAATGGCCGTGGTCAGCCAGGCGCCGACATACTGGTCGGACAGCGCATAGAGAAAGGTGGTCGGGTCCTGGGTCGCCTGCAGGCGCGCCACCACTTCGTCCGTGCCGGCACCGAGCACCATGGCCCACACCGAGATGGTGTAGAAGCCGCCGATCAGCAACACCGAGATGTAGGTCGCCCGTGGAATGGTGCGCTGCGGGTCGCGCGCCTCCTCGCCATAGAGCGTGGAGGCTTCGAAGCCGATGAAGGCCGCGAAGCAGAACAGCAGGCCGATGGAGGGGTTGCCGCTGCCGATCTGGGTCGGCGTGAAGGACTCCAGGTTCAGCCCGTGCAGCCCGCCCTGGCTGAAGATCGCCACGTCCAGCACGACCACCACCGCGTATTCGGCGATCACCATGATCGACAGCACCCGCGCCGAGAGGTCGATATTGCGGTAACCGAGCCAGGCGATGCCCAGCAGGGCGAGCAGCGAGCCCAGCCACCAAGGCACCAGGATGCCGCTACCGGCCTCCAGGGTGCCGGCGAACACCGCGCCGAACAGGCCGTACATGCCCGCCTGCAGGATGTTGTAGGCGACCATCGCCAGCACCCCGGCCGCACCGCCGGCCATGCCGCCCAGGCCACGGGAAATGAAGGCATAGAAACCACCGGCGTGGGTCACATGGCGCGCCATGCCGGTATAGCCGGCGGCGAAGCACAGCAACACCGCCAGGGCCACGATCACCAGCGCCGGCAGGCCCGCGCCGTTGCCCAGCATCAGGCCGATGGGAAAGCCCCCGGCCAGCACGCTGAGCGGGCTGGCGGCGGAGATGACGAAAAACACGATCATGGCGACACCCAGGGTGCCGCGGCGAAGCTGCGTGGTCGAACCACCGCCGGAGGATACGCTCATTCTGTTATACCTTTTTCTATGAGGCAGTCGTTGCGGGAGGTCCACGGGAACAGGCTGGGCACGCCCGTGGCTGATTATTGTTATGGGCCTGTCGGCAGGCTTCGATACTGGACCTGCACCCTGCCGGCGGCTATCCCAAATTGGCCGTCTTTGCGGCCACCGGGGTCAACGGCCGGGCACTGGCAGCTCGGCTTCGCTGTGCCAGGCCGTGACTGGCCGGCTGAACAGGTTTTCGGTCTGGAAATGCGCCATGCGCCACTGCCCGTCTTCCTCGGCGAAACGCACCGCCAGACGCGCGGCATTGAGGTGCGAGGCGCCGCTGGCGAAGGTGCTGGTCTGCAGCATCACCCAGCTGCCCTCGGCCTGCGCGCCATCGACACGGATCAGCTCACTGGTAAGGAAGTGCACATTGAGCGCGAAGTGCGCCGGTGGCTCGGTGTAGCGCGCGAACATGTCACGAATCGCCTCGCGGCCTCGATAGCCTCCGAAACTCTTCGCGTATTTGGCGCCCTTGCCCTCCCAGACCGCCTGGCGGGTGAACAGCCCGGCCAGTTCGTCGAGGGGCGTGTGGGCGTCGAGCTGGTCACACAGCAGCATGTAGCGGTTCATGCAGGCACGGATCGCCTGTTCGCTCTCGAGCCGCTTCAGGCGTTCGAGCAGTGGCTGGATATCGGTCATCGCGTCTCTCCTTAAGGCCGCTCAGTGGGCGCCCGCATGCAGCGCCTGCAACAGGCATTCGGCGGCGGCGAGCAACTGCTCGTCGGCGCCCTTGGCGGCCACCAGCTGTAGCCCCACCGGCAAGCCGTGGTCGCTGCCCAACGGCAGGCTGACGGCTGGATGCCCGGACAGGTTGAACGGCCGCACCAGTGCGGTCATGCCCAGTACCGCACGGGTGTCGGCTGCCTCTTCAAGGCGCAACGGGAAATCCGGCAGGGTCGGCAATGCCAGCACGTCACAGTCCTGCAGCGCGGCGTCCACCTGGGCGGTGAAGCGTTGGCGCACCTGCTCGGCAGCGGCCAGGGCCGCGTCATCGGTCTGCCCGGCAGCCTGCAGGCGCCCGGCTACGTCGGGCGCCACCTGGCCGCCTTCCAGCAGCGGCGCACAGGCGTCGAAGGTTTCGCGATTGATCACCGCCATGCCCGCTTCGTAGGCCGCCTGGAAATCCTCCAACTGCACGGCACGCAAGCTCTGGCCGCTGGCCTGCAAGGCCTGGTCGAGCACCGCCTGCACCGCCGGGCTGGCGGGCACAGCGAGCACACCGACAGTGATCCGCGCAGGCACCGCCGCAGGCTGGAACGAGGGGTCGATGATACTCATCGCGCGCACCAGCATCGGCAGCGTGGCGGCGAACGGCCCGACACAGTCGAGGCTGCTGTGGGTCGGCATCACACCCTGGCGGCTGACCCGCCCAAAACTGGGCTTGAGGCCGAACACCCCGCAACAGCAGGCGGGCACACGCACCGAACCACCGGTGTCGGTGCCCAGGCTGAAGTCCGCCAGGCCCGCAGCCACGGCCGCCGCCGAGCCGCTCGATGAGCCACCGGGAATGCGCCCCGGATAGCGCGGGTTGGGCGCCGTACCGGCATAGTGGTTGATGCCGGTGGTGCCGAAGGCCAGTTCATGCAGTACGGTCTTGCCGGTCAGCCGGCAGCCAGCGTCGAGCAGGCGCCGCACCACCTCGGCGTGTTCGGCGGCCGGTGCGGCATCGGCCAGCGCACGGCTGGAGGCGCGGGTCGGCACACCGGCCACGTCCAGGGTGTCCTTGACCATTACCCTCAAGCCATCGCCCCCGAGATCCAGGGGCTGGACAACGATTGTCATGTACCTTGCTCCTCATCGGTCGCCAGCGTGCACCCGGAACGGCTGCGCCACGCGCGACGCTGTTCAAATTGCTGGAAATGTCTATCATTGGCGGCTGGATTTCCTGCCTGCCGAACCTCATGAACCCACCCAAGAAGCTCAAGCACCGCTACGACCCCTCCAGTGCGGAGTTCCGCAAGGAAGACTTCCCTTTCTACTGGCTGGCCCGCGTCCACGGTCGTTACAACCAGAACATGGAGCGCCTGCTCAAGCGCGTCGACCTCGACGTACCGCGCTGGCGGGTGCTGTGGATCCTCAGCGAGAACGGCCAGTCGAGCATTTCCGAAATCTCTACCCACGCCATCGCCAAACTCTCCACCACCACCAAGATCGTCTACCGCATGAAGGACGACGGCCTGGTGGACACCGCGCCCAGCGCCGAGGATGGCCGGGTGACCCAGGTGAGCATCACTCCGGCCGGCCTGGCCACCATCGAGCGCATGCAGGACGTGACCCACGCCCTGTTCGAACGCAGCTTCGCCGGCCTGACCAAGGCGCAGATCGAACGCCTCAACGGGCTGCTGGAGACGGTGTTCCACAACCTCGAGACATTCTGAATCCGTCGCTCAGCAGGCTTTGGAAGCCTCGCCCAGGCGGTGATAGGCACGGTTGAAATACACCAGCCCGTCTTCCGCGCCGCCGTGGCGGATGTCCTGGATCTCGCAGTAGAAGATGCTATGCGAACCCACCTCGTGGACCTGGGCGATGCGGCAGTCGAAATTCACCAGGGCATCGAGCATCACCGGCGCACCGCTTTCCAGGGTGGTCCAGGACGCTTCGGCGAAGCGCGCCTCGGGGCTGAGCTGCTTGTTGGCGAACGCGCCGGACAACGCCTGGTGACTGGCAGCCAGCACGTTGACGCACAAGATGCCGTTGGCCTTGAACTGCGCGTTGGATTGCGAGGCGCGGTTCATGCACACCAGCAGGGTGGGCGGTGAATCGGTGACACTGCACACGGCGGAAGCGGTGAACCCGCAGCGACCCGCCGGGCCGTCGGTGGTGATCACCGAAACCGCGCCACCGAGCATGGCCATTGCATTGCGAAAACTGTTTACGTCGACCATGGTCGTTCTCCTCAGATATCCAGGACCAGCCTGGTGGATCGGGCCCGGGAACAGCACAGCAGGATCTGTTCGTTGGCCGCCTTCTCGTCGTCGGTCAGGTAGTGGTCACGGTGGTCAGGCTCGCCTTCGAGCACCTCGCACAGGCAGGTGCCGCAGGCGCCCTGCTCGCAGGACATGGCCACCTTGATGCCGATGCTCTTCAGGGCCTCGGCGATGCTCTGCCCTTCGGCGACCTGCACCTGCTTGCCGCTGCGCGCAGCGACCACCTCGAAGCTGGCGCCGCTGGCGTCGACCTCGACCTGGAAGTACTCCTTGTGGATGTGGTCCTCGGCGTAGCCCTGCTGACGGGCACCGGCAATCACCCAGTCCATGAAGCCGGACGGACCGCAGGTGTACACATGCACGCCGGCCTCACCCGGCCCCAGCACCGCGGGCAGGTCCAGGCGCTGCGCGGCGTCCTCGTCATCGAAATGGGTGACCACCCGTGCCGCGAAAGGCGCTTCGCGCAAGGCCTCGAGAAAGGCGCTGTGGCGGCGTGAACGCCCGCAGTAGTGCAGCTCGAAATCGGCGCCCTGGCGATGCAGGGCATGCGCCATGGCGATCATCGGCGTGATACCGATACCACCGCCGAGGAGGATCGAGCGCCGCGCCGCGGGTGCCAGGGGAAACAGGTTGCGCGGCGCGCTGATGCGTACCGGGCGGCCTTCGAGCAACGTCTGGTGTACACCGACGGACCCGCCGCGCGACGCCGGGTCCTTGAGCACCCCCAGGCGGTAGGTGCGCAGATCGGCCGGGTCACTGCACAGCGAGTACTGGCGGATCAGGTCTGGAGCGATATGGATATCGACATGGGCGCCGGCCTCGAAGGCCGGCAAGAGCGAGCCGTCGGCCTGGGCCAGGTCAAGCACGACCACGGCGTCACCCTGCAGGTCACGCTTGCGCACGACCACTTCTAGTAATTGTTCATTCATGGCAGGTCACTCTGCACGTTCGGCTAGGGGCAATACTGTTCGGTTCATCCTGTGGGACCGGCTTGAACCGCGAAGCTTTTCGCGGCTCAGGCCGCTCCTGCCGGTCACCGCGACCAAGGCGAACAGCATTGAGTTCAAAGGCGACGGCGGCCGTCGCCCGGTGGATAGGTTCAGCGCATGAACAGCCCGCCATTCACGTCCCAGGTCGCCCCGGTGGTGAAGTAGGCTTCGGGGCGCGCCAGCTGGACGATCAGGTCACCGAGGAAATCCGCATCCCCCAGGCGGCGCACCGGAATATTCGCCAGCAGCCCGTCCATACGCTCGGCCGGCACCGCGGCATGCACCGCCGGCGAGTCGATCGGACCGGGCGCGATGGCGTTGACCGTGACGCCACGGGCAGCGAATTCCTTGGCGAAGATCTTGGTCAGGGTCACGATGGCGCCCTTGCTCGCGGCGTAGTGCGCGCCGGTGGCGGTGCCGCCGTTCTGCCCGGCCAGCGAGGCCATGTTGATGATCCGCCCGTAGCCGGCTTGGGCCATGTGTGCGCCCAGCACCTGGCAGCCAAGGAACACGCTGCGCAGGTTCAGGCCCACTACGGCGTCGAACTCTTGCGGGGAAATCTGCAGCAGCGGCGTGGTCTTGGTCACGGCGGCGTTGTTGACCAGCACATGCAGGGCACCGAAGCGTTCCAGGGTGGCGGCCAGGGCGGCTTCGAAGTGGGTTTTCTCGCCCACATCCAACGCCACCGCCAACACCCGCTCTGCGCCCGCGTCCAGCGACCGGGCGGCAGCCTGCGCGGCCTCCAGGCTGCGGTCGCTGATCACCACCTTGTAGCCGGCGGCCAGCAACCGGGCAGCGAAACGCTGCCCCAGCCCCTGGCCCGCACCGGTTACCAATGCGACATGGCTCATGGTTCGGCCCTCAGAGGATGTAGCCGATACCGGCGAGGGTATCGTCGCTGTTGATCAGGCTGATCACCTTGCGGTGAATCTTGAAACCGCCCTCGGCGCGTACCAGTGAGTAGGTCAGGTCGGCGCTGTAGTGCTTGAGGCTTTCCTTGCGGAACTCGCGGATGTTCTGCGCGGCGCGCACGGTGACGTTGACGCCGTCGTCACCGAGCACGCGAATTCGCGAGAGGGTGCGCACCGTGCGCGGCTGCGGACTGGTGGAAATCGACTCGCCGCCGATCAGCCGCTGCACGCGCAGGCCGCGCATGTGGTGGTCGTCATAGGCGTAGTTCAGCGTGTTTTCGTAGTCGGTTTGCTTCGGGTCGATCGGGATGATGTAGGTCCCTTGCTCGGTCCACAGGTTCAGCCAGCTGTCGTACTCGCCGTGGTCGAGCATGTCGCCTTCTTCCCAAATGAACGCGGTGACTTCGTTGAACAGATCGAGCTTCATCATTTGGCCTCCGCGGTCATCATCTTCTTCCACTGCTGGTAAGCCGCGCGCATACCGGTTTCGGCACTTACGTCAGACACCAGGCCATCTTCGCTGGGGCGCTCGCCGGGCAGGCCGCGGTTGAGCATGATCCACAGGTCTTCGCCAGCCTGGGCGCCCTTCTGCACGCGCTCCCAGGCCTCGGAATCGTCCGGCGTACCGAAGCCCATCGGCCCCTGGAAGTGCTCGTGCAGGCGCAGGCGGTAGCGGTTGGCCACGGCCGGGCCGCCGTCCATGGTGATCACCGAGTGGTGGATCTCGGTCTCGTGCACCGAGATCGGTTGCAACACGCGGAAAAAAGCCATGGAACAGGCGATGTTGGGGAACAGGTTGAGGTTGAAGCCGGTGCCGCCCACGGCCCGCACGATGCGCCGTACCTGCTGGTCGTCGATGCCTTCGTCGCGCAATTCGGCGGCCAGGCCCTCGAAGCGCTCGGGAATCGGCTTGTCCAGATCGGCTTCCAGGTCGATCAGGTCGGGGATCATCACCATCACGCTGTGGCCGTTGCCCAGGTCCTCCACGTAGCCCGGACCTTTGACGAAATCGAACAGCTCCAGGGTCTGTTCATCCACCGACGACAGGAAGCTCTTGTGCACCAGCGGGAAGTGGTAGGCGTCGGTGGTGTTCTCCAGCTGGATCTTCCAGTTGCCAGGGAAGCGGAAGCGATGCTCGCCGGGCACCTTGATGCCGTAGCCGGCGCCCTGCTTCATGAACAGGTCCATCCACTTCTTCGCCGGACCGAGGAAGTCCACCAGCGGCTGGATGTCGTCCTTGAAGGTGGCGAAGATCATCCCGGCGTAGCTTTCCACGCGCAGGCTGACCAGTGGCAGCTCGCTCTTGTCCAGGCAGTCGGCGTAGCTTTCCGGGTGCGGAATGCCGCGCAGCGAGCCGTCCAGCGCATAGCCCCAGCCGTGGTAGGGGCAGACGAAGCTTTGGGTCTTGCCCTTCTTGTGCTCGCACACCGTTGCGCCGCGATGACGGCAGCGGTTGAGCAGCACATGCACGTCCTTCTTGCGGTCACGCACCACGATCACCGGCTGCTTGCCGATGTAGGTGGTCTTGTAGCTGCCGGATTCAGGTATCTCGCTTTCGTGGGCCACCCACACCCAGGTGCTGTAGAAGATCTTCTGCAGCTCGGCGTCGAACAGCGCCGGGTCGTTGTACAGCGAGGTATGCACACGGTCGGCCTGCACCAGCTCGGCAAGGTCGACCGCCAGGTTCACGGCGGGAATCAGATTGCTCACGGGACAGTCCTCTCACTCAGGCGCGCTGGATGATCAGTTCGCGGCCGACGCGGGCCTCGACCTTGGCGTAACGCCACAGCTTGTAAGGCCCCTCACCCACGGCGGTGGTGCGGAACAGGTTGCAGGCCGCGTGCACGGTCTGGATGTCCGGTACGTCGGCGAGCAGGTAGGTAGTCCAGGGAAAGCCGTCGGACGGGCCGACCATCGCCTGGTCGTCGTCCATGTTGCCCAGCACCGTCACACCGGGCAGGTCGTGAATGCCGTTCCACATCTGGCTGAAGGCCGCCCAGACCTGCAGTTGCTCTTCGCGCACGGCGTCGAAGAAGTTCTGGTTGATGCCCATGCAGAACAGCACGCGCAGGGGTTTGTTTTGGCTCATCTCGGTGGCTCCGTGATCAGAGGTAGCCCGGCAGGGGCTGTTTGCCGAAGAACATGGCTCCGGCGTTCTGGTAGGTGACGTCGCCCATGAAGGCGTGCTGGGTGACCACTTGCGCGTCATTGACGCAACGCGCCAGCGGGCTGTCGTTGTAGATGCCGCTCATGCCCGAGAGCATCTGCGCGCTGCGTGCGACCTCGGCAGCCACGCGGCTGGCATGGGTCGACGACAGGCGCAGCAGGTTCACTGCCTCGGCGGGCACCGGGTCGCCAGCCAGCACGTGCTGCCAGGCCTGGTCGATGGACTCGTAGAAGAACGCCCGCGCCGCACGCAGGCTGGCCTCGGACTTGGCGATGTCAACCTGGGCCAGCGGACGGTCGGCCAGCGCCGGTGCGCCGGTGACTGAAATGCGGCCGCTGGCCATGCCCGACAGCTCGTCCAGCGCCGCCCGCGCCACGCCCAGGCCGACCACCGACAGCACCTGGGTGGCGAACGACAGTGACGGGTAGCGGAAGAACGGCTCGTCGAGGTTGGGCTTGCCGCCGCGAATGAAGGTCCACTCCTCGGCCACTACGACATCCTCGATCACCAGGTCATGGCTGCCGGTGCCGAGCAGGCCGACGGTGTCCCAGGTTTCATCGATGCGTACCTGGCTGCGCGGCAGCACGGCCAGGCGCGGCAGGTCGAGCTTGTCACCGCTGCGCGGGGCGATGCCCACGCCGACGATGTCGGCACCCAGCGAGCCGCTGGAGTATTTCCAGCGGCCCTTGACCCGGAAGCCACCGGGCACCGCCTCGGCGGGCTGTGGTGGGAAGATGCCACCAGCGAACACCGTGTCCGGGCCGTTGGCGTAGACCTTGGCCAAGGTTTGCAGCGGCAGCGCGGCCAGGTAGACCGGGCTCATGCCGAAACTGGCGACCCAACCGGCGGAGCCATCGGCATGGGCGATGCGCTCGATCATTTCGCAGAACTGGCCCGGCGAGCATTCCAACCCGCCAAAGCGGCGTGGCACCAGGGCACGGTAGACGCCATGGGCCTTGAACGCGTCGATCACATCGCGGGAAATATGCCGTTGCCGGTCAAACTCACCAAGGCGGGCGCGGGCACGCACCCCTTCGAGCAACGCTTCGAAGCCAGGGCCCGAGGAAAGCGAAGACGCAGCATCTGCGTCCGACACGCGAAGCGGATTCATAACGACTCTCCGTCATCAGTCACGAAGGAAATGGGCAGGCAGGAAAGGAATCGCGCTGGCCGGACGTCGCCTGGAAGACGCGCCCCGCAGCGGGGAACAGCAGGATGATTCGGCATGGTGATGACCTTTGTTCTTGTGGGTGCCGTTGAGTCGAATTCTGTCCAAATTACGTGAATAGTCAATTGAATATTCATTGTAATTTTCCGACAGTTTCTCCTTACACAAGCGTGCCCGGCAGGCCACAAGGAATCTTCATGCCATTGATTAAAAAGGCTTTTATCTCAATCCAGAGAAAATCCTGGAGATTTAAGCAATAGCCAGAACGGTGATGATTCATCACACAAAGATCAAAAAGAACTTAAAAACATCCGATAAACGCACAAAACCCGTGCAGGATTTCGAGTTTCGCACCCACCTGCGAAGCGCAACCCGCCTCATCGGCAGCACCGCACACAAATGCAAACGGCGCCCCGCAGGGCGCCGTTCAAACAACAGGGTGCAATTCAGAAGCGGATCATCACCGACTTCAGTTCGGTGTAATCCTCGATGAAGGCACTGCCGAATTCACGACCGACCCCCGAGCCTTTCATGCCGCCAAAGGGCACCGCCGGGTCGAGAAAGGTGTGCATGTTGACCCACAGGGTACCGGCCTCGATGCGCGGAATCAGGCGCAACGCCTTGGACAGGTCATTGGTCCACAGGCTCGCGCCCAGGCCGAACGGCGAGTCGTTCATCAGTCGCACCAGTTCTTCGTCATCGTCGAACGGCAGGATGCACAGGATCGGGCCGAAGTGTTCATCCTTGAGGAACGGGTCGTCGGCGCCCTGGGCCAGCAGCAGCGTGGGTTCGACGAAGTAGCCCGGCCCCGGCAATGCCCGGGCGCCGCACAGCACCTGCTGGCGAGCCTGGGCAGTGGAGAAACAGCCGAGGATTTTTTCGTAGTGCGTCTTGTTGGCCAGCGGCCCGAATTGCGCGCTTTCATCCAGAGCGTTCCCGGCGCGCAGGCCGGTCAGGCGCGCTTTGAGGGCATCGCACACGGCCTGCAGCTTGCTGCGATGCACGTAAAGACGTTCCGGCGCCGCGCAGATCTGCCCCTGGTGGGTGAAGGTCGCGGGCAGGATGCCCTCCACCGCTGCTTCGACGTCGATGTCGGCGAGAAGCGCCGCCGGGTTCTTGCCGCCCAGCTCCAGGGTCACGCGGGTCAGGTTGGCGTTCATAGCGGCCTTGCCGACCGCCACACCGGTGGGCACCGAGCCGGTGAACGACACTTTGCGCACCTGAGGGTGGTCGATCAGTTGCTGACCTACCCGGCCACGGCCATTGACGACGTTCAGCGTGCCGGCGGGAATGCCCGCCTGCACCGCCAGCTCGGCGACACGCAGCAGCGACAGCGGCGTGAATTCGCTGGGTTTGATCACGATGGTGCAGCCACAGGTGAGTGCCGAGGCGATCTTCCAGACACCGATCATCAGCGAGAAATTCCACGGCGTGATGCCGGCCACCACGCCGACCGCCTCACGACGGGTGAACGCGGTGTACTGCTCGCCGTGCATGGACGGCAGCGACGGGGTCATGGTCTCGCCATTGATCTTGGTCGCCCAACCAGCGAAGTAGCGCAGGAACACCACGCTCTGCGCCAGCTCCAGGTGGCGGCTCAGGTGAATCGACTTGCCCGACGATACCGACTCCAGCTGCGCCAGCTCTTCACTGTTGGCCTCGATCAGGTCGGCCAGGCGATTGAGCGCCACGCCACGTGCATAAGGGCTGGTAGCGCCCCAGCTGCCGTGGAAGCTGGCGTGCGCGGCGGCCACCGCACGCTGGATCAGGGCCTCACTGGCCTCGGCGACGCGGGCGATGACCTCGGCGTCGGAGGGGTTGACCACCTCGAAGGCCTGCGCCTCGGGTTCGACCTGATATTGGCCGTCGACGAAACTGCCCAGCGGCCCGGCGAGGAATTCGCGGACGCGGGGCAGCAGTTGTACTTCACTCATGGGGCACCTCAAGGCAGGAACAGGATGACCCGCCTAGGGTAGGTGCGCGGCGGCCTGGCGAACTTGTCAGGGCACGCCAGGCGCTTGTACTTCAGTGACCGCCCTGCCCCTGCCGCCGATGCAAGGTGCGATAGTCACGCGGCGAATGACCGGCGTATTTCTTGAAGGCCTTGGAGAAATGCGCCGAGTCGGCGAAACCCCAGGCGATGCCGATGTCGGTGATCGAGCGATGGGCGCAGGCCGGGTCACGCAGGTCGGTGGCGGCCTTGAGCAGGCGCTGGCGATGGATGTAGCGGCACAGGCTATCGCCCTCGGCATCGAACAGGCGGTACAGGTGGCGTACCGAAACCCGCAGTTCATCGGCCAGGTGCGCCGGGCTCAGGCGTGTGCTGGACAGTTTCTGCTGGATCAATGCTTCGATCTCGCGCCGCTGCAGGTTGCCGGGCTGCTCTGCCCTGGGATAGTTCAGCACCGGTTCGAGCAGAGCCAGCACTGCGTTCTGCAGCCCCTGGCCATCGGCTGCGCAGCTCCAGTGGCGCAACTGGTCACCGGCCACCTGACGTACCAGATTGCTCAGCAACTGCCCGCACAGTCCCGTGGTCATCAGCTTGCCGTAGGCCGACGGGCCGACATGGCGCAAGGCGGCGCGCGGCAGATGGATGGATACATGGGAAAACAGCCCGCGCGGGGTCATGCGCAAGGCGGTTGCGGAGTCCAGCAGCGCCAGGTCGCCTTCGCGCATGTCCAGCACCTGCTCGCCGGCCTCGATGGTCATCTGGCCCTGCTGTTGCAAGACCAGGAAGCAATGCGGGTCAGTTGCCTGCCCGCGCACCCGAGCCGGCTTGGCGATGCTGTGAGCGTTGCTGCGGATGAAGGCCACCGCCGTGGTGCCGAGCAGCACGCGCTGCATCTCGCCGATGAACAGGGCGGGATGGTGTTCGTAGCGGGTTTCGAAACGGCCACAGATGGCCTGCACGTCATGGTTCCACTTCACCAGCGCCTGCGCCGTCATCGATCACCTCCCATGCACGCGTGGCTATAAAGCACACTTTTCACGTGATTTTTATCGGCGACTATAACGACATTCCCCTGCCCTGCACAGCTGGCTTGGCGGCTCTCGGCTTGCTCCCAGGGCCTAACTGACCTGTATTGGGTTTAGCCGCAATATTGGTCGGTCAGGCCGGGTAGGAGCGGCTTCAGCCGCGAAGCGACCGCTTGTTCACAAAAGGTGCAGTGAGTTTCCTGGCGCTTTCGCGGCTAAAGCCGCTCCCACCGGGCCACATGCCGCTTAAGCGAACAGTAGTGGCTTTCGCCGCGAAGAGACCTGTTACTGGCAAACCGCTTCGCGACTGAAACCGTTCCCGGCAGCCTGGACGACTCGCTCAGTAGCCCAGCGACAAGCCGGTGTTGCGCCGTGGATCATTGGCACCGTAGTAGCGGTTGTTGCCCACCGGCTTGCCATCCAGCGACGGCGCTCCGACCAGGATCGCCGCCAGGTGGTTCAGCGGTTGCGGGCCGGCGAACTTGTGCCCCCAGCTTTCGAGGATCTTGCGCGTGTCGGGGCTGATACCGAAGTTATCGACGTTGGTTTCTTCCGGCAGCCACTGCTGATGGAAACGCGGCGCGTCCACCGCTTCCTGAATGTTCATGCCGTAGTCGATGACGTTGAGCATGGTCAGCAGGGTCGCGGTGATGATCCGGCTGCCGCCGGGCGTGCCGACCACCATGACGGTCTTGCCGTCCTTGGTGACGATGGTCGGGCTCATCGACGACAGCGGCGTCTTGCCGGGCGCGATGGCGTTGGCCTCACCCTGCACCAGGCCGTACATGTTCGGTACGCCGACCTTGGACGTGAAATCGTCCATTTCGTCGTTGAGCAGCACGCCGGTGCTGCTGGCCATGACCCCGGCACCGAACCATTCGTTGAGGGTATAGGTCACCGACACCGCATTGCCCCACTTATCGATGATCGAATAGTGCGTGGTGTTGTTGCCTTCGTGCGGTGCAACGCCGGGTGCCAGGTCCTTGGACACCGCCGCCTTGTGCGGGTCGATGGCCTCGCGCAGCTTGGCCGCGTACTGTTTGTCGAGCAGGCGCTCGACCGGGTTCTTGACGAAATCCGGGTCACCCAGGTAGCTGTTGCGGTCCACGTAGGCGTGGCGCATGGCTTCGATCTGGTAGTGCATGCCCTGCGCCGAACGGAAGCCCAGGTCCTTCATCGGGTAGCCTTCGAGGATATTGAGGATCTGGCAGATCACCACCCCGCCAGAGCTGGGTGGCGGCGCGGAAACCACGTGGTAGCCCCGGTAGTCGCACTCCACCGGCGCCAATTCCCGGGTCTTGTAGCGGTCGAGATCGGCCTGGGTGATGATGCCCTTGCCTGCCTGGCTGGAGCTGACAATCGCCTCGGCGACCCAACCCTTGTAGAAGCCGTCTTCGCCCTTGCTGGAAATCTCCCGCAGGGTGCGCGCCAGGTCCTTCTGCACCAGCCGGTCGCCGACCTGCATCGGCTTGCCGTCGGACAGGAAAATCGCCCCGGAGTCCTTGATGTCCTTCTTGAATTCCTCAGTGGCGGTCCACAGCAGGTCGACATCACCCTGCTCCAGCACGAAGCCCTCCTCGGCGAGTTTCACAGCCGGGGCGATCATCTCGGCGCGCGGCTTGCTGCCGTACTTGCTCAGGGCATATTCCATGCCGGACACGGTGCCGGGCACCGCCACCGCCAGGTGGCCCCTGGAACTCAGGTCGGGGACCACCTTGCCGTCCTTGTCCAGGTACATGTCTGCGGTGGCCGCCAGCGGCGCCTTCTCGCGGAAGTCGAGGAAGGTCTTCTTGCCATCGGCCATCTGGATGGTCATGAAGCCGCCACCCCCCAGGTTGCCCGCCGCCGGATACACCACCGCCAGCGCGTAGCCCACCGCCACGGCGGCATCCACGGCGTTACCGCCGGCCTTGAGCACATCCACACCCACGTGGCTCGCCAAGTGCTGGGCGGTGACCACCATGCCGTTCTCGGCGGCCACCGGGGCCACCGAGGCGGCGAGCGACAAAGGGGTATGCACGAAACAGGCGGAGACTGCGAGCAGCGCAGCGAACTTGCGGTAGATCATGGGCCAGCGTCCTTCTTCGATATTCTGGTTATGGGCCGCTGCCAGGTATGGCACGCGGCCTGAAGAAGGATAGCGGCAAATCGCAGCGAAGCCGGACGGTTTCAGCGATGGCGGGTGGTGGAGCGCAGCTTGTAGCGCTCGCCGGGGTGGGTCAGGCGCACGTAGCTGACCAGGTTCTCGCTGGACCAGGTACGCCGCACCATGCACAGGCACGCCGCACCAGGCTCGATTTCCAGCCAGCGAGCGGTCTGCGCGTCGGCGTGGATGGCCTCGACCACATGTTCGATGTCGCTGATCGGGCAGTTGGCGACCAAGACCTCGTTGGGCGTCTGTCGGGAGAAATCGCTGGCCAGGTAATGCGGCACCCAGCGCGGGTTGACGTAGCGGTCTTCGAGCTGGATCGGCAGGCCGTTCTCGCGATGCACCAGAATGCTGTGGAACACCGGCGAACCAATGCGCAGCCCCAGGCGCAGCGCCACCTCGTCATCGGCGGCGACGGCCTCGCTGCGCAGCACATCATTGGAGTACTGATGGCCGCGGGCACGCACCTCTTCGGCTATGTTCATCACTTCCTGCAGCGACGATTCGGCACGCAGGTCGGTGACGAAGGTGCCCAACCCGGCCTGGCGCACCAGATAACCCTGCTGCACCAGGTTGTTGATCGCCTTGTTGGCGGTCATGCGGCTGACGGAAAAGTCACGCGCCAGTTGTTCTTCCGGAGGGATCTGGTGATTGACCGGGTAGTCGCCGTTGCGGATGCGCGTCAGCAGAAACTCTTCGATCATCTTGTAGCGCGGGGGCGTCGGGCTGCTCACCGGTTCTCCATGAGATTTGTCAGCGCAAAGAGTCGTATGATAACCCGCGCCCCCTACCTTGCCACAGCTCAATGGCGCCTGCTGGCACAGGGATCGGCATGTCGACCTCCCGGCGTTGGGGATCAAAGCACCCTGAAGGGTCGCCCGGCAGCAGGCGACCGTATCGAGGATGAAGGCTCAGAGGCTTGGCAGCAGACGCGCGGGTATCAGCGCATTGAGGCAACCGCTGGCCAACAGGGCGCTGGCAGCCTCGATGTCCGGGGCGAAGAAGCGGTCTTCCTGGTAGTACGGCACCTCGGCGCGCAGCAGGCTGCGGGCCTGTTCCAGCTTCTGCGAGCTTTTCAGGCCATGGCGGAAGTCCAGGCCCTGACAGGCGCCCAGCCATTCGATGGCGAGAATGCCGCGCACGTTTTCAGCCATGCTCCACAACCGCTTGCCAGCGTTAGGCGCCATGGACACGTGGTCTTCCTGGTTGGCCGAGGTCGGCAGGCTGTCGACGCTGTGCGGATGGGCCAGGGCCTTGTTGTCGCTGGCCAGGGCGGCGGCGGTGACCTGGGCGATCATGAAGCCGGAATTGACCCCGCCGTTTTCGACCAGGAACGGCGGCAGCTGCGACATGTGACGGTCCATCATCAGCGAGATGCGCCGCTCCGACAGCGCGCCGATTTCGGCCACGGCCAGGGCAATGTTGTCGGCAGCCATGGCCACCGGCTCGGCGTGGAAGTTGCCACCCGAGATCACGTCACCCTGCTCGGCGAACACCAGCGGGTTGTCGGACACCGCATTGGACTCCACCTCCAGCACCTCGGCAGCCTGACGCAGCTGGGTCAGGCAGGCGCCCATGACCTGCGGCTGGCAGCGCAGCGAGTAAGGGTCCTGGACCTTGTCGCAGTTGGCGTGGGAGCGCGATACTTCGCTGCTTTCAGTCAACAGCTCGCGGTACGCCGCCGCCACGTCGATCTGGCCGCGCTGGCCACGTGCGGCGTGGATGCGCGCATCGAACGGCGCCCGCGAACCGAGCATGGCTTCGACGCTCAGGCCACCGCAGACCGTGGCGGCAGCGAACAGGTCTTCCGCCTCGAACAGGCCACGCAGGGCATAGGCGGTGGACGCCTGGGTGCCGTTGAGCAGCGCCAGGCCTTCCTTGGCGGCCAGGGTCAGCGGCTCCAGGCCGGCGACGGCCAGGGCTTCGCTGGCCGGCAGCCATTGGCCTTTGTAACGGGCCTTGCTCTCGCCTATCAGCACCAGAGACATGTGCGCCAGGGGCGCCAGGTCGCCAGAGGCACCCACCGAACCCTTGAGCGGAATGTGCGGATAGACCTCGGCGTTGATGAGGGCGATCAGCGCGTCGATGACCTTGCGGCGAATCGCCGAGAAGCCACGGGCCAGGCTATTGACCTTGAGCAGCATGATCAGCCGCACCATGGCGTCGTCCAGCGCCTCGCCCACGCCGGCGGCGTGCGAGAGCACCAGAGAGCGTTGCAGTTTTTCCAGGTCGGCCGGGGCGATGCGTGTCGAGGCCAGCAGGCCGAAACCGGTGTTGATGCCGTAGGCGGTGCGGCCTTCGGCGAGGATGTTTTCCACGCAGGCAACACTGGCATCAATGGCCGCGTGCGCCGACGGGTCGAGTTGCAGGCGCAGCGGCTGCTGGTAGGCCTGGCGCAGCTGGGCCAGGTCAAGGGTGCCGGGTTTGAGAATCAGGGCAGTCACGGATCAAGCTCCTTTGCCGATCATGGGCAGGTTGAGGCCCTGTTCACGGGCACAATCGATTGCAATCTGGTAGCCGGCGTCGGCATGGCGCATCACCCCGGTGCCCGGGTCGTTGGTCAGCACGCGGGCGATGCGCGCGGCGGCATCGTCACTGCCATCACAGACGATGACCATACCCGAATGCTGGGAAAAGCCCATCCCTACGCCACCGCCGTGGTGCAGCGACACCCAGGTGGCGCCACCAGCGGTGTTGAGCAGGGCGTTGAGCAGCGGCCAGTCGGATACGGCGTCGGAGCCGTCGCGCATGGCTTCGGTCTCACGGTTGGGGCTGGCCACTGAGCCGGAGTCCAGATGGTCGCGGCCGATCACCACCGGCGCCGACAACTCGCCGGAACGCACCATTTCATTGAAGGCCAGGCCCAGCTTGGCACGCAGGCCCAGGCCGACCCAGCAGATACGCGCCGGCAGCCCCTGGAAGCTGATGCGTTCGCGGGCCATGTCCAGCCAGCGATGCAGGTGCGCGTCGTCGGGAATCAGTTCCTTGACCTTGGCGTCGGTCTTGTAGATGTCCTGCGGGTCGCCGGACAGCGCCGCCCAGCGGAACGGGCCAATGCCACGGCAGAACAGCGGACGGATGTAGGCCGGTACGAAGCCCGGGAAATCGAAGGCATTGGCCACGCCCTCTTCCTTGGCCATCTGGCGAATGTTGTTGCCGTAGTCGAAGGTCGGTACGCCGGCCTTCTGGAAGTCGAGCATCGCCTGCACGTGCACGGCCATGGATTGCTTGGCCGCCTTGATGACCGCCGCCGGGTCGGTCTTGGCGCGGTCGCGGTACTGTTCCCAGCTCCAGCCAACCGGCAGGTAGCCGTTGAGCGGGTCGTGGGCGCTGGTCTGGTCGGTGACCATGTCCGGGCGCACGCCACGCCGCACCAGCTCAGGCAGGATTTCGGCTGCGTTGCCATGCAGGGCGATGGACACCGCCTGGCCTTCGGCGGTGTAACGGGCGATACGCGCCAAGGCGTCGTCCAGGTCACTGGCCTGCTCGTCGACGTAGCGGGTGCGCAGGCGGAAGTCGATACTCTGTTGCTGGCACTCGATGTTCAGCGAGCAGGCACCCGCCAGGGTCGCAGCCAGCGGCTGGGCACCGCCCATTCCTCCAAGGCCGGCGGTGAGCACCCAGCGGCCCTTGAGGTTGCCGCCGTAGTGCTGGCGGCCGGCCTCGACGAAGGTTTCATAAGTGCCCTGCACGATGCCCTGGCTGCCGATGTAGATCCAGCTGCCGGCGGTCATCTGCCCGTACATGGCCAGACCCTTGGCATCCAGCTCGTTGAAGTGCTCCCAGCTGGCCCAGTGCGGCACCAGGTTGGAGTTGGCGATCAGCACCCGTGGCGCGTTGGCGTGGGTCTTGAATACGCCGACCGGCTTGCCGGACTGCACCAGCAGGGTTTCGTCGTCGTTGAGTTCCTTGAGGGTCTCGACGATCTTGTCGTAGCACTCCCAGTTGCGCGCGGCACGGCCGATGCCGCCATACACCACCAGCTCCTTGGGGTTCTCGGCGACCTCGGGGTCGAGGTTGTTCATCAGCATGCGCAACGGCGCTTCGGTCAGCCAGCTCTTGGCATTGAGCTGAGTACCGCGAGGCGCGCGGATCACGGTGTCACGATAAGTCGTCATGGCAATCTCCCTGGGAAGGTTGTTGTTCTTGTTCAGTAATGAGTGGTCAACGTGAGGGTATGGATCAGCCGCGCCGCCGCCTTGGCGGTGTGGTTGTCGATATCGAAGGAAGGGTTCAGCTCGGCAAGATCCACCAGGCGCAGCCGGCCGCTATCGCGTAGGCGCTGCACCAGGGGTTCGAGCAAATGAATGGGCACACCACGCGCGGCTGGCGCACTGACACCTGGCGCTTCGCTGGCTGGCAGCACATCGATGTCGATGGTCAGATACAGCGCATCGCAGCGCAGGGCGAAATAGTGCAGTTCATCGCCAATGACCTGCAGCGTGGACTCGCGGATCTCATGATCTTCCCTGACCAGCACGCCCAGCTCGGCGGCGCGCTGGAACAGCGCCCGCGTATTGCTGGCGCGACTGACGCCGATGCAGGCGTAGTCGAAGGTCCAGCCGCGCTGGCGGCACTGCTCGGCGATCTGCGAGAACGGCGTGCCCGACGAGCGCACCGTGGCGTGGTCGCGCAGGTCGAAATGCGCGTCGAAATTGACGATGCCGATGCGTGGCGCAGCACCCTGCCCTTCGAAATGCCGGGCCAGGCCGGACCAGCTGCCGAACGCGACCTCATGGCCACCGCCAAGCACGATGGGCAACTGCCCGTCGCTCAGCAGACGGCTCACGGCAGCCGCCAGACGTTGCTGCGCCGCTTCCAGGTCGCCGTCTTCGCAGTGAATGTCGCCGGCATCCCAGGCCGGTGCCGCGCGGTGCCAGGCCAGGCTGGCCAGCGCCTTGCGCATCGCCAGGGGGCCACCTGCAGCGCCGGTGCGGCCCTGGTTGCGACGCACGCCTTCGTCGCAGGCGAAGCCCAGCAGCGCCACACCCGGCGCGGCGGCTTCGGCCCACGGCTGGATGCACTGGTGCCAGCGCGCGCTGTCCGGTTCGGGGTCGACGCGCCCGGCCCAGGTGTCCATGTTCAGGCGATCAGCGATCATGGGTGATGACTCCTGCAAAAACGCGCTGGCGCAGGCGCCCGGCCTGCACGGCATAGGCCAGTTCGGCCGGGTGATGGATATCCCACAGGCACAGGTCGGCCGGCGCGCCCGGCTCGATGCGGCCCAGCTCGCGGCGGCCCAGCGCCTGGGCAGCGTGCGCGGTCATCCCGGCCAGGGCCTCGATCGGGGTCAGGCGGAAGAAGGTGCAGGCCATGTTGGCCATCAGCGTCGGCAGGCAGATGGGCGAGGTGCCGGGATTCGCGTCGCTGGACACGGCGATGGGCACGCCATGGCGGCGCAGCAGGTCGATGGGCGGCTGCTGGGTCTCGCGCAGTACGTGGAAGGCGCCGGGCAGCAGCACCGCCACGGTGCCTGCGGCCGCCAGGGCTTGTACGCCGGCTTCATCGAGGTATTCGATATGGTCGACCGACAGTGCGCCATAACGGGCGGCCAGGGCGCTGCCGCCGAGGTTGGAGAGCTGTTCGGCATGCGCCTTGATCGCCAGGCCATGGGCGGCGGCGGCCTGGAAGACGCGCTCGCATTGCGCCGGGGAGAAGGCGATGCCTTCGCAGAATACGTCCACCGCATCGGCCAGCCCCTGCTCGGCAGCGGCCGGGATCATCGCCGTGCAGACCAGGTCAATGTAGCCGTCGGCATTGCCGGCGTACTCCGGCGGCAATGCATGCGCGCCCAGCAAGGTGGTGACGACCCGCACCGGGCGCAGCTCGCCGAGGCGCCGGGCGACATGCAGCATTTTCAGTTCATCTTCCAGGGTCAGCCCATAGCCAGACTTGATTTCCACGCAGGTCACGCCGTCGGCGAGCAAGGCATCCAGGCGCGGCAGGCTGGCTTCGATCAGCTGTTCTTCACTGGCCTGGCGGGTGGCGCGCACGGTGCTGAGAATGCCACCGCCGTTGCGGGCGATCTCCTCGTAACTGACGCCCTGCAGGCGCTGTTCGAACTCGCGGGCGCGGTCGCCGGCATACACCAGGTGGGTATGGCAATCCACCAGACCGGGGGTCATCACCCCGCCACGCCCGGCTTCGACGGCACCCGTTGCCAGGGCTGGATCGAACGCCTGTTCGGTCCAGACGCCCGCGATACGCCCGCCTTCGACCATGACCGCCATGGGTTCATCGAGCTGGCGGGTGCCATCGAACAGGGTGAGGTCGCGCCAGAGCAGGCGCTGGCTTGGGCTGGAGAGCATTTGTCATGCCTTTCTTGTTTAATGTATATACATTTAGCCCGGCGAAATGGCTTAGGTCAACCCCCACTCTGCAATGCAGACGAACAAATGCACGGGCGGATCCGGAATCGCCCCTATTTGTATATACATTAGAAGATCAGCGACGCCGCGCCATGCGCGAGCAGAGCAGGTCCGTGACTGCACGGACCCGCAAAGCCAGGACGTCAGACGGGTGTGGCAGCGAAGGCCTGCTCAGGCTTGACGATCTGCTCCTGGGCAGCGACCAGTGGCAGGTCACGGGAGCCTTCGGCGGTGGCGCCGACCAGGCCGAACAGCGTGGCGGTGGCCAGTTCCAGCGCCTGCGCCACGGGCTGGCCGCCCAGCAGGCGCGCCAGCAAGGTGGCGGAGAACACGTCGCCCATACCGTTGGGCAGCGGGTGCAGGGCCAGACGCGGGGTATTCACCAGCCAGGCGCCTTCGCCGTTGACTGCCAGGGTGCCGAGCTGGTCGGCGGGGATGTCTGGGGTCGCCAGGCTGGTGATCACCACGACGTCCGGGCCGCGCCCACGCAGTTGTCGCGCAGTACGCACGGCATCCTCGACGCTGACCAGGCGGCTGCCGGTCAGCAGTTCGAACTCGAACTGGTTAGGGGTGACGATGCTCGCGTGGGGAATCGCCAGGTTGCGCAGAAAGTCCGGAATCGCCGGGTTGACGAATACGCCACGCCCCACGTCACCCATCACCGGGTCGCACAGGTAGCGCACCGCCGGGTTGTCGCGGCGGATCTCGTCCACCGCTTCGAGGATCACCGCACCGATACCCGCATCGCCCAGGTACCCGGACAGCACCGCCGAAACCCGGGATAACGCACCGCGATCACGCAGCCCGGCCAGCACCTCGCGAATGTGTTCGGCATCGAACACCTGGCCACGGAACTGACCATAGCCGGTGTGGTTGGAGAACTGCACGGTATGCACCGGCAGCACCTCGAAGCCCAGGCGTTGCAGGGGGAACACGGCGGCATCGTTGCCGACGTGGCCCAGGGCGACGTGGGACTGGATGGAAAGCACACAGGGCGGAAGGGAATCAGGCATGGGCGGCGCGGGTCCTGGTGACGAAGGGAAGCCCCGATCATACCCCTATTGCTGGGACGGGATCAGGCCCGTGGCGCAAACCGGGCGGCGCGGGGCAAATCAGGCTTTCCGTCCCCTGCCGTGGTGCTCTACTCTCTGCCCACCCGGCCGGGGCCCGCCAGGCGCCTGCCGCCCCCTCACCATGCGCAATCAGGAGCCTGCAATGTCACTGCCCGATGAATTCGATACCCCGCAATTTCGCAAGGGCCTGGCGGTACGCCGCGAAGTGCTCGGCGCCGAGTACGTGGACCGCTCGGTGAATGAGGTCGAAGACTTCATGATCCCGATGCAGAAAATCACCACCGAATGGTGCTGGGGCGAAGTCTGGACCCGGCCGGGCCTGGACCTGAAGACCCGCAGCATGCTCAACCTGGCCATGCTCACCGCGCTCAACCGCCCCAACGAGGTACGCCTGCACGTGCTCGGCGCCCTGAACAACGGCGTCTCGCCGGCCGAGATCCAGGAAATTCTCCTTCAAGCGTGCATCTACTGCGGCGTGCCCGCCGCCCTGGACAGCTTCAAGATCGCCAACGAAGTGGTGAAGAAGTTCCAGCAGGATCAGGCAGCCAAGGCCGACTGACGCCACAGCGAGGTCATTCCTGGCCCGCGATCTGCACGGTCGCGGGCTTCACCGCGCCAGCCTGGCGCATGGTCTCCGGCATCAGCAACAGGTACAGCACGAAGCCGATTCCGGCGATGGCAGCCAGGGTCAGGAAGGCGTACGCATAGCTGAAATGCACGATGATCACCCCGGCCAGCGTCGCGCTCAGAGAGGCGCCGATGCCCTGTACCGTGGCGACCGCCCCCTGGCTGACATTGAACCGCCCGGTACCACGGGTCAGGTCGGCGATCACCACCGGCAGCAGCGCGCCGAAGATCCCCGCACCGATGCCGTCCAGGCACTGCACCGCGACCAGGTAAAAGGGGTTGTCGGAAAAGGTATAAAGCACGCCACGCAGCGCCAGTATCGCGAAACCGAACAGGAATATCGGCTTGCGCCCGAAGCGGTCAGCGTGTCGCCCCACCAGAATCGCCACCGGCACCATCACGCATTGGGCGGCGACGATGCACAGGGCGATCAGCGAAGTGGCACTGTCCTTGCCGATGATGTGCGTGAGCTGCTGACCGATGGACGGCAGCATCGCCGCATTGGCCAGGTGGAAGATCGCTGCCAGGAGCGCCAGAAGCATCAGGTGGCGATTGGCTAACAGCGCCTGCCAGGACGACACCGGCGGGTGCGCGCTCGGGCCATCATCCAGCCCGCGCGCCAGGTCGTCGTCGATTTCATCGGCCGGCACCTGCCACAGGGCAATGATCGAAGCGAAGGCCAGCGCGGCCATCAGCCAGAACACCACCATCGGCCCGAACAGATAGCCCAGTGCACCGGCCAGTGCTGCCGAAAAGGCATTGCCCGCGTGGTTGAAGCCTTCGTTGCGACCGATGTGCCGGGTGAAGGCCGCCGGCCCGACGATCCCGAGGGTGATGGCCGCCAGCGCCGGCGCGAAGACTGCCGCCGCGACCTGGGCCAGCGACTGGGTCAAGGCGACCATGGCGAAGCTGGAGATCCATGGCAGCAGCAGGCTGCAGAAGGTCACCAGCAGGGCTGCGACGCCGATCACCGCGCGCTTGTGCCGACTTCGGTCGATGAACGCCCCCGCCGGGGTCTGCGAGATCAGCCCGGCGATGCCGGCCAGGGTCATGACGAAGCCCACCGTGGCCTCGTTCCAGCCCTCCCCCGGCCCGCGCACGGCAATCAGGTAGATCGCCAGGTACGGTCCCAGGCCGTCACGCACGTCGGCCAGGGTGAAATTGAGAATGTCGAGGCCGCGCCGGGTACGGCGCGAAGGCTCGCTCCCGGTGATGTGACGGGAGGCAGTTGAGGTGACGGGCATGAATGATGACCTTCTGGCGGTACGGAATCACGTGGCCCCGAGCGAGTCCAGCGACGATGAACCCGCGTTCAGCGGCTTCACCGAGCGAACCTCGAGCGGAAGACCTGCGGGGCAAAGGTTACAAAATATGACCAGAAGAACCTCGCGCAGTGCCCAGCCCATGAAAAATTCTTCTTACGCCACCGGTGTAGCATTTGCCCTGAGTGCCGGGCCGTTTTATCCGAGCGGAATAAGTGGTTGAAATGAAAAGTCTCTGCAGCGTTCATTGCCGCGGCAAATTATTCATGCAATTCGCTCAATCATGAAATGCTTGGCTAATTGCCCGAGAGCCTGGTAATTCCGAATATCGCATCCATTAGCAGAGGTCACTGTTTTTCAATTTCCAAAAGCCGACTGGGAATTGCCTGTTTCCCTGCAAATGATCGATAATCCCGCAGCGCCCCACCCAGCGAGAATGCTGCCAGAACGACTGACCCGAGCATTATCAAGAACCGTCATGCAGACCTCGCACAATACTTCCTCAGTTGAGCGCCCGGATATTTATCTGGCACTCATCGCAGAACTTTCCCATACCTCCAAGCCCACTTCCATCATGTGCGTCACGTTGATCGCACTGAATTTATTTTCCTGGCACGCCACGAGCGAGGCAATCTTTGCCTGGATGGCCGTTATTGGCGGACTGGCGTCGGCGATAAAAGTCACCTGCATGCAAGTGCATAAGGCCCGTCGCAAATATTCGCGGCTGGAAAGACCCGAAGCGCAGTTCTGGGAAATCATGCATATCGTGACCACCACCGTGATCGCGGCATCGGTCGGTGCGTCGGTTTCCCGTGCATTTCTGGTCAACGAACAGGACGTCAAGCTGCTGTGCGTGGCGATGCTGTTCGGCTACGCCGCCGGTGTCGTGGCCAGGCTGTACGTCAGGCCCGGGATTGCCTGCCTGGCCCTGTGCCTGGCAGTGCCGCCGTCCATCCTGACCGCCCTCTATACCCGGGAATTATCCAATCAGATTCTCGCAGGCATGTTCCTGCTGTTTCTGCTGGGCGGTATCGACACCATCAGACACGCCTACAAGACCGCCATCCGCAACATCAAGGACCGCCTGGAAATGGCCCGCCTGGCGGAGTACGACCCGCTGACCGGCCTTGCCAACCACCGTGGCCTGGTCAAGGCCTTCAAGCTCGCCACGCACTCCACAGAGCCGTTCGTGCTGCACTGCCTCGACCTGGACCGCTTCAAGGCGATCAACGACACCCATGGGCATTCCGCCGGCGACGCGCTGCTCAAGGAGGTCGCGTCGCGCATCCAGGGCGTGGTACGCAGCACCGACACCGTGGCCCGACTCGGCGGCGACGAATTCGTCGTGCTCCAGGCTCCACTCTTGAAAGCCGAAGATGCCACGGCACTGGCCGCACGCATCACGCAGGCACTGGGCGAACCCTTCTGGCTGTTCGACCAGACCCTGCAAGTCGAGATCGGCGCCAGCCTCGGCTACGCCCACGCCACCCCGGACAGCGCCCTGGAAGCGCTGATGGACCGTGCCGACCAGGCTTCTTATGCCGCCAAGCGCCAGGGCGGTAATCTTTACGCCGAATTTCAAAACTGAGCGTTGGCTACACCCTGCCCCAGGCGTTGCGCATTGCCATTCCGGCGCTGCCGGGTTTCTCCCTCATGATTTTCCAGGCCTCGTCGCTGCGCTTCACCATCGCCCTGCCGGAGCGGGTGAGCCGCGCGTCGATGATCGGCTCCAGCACCTTCCAATACATCTCCGCCCCCCGTCACCATGGCCCAGGACCTGACCTCGGGGCACATCGATGTCGCCACCGACAGCTTCGCGGTGGCCAAGACCACCCAGCAGAAAGGCGCCTATGCGGGGGCCAGCATCAATGTGGCGCAAGGCGACCCGCGGGTGAAGGCCTCGCAACAACCCGGCCAGGCCGCAGTCATGTTCACCAAACAGAACGACGCGCTGGGCCAGGCGCTGTCGGCGCACATTCAGCAACTGCATGCAGACGGCGACATGCGCTAGATCGGCAGCAGCTATGGCCTGGGTGAAAAGATCACCGACATCGGAGCACCTCGGCTGATCGCCTCAGCGAGCCTGATGCTGCCGAATCCGTCAGCACCACGCTCGCCCAAGAGGAGTGGCTTCAGACGAAAAAAGCCTCCCGGCTGAAGCCGGTCCCACCCGTTATCCTTCGGCGCGGCTCTTGCCCTGTAAAAGCGCCTTCAGCCGCAAGAAGCTTGCCGGCCTGAAGCCTGCCGCCCCCCTCCTGCACCGACACTCGCCGGCGCGGCCGATATCGCCGCTGCCAGGGAGGCGCCGCCTTCGACAATGACGGCCGTCGAGCGGCATTCCTTAAAGAAAGACTGCCCCAAGCCGATGCCCCCCAAGAGCGTGAAAGATCATCGACCATGCCTCGGGTCGACATCACAACACCCAACTGGAGCTTGCCCATGCGCACTGCCCTTTCCATCCGCTCCAAGATCACCCTGCTGTCCGGGCTGTGCCTGGTCATCGTGACAGGCCTGGTGGTTGGCATGGATATCTACCAAGGCGTACAGAACAACCGCCTGATCAGTAGCTCCAGCAGCAAGATGCTGTCCGACGGTGTGGAACGGCTGCTGTCTGCCGAAACCGGCAACCAGGGCAAAAGCCTGCAGCAATACTTCGCCAAGAACCTGCAGGTCATCACTGCGCTTTCCGACCACGCCAAGAACCTGCAAGCCATGGCCGCACAGCGTGACCTGAGCGCGGCGACGCTGCGTGAAGAACTCAACAAGGAACTGAAGACCACCTTCGAGCGTAATACCGACGTACTGGGCATCTGGCTGGCTTATGAACCCAATGCCCTGGATGGCAAGGACAGCGAGTTCGTCGATGACATGGCCCGCGGCTCGAGTGAGTCGGGACGTTTTGCCAGCGCCTGGAACCGCGGCACAGGTCAGGACATGAACTTCCCCATCAGCGAAGCCGATATCTCGAAGACGGAACTCAGTATCAGCGGTGTGCCCTACAACAGCTGGTACACCTGCCCCCGCGATAGCAAGGCAGCCTGCCTGATGGCTCCTTACGCCGACACCCAAGGTGGCGTCGTCCAGTTGATGACTTCACTTTCCCAACCGGTGGTCGTGAACGGAAAAGTCGTCGCGGTGATTGGCGTGGACCTGAGCCTGGGCTCGTTGCAACAGGCCGCCAACGATGCGCAGAAGAAGATCTTCGGGGGCGCCGGTCGAGTGCTGGTGGTGACGCCCAGCGGTATTCTGGCGGCCTACAGTGACGACGCCGCGCAGGTCAGCAAGAACGTCAAGGACGTCCTCGGCGCACAGAGCGAGCCGCTGCTCAACGGCCTCAAAGACCCGGCAGCGTCGATCCTCACCAGCGATGCCTCCATCCGCGCGGTCAGTGCCGTTGCGCCCATTCCCGGCGCGGCGCCATGGGGTGTGTCGATCGATCTGCCCAAGGCGGTGCTGATGGCCGACTCTGACAAGCTGCAGAGCCTGTTGGAGCAGGCCAAGACCGACAACACGATCAAATCTCTGGTGATCGCGTCCATCGCTGCGGCACTGGGCCTGCTGTTGATCTGGGCCACGGCGTCCGGGGTTACCCGGCCGATCAACGGTGTCGCCGAAATGCTCAAGGACATTGCCAGTGGTGACGGCGACCTGACGCAGCGCCTCAACTACCACAAGGCCGACGAGCTGGGAGAACTGGTCAAATGGTTCAACCGCTTTCTCGACAAGCTGCAGCCGACCATCGCGCAGATCAAGCAGATCACCTCCAATGCGCGCCAGACCGCCGATCAGTCGTCGAGCATCGCCCAGGAGACCAGCGAAGGCATGCAGATCCAGTTCAGGGAAATCGAGCAGGTGGCCGCCGCCTCCAACCAGATGAACGCCACCGCGCATGACGTTGCCACCAGCGCTTCGAATGCCATGCAAGCCGCCCGCAATGCGGACCAGGCGTCCAGGCAAGGCATGTCGATCATCGAAAAAAGCAACCAGGACATTTCCAGCCTGGCAAGCGAAGTCAACAAGGCGGTAGCGGAAGTCTCGACGCTGGAGCACAGCAGCCAGGAGGTCGGCCTGGTGCTGGACGTGATTCGCAGTATTGCCGAGCAGACCAACCTGCTGGCCCTCAATGCCGCCATTGAAGCCGCACGTGCCGGTGAGAACGGCCGAGGCTTCGCGGTTGTCGCCGATGAAGTACGCAGCCTGGCCAAGCGCACCCAGGACTCGGTCGAAGAGATCCGCCTGGTCGTCGCGCGTATCCGCGAAGGCACCGCCAACGTAGTCGCGACCATGCATTCCAGCCAGTCCCAGGCCGAAACCAGTGCCAGGCGCATCCATGAAGCCTCGCATGCCCTCAACGAAATCAGCGCCGCGGTGACGGTCATCAATGACATGAACCTGCAGATTGCCAGTGCCGCAGAACAACAGAGCGCGGTGGCCGAGGAAGTCGATCGCAACGTTTCGGCCATCCGCAGCGTGACCGAAAGCCTGACGGAAAAGGCCGACGACGCCGCGCAGATCAGCAGCCAGCTCAACAGTCTGGCCAGTGACCAGTTGCGCCTAATGGATCAGTTCCGTGTTTAGATAGCGGCCAGGTGCAGCGGCCCTCCCGCTGCCCCCTTCCAAGCCTGTTGCCGAACCCCGGAGGCTCTGCCGATGCCCGAAGTCGCCAGCCCTGATCATCACGCCGTTGCTCATGCCAGGCAGCTGCTGGACGCGCTGGCCGCGCTGCTGGTCAGCGGAGGTCCCAACAACGCCGGTATCGAGCGCTGCCGCAAGACGCTGCAGTCGGCCATGTTGCAACTGGCCGAGAAAGGCGAGCGTGTTGAGCCCCCGACCGCTATCCGCGCCTGGTTCGACACGGCGATGGCGGATGCCCGTGGTACCGCGCCGCAGGTCGACAGGGTCATCGACAGCATCGACGACTTGCTGCCCCATGCCGACTGGATGCAGCGCCAGGCCGCCCCAGGGCAGGATGACCATTTTGTCGACCGCCATCGCCACGCCATGCTGGTGGGCCCAACCGCGCCCATCGCCTGCGCGACCCTCACCCTGGGCGTGGCGGTGATGGCGCCGCAGGTGACTTATCCGTTTCATCAGCACCCGCCCGAAGAGTTCTACATCGTGCTGAGCGAGGGTGAGTGGTATCAGGAGGGCCGTGGCTGGTGGAGTCCAGGTTGTGGCGGCATCGTGCACAACGAGCCGTCCATCGTCCACGCAATGAAGTCCGGAGCAAAGCCGCTGCTGGCGTTGTGGGGGCTGTTGCTGTAGAGCGCTGCTCAGCGAAAGCGACGTCACGTTCACAGCAGGCCTATTCGCGAGCAAGCTCGCTCCCACCCAGCCTCAGAGCGCCTGACTGACCTGGATTAGGCCTAAAACCCCACCATTTCCCCCACCCTTTCAGCCAATGGGTCATCACTGCGGCTGACCACCGCGTAGTTGTAGCCGCCGTGGCTCCAGTAGCGTGTCAGCAGGTCGCCTTCGGTACGCTGCCCCGGCGGCAGCAGCTCGTTGTGCGAGCCCGGTGGGCGGATAAAGAAGGTCAGGCGGCGGCCCTGGCCATCCTCGTAGATCACCAGCGCCGCCGCGCCTTGCTCGGTGGCCAGCAGACGCGCACCGACCGTCTTCAGGCCGACGCGATCCATGGCCGGCGGCGGCGTGGCATCTTTCAGGTAGCGCGCCAGCCAGTTGCGCAGTTCGCCTCCCTCGTGCAGGTCGAGGACGTTCTGGTCGGCGCCGGCGAACAGCCGATATGCCTGTACCGCATCCTGCATCGGCAGGCTGTGCCGTGCCACGCTATCACCGCGCATCTGCCAGCCACCCAAGCCGCCGACACCCAGTGCCACGAGCAGGGCCGCTGCGGTGGCCAGGCGTGCCTGCCAACGCTGCCGAAGGCCGCGGCGAATGTGAGCCGGGTCGAGTCGTTCAGGCAGCGGCCCGCCGCCCTGGCCGGCGAAGGCCGCACGCAACTGCTGGGCATCCTGGCGCCAACCCTGCACGCGGCGGGCATCTTCAGGATGAACCGCCAGCCAGGCTTCCAGCCACTGGCGGTGTGCAGGTTCAAGCTGGCCGTCGAGATAGGCGTGCAGCTCATCGTCGTGGGGAATGCGTTCGTTCATTTCAGTACCCGTAATGAGGGTGTCGTGGCCTGTCCCTCGCTCAGGCTACGCAGCGCCTGGCGGGCGCGCGACAGCCGGGACATGACCGTACCCATGGGAATATCCAGCGCCTGGGCGACTTCGCGATAACTCAACCCTTCGACGCTGACCAGCTCCAGTAGCGCTCGCTGTTCGGCGGGCAGGCGCTCGAAGGCTTCCAGGGTCGAACGGGCGCTGACGATTTCTTCGGGCGATGCGCTCGCCAGGTTGTCTGCGCCGAACAGGCTGAGGATCCGCGCGTAGCGCCGCGCGCGGCGCTGGCCATCGATGAAGTGGCGGTAAAGGATCGAGAACAGCCAGGCGCGCAGGTCGCCTTCGGCGCGGCGCTCGCTCCAGGCCGACAGCGCCTTTTCCAGCGTGGCCTGGACCAGGTCGTCGGCGCTGCTGGTGCTGCGGGTCAGCGACAGGGCGAAGCGCCGTAACCGGGGCAACAGGTCGCGCAGTGATTGGTCATCCAGTGTGTGCATCGCAGCGCCGGTTAGTGGTGGATTCGAGCGGTAAAGACGAACGTGGCGACGATCTATTCCCGATGTGGGCGAAAAAGATTTCTGCGCGGCCTGCGGGAATAACCGCGCACGTGGTGCGTCGTACCCGCTCAATGCACTCAGCCTAAGCCCAAGGAAGCCTAAATGACAGGTAGCACCCCCCATATCCCCCTGCGCCTGGCCGCCATCGCCGTCGTGGTGCTGGGCACGGCCGCCGTGTTCGCCTACGCGGGCGGCTGGCTCGACCCGCAACGCCTGACCCCGGCGAAAGTCATCAATGCCCTGGAGGCCAACGGCGGTGTCCACCCCGGCTATCGGCGCAACCATGCCAAGGGGCTGTGCGTGATCGGGCACTTCGAAAGCAATGGCGCGGCCGCCGAGTTGTCACGGGCTGCACTGTTCGCGCCGGGCCGCGTACCGGTCGTGGGCCGTCTGGCGATTCCCGGTGGCAACCCGGCGGCCAGCGACGGCGCCGCACCGATCCGCAGCCTGGCGCTGCGCTTCCAGCCCGCCGAGGGCCAGGAATGGCGCACCGCGATGAACGCGATGCCGGTGTTCGTGGTCCGTGACGTGGCCAGCTTCTATGAGCTGCAGAAAGCCACGGCGCCGCAACCCGACACCGGCAAGCCCGACCCGGAAAAAGCGGCGGCCTTCTTCAAGGCGCACCCGGAAACCCAGGCTTTCCGCGACTGGGCGAAATCTTCCACGCCCTCGTCCAGCTATGCCAATGGCGCCTACTACAGCCTCAACGCTTTCTACCTGGTGGATGGCCAGGGGCACGAACATCCGGTGCGCTGGTCGGTGCAACCCGTCGCGCCCTATGAGCCGCTAGCGGCCGACAAGCGTGGCGACGCCAATTTCCTCGCCGATGAACTCGCTCAGCGCCTGGCCCAGGGCCCGCTGCGCTGGCGCTTGCGATTCACCCTGGGTGAGCCGGGCGACAGCACCGTCGATGCTACCCAGGCGTGGCCCAAAGAGCGCACCCAGCTGGACGCCGGCGAACTGGTGATCGAGCGCATGCAACCCGAGATGGGCGGCGACTGCCGCGACATCAACTACGACCCGCTGATTCTTCCCGATGGCATCCGAGCCTCTGACGACCCGCTGCTCAGCGCACGTTCGGCGGCCTACTCGGAATCCTTCAACCGCCGTACCCGTGAACAGGCCCAGGAGAACCACTGATGAAGCCGACTCATTTCCCGTTGGTCATGCGCATCTTCCACTGGCTGATGGCTCCCCTGGTTCTGGCCATGCTGCTGGTCGGCCTGGGCATGGTCGCCAGCGTTGCCCCGCACTACGCGACGCTGGTGGTCATTCACAAGACACTGGGGGCGGCGTTGCTGGTGATGGTCCTGCTGCGTATCGCAATACGCCTGACGCAGCGCATTCCAGCACTGCCCCACGACATGCCCGGCTGGCAACGTGGCGCCGCGCACCTCTCGCACCTGGCGCTCTATGCCCTGCTGCTCGCCCAGCCCCTGCTGGGCTGGAGCATGCAGTCGGCCGGCGGCTACCCGGTGGTACTCTGGGGCGGTCTCGAACTGCCCGCGCTGGTGTCGCCCTCGGTGCAACTGCACGCGATACTGCGCAGCGCCCATACCTGGGTTGCCTATGCGCTGCTGCTGACGATCCTGCTGCACCTGGCCGCCGCGCTGTACCACGGGTTGATCCGCCGCGACGCGGTACTGCCCAGCATGACGGGCATGGCGTTACCTGAAGACCCGCACTAAAGTGCCCCCCACGGCCCTGCTTCCTGCGGGCGACGCGGAATATGGATCGGGCCTTCATGAACAATTGTTCATGAAGGCCCGGAGGCACCTGATCACGACTAAAATAGCGCCGCTCAGACGGCGGGCCTGACCCGCGCAAAACCCGCATTTTCCTCGATTGGCCCCTGCCAGCCAGGCCCCGCACAGGCCACCGGGCATCCATCATCTTCGTCGTGCTGTCGGGCTCTGCTGTGCGCCCTGCAGGAAAGAAATCCATTTTCACAGTGATCAGTACCCGCCATGCCACAACCTCTTCGCCTGAAGGAGCACGAACAAGAACGCAGCCTGGTCAACGGACGCGTCAAGGCCTGCGCCTTGCTGGTGCTCAGCCTGGCCGCCATATTGGTCGGCCGCTTGTATGTGCTGCAGGTCTTGCAACATGACCAGCAGACGGCGGTGTCGGAAAACAATCGCGTACATGTACTGCCGATTCCTCCAGAGCGCGGCCTGATCTACGACCGCAATGGCGTGCTGCTGGCAGAAAACACGCCCAGCTTCAACCTGACCATGACCCGTGAACGCGCAGGTGACGCAGCCAAGGTGCTCGACAGCCTGGTCGACGTCCTGGCGCTGTCGCAGGAAGATCGCCAACAGTTCGACAAGGACCTGCGCCGGGCGCGAAAGCCATTCGAGCCGGTCACCCTCATGTTCGACCTCAACGAAGAACAGATCGCCCTGCTCGCGGTAAACCAGTTCCGCCTGCCCGGGCTGGATGTCGAGGCGCAGTTCATCCGCGAATACCCCTTGGGTGAACATTTCGCCCATTCGGTGGGCTATGTCGGGCGGATCAACGAACGAGAAACCAAGTTCCTCGACGCAACTGAGTACCGGGGTACACAGTCGGTGGGCAAGACCGGTATCGAGCACTTCTATGAAAAGCAGCTGCACGGCCACGTAGGCTATGAAGAGGTCGAGACCAACGCCCAGGGTCGGGTCATGCGGGTGCTGAACCGCCACGACCCGGTGCCAGGCGAAGATATCCACCTCAGCCTGGATGCCCACTTGCAGCTGGCGGCGGAAAAAGCCCTGGGAGAACGACGCGGCGCGGTGGTGGTGCTGGACCCTGCGAACGGCGACGTGCTGGCGATGGTCAGTAACCCGGCCTTCGACCCCAACCTGTTCGTCAAGGGCATCAGCTTCAAGCAATACGCCGAGCTGCGCGACTCGATCGACCGGCCGCTGTTCAACCGGGTGCTGCGCGGCCTGTACGCGCCAGGCTCGACGGTCAAGCCCGAGGTGGCGTTGGCCGGCCTCGACAGCGGCGTCATCACCCCGTCCAGCCGAGTGTTCGATGCCGGCTACTACGAACTGCCCAACTATGACCACAAGTACCGCAACTGGAACCGCAGCGGCGACGGCTGGGTGGACATGTATACCGCCATCATGCGTTCCAACGACACCTACTTCTACGACGTTGCGCACAAACTGGGCATCGATCGCCTGCATGACTACCTGACCGAATTCGGCCTGGGCCAGAAAGTCTCGCTGGACATGTCCGAGGAAGCCCCTGGCTTGATGCCATCCCAGGACTGGAAACGCGCCACCCGCCGTCAGGCCTGGTACCCCGGCGAAACCCTGATTCTCGGCATCGGCCAGGGCTACATGCAGGTGACACCGCTGCAACTGGCCCAAGCGACCAGCCTGGTGGCCAGCAAGGGCGTATGGCACAGGCCGCACCTGGCGCTGAGCGTCGGCGGCCAGCCACCGGTGGATGAACACCCGATGCCTGACATCGTGCTGCACGACAAACGCGCCTGGGACCAGGTCAACCAGGGCATGCAGATGGTCATGCATGACCCTCGCGGCATCGCCCGTGCCGCCGCTGCCGGAGCGCAGTATCGGATTGCCGGCAAGAGCGGTACGGCGCAGGTGGTGGCGATCAAGCAAGGCGAACGCTATAACCGCGACAAGACCCTGGAGCGCAATCGCGATAACGCATTGTTCGTCGGTTTTGCCCCCGCCGACCATCCGAAGGTTGTGGTGGCGGTGATGATCGAAAACGGCGAAGCCGGCGGCCGCGTGGCCGGGCCGGTGGTGCGCGAAGTAATGGACAGCTACCTGCTGGACAAGGACGGTCACCTCAAGGGCGAGTATGCCGGAGCCTCCCCCGCCGCACCGGCTCCGCATACCTGAGGGGCAGCCATTTCCGACGGCCTGCCTGTTCGCTGTCAGGTCGTCGAGACCGCCCTTACAGCACCTTTACATTATCTGCGAGCCAATCAGGTCGGTACGCTGGTAGACCAGCTTGCGGTTACCCCCATCACAGGTGCCGATCACCCTGGCGTCGACTTTCTGGTCGCTGGGTACGATTTCCAGCGTATAGCTGGACACCCCGGCAGCCTGAATCTTCAACTCGACCTCCTTCTTGAGCTCTTCGCACGACTTGGGCGTGGCCCAGGCATTGCTGCTCAGCACACCCAGCGCCAGCAGCACTGCCGTACATCCTTTCATACCGATCATCCTGCACCTGTCGTTAGCCCACTCTACTCTCGGACAGCAGCCGGGGCAGACAGTTGTACCCACCGCTGCGCTTGGGTGCGGTGGCTTGCAGCGCAAGGGGTTCACGTCCAATACAGCTCGATTAAACGCTTCTCGGCTTTTGTTGGAGCTTGCTCGCGAAAAGCGGGCCACGCCGCTGTATCTGCTGTGAACATGACGCAGCCATCGCGAGCAAGCTCCAACGGTCTGACCGAACAGTGTTGGGTTCAATTCAAGCCGCAGGCTTCGCCGTTTACCTCTAGCGCTCATTGCGGCTGGGCAATCCGGCTGTTGTCTGACACCGAACAGGCGCAACGTTGCAGGGCTCGGCACGGCTGTGCCTTGCTGACGACAGGGGTCAACACCGCGCCGGGGCGCGGACGACGCCGCAGCCGTGGAACGTTTTGCCCTCCAGTGACACCTAACCCACTCAAAGCTCTCAGTCGGTGACACAATCTCCCTGACGGATCAATTGGAGACCACAATGCTGCGCATGTTCGAACGCTGGCTCGACCCCTTCCCGCCTGACGAGACGCCGCCCCCACCGATGGGTCTGGTGCGTTTTCTTTGGGCCTGTACCCGGGGCGCCCGCGGCTACATCCTGCTGTTTGCGCTACTCAGCGCAGCGGTATCGATCTACGAGGCCTGGCTGTTCGCCTTTCTCGGTCAAGTGGTCGACCTGCTCTCGACCTGGCAGGCCGGCGGTGCCGTGAGCGGCGAGGAACGCCAGGTTCTCTGGGGCATCGGTATCGTGCTGGTGGTCAGCATTGGCCTGGTGGCACTGCGAACCATGGTCCAGCACCAGGTGCTGGCCATCAACCTGCCACTGCGACTGCGCTGGGACTTTCACCGGCTGATGCTGCGCCAGAGCCTATCGTTCTTTTCCGACGAGTTCTCCGGGCGGGTCACCACCAAGGTCATGCAAACGGCCCTGGGCGTGCGTGAAGTGCTGTTCACCCTCATCGAGATCATTCCCGGCATCGGCGTGTATTTCATTGCCATCATCGCCCTGGCCGGTGGTTTCGCCCTGAAACTGATGCTGCCGTTCATGGCCTGGATCGCCCTGTTCGGCCTGGCCATGCTGTACTTCGTGCCGCGCCTGGGTAAAGTCGGCCAGGAACAGGCGCATGCACGCTCGTCGATGACCGGCCGGGTTTCCGACGCCTACACCAACATCACCACCGTGAAGTTGTTCTCGCACTCCAAGCGCGAGGCGCACTTTGCCCGTGCGGCGATGGAAGACTTCAAACAGACCGGCTTTCGCCAGATGCGCCTGGTCAGCCAGTTCGAGATCGTCAACCAGGCCCTGGTCGTCGCCTTGATCATGGCTGCCGGTGGCTATGCCCTGTGGCTATGGCACCTGGGCGAGGTCGGTGCCGGCGCGGTAGCGGCGATCACTGCCATGGCCTTGCGCATCAACGGCATGTCGCACTGGATCATGTGGCAGATGACCTCGCTGTTCGAGAGCATCGGTACCGTGCAGGACGGCATGGAAACCCTGACCCGCGGCCCCAAGGTCCAGGACGCGCCCAATGCCGGCGAGCTGGTGACCACCGGCGGCGCGGTGAGCTTCGACAAGGTGAGCTTCAACTACAACGGCGAACGCCAGGTGCTCGATGGCTTGACCCTGAACATCCGAGCCGGCGAGAAAGTCGGCCTGGTGGGCCGTTCCGGGGCCGGTAAATCGACGCTGATCAATCTGCTGCTGCGCTTCTACGATGTCGACAGCGGCGAGATTCGCATCGACGGGCAGAACATCGCCCAAGTGACCCAGGACAGCCTGCGCAGCGCCATCGGCATGGTTACCCAGGACACCTCGCTGCTGCACCGCTCGATCCGCGACAACATCGCCTACGGTCGCCCGGATGCCACCGACGAGCAGATCCAGCGTGCGGCCATCAACGCCCAGGCTGACGGTTTCATCCGCCAGTTGAGCGACAAGCAGGGCCGCAGCGGCTACGACACCCTGGTCGGCGAGCGTGGCATCAAGCTCTCCGGCGGCCAGCGCCAGCGCATCGCCATTGCCCGCGTGATGCTCAAGAACGCCCCGATCCTGCTGCTCGACGAAGCCACCAGCGCCCTGGACTCGGAAGTCGAAGTGGCGATTCAGGAAAGCCTCGATGAAATGATGGTCGGCAAGACCGTCATCGCCATCGCCCACCGCCTCTCGACCATCGCCGCCATGGACCGGCTGATCGTGATGGACGAAGGACGCATCATCGAACAGGGCACACACGCTGAACTGCTGGCCAAGAACGGCGTGTACGCACGCCTGTGGCAGCATCAGAGTGGCGGGTTCCTGGGAGAGGACCAGGGAGTGCTGGAAGAGGTGGAATAGAAAGGCGTCGGCCCGCGCAGTCATCCACTGCGCGGGCCGATGGCCTGTCCCAGTTGGGGCCACGCACTCTCCTTTCTAGGCATTTCTACAATCCGAACCCTGCAACCACAACAAGTCAGGCAATCAGGAGAACGGTCATGAGTACCATTGCAGACTTTTTCGTGGCGAGTGATGCCGATGCATTGCGCTACGCCACTCGAATCGAAACGTCCCATTAGGGTGCAGAAATTGCAGCTCAGCTGAGGCCCGTCCAGTACAAGGGCTTTACCGATCTTGAAATCGGCACACTTTGGGCCATCCTGGAAGAGCAGGAATGGAACGACGAAAAACACATGCCCGAGGACATCTTCCTCGGGGATGACGGTGAGTCCTGGCTGTACCGGTTTCCCGATGAACTGACGGAAGTCCTGGCGCAAGCGAATGAAGTCGCGCTGAGCAAGGCATCCGTGCTGTGGTCCGCAACCGAAGAACTCAGCTGCGAACCCGAAGATCTCGTACCGGTGCTGAAAGATTTACAGAGTCTGGCCAAGCGGGCGATGGAAAGTGGTAAATCGCTTTACCTTGGGGATGCCTTTAAAAGTACCTGCCTACTCCCATTGAGCGGGCGGCGCACTGTGCATCTCGGCTGCGCTCCGGCCCCCTGCTCTTCACACGAGGTTCTGTGTATGGCTGAATGGCGCAGATAAGGGCCAGTGCTGATTTGAGCGGAGTGCCTCGACATAAATGTAAGAGCATCAATCAGCCACTTGATATAAAAAATCAACCCAACTCCCTCACCGCAGCCTTGCCAAACTCCTTGTCGCCCTGAATCGCTTGCAATGCCTCTCGAGCGACCGGCAAATGCTTGTGCTGAGCGATCAGTGAAAAAGCAGCCGCCTTGATCAAAATATATTCATCGCTCTTGACCAGCGCTCTGGATGCGTTCACCTCGACATCACCGACATCCACGAAAGCCAGCGAGTTGAAGGCATACACCCTTACCTCATCATCCTCATCTTCACGTAGAGCGATGTATAAGAGCTTCCGTTGCACCTCAGCGCCATCGTAAGCCCCTTTGTACAAACCCACGACCTTCATCGCCTCGATTCTGAGAAGATCGTCCTGCTCGGGATCGCTGGCAAGATCTGCCAGGAAATTCACAAATTCAAGTTTCAAAGCGCCATCGAAATGGGCTAGAAATTCGATCTTGCTACGATCATCGAGCGACTTGAAACGACTGACATCCGCGTTTTCCATCACAACACCTTTCAAGATTCAACCTGGCAGGCCCATCCCCATTTGTGCCACTGGACTGGATATCCCACCCCAATGGCTTAAGACCGCAAACACCGATGAATAGTGCGACCTGATCCGAGGATGCCTGGGAAGAAATCGAAGATGCCGCCAGGGGCTTCGTGCTCCAGGCGATAGAACGACGACAGCGACGGCTGGGTGTCGAGGTCGATGAGCAGGGTTCGGAGTTGGGCATCGGCGCAGAATGCGCCCAGGTTGGCGGTGACCGTGGTCTTGCCGGGTCCGCCCTTGGTGGAAACGATGGATGCGATGTTCATGGTGCACGCCTCTAGATCGATTGATTAGAGACGGCATGGGCACACCCGAAGCGGCAATCCGAGCTTTTTGTAACAGGAAACGAAAAAAGGTCTTACGTGCTTATCACTGGTATCGCGTGCCAGTGACATCTGCGTCATCACTGGTGCGATCTCTCAGCGTGAGCTGCGTAAGACCTTGATTCCTATTACAAAATTCTGGCTCCACGACCTGGACTCGAACCAGGGACCCAGTGATTAACAGTCACTTGCTCTACCAACTGAGCTATCGCGGAATTGGCGCCATCATACCGCGTTGAAGATTAACGTCAAGCACCGAGATGAAAAAAGTTGATAAAAATCAGTCTGTTCGCAAATTCGGGGTTCTTTGCCGGGTTGGGCAGGCGTAGTGTGTGGGGCTCTCCCCTTTTCACCCATCGAGCGAGGTGATCGTCATGCCGCAGGCCAGTCGTCTTGAAACGCTGTTCCCCACCCTTGAGCAGATTCCGCAGACTTGGCAGCCAGGGCCGGCCATCGAGCAGCGCGAGTACCTGGTCGATGGCATTCTGGAGAGCTGGTCGGGGCCGCTGGCGCCGGTGCGCAGCCCGGTGTGTCTGCGTGAGGGCGAGGCGTTGCAACCAGTGATTCTGGGCAGCACGCCGCTGATGGATGCCGACACCGCCATGACCGCGCTGGACGCCGCCGTGCGCGCCTATGATCGTGGCCAGGGCGCCTGGCCGACCATGCGCGTGGCCGAGCGCATCCGCCATGTCGAGCAGTTCCTCAAGCGCATGCGCGAGCAGCGCGAGCCCGTGGTGCGCCTGCTGATGTGGGAGATCGGCAAGAACCTCAAGGACTCGGAGAAGGAGTTCGACCGCACCTGCGACTACATCGTCGACACCATCAATGCCCTCAAGGAGCTGGACCGCCGCTCCAGCCGCTTCGAGCTGGAGCAGGACGTGCTGGGGCAGATCCGCCGGGTGCCGCTGGGTGTGACGCTGTGCATGGGCCCGTACAACTACCCGCTCAACGAGACCTTCACCACCCTGATACCGGCACTGATCATGGGCAACACCGTGGTGTTCAAGCCGGCCAAGTTCGGTGTACTGCTGATCCGCCCATTGCTGGAGGCGTTCCGCGACAGCTTTCCGGCCGGGGTCATCAACGTGATCTACGGGCGTGGCCGCGAAACGGTCAGTGCGCTGATGGCCACGGGCAAGATCGATGTGTTCGCCTTCATCGGCACCAACAAGGCCGCCAGCGACCTGAAGAAGCTACACCCGCGCCCGCACCGTCTGCGCGCCGCCTTGGGCCTGGATGCCAAGAACCCCGGCATCGTGCTCAAGGACGTCGACCTGGACAACGCGGTGAACGAGTCGATCACCGGCGCGCTGTCGTTCAACGGCCAGCGCTGCACGGCGCTGAAGATTCTCTTTGTGCATGAAGACGTGGTGCAGCCGTTCCTGGAGAAATTCCAGGCCAGGCTGGCGCAGCTCAAGCCGGGCATGCCGTGGGAGCCGGGCGTGGCGCTGACACCGCTGCCGGAGCCGGGCAAGACCGACTACCTGCAAGGCCTGGTGGCCGATGCCGTGGACAAGGGTGCGCAGGTGGTGAACGAAGGCGGCGGCGAGGTGTTGCAGAGCTTCTTCTACCCTGCCCTGCTCTACCCGGTGACCCCGGCGATGCGCGTGTACCACGAGGAACAGTTCGGCCCGGTAGTGCCGGTGGTGGCCTACAACGACCTGCAGACGGTGATCGACTATGTGCTCGACTCCGACTACGGCCAGCAACTGAGCCTGTTCGGCAACGATCCGGCCGAGGTCGGGCGCCTGGTGGACGCCTTCGCCAACCAGGTCGGGCGGATCAACATCAACGCGCAGTGCCAGCGCGGGCCGGACCAGTATCCCTTCAATGGCCGCAAGAACTCTGCCGAGGGAACCTTGTCCGTGCATGACGCCTTGCGCGTGTTCTCCATCCGCACCCTGGTCGCCACGCGCTTCCAGGACAGCAACAAGACGCTGGTCAGTGACATCATCCGCAATCGCGACTCGAGTTTCCTGACCACCGATTACATCTTCTAGATGCTGTACGCCGGACAGCCGCTGCCTTGCGGTGGCCGCCCGGCGCGACGTCCTGACTCACTGGTTAGAGCGGCAACCGCTCATGGCCTGGTAGCGCATGGCTTGCAGGTCACCCTGGCTGTTCTCGTAGACCATCAGCCGCGGCACCGCCTGGCAGCTCTTGTCCAGAGGACTCTGGAAATGCATCTTGGCGACGTCCAGCGGCATGCCATAACGGTACTCGGTGATCGCCGGTGCGGGCCGACCGCTCTGCTCGGCGAAATGCTCGACGGTGCCGCGCCAGCCTTGGGGGCCCTGCGGGCGCACGTGCTCGGGGCTGTTGGCCTGGGCGGCCAGGGGCAGGCCGAAGACGAGGATGGCGGCGAGGGTCTTGAGGGTTTTCATCGGGGGTTCTCCTTCAAAAGATGGAGCCAGCTTAACCAGCCGTGAATTAACCCGGCATGACCCCAGAATGACCATTTCGTCATCTGCACAACCCCAGGCTCAACACGCAGAACGCCCGCTGTCTTGCGACCGCGGGCGTTCTGCGCTGGCGCTGGTGAATCAGTCGGGATCGCGGCGATGCGCCCATTGATAGAGCGCTGGCAGCACCAGCAGGGTCAGTGCCGTGGACGACAGGATGCCGCCAATCACCACCGTTGCCAGGGGCCGCTGCACCTCGGCACCGGTGCCGGTGGCCAGGGCCATGGGAATGAACCCCAGTGACGCCACCAGGGCTGTCATCAGCACTGGGCGCAGACGGGTCAGCGCGCCTTCGTGCACGGCGTCAGCCAGCGAGCGACCCTCCTCGCGCAGGTTGCGGATGAAGGCGAGCATCACCAGACCATTGAGTACCGCCACGCCAGACAACGCGATGAAGCCCACGCCCGCCGAGATGGACAACGGGATATCGCGCAGCCACAAGGCCAACACCCCGCCAGTCAAGGCGAAGGGAATGCCGGTGAACACCAGAAGGCCATCCTTGAGGTTGTTGAACATCATGAACAGCAGCGTCAGCACCAGCAGCAAGGCGATGGGCACGACGATCTGCAGGCGTTGCGCCGCCGATTGCAGTTGCTCGAACTGGCCGCCCCAGGTGGTCCAGTAGCCCGCGGGAATACGCACCTGCTCCTGCAGCCGCTGGCCGGCCTCCTGGACGAACGACCCGAGGTCACGACCGCGCACGTTGGCGCTGACCACCACCACACGCTTGCCATTCTCGCGGCTGACCTGGTTGGGTCCCAGTTGCAGATCCAGGCTGGCAACCTGTGCCAGCGTGATGAAGCCGATCTGCTGGCCCGCGCCACCGGGCACCGGGATCAGCAGACTGGCCAGGGCATCCAGGTCGGTGCGCAGGCTGTCGGGCAGGCGCACCACCATGTCGAAGCGCCGGTCGCCCTCGTACAGCGTACCGGCCTCTCGACCGCCAACGGCGATCGCGACGGCGTCCTGCACGTCCCCGACATTCAGGCCGAAACGAGCCGCCTGGTCACGGCGGATATTGATGTTCAGTACCGGCAGGCCGGTGGTCTGCTCCACCTTCACTTCCGAGGCACCAGGCACGCCCTGCAGGCTGGCGGCGATCTGTGCGGCGGTCTGGTTCAACACCTGCGTGTCGTCACCGAACACCTTCACCGCCACGTCGCTGCGCACCCCGGAAATCAGCTCGTTGAAGCGCAGCTGGATGGGCTGTGACAGCTCATAGTTGCTGCCTGGCACACCGGCAGCCACCGCCTGCAATTCGGCGATCAGGGTGTCGCGGGACTTGTCCGGGTCGGGCCATTCACTGCGCGGCTTGAGCATCACGTAGCTGTCGGAAATGTTCGGCGGCATCGGGTCGGCGGCGATTTCCGCCGTTCCGGTACGGGCGAAGATCCGCTCGACTTCCGGCATGCGTTCCATCACGGCCTTTTCCAGGCGCTGCTGCATGTCCACCGACTGGCTCAGGCTGGTGCCCGGCACGCGCAGGGCCTGCAGGGCAAAGTCGCCTTCGCTGAGGCTGGGGATGAACTCGCTGCCCATGCGGCTGGCGGTAAAACCGGACACCCCCACCAGCAGGACCGCCACGCCGAAGGCCAGGTTGCGATGGCCCAGCACCCAGCCCAGCACCGGGGCATAGCTTTCGCGCGCCTTACGCATCAACAGGCCCTCTTCTTCCTTGACCTTGCCAGTCACGAACATGGCAATGGCGGCCGGTACGAAGGTCACCGACAGGATCATCGCGCCCAGCAGGGCAATCACCACGGTAAAGGCCATGGGCTGGAACATCTTGCCCTCGACCCCGGTGAGGGCAAAGATCGGCAGGTACACCACCATGATGATCAGTTGCCCGAAGATCAGCGGTCGGCGTGCCTCACGGGCGGCGACGAAGACCTCGTGGAAGCGTTCGGCCCGGGTCAACAGGCGGCCGTGACGATGCTGGGCGTGGGCCAGGCGCCGGATCGAGTTCTCGACGATCACCACGGCCCCGTCGACGATGATGCCGAAATCCAGGGCGCCCAGGCTCATGAGGTTGGCACTGACCCGGTTGCCGAACATCCCGGTGAAGGTGAACAGCATCGACAGCGGAATGACCATGGCGGTGATCAGCGCCGCACGGATGTTGCCGAGGAACAGGAACAGGATGGCGATGACCAGCACCGCCCCCTCGACCAGGTTCTTCTTCACCGTGGCGATGGCCTTCTCCACCAGATTGGTGCGGTCGTACACGGTGACGGCCACCACGCCTTCGGGCAGGGTGCGGTTGATCTCTTCCAGCCTGGCCGCCACGGCCCTGGAGACGCTGCGGCTGTTCTCGCCAATGAGCATGAACACCGTGCCGAGCACCACCTCACGACCGTTTTCGGTGGCGGCGCCAGAACGCAGCTCTTTACCGATCATCACCTGCGCCACGTCGCGCACCCTGACCGGCGTGCCCTGGGCACTGCTGATCACCACGTCGGCAATATCGTCCAGGCCGCTCAGCTGACCTGGGGCGCGGATGACCAGCTGTTCGCCACTGCGCTCCATGTAGCCGGCACCGACGTTGGCGTTGTTACGCTCCAGCGCGGTGAGCAGGTCATTGAGGGTCAGGCGATAGGCCGCCAGCTTGCGCGGATCCGGGGCGATCTGGAATTGCCGGGCGAAGCCACCGATGGTGTTGATCTCGGCCACACCCGGCACATTGCGCAATTGCGGCTTGATGATCCAGTCCTGGATCACCCGCAGGTCTGTGGGCGTATAGGGCGTGCCATCGTCCTTGAGAGCGCCGGGGCGGCTTTCCACCGTCCACAGGAAGATCTCGCCCAGGCCGGTGGAAACCGGCCCCATCACCGCATCCACGCCGGTTGGCAGCTGCTGGCGAGCGTTCTGCAGGCGCTCGCTGACCCACTGGCGGGCGGCGAACAGGTCGGTGCCTTCCTGGAAGATCACCGTCACCTGTGACAGCCCGGTGCGTGACAGCGAGCGGGTCTGCTGCAGCCCCGGCAGACCGGCCATGGCGGTTTCGATGGCGAAGGTGATGCGTTGCTCGGTTTCCAGCGGCGAGTAGCCCGGCGCAGCGGTATTGATCTGCACCTGGACATTGGTGATGTCCGGCACGGCATCGATGGGCAGCTTCTGGTAGCTGACGATACCCAGGCCGGCCATCAGCAGCACGGCGAGCATCACCACGATGCGCTGCTCGATGGCGAATTGAATCAGGCGTTCGAACATGTAGGGCGGCCTCAATGAGCGTGTTCGGCCGAGCCTTTGCCCAGCTCGGACTTAAGAACGAAGCTGCCGGCGACGGCCACTTCAGTGCCGGCCTGCAGGCCGTCGAGGATCTCCACCTGGCCATTGGCCCGGCGCCCGGTCTTCACCGGCTGCGCCTTGAACCCCTCGGCATTGCGCAGGAACACCACACTGGCGTTGTCGACGGTCTGCAGCGCCGCCTCCGGCACGCTGAGCACCGTCGGGGCCTGACCCACCGCGACTTCGATATCCACCAACAAGCCCGGACGCCAGGCACCCTGCGGGTTGGCCAGGGTGACGCGTACCGGTGCCGCGCGGTTTTGTTCGCCAAGCAGGCTGCCGACATAGCCCACGCGCCCTTGCACCTGAGTCGCGAGTTCCGGCGCACTGACCAGCACCTCGCGGCCGACCCGCACCTTGTCCAGGTCCCTGGCCGTGACCCCGAAGGTCGCCCAGACCCGCGACAGGTCCGAAAGGGTGAAGGCGTTGCTCGCCTCGCCCACCACCTCACCGATGCTCAAGTGCTTTTCCACCACCATCGCATCGAAGGGCGCGACCATTTCATAACGGTTGCCGCCGGCCGGATTGCCCCCGCCCCCGATTACCGAAAGTTTCTGCCGGGCGTTGGCCAGGTTGATCTGCGCCTCTTCGAAAGCCTGGCGGGCCAGTTGATAGTCCTGCTCGGCCGAGATGCGGTCCTGCCACAGGGTCTTTTCCCGCTCCAGAGTGCGGCGCGCGGTTTCCAGGCGCCGTTGTGCGGCGCTCAGCTCGCTTCTCTGGTCGGCGATCTGCGGGCTGGCAATCACCGCCAGCACCTGGCCCTTCTTCACCGGCTGGCCAAGTTCGACCAGGACCTGTTCCACCACACCACTGACACGCGGCACCAGGTGCGCGGTACGGTCTTCGTCGAAGCGGATCTCGCCAGGAAAACTCACCGAAGCACTCATCGGCCGCAGCGCAGCCACGGCCACGTCGATACCGGCGCTGCGTATCTGCTCGGCCGAGAGCGGCACCTGCCCCGCCTCCTCATGGCCGTGCTCACCTTCATGCGGCTCTTCGCCTTTGCCCTGTGCATCGCCGTCGACGTGGCCGTCCTCGGCCCCATGCGCCGCTTCGGCGGCTTTCCGCGATTTTTCATCCGGTTTGGCGGGCGTGGGTTCGGCATGATCGTGGTCGTGCTCATCGCTCGTGGCGGCCTGCGCGCCGGCCAGCGGCAGGCCCCGTTTGTCGTTGACCGTCAGGCCGCCGATGACGCCCAAGGCGACCAGTGCCACGGCAATGGCCAGGCTGCGTGTGTTGTTCATGAGTGCTCCTGCTTGGGTGACAGGCCCGCACCACACAGTGGCAAGGGCGCGGATCGGAAATCAGGGTTGGCTGGCGCCGTAGATACGCTCTATGGCCACTCTCGCCTCGCTGCCAGCGGCCAGGGCTTCGAGGTAGCGGGTGCGGGCATCAATGAGGGTGCGCTGGGCATCGAGCACGTCGAGGAAGGCGAACTTGCCCATCTCGAAGCCCCGCGAGGCGCTGTCTACGGCGGTGCGCGCGGCCGGCAGGATCACCTGGCTGAACGACTCCACCTCGTTGGCCGCCGTGGCCCACTGTTCCAGGGCCGAGCGGGTTCGGGTACGCAAGTCCAGCTCTACGGCGTTGCGGCGGTCGCGGGCCTGGTCGGCACGCCGGGACGCGGCCAGGACATTGCCCTGGTTGCGATCGAACAGCGGCAACGGCATCGACAGGCCGACGACATTCACCCGCTCGCGCTCCTGCTCGCTGTACTGGCTGCCGACGCTGACCCTCAGGTCGGGAATTCGCTGGGCACGCTGCGCACCAAGGTCGGCCTCGCGCTGGCGGATCTGCATCTCGGCCAGGCGCAGCGCCGGGGTCTGCGCCAGACGCCCCAGCAGGTCGGCGGCGGCGGGCGCACTGCCGGGTGCCAGCGCCTGCCCGCCGAGGCCATCGATGCCCTCGGCGGGCAGACCGGTGAGCCTGGCCACCTGGCGCAGGTTGTCGTCGCGCAGGGCCCGGGCCCTGCGCAGTTGCAGCTCGGTTTCCGCCAGTTGCACCTGGGCGCGGGTGCTTTCGATGGGCGAGACCTGACCGGCACGCACCCGCCCCTGCGCCACCTGCAGGCCACGCTGGGCCAACTGCCGGGACTGCTCGGCCAGCTCTACGGCGGCATACGCCCGCGCCGCCGCATGAAAGGCCGCGACTACGTCGGCGCGCAGCTCCAGGGCCTGGCGCTCCAGTTCCAGCTGAGCGGCGTCCTGGCCGCGCTCGGCCGCCTCGATGCGCGCACCACGCTTGCCGCCCAGCTCCAGGGCCTGGCTGAGCATCACCGTCGTGGTACGGCTATCACGACGGGTGTCTTCGGCCTCCCACGACAGCTCTGGGTTGGGCATCAGCCCCGCCTGGCGCCGTTCGCCGGCGGCGATACCGAGTTCCTGGCGCACGGCGGCCAGCTCGGGATTATTGGCGAAGGCCGCCTCGATGGCCGCCGCCAGGCTCAGGTCGGCAGCCTGGGCCGGGCCTGCGCCGAACAACAACGCGCACAACAGCCCGCACGCCAAGCGCGACGGCAGTAAAGGATTTCGATCCCCGGACACGTTCAGACCTCCCCAGGTACAACGCGCAGACGAGCCCGGACGGCCCGCCCATTCAGTGCCGGGGACTGTAGAAAGGCGCCGTTATCGCCAGGATTGCCCGGAAATTACAATTCTGTAAGGCAGCCCAACGCCCAGCGCCCCTGTATTAGAGTTTCCAGCGGCTTGACCCTGTAGCAGCTACAACCTGCAGAATCGCCGCCCTGCCACCCAGCACAGGAAACATCCATGCGGATCCTAGTTGTCGACGATGAACCCAAGACGGCCGAATACATGCATCAGGGCCTGTCGGAGAACGGCTACGTGGTTGACATCGCCAGTACCGGTATCGACGGCCTGCACCTGGCGCGTACTCAGGACTACGAGCTGATCATCCTCGACGTCAACCTGCCGCAGCTCGAAGGCTGGGAAGTGCTGGCGGCACTGCGTGCCAGAAGCCATACGCGGGTGATGATGGTCACCGCACGCGGGCGTCTCGAAGACCGGGTCAAGGGTCTGGACATGGGGGCCGACGACTACCTGGTCAAACCCTTCGAATTCCCCGAACTGCTGGCCCGGGTGCGCAGCCTGCTGCGCCGCAGCGATCAGCCGGGGCTGCCGAGCGTGCTGCGGGTCGCCGACCTGGAGCTGGACCACGGTCGCCATCGAGCCTTTCGCGGCCATCGGCGCATCGACCTGACCACCAAGGAGTTCGCCCTGCTGCACCTGCTGATGCGCCACAGTGGCGAGGTGTTGAGCCGCACGCGCATCATCTCGCAGGTCTGGGACATGAACTTCGACTGCGACACCAACGTCGTCGAAGTTTCGATCCGCCGCCTGCGCGCCAAGATCGACGACCCTTTCGAAAGCAAGCTGATCCACACCCTGCGTGGCGTAGGCTATGTGCTGGAGTACCGGGAATGAAGCCTGCGCGCCCCTCGATGCGGCTATCCATGCGTCTGGGCCTGACCGTCAGCGCACTGTGCGCGCTGCTGGTGCTGGGCATGGCGACCCTCTCCTGCCTGACCATCTCTCGCCAACTGGACGACCGGGCGCGCAACGAGCTGACCGACAAGCTCAACCAGGTGCGCCACAGCCTCACCGAGGGCTACTGGTCCGGCGCCGACCGGGGCCTTAATTCCCACAGCCTGCGCGACCAGATCATCGGCCACGACAACTTCACCCTGACCCTGCTGGACAGCAGCGTGCCGCGCAAGCGCCTGCTGGTGATCGGCAAGGATGAGGACACCGTGCTGCCGCCGCTATTCGGCAGCGGCCAGCCCGACGACTTCGTCAACCTGAGCAGCCCCCAGGGCCACGACCTGTTGAGCGCATCGAGGCTGATCCAGCTGCGTAGCGGGCAACAGGTCATGGCGGTACTGACCCTGGACCGTCAGGATGATGCCAACCTGCTGCAGGCCTATGTGCAGTCCACGCTGGTGGCCATGCCGGTGATCTTCCTGCTGGCCGGTGGCGGTGCCTGGTGGGTGGTGCGTCGCGCGCTGCGTCCACTCAAGGCATTTCGCAAGGTGGCCGGTCGGGTGTCGGCACGTGACCTGTCGCAGCGGCTGACCAGCGACGGCCTGCCCGACGAGCTTCAGGAACTGGCCAAGGCCATCAACATAATGCTGCAGCGCCTGGACGACGACGTTCGCCAGCTCACGCAGTTTTCCGATGATCTGGCCCACGAACTGCGCTCGCCAATGAACAACCTGATGGGCAAGGCCCAGGTGACCCTGTCCCGCCCGCGCCCTGCGGAGGACTACAAGCAGGCGCTGGAATCCTGCACCGAGGAGCTGGAGCGCCTGTCGCGCATGGTCTCGCAGATGCTCTACCTGGCCAGCGTCAGCCAGCCGTCCGCGCCCTTGGCAGCCAGTGAACTCGACCTGCGCGCCGAAGCCGAACGCGTGGTGGAACTGTTTGCCCTGACTGCCGAAGACAAGGGCATCCGCCTTGAGATCGAAGGCCAGGCCACGGCACTTGGCGACCGCCTGATGGTGCAGCGCGCCTTCTCCAACCTGCTATCGAATGCCATCCGCCATGCTCCGGACTGCAGCCCTGTGCGCCTGCAACTGCGCATGCGCGACGGGCAGGCCAGCCTGGCGGTCAGCAATCCCGGCGAAGGCATCGCCGCCGAGCACCTGCCACGCCTGTTCGACCGTTTCTACCGCGTGCACGCCAGCCGCGCGCGCCACCAGGGCGGCACCGGCCTGGGCCTGGCCATCGTGCGCTCGATCATGCACGCTCATGCCGGGCAGGTGTCAGTCAGCAGTGCAACCAATGGCCTGACCACCTTCACCCTGACCTTCCCGGCGCCGACATCCACGCCTCACAACGCGAGTAAAGCCCATGCGCTTGCAGAACTTCAGCACGCCCCTGCGTAACCTCATCCTGGCCGTCGTCGCCAGCAGCGCCACCCTCGCCCAGGCCGCGCCGACCCTCGACGTGCACCGCGATGCCAATTGCGGCTGCTGCAAGCAGTGGATCAAGCACCTGCAGGACAACGGTTTCACCGTCAACGAGCATGTCGAAACCGACATGGCCGCCGTCAAGCAGCGCCTGGGCGTTCCGCAGAGCCTGGGTTCGTGCCATACCGGCGTGATTGGCGGCAAGTTCGTCGAAGGCCACGTGCCGGCGCAGCAGATCATCGACCTCGACAAGCGCCCCGAGCTGCTGGGCATCGCCGTACCGGGCATGCCGATGGGCTCGCCGGGCATGGAATATGGCAACCGCCAGGATGCCTACCAGGTCATCGGCGTGACCGCAGCGGGGGAACGCCAAGTGGTGGCCGACTACCCTGGCCGCTGAAGGCGCTGACCAAACGGCATCACCACCAAAGCCAGTACGTTCGGTTGGAACGGAGAGGAGATCAAGCCGCGAAGCAACCGCCTGTTCCCGACAGATGCAGTGAATTTTCTAGCGCTTTCGCGGCTAAAGCCGCTCCCACCGGGCCACATGCCGCCAATACTGGTCAGTTAGGCCGGGTAGGAGCGGCTTCAGCGGCGAAGCGACCGCCTGTTCACGACAGATGCAGTGAATTTCCTGGCGCTTTCGCGGCTGAAGCCGCTCCCACCGGGCCACAGCCGCTTAAGCGAACAGAGGGTGCCTAAGCCTGCGACAACGGCCTGGCCACATCCTCCAATGCGCGGCGCTCTGCTGCCACGCCCCAGCGAGCCTGCACGCCGGCGGCGAGAATCATCAGTGCTGCGCCGAGCAGGTAGCCGAGCAGCAGTTGGCTGCGTTCGCCGCTGTCGATCAGCGCGCCGAACAGGGTCGGGCCAAGGATGCCACCCAGGCCGGTACCGAAGGCGTAGAACACGGCGATGGCAAGGGCACGGATTTCCAGGGGAAAAGTTTCAGCCACGGTGAGGTACGCCGAGCTGGCCGCCGCCGAGGCGAAGAAGAAAATCACCATCCAGGCAATGGTTTGTTCGACGACCGTCAGCAGGCCCTGTGCGAACAGATAGCCACTGATTGCCAGCAGCACGCCGGAGAGGAAGTAGGTCGCGCTGATCATCACCCGCCGCCCCACCACGTCGAACAAACGGCCGAGCAGCAGGGGGCCGCAGAAGTTACCGAGGGCGAAGGGCAGCACGTACCAGCCGACCTGCGCCGAGGGCACGGCGTAGAAGTCGGTGAGCACCAGGGCGTAGGTGAAGAAGATCGCGTTGTAGAAAAACGCCTGTGCGGTGAGCAGGCTCATGCCCACCAGGGCGCGCACGCGGTGCGCGACGAACAGCGTGCTGAACACTTCCCGCAGCGGTGTATGGTGACGGGCGCGCAGGCGCAGTGGTGGGCTTTGCACAGGCGGCAGGTCGATGCCCCGTGCGCGATACCCGGCCTCGATAGCCTCGACGATGCGCCGGGCTTGCTCGGGGCGATCGTGGATCATCAGCCAGCGTGGGCTCTCCGGGATCCACAGGCGCATGAACAGGATCAGCAAGCCAAGCAGCGCACCGATGCCAAAGCACAGGCGCCAGCCGGTTTCGCTGCCGACGAAGTTCGGGTCCAGCAACACGATGGCGCCCAGCGCGCCCAGTGCCGCGCCGATCCAGAAAGTGCCATTGATGGTCAGGTCCACCCAGCCGCGAAAGCGCGCCGGAGTGAACTCCTGGATGGTCGAGTTGATCGCCGTGTACTCGCCGCCGATGCCTGCCCCGGTCAGGAAGCGGAACAGCAGAAAGCTCGCCAGGTTCCAGGAAAACGCCGTGGCAGCGGTGGCGCCGATGTACAGGAACAAGGTGATGAAGAACAGCTTGCGCCGCCCCAGGCGGTCGGTCAGCCAACCGAACAACAACGCCCCGAGCACCGCCCCGGCAATGTAGGTCGCACCGGCCAGGCCGATGTCGGCGTTGCTCAGGCGCAGCACGGGGCTGTCTTTCAGCGCACCGGCCACCGAGCCGGCCAGGGTCACTTCCAGCCCGTCGAGCAGCCAGGTGATACCCAAGGCAAAGACCAGCAATGTGTGGAAGCGGCTCCAGGGCAGCCGGTCGAGACGCGCCGGCAGGTCGGTTTCATAGACATGCACGGCATTGGAGCCCTGGGGCTCCAGGCGTTTTTGCAACGAAGGCGAGTGCATCGCCGCCCCTCCCTGTGTGTCGATCCCTGCCCTTGTGATTCACCCGCTTCAGGCAGAGTTCAACGCCTCGCGTGCGACGCGCGTCTTTCGAGCATCTGTGCCACCTGATGGGCCAGCACGTCGAGGCTGAACGGCTTGGTCAGCAAGTGCATGTCAGGGCCGAGGAAGTCCTCGCGCTTGATCGCGCCCTCGGCATACCCGGTGAGGAACAATACCGGCAGCCTCGGGTACAGCTGCTGCAGCACCTCGGCCAGTTGCCGACCATTCATGCCGGGCAGGCCCACATCGCTGACCAGCAGGTCGAGGCTCGGAAGGTCGTCGAGCAGGCGCAGCGCCTCTTCGGCCTGACGTGCGACCACCACCTGGTAGCCAAGCTCTTGCAGCACTTCCTGATTGATCAGCCGCACCGAGTCGTCGTCTTCCACCAGCAGGATGGTCTGTCCATTGCCCGGTATGGCGGCCGAAGCCATGACTTCGGCGTCCTCGGTCCTGGTCACGCACTGCGGCAGGCTGATGGTCACCGTCGTGCCCTCGCCCTCCTCGCTGGCGATGCCCAGATGCCCGCCACTCTGGGTGGCGAAGCCATACACCATCGACAGGCCCAGGCCGGTGCCCTGGCCGATGGGTTTGGTGGTGAAGAACGGCTCCAGCACCTTGTCCAGCAGGCGACGAGGAATGCCGGCCCCGCTATCGCGCACGCTGATATCGACCATTTCCTGCCCACCCTTGCCAGGCTGCAGGCCGGTGGCGATGGTCAGCACGCCGCCGTCGGGCATGGCGTCGCGGGCATTGATCACCAGGTTGAGTACGGCATTTTCCAGCTGATTGGCGTCGGCCCAGATCCACGGATCCTCGCTGCACAACTGCAGCTCTACACGCACCTGCTCGGTGAGCAGACCTTCGAGCAGCTGCTGGAACGCCAGGATCAGGGTATTGACCTGCACCGGTCGGGAGTCCAGTGACTGGCGCCGAGAGAACGCCAGCAGACGCTGGGTCAGCGAGGCGGCACTCTGCGCCGAGCTGTACGCGGCATCCATGAAGCGTTCGACGCCGTCGAGCCGGCCTTTGCCCAGACGCAGGCGGATCAGCTCCAGGGCACTGATCACGCCGGTGAGCATGTTGTTGAAATCGTGCGCGATGCCGCCGGTCAGTTGCCCCACCGCCTCCATTTTCAGCGACTGGCGCAGTTGTTCTTCGGCCCGTGCGCGCTCGGCACTCTCGGCCTTGAGTTGCTGCAGGGCACTGTCCAATGCCTGGGTACGCGCCTGCACCTGGGTTTCCAGCTCGTCGGCGAAGCGGCGCAGCGACAGTTCCGCCTGCTTTTCCTTGTTGATGTCGACGATCACCGAGGCGGCGCCGATGATCTTGCCCTGCTCGCCGTACAGCGGCACGGCACTGACACGCATCCAGGACGGCATACCGTCTTCGAGGGTGTGACGAAACTCGATGCCATTGACCGGCACACCGCGCAGCGCCTGGGCGCCGGGGAACATGTCGCGCGGCAAGGGACTGCCGTGGTCATCCAGCGCCACCCAGCGCAGCGCGTTTTCCGGCGAGCGCGAGGGAATCAGGTCATCCGGCACGTAGCGCCGGTACAGTGGGTTGCGGATCAGGCTCTGGCCGTGTTCGTCCATGAAGCACACGCCGACCGGAATGTTTTCCAGCAGTGCTTGCAGGCGACCGCGCTCTTCGGCCAGTTCGGCCAGGCGGTCGCGCATATCGTACTGGCGGGCGCGGGCGTGCCAGCAGGCGGCGACCATGCTGAGCAGGGTGTTGAGGCTGAACGGGCGTTCCAGGACCACGACATGGCCGGCCTCCTCCGGCAACGCATGGTACGCCTGGTCGGCAGCGCCCAGCTTGCCAGGGGTCAGCAGCATGATGGGCACCTGCGACCATTCCGGCTGCGCGCGCAGCGCGGCGGCCAGGGTACAAGGATCGTCGCGCAGCGCCTGTTGAGTCAGCAGCAGCAGGCCGGTGTCGATACCGACGCGGCGTGCCACGGCCTGCAGGTCGTCGTACAGCTCGACGCGGTAGAACGGCAGAAGCAGCGCGCGGAGTTCTTCGGCCTGCGCGGGGTCTGGCGTGCAGAGCAGCAAGACGGGAGCAGTTTCAGCGGTCAACGGCAAAGGGCTCCATGAGCGAAGGCTTGGTCGAAAAGCGCCAAGGGGTCGAGGGCAGGCACGGCCAATGCCGGATCGGTCTCCCGCGACAGGATGGGGCCGAGGCGGACAGCCAAGCGGCGCGAGCATAGCCGGTAAGCGGGGAGTTTTGACACACAACACCAGGCTTTTATCCGCCCCCCCGGATATTTTCGGACCACCTGTCTGAAATCCGGGACCGCTGTACGTGTATTCGCCTCGGCCGGACAGATCGTTTACCATCGCCGCCGTCGGTTTCCGAGAGGAACTAACAGGGAATTCGCAGGCCGGCGTACAGGCCAAACCGAAACTGCCCCCGCAACTGTAGGCATCGAGCCGCTCCACACCGCCACTGGGCCACCCCGGGAAGGCCGGAAGCAGGCCATGACATGCCAGTCAGGAGACCTGCCGACACATTCGATCACTGACCGGCGGGGTGTCCGGGAAGGACATCCGCACCTGCGTTTCGGCAGGTCGGGTCGCACCTTGCCCGAGGGCATGCGACCGGGGTGTGTTTCCTTCGGTGCGCCGCCCGCTACCACCACGCAAGGAGACCGCGCCGCATGCCCACACCCCGCCTGTTGCTGCTCGCCGCCGCCCTGGGGTTCAGCGCCACGGCCCTGGCCGAGCCTACCCGCTACCCCCTGACCCTGGAAAACTGCGGCATGCCGCTGACCTTCACCCAGGCCCCGGGCCAGGTGGTGACCATCGGCCAGGCCGGCACCGAGATGCTCTATGCGCTGGGACTGGGCGAACGCCTGGCCGGCACCTCGCTGTGGTTCAACGATGTGGACCCGCGTTACCAGGCCGAGAACGACAAGGTCGAGCGCTTGGCAGACAACGCGCCGAGCTTCGAGGCGGTACTCGGCAAGCGGCCGGGCCTGGTACTGGTGCAACTGGAGTGGATGGTCGGCAAGCAAGGCGTGGTCGGCACCCGCGAGCAATTTCACGAACTGCACATCCCCACCTACCTGATGCCCTCCGACTGCGAAGGCAAGGACAACCTGGTCGGCGCCGACGGCACCCGGCTGGAAGCCTTCGGCATCGATACGCTGTACCAGAGCGTCGAACAGCTGGCGCAGATTTTCGATGTCCAGGAGCGCGGTCAGGCATTGGTCGCGCAACTTCGACAGCGCCTCGCGGCGGCAGTCGCCCATGCGCAGCACAATCGCCAGCGCGACCTTTCGGCGGTGTTCTGGTACTCCAGCGCCGACCTCGACATCGACCCCTACGTGGCCGGTCGCAAGGGTATCCCGGATTTCATGCTGAACAGCCTGGGCATGCGCAACATCGTCGAATCCGACGAGGAATGGCCAACCGTCGGCTGGGAACGCATCGCCAAGGCCAACCCCGACATCCTGGTGATCGCGCGCATGGACCGTCGACGCTTCCCGGCCGACGACTACCGCAAGAAACTCGAATTCCTCAAGCGTGACCCGGTGACCCGCAACATGGACGCGGTGCGTCACGACCGCATCGTGGTCATCGACGCCGAAGCCATGCAGGCCGGCCTGCGCCTGTTCACCGGCCTCGAAGAACTGGCAGCCGCCGCCGACCGCATCACGGGTGCGCGCTGAACATGCCACGCATCCTTGTGCACGGCCTGTGGGTGAGCGCCCTGCTGCTGGTGGCGATCATCGTCGGCGCCAGCATCGGTGAAACCCACATCAGCCCGCAGATGGTCGCGCAGATCCTGGCCAACAAACTCTGGCAGGCCGGTTACCCCGTCGATCCCATCGACGCAGGCATCATCTGGAACTACCGGCTGACCCGTGCCATCGTCGCCGCCGCCTGTGGCGCCGGCCTGGCGCTGTCCGGGGTGGTGCTGCAATCGCTGCTGCGCAACCCGCTGGCCGAACCCTACCTGCTGGGCATTTCCGCCGGGGCTTCCACCGGCGCGGTACTGGTGGCGCTGCTGGGTCTGGGCGCCGGGGCAATTTCCCTGTCGACCGGAGCCTTCGTCGGCGCGGTGGCGGCCTTCGCCATGGTCAGCCTGCTGGCGCGCTCGTCGCAGCGTGCGAATGCCGCCAGCCACATCATTCTGGCGGGCATTGCCGGCTCGCAGCTGTTCAATGCCCTGACCTCGTTCCTGATTACCAAATCGGCCAGTTCCGAGCAGGCGCGCGGCATCATGTTCTGGCTGCTGGGCAATTTCAGTGGCGTGCGCTGGCACTCGGTGGCCCTGGCCGTACCCGTGGTGCTGGCCGGGTTGCTGGTGTGCCTGTGGCATCGGCGCGCCCTGGATGCCTTCCTGTTCGGCAGCGACTCGGCGGCCTCGCTGGGCATCGCGGTACGGCGCGTGCAGGTATCGTTGATCGGCTGCACCGCACTGGTCACCGCCGTGCTGGTGTCGATCGTCGGCTCCATCGGCTTCGTCGGCCTGGTCATCCCGCATGCGGTGCGCCTGCTGGTGGGCGTACGGCACGCCAGGCTGCTGCCGCTCAGCGCCCTGTGCGGTGCACTGTTCCTGATCGCCGCCGACGTGCTGTCGCGCACCCTCATCAAGGGCCAGACCGTGCCGGTGGGCGTCATCACCGCGCTGATCGGCGCGCCGGTGTTCGCGCTGATTCTGATCCGGGGGCAACGTCCACGATGAATGCCTTCAATCAGGCCCAAGGGACCACGGCACTGGCCTGTCGCGCACTGACCTGCATCGTCAAGGGCCAGGCCCTGCTGCAGGACGTGAGCCTGGGAGTGATCCCGGGCGAAACCCTGGGCATCGTCGGCCCCAACGGTTCAGGCAAGTCGACGCTGCTCCGGCTGCTGGCCGGCCTGCAGGCGCCAGCCAGCGGGGAGCTATGGATCGACGGCCAGCCCCTGGCCAGCCTGAACCGCCGCGACGTTGCGCAACGGCTGGCGTTGGTGGAACAGCAGGCCGAGACCGCCGATGCGATCAGCGTGCGCGATGCCGTGGAATTGGGCCGCACGCCTTGGCTGTCGGCGCTGGCGCCCTGGAGCAGCGAGGACCAGCGCATCGTGCAGCAGGCCCTGGCCGATGTGGACCTGCTGCATCTGAGCGAGCGCCGCTGGCAGACGCTGTCCGGCGGCGAGCGCCAGCGCGCGCACATTGCCCGCGCCCTGGCCCAGCAGGCACGCATCCTGCTGCTGGACGAGCCCACCAATCATCTGGATATCCAGCACCAGCTGAACATCCTCGGGCTGGTCAAGGCATTGCCGGTCACCTGCGTCATCGCCCTGCATGACCTCAACCAGGCCCTGCAGTGCGACCGCCTGGCGGTGTTGCATCAGGGCCGGCTGGTGGCCCTCGGCGCACCGGAGACGGTGCTGACACCCGAGCGCCTGCAGGCGGTGTTCGGTGTGCAGGCGCGCTGGCTGAGCGATACGATGGACGGCACCCGCTTTCTGCGCCTGACACCGCTCTGAAGAGGGCGTCGGTGGGCCTCAGTGCCCTTCTGGCAGCTGGCAGCCCTTCTTCTTCAGGCTGTCGATCACCCAGCTGCGGTCGTTGGTGCCCAGGGCGATCTGCTCCATCTGCTTCTGTTCGGCGCCGTGCTTGGCCGCCGCACGATCGTAGACCTCGGCCACCTGGTCGTAGGGCACGCACAGCAGGCCGTCTTCGTCGCCGATGACCAGGTCGCCGGCTTCGATGACCATGCCGTCGATGGCGATGGGTACGTTGATTTCACCCGGGCCGTCCTTGTACGGGCCGCGGTGGGAAATGCCGGCGGCGAACATCGGGAAATCCCCGGCACCGATGGCGCCGGCATCACGGATCGCGCCATTGATGACGATACCGGCGACCCCCCGCTTGATCGCATAGGCCACCATCATTTCGCCGATCAGCGCATTGCTCAGGTCACCCCCGGCATCGACCACGATCACATCGCCCGGCTCGGCGATGTCCAGCGCGTAGTGCAGCATCAGGTTGTCGCCGGGGCGGGCCTTGACGGTCAGCGCCGGGCCGGCGAGCACACCCTTGGCGTGCATCGGGCGCAAGCGGGCACCGCCGGCGGTCATGCGATTCATCGAGTCGCTGACATTGGCCACCGGGACGTCGCGGTAACGCTCCACCCATTCGGCGCTGACCTTGCGTACACGCTCCAGAACGCGAAATCCGATGCTCATGTGCTTTTCCTCTCTTGGTCTTGTAAGGGATGCCTCGCCGGTCGCGAGCGCTTTTTTCAGAATGTCATTTCATTTTTAACCTTTCAATAGGCTCAATGATTAAATAAATCGCGTCTTTCAAAAGCCAAAAAAAACAGATATTGAAACGACGTTTCATTGTGATAGCGTGTCCGTGTCAATGCGCCGCACCCCAGGCGCCAGCAACACAGCCAAGAACAACAAGGTGTCCCATGACCCGTACCATTGTGCTCACCGGCCCGGCGCTGACCGCCGAAGCCATGAACCACGCCGCCGCCCGAGGTGTGCGTGTGATTCCCACCACGCCCTACGCCGCTGACGAGCTTCTGCAGGTGATCCGCGCTGAACAGCCGGATGCGATCATCGTGCGCCAGGGCCAGCTGACCCAGGAAATGATCGAGGCCTCGGCCAAGCTGTCGATCATCGCCAAGCATGGCGTCGGCTACGACACCATCGACCTGCAGGCCGCCGCGGCGCGGCGCATTCCGGTCACCATCGCCCTGGGCGCCAACGCCCAGTCGGTCGCCGAACACGCCTTTGCGCTGATGTTCAGCGTGGCGCGCCAGACCGCCCTGCTGGATGCGCGCATGCGCGACGGCCATTGGGACAAGGCCACCGCCAACGGCGTGGAACTGTTCGGCAAGACGCTCGGGTTGGTGGGCATGGGCTCGATTGGCGCCATTCTCATGGACCTGGTGGCACCGCTGCGCATGCAGGTGAAAGTCTACGACCCCTACCTGAAACAACTGCCGGAACGTGAGCACCTGCAACGCGAAGAGAACTTCGAGCACCTGCTGGACAAGTGCGACATCATCAGCCTGCATTGCCCGCTGACCGACGCCAACCGCCACCTGTTCAGCACCGCGCAGTTTCAGCGCATGCGCCCCGGAAGCCTGCTGATCAACACCGCGCGGGGCGAGCTGATCGACACCGAAGCACTCATCCAGGCCCTGAGCGAGCGCCGTATCGGCGGTGCCGGCCTGGACACCTTCAGCCCCGAGCCGCTGCCGGCGGACAGCGCGCTGTTCGGCCTGCCCAATGTGGTGATGACCCCACACGTGGGGGCCAACACCCAGGAGGCGCGTGACCGGGTCGGCATGCTCGCGCTGCAACAGATCATCGGCCTGTGGGACGGCCAGGCCCCTGACCCGCGCTGCGTGGTCAACCGCCACCTGCTGGACAACTGACCCGTCACATCGATACTGCGCCTCCAGCGGGGGCGCCTGTGCTACTCCAGAAAAACAACAACGGAGAGTCCCATGACTTCAGTCACCGAACCGATCAGCGAGCTCGAACGCTCGACCATGCGCCGCGTCACCTGGCGGCTGCTGCCGTTCCTGATCGTCTGTTACCTCATCGCGATCATCGACCGCGGCAACATCGGCATGGCCTCGCTGCAGATGAACCAGGACCTGGCGTTGTCGGCCAAGGTCTTCGGCTTTGCCAGCAGCCTGTTCTTCTTCGCCTACTTTCTGGTGGAAGTGCCCAGCAACCTGGCCCTGCAGAAGTTCGGCGCGCGGATCTGGATCGCCCGGATCATGATCACCTGGGGCCTGATTTCCGCGGGTACCGCCTTCGTGCAAGGTGCCCAGTCGCTGTACGTGATGCGCTTTCTGCTGGGCGCGGCGGAAGCCGGCTTCTTCCCCGGCGTGCTGCTGTACCTCACCTACTGGCTGCCTTCGGCCTACCGTGGCCGCCTGGTGGCGCTGTTCATGGTGGCGATTCCGGCGGCCAACTTCGTCGGTTCGCCGCTGTCGGGCCTGCTGCTGAGCCTGGACGGCTGGATGGGCATGCGCGGCTGGCACTGGCTGTTCATTCTCGAAGGCATTCCCGCCGTGCTGCTGGGCATCGCCTGCCTGTTCGTGCTCACCGACCGTCCTGAACAGGCGCGCTGGTTGAGTGACGAGCAACGCGGCTGGCTGACCGGCCGCCTGGCCGAAGAAGGCGCGAAGAAGACCGCCATCGGCCATATCTCGCTGTGGAAACTGCTGCGCCACAAGGACATCTGGATCATGGCGCTGATCTACTCCGGCGCATCGGCCGCCGGCAGCACCCTGAGCGTGTGGGGCCCGCAACTGCTCAAGTCGTTCGGCCTGACCTCCATGGAAGTCGGCCTGGTCAACGCCATTCCCTACGGCCTGGCCTCGGTGCTGATGATCGTCTGGGGACGTAATTCGGACCGCACCGGTGAGCGGCGCTGGCACACCGCCTGTACCCTGCTGATGATCACCGCCGGCCTGCTGATGACCCTGTTCACCAGCAACCTGGCCCTCACTGTCGTGATGCTCAGCCTGGTACTGATCGGCGCCTATTCGATGAAAGGCCCATTCTGGGCCTTGGCTTCCGGCTGGCTGTCGTCGTCCACCGCAGCGGCCGGCCTGGCCGCCATCGGTGCGATGGCCAACCTGATCGGTGGCGGGCTGATGGTCAACGTCTACGGCGCGATCCACGACGCCACCGGCAGCCACTCGCTGGCACTGATGCCACTGGCGGCGCTGTGCGCCCTGGGTGGTTTCATGGTGGTGGTGATGGGCCGCAAGCGGCAGGCCGAAGCCGCCGCCGCACAAGACAAACCGCTCAACGCTGGCTGAGGCCATTGCCAAGCAAAAGCCCAGACGGGTCAGTTAGGCGTCATGTGGCTCGGTAGGAGCGGCTTTAGCCGCGAAAGCGCCAGGAAATTCACTGCACCTGCTGTGAACATGCGGTCGCTTCACGGCTGAAGCCGCTCTTACCCGGTTTAACTGACCAGTATTGCGGCTAAAGCCGGTCCCACCCGTCTCTCCCCCGCCCCACGCTACCCGGCAACAGCGGCTTCAGCCGCGAAAAAGCCTGCTCAGCCCTTGCACCCCAGGCTGCGCATCAGGGTCTGCGCCGCGTCATGCAACTGGCCCTGCACACTGCGGGCATATTCCTCGGTCAGGCGACTGGCCGGGCCGGAAACCACCAGGGCACCGATCACTTCGTGCTGTGCATCGTAGACCGGCAGGGCCATGGACGCCGCATGGGGATCGGTGGCGCCGCAGGAATAGAACGCCGTCTCCAGCGTTGCGCCCTTGTCGAACGGCGTGCGCAGCGCCTGGGCTCCGGCCGCGTTGTCCATCGGTCGCATGTCGCCAGGCTGCAGGTGCAGGCGCAGGCTGTGCTGCGAGTTGACCCGGTACTGGCACAGACGGTAGGCGCCATGGCGCACGTAGAAGGATGCCGTTTCGCCGATACCTTCGGTCAACTGGTGCAGCAGCGGCATGATATGCCGTTCCAGGTCCAGGGCATCCTGGTACACCGCATTGAGGCGCATGACTTCGCTGGCCAGCTGGTAGCGGCCGTCGGCCATGCGGTTGATCAGCCCGTGGGTTTCCAGCGACACCATCAGGCGCATGATGGTGCTTTTGTTCAGCTGGGTACGCTCGGCCAGTTCGGCCAGGCCCAACGCGCTATCGCCGATGCGAAAGGCAGTCAGTACGGTCAGTACCCGGTCAGCAGACGCCACTCCATTCACCGCTGGACGCGGTTTAACTTTCACCATCTCAAACCTCGATTCGCATAACCCTGGAGTCCGGCCAGGGCGACATGGCCGGGGATTATCCGTCAAAGAGGTCGTCTGCCGCCATGGGCGGCCCGGTCAATGCGCGCGGGGGCGATGCCGCTCGGCCTGTTGCTGGGTCATGCTCGGCGTTTCGTCGAACAGCTTGCGGTATTCACTGGAAAAGCGCCCCAGGTGATTGAAGCCCCACTCCATGGCGATACCCGAGATATTGCGCCCGCTGCGGTCCTCGAGGATGGTCTGGCGTACCGCGCTGAGCCGGTACTTCTTCAGGTAAGCCATGGGCGACAGGCCGAAATGCCGGCGAAAGCCGTCGAACAGCTTGAAGCGCGACACCCCGGAGGCCGCCTCGATGTGCTCCAGGTGCAGTTCCTCGCGGGCATGCGCGTGGATGTAGTCACGGGCACGCAGCAGATAGTGCGGCAGGCGCACCTCCAGGTTCTCGCGCAGCTGTTCGCTGTAGTTGTTCGGCTGGGCGAGAATCAGCCCCTTGACCAGCGCGCTCTCCAGGTCGCGGCTGAACAGCGGCTGATGGTACAGCTCGCCCTGCTCCATTTCCTCAATGAAATGCCGGGCCATGCGCCACCAGGAAGCGGTGGCGCCGCTCAGCGCGTCCATGCGAGCGGTGAAGCGCAACGGCTCGCTGACCGGGCGTTGCAGCATGTCTTCCAGGGTCTTGGTCATGGCCGTGCGGCTGATCACCACCTGCAGCTTGCGGCAGTCGCCGGCGATGCTCAGCGCCTGGCTTTCGTTGGGGGCGACGATGATCCCGTAGTCGCGGTTGGAATGCAGGCGCTCGCCGTTCTTCACCAGTTCCTGCTCGCCGCACAGGGGCAGGCTGACGCTGTAGCTGTTGAAGGTCTGCGGCTCGGCGATGTCCACCGTCACGTCGGTGCCGTACTCGATGATGCCCAGCGTGGTGGACATCGAGCGCAGCACGCTGGCGCTGTGGCGAAAATGCAGGCGCCCCGGGCGGCTGGCCACCAGGTGGTGAGGGCCACAGATATCCGACATCCAGGAACGCGCGCCGGCAAGATCGGAATGATCGGCATGGATATCACGCAAGGGTGATTCAGGCTTCGGGGTCATCACGGCACTCTCAGGCTGTTTTTCTCGATGCACGCTCTGCGGCGTATCTACAGACGCACGATGCAAGCGACACGCCATCGCCGCGTTCACCCATCGGAAGGCTCACTAAGCGGATAGTGATCGACAAGTTTTCGGACAGTCCGCCATCGGGCGGGGCCTGCCGCCACACCCCCGCCCGGGCGCCGCAGCCGCGGCGCAGAGCCTGGGCTGCACCTTCAGGCAGCCTGCCGGCCGATGCGTGACCTGCCCTGGTGCAACCCCTGGCATCGACGCGCCAATGGCGCCAGCCGTTGCGCGAATGGGTACTCCCGACACAAGTCTGTTACCGCCGCGCTGCCAGCGCTGCGTTTTATGGATAACGACGCTGCAGGAAGCGGCAAGACGTGCCCTGCGCCGGGTGTTATACGCGCCCGCCCGAAGGCCCTGGCAGAACGAAATTTACGGACCGGGTTTGCCAAAAAAGCGGATAGACCCTGTAGCGCGCCGCTTCGTTAAATGGCCCCAACCGAGGGTGCCAGCGAGCACCTGCCGAATCGCCCGATGTGACAGGTACAGGACCATGAACCCAACAAGAAGCGTCGATCAGTGGAAGGACTTCATCAACGGCTGCCTGGACTTTCGCCCCGCCGAAGGCGTGTTCCGCATCGCCCGGGACATGTTCACCGAGCCGGAGCTGTTCGACCTGGAGATGGAACTGATCTTCGAGAAAAACTGGATCTACGCCTGCCATGAGAGCGAGATCGCCAACAAGCATGACTTCCTGACCATGCGTGCCGGTCGCCAGCCGATGATCATCACCCGTGATGGCGAAGGCCAGCTGCACGCGCTGATCAACGCCTGCCAGCACCGCGGCACTACCCTGACGCGGGTGATGAAAGGCAACCAGAGCACCTTCACCTGCCCCTTCCACGCCTGGTGCTACAAGAGCGACGGGCGCCTGGTGAAGGTCAAGGCGCCGGGCGAGTACCCCGAAGGCTTCGACAAGGCCACCCGTGGCCTGAAGAAGGCGCGCATCGCCAGCTACAAGGGCTTCGTGTTCATCAGCCTCGACGCCGAAGGCCAGGACAGCCTGGAAGACTTCCTCGGCGACGCCAAGGTGTTCTTCGACATGATGGTCGCCCAGTCGCCCACCGGCGAGCTGGAAGTGCTGCCCGGCAAGTCGACCTACACCTACGACGGCAACTGGAAGCTGCAGAACGAAAACGGCCTGGACGGCTACCACGTGAGCACCGTGCACTACAACTACGTGGCCACCGTGCAGCACCGCCAGCAGGTCAACGCCGAGAAAGGCGGCGCCAGCAGCACCCTGGACTACAGCAAGCTCGGTGCCGGCGATGCGCAGACCGACGACGGCTGGTTCTCCTTCCACAACGGCCACAGCCTGCTGTTCAGCGACATGCCCAACCCCACCGTACGCCCCGGCTATGCCGCAGTGATGCCGCGCCTGGTGGCCGAGTACGGCCAGGCCAAGGCCGAGTGGATGATGCACCGCCTGCGCAACCTGAACATCTACCCCAGCCTGTTCTTCATGGACCAGATCAGCTCGCAGCTGCGCATCGTGCGCCCGGTGGCCTGGAACAAGACCGAGGTCATCAGCCAGTGCATCGGCGTGAAGGGCGAGTCCGACGCCGACCGAGAAAGCCGTATCCGCCAGTTCGAAGACTTCTTCAACGTTTCGGGGATGGGTACGCCAGACGACCTGGTGGAGTTCCGCGAGGCCCAGCGCGGCTTCCAGGCCCGCCTGGAGCGCTGGAGCGACATTTCCCGCGGCCATGGCAAATGGGTCGAAGGCCCCACCGCCAACAGCGAGGCGATCGGCATCCAGCCCGCACTGACCGGCACCGAATTCACCCATGAAGGCCTGTACGTCAACCAGCACAACAACTGGCAGCGCTTCCTGTTGCAAGGCCTGGACAAGATCGCCCAGGACCAGCCCCTGAAGCTGCGCGAGGTATGAACATGAATCCGCAACTGCACTACCAGATCGAGCAATTCTTTTTCCGCAAATGCGAGCTGTGCGACGCCCAGGACTGGGACGCCTACCTGGCACTGTTCAGCGAAGACAGCGAGTTCCACCTGCCGCAGTGGGAGTCCGAGCACAGCTACACCAGCGACCCGAAGAAAGGCATGTCGCTGATCTACTACGCCAACCGCTCCGGGCTGGAAGACCGGGTGTTCCGCATTCGCACCGGCAAGGCTGCCTCGACCATCCCGATGCCACGCACCCTGCACAACATCGGCAACCTGCGCATTGCCGAACGGGCGGGCGGCCAGCTGCAGGTCAAGGCCAACTGGACCACCCTGTACCACCGCCTGGGCCAGAGCGAGCAGTTCTTCGGCTACGCCACCTATGACCTGCGCCCGAGCGGCGACAGCTTCGTGATCACCCGCAAGCATGTCGTGCTGCTCAACGACACCATCAACTCGGTGCTGGACTTCTATCACCTCTGACTGCGCGGACGCCGAATCATGAATCACAAGGTCGCCTTCAGTTTCGCCGACGGCAAGACGCTGTTCTTCCCCGTCAACGGCAACGAGATCCTCCTCGACGCCGCGTTGCGCAACGGTATCAACATCCCCCTGGACTGCCGTGAGGGTGTGTGCGCCACCTGCATGGGCCGGTGCGAGTCGGGCAGCTACAGCCTCGACTACGTCGACGAAGAAGCCCTGTCGGAACAGGACCTGGCCCAGCGCAAGGTACTCACCTGCCAGACCCGCGTGCAGTCCGACGCCTCGTTCTACTTCGACTTCGACTCTTCGCTGTGCGGAGCCAACCGCACCGTGCAGGGCAGCGGCCGGGTCTGCCACGTGCAACAGGTGTCGGCCGGTACGGCCATCCTGCACCTGGACGCCAGCACCGACGATCGCCAGCTGGACTTCCTTCCCGGACAGTACGCACGCCTGCAGATTCCCGGCACCGACGCCTGGCGCTCGTACTCCTTCGCCAGCCAGCCCAGCGCCGACAACCGCCTGCAGTTCCTCATTCGCCTGCTGCCTGACGGGGTGATGAGCAACTACATCCGCGAGCGCTGCCAGGTCGGCGACGAGATCCGCTTCGAGGCGCCGTTGGGAGCCTTCTACCTGCGCCAGATCGAACGCCCACTGGTGATGGTCGCCGGTGGCACGGGTCTGTCGGCGTTCCTTGGCATGCTCGACCAGATCGCCGAGCGCGGCGGCTGCGGCCAGCCGGTGACGCTCTACTACGGCGTGCGCCAGCAGGCCGACCTGTGCGAGCTGGCGCGCATCGAAGCCTATGCCGAACGCATTCCCGGTTTCAGTTTCGTGCCGGTGCTCAGCGAGGCCGAACCTTCCTGGGACGGGCGGCGCGGCTACCTGGCCGAGCACTTCGACGCCGCTGCGCTGCGCCAGGCGCCATTCGACATGTACCTGTGCGGCCCGCCGCCGATGGTCGAGTCGGTGAAGACCTGGCTGAGCGAAAACGCCATCGACAACGGCCACCTGTACTTCGAGAAATTCACCGAGAGCAATACCTGAGCACGACCGGCGATCAGCCGCGACCATCGAAATACCGGGCGAAGGGTGCAGTGGCGCGCCGCTGCCACTACAATGCGCGCTTTGCCCTGCGCCCGGATTCCGCTCGTCATGTCCTTACCCAAACACCACCTGGAACTGCTCAGCCCCGCCCGCGATGTGTCCATCGCCCGCGAAGCCATCCTGCATGGCGCCGATGCCGTGTACATCGGCGGGCCGAGTTTCGGCGCACGGCACAACGCCTGCAACGAGGTCAGCGAGATCGCCGAGCTGGTGAAGTTCGCCCACCGCTACCACGCGCGGATCTTCACCACCCTCAACACCATCCTGCACGACGATGAGCTGGAGCCGGCGCGCAAGCTGATCCACCAGCTGTACGACGCCGGTGTCGATGCGCTGATCGTCCAGGACCTCGGGGTGATGGAGCTGGACATTCCGCCCATCGAGCTGCATGCCAGCACCCAGACCGACATCCGTACCTTGGAGCGGGCCAGGTTTCTCGACCAGGCCGGTTTTTCGCAACTGGTCCTGGCCCGTGAACTGAACCTGCAGGAAATCCGCCAGATCGCCGAGCAAACCGACGCCGCCATCGAGTTCTTCATCCACGGCGCGTTGTGCGTGGCCTTCTCCGGGCAGTGCAACATCTCCCACGCGCAGACCGGGCGCAGTGCCAACCGCGGCGACTGCTCGCAGGCCTGCCGCCTGCCCTACACCCTCAAGGACGAACAGGGTCGCGTGGTGGCCTTCGACAAGCACCTGCTGTCGATGAAGGACAACAACCAGAGCGCCAACCTGCGCGCCCTGGTCGAGGCCGGGGTGCGTTCGTTCAAGATCGAGGGGCGCTACAAGGACGTGAGCTACGTGAAGAACATCACCGCTCACTACCGGCAGATGCTCGACGAAATTCTCACCGACCGCCCGGACCTGGCACGCGCGTCCAGCGGCCACACCGCGCACTTCTTCGTGCCCGACCCGGACAAGACCTTCCACCGTGGCAGCACCGACTATTTCGTCAGCGAGCGCAAGATCGACATCGGTGCCTTCGACTCGCCGACCTTCACCGGTCTGCCGGTGGGCACCGTGGAAAAGGTCAACAAGCGCGACCTGATCGCCGTGACCCACGAGCCGCTGTCCAACGGTGACGGCCTGAACGTGCTGGTCAAACGCGAGGTGGTGGGCTTCCGTGCCAACATCGCCGAGCTGAAGGGCGAGTTCGAGGAAGACGGCGAGAAGCGCTGGCGCTATCGCGTCGAACCCAACGAGATGCCGGCTGCCCTCTCGCGCCTGCGCCCCAGCCACCCGCTGAGCCGCAACCTCGACCACAACTGGCAGCAGGCCTTGCTGAAAACCTCCGCCGAGCGACGCATCGGCATCCGCTGGCACGCCGTGCTGCGTGAAGACCGCCTGACCCTGACCGCCACCAGCGAGGAGAACGTGCAGGTTTCGGTGAGTCTCGACGGCCCGTTCGGCGCGGCCAACAAACCGGAACAGGCCCTGGAACAGCTGCGTGACCTGCTGACCCAGTTGGGCACCACGATCTATCACGCCCAGGACGTGCGGCTGGATGCGCCACAGGCGTTCTTCATTCCCAACTCGCAGCTCAAGGCGCTGCGCCGCGAAGCCATCGAGGCGCTGGACGCTGCTCGGGTAGCGGCGCACCCGCGTGGCGGGCGCAAGGCCGAGAGCAATCCACCGCCGGTGTACCCCGAGTCGCACCTGTCGTTCCTGGCCAACGTCTACAACCAGAAAGCGCGGGACTTCTACCACCGCCATGGCGTGCAGTTGATCGACGCAGCCTACGAGGCCCACGAAGAGCCTGGCGAGGTGCCGGTGATGATCACCAAGCACTGCCTGCGCTTCTCCTTCAACCTGTGCCCGAAACAGGCCAAGGGCGTGACCGGCGTGCGTACCAAGGTGGCGCCGATGCAGCTGGTACAGGGTGACGAGGTACTGACCCTGAAGTTCGACTGCAAACCGTGCGAGATGCACATCATCGGCAAGATGAAGGGCCACATCCTCGACCTGCCGCAGCCCGGCAGCGCCAAGGCCGGGGTGGTCGGACACATCAGCCCCGAAGAGCTGCTCAAGACCGCACGCCGCTTCCAGGCGCCGCACTGAGGCAACGCCCGCTCCCCCCGACCAACGCCGGGCGGGTGGGAGTGGCTTCAGCCGCGAAAAGGCCGGAACGCTCACCACATCTGCACGGCGGGTGGCTCAGCCATCGCGGCTGAAGCCTACCGAGCCAACCTTGTCACGCCTCCAACTGCTGAATCTCGGCCTGAAGGTTGCTCCTTGCCGTTGTTTCCCAGCGGGCCTGGCCGGCGGGCGTGGTGAAAATGGCCGGACGCTGCAGGAACTGCCTGAGCACCGCCACACGGCCAGGACGGTACAGCGCATCGGGGAAGCGGGCATACTCGCGGCGCACCGCCTCGGCATAGGCCTGGTACACCGGCCAGGGCGCGCCCAGGATCGACAGGTCGATATCCACCAGCAGGCGCTGATCGTCGGTAGCCGGAGCATGCCGGTGATCGGTGGCCAGGATCAGCGCGGCGACCGCCTTGGCATCCTCCTCCAGGCCCACCTCGCGCAAGTCCAGTTCGGCCAGCTCGGCGCTGCGCGTCTCGTTGTCCTGGCGTGCCGTATCGTAGATCGCATCGTGATACCAGATGGCCAGCTCCACCTGGCCGACATCCACGGCCTGGGCATGCAGCTCATCCAGAGCGGCCAGGCAGGCGCGGATGTGCGCAGCACCGTGATAATGCCGGCCCGGCTCGGCATATAAGGCCTGCAATGCGGCGAAACGGCCAACAGGCGGTTCGGCACCCCGCGCCTGCCACAGGCGCTGCCAGCGTTCGGCATCAAGACTCATCGAGGCGTTTCTCCATGTGCGTGGTCTGCCAGAGTGGGTCGTTCTCGACATCGACCACGGTAAAGCCGTGGCGTTGCCAAAAGGCGATGGCGCCGGGCAGGAACGGGTGGGTATGCAGGTACAGGGTCTCGATACCCTGCTTGCGCGCCTTCTCGGCCAGCGCCTCGAACAGCCGGCTGGCCAGCCCGGCGCCACGCCAGGCCGGCTCGACGAACAAGCGCAGCACTTCCACGGTGCGCTGGCCGCGATAGTCCAGTTGCGCGAAACGATGGTCATACGGCAGGTAGCCGATGGCGGCGACGATTTCCCCAGCCTGGCGGGCGATGAGAAAGCAGGCATCACCGCCCTGCTGGTAGACCGCCTCGAAACGTGCCAGGTCGTCGGGCAGCACGGCGGGGTCGAGCGTAGGGAACAGAGTGGCTCGGGCGCGCATCACGAAGGCGACGGTGGCGGGCACCTCGGCCTGGCTGACGGCGGTAATGTGAATGGCCGGTTCGGACATGAAGGGCCCCTGATTTGGCAAAGATCGGCATGGTAACCCATCGCCGCCCTGCTCCATGCCTGCACACGCACGCACCAATTCAAGGCATCCACCGTGTGTGCAAACCCGTGCCATCAGGCGCAAAGCCCGGCCCACCAGGCCCGTCTCGATATGGCACAGCCCCTGCATGAAGCCTGGCAAGCTCACCCACGCAGGTGCAGCGGCCCAGGCCGGTCGATGCCGATCGCCACTGTCGCCCGGTCCTTCCGGCACAGATGCACAGGGCTTACAGGTGCCACCGGCAACGAGGCCAGGCTGTCACCACATAACCAGAACAGGCAAAGGCGCCTGGAACCTCACGGTTCCGGGCGCTTTTTTTTGCTTCACAAAAACCTGATTGGCCTAGGCCGGGAATTGCCATGAACAGCACAAGCTCCCCAGACAACGATGTACAAACCCTGATCGTCATCGGTAACGGCATGGTCGGGCACCACTGCGTCGAGCAACTGATCGCCGGCGGCGCCCTGGCGAAACATCGCATCCATGTGTTCGGTGAAGAGCGCCAGCGCGCCTACGACCGTGTGCACTTGTCCGAATACTTCAGCGGTCGTGATGCCGAGTCGCTGGCAATGAGCGACGCCGCACTGTACCAGCAACCCGGCCTGACCCTGCACCTTGGCGTACCGGTACTGGAGATCGACCGTGCGCGCCGCGAAGTCATCACCGCTCAAGGTCGCTTCGCCTACGACAAGCTGGTGCTGGCCACCGGCTCGTACCCTTTCGTACCCCCCATCGAAGGTGCCGAAGGCGACTCGCGCCTGGTGTATCGCACCCTCGACGACCTGGACACCATCCGCGCCGCAGCCACCAAGGCACGTCGTGGCGTGGTGGTCGGCGGTGGCCTGCTGGGCCTGGAGGCGGCCAATGCGCTCAAGTCCCTGGGTCTGGAAGCCCATGTGGTGGAGTTCGCCCCACGGCTGATGCCCGTGCAGCTCGACGACCTCGGCGGCGCGGCGCTGAAGTCGCGGATCGAGGCTCTGGGGGTCGGTGTGCACCTGTCGCGTGCCACCCAGTCGATCAGCGCCGGCAGCGAATACCGCTACCGCATGAACTTCACCGGTGACCAATACCTGGAAACCGACCTGATCGTGTTCTCCGCCGGTATCCGCCCCCAGGATGCCCTGGCCCGCCAGTGCCAGCTGGAGCTAGGCCCGCGCGGTGGCGTGGCCATCGACGAGCACTGCCGCAGCAGCGATGCCGACATCTACGCCATCGGCGAATGCGCCGCCTGGAACGGCAGCATCTTCGGCCTGGTCGCCCCCGGCTACCAGATGGCCCGCAGCGTGGCCGCGCAGCTGTGCGGGCAGGATGCCGAAGCGTTCTTCGGTGCCGACATGTCCACCAAGCTCAAGCTGTTGGGCGTGGACGTCGGCTCCATCGGTGATGCGCATGGCGCGCTGGCCGGCGCGGTGAGCTACCGCTACATCGACGAAGCCACCGCCAGCTACCGCCGCCTGGTGGTCTCGGCCGACCGCAAACAGGTGCTGGGCGCGGTGCTGGTCGGCGACAACAGCTACTACGACACCCTGCTGCAGTACGCCCAGAATGGCATCACCCTGCCCGAAGACCCGGCCAGCCTGATCCTGCCGCACAGTGAAGGCGCTCCGGCGTTGGGCGCCGACGCTCTGCCGGCCACCGCGACCATCTGTTCGTGCCACAACGTCAGCAAGGCTTCGATCTGCGCCGCCATCGACGACGGCTGCAGCGACCTGGCCGGCATCAAGGCCTGTACCAAGGCGGCCACCGGTTGCGGCGGCTGCACGGCGCTGCTCAAGCAGGTCTTCGAGCACGAGCTGATCGCCCGTGGCGTGAGCGTGGACAAGAGCCTGTGCGAGCACTTCCCCTACACCCGCCAGGAGCTGTACTCCATCGTCCGCGTGGAGGGCATCGAGCGCTTCGAGGACCTGCTGCAGCGCCACGGACAGGGCGAGCATGGTTGCGACATCTGCAAGCCGGCGGTAGGTTCGATCCTCGCCTCGTGCTGGAACCGGCCAATCACCGACCCGCTGCTGATCCCGCTGCAGGACACCAACGACACCTTCATGGCCAACATGCAGAAGAACGGCACCTACTCGGTGGTGCCGCGCATCCCCGGCGGCGAGATCACCCCGGACGGGCTGTTGGCGATTGGCGCTGTGGCGAAGAAATACGACCTCTACACCAAGATCACCGGCGGCCAGCGCATCGATCTGTTCGGCGCACAACTGCATGAACTGCCAGACATCTGGGGCGAACTGATCGCTGCCGGCTTCGAGACCGGGCATGCCTACGGCAAGTCGACCCGCACGGTGAAATCCTGTGTAGGCAGCACCTGGTGCCGCTACGGGGTTCAGGACAGCGTGGCCATGGCCCTGCGTATCGAGGACCGCTACAAGGGCCTGCGCTCGCCGCACAAGCTCAAGTTCGCAGTCAGCGGCTGCACGCGCGAATGCGCCGAGGCGCAGAGCAAGGACGTCGGGGTGATCGCCACCGAAAACGGCTGGAACCTCTACGTGGCCGGCAACGGCGGCATGCGCCCGCGCCACGCCGAGCTGTTCGCCACTGACCTGGATGACGCAACCCTGATCCGCTACATCGACCGCTTCCTGATGCTGTACATCCGCACCGCCGACAAGTTGCAACGCACCTCGGTATGGCGCGAGTCGCTGGAAGGCGGCCTGGATTACCTCAAGGCCGTGGTCATCGACGACAGCCTGGGGCTGGCTGCCGAGCTGGAGGCGCAGATGCAGCTGGTGGTCGACCGGTACGAATGCGAATGGGCCAACGCCCTCAAGGACCCGGAAAAGCTCAAGCGCTTCCGCACCTTCGTCAACGACCAGCGCAGCGACCCGGACGTGCACTTCGTGCGTGAACGCGAGCAGCGCCGCCCGGCGAAAGCCGATGAACTCAACCTGATTCCACTGTTCAAGGAGGTGGTCTGATGAGCCAGACAAACGTCGCCTATGCCCAACCCGCAACCGCGCAAGCCCTGCACTGGCAGGCCCTGTGCTCACGCCAGGACCTGGTCGCCAATTCCGGCGTGGTCGCCTGGCTGCAGGGCCAGCAGATCGCACTGTTCTACCTGCCGGGCAACCCGTGCCCGCTTTACGCGGTAGGCAACCGCGATCCGAAATCCGGGGCCAATGTGATCGGCCGGGGCCTGGTCGGCCAACTGGGCGGCGAGCTGGTGATCGCCTCGCCGTTGTACAAGCAGCACTTTCGCCTCGAAGACGGCACCTGCCTGGAGTACCCGGAGCAGAACCTGCCAAGCTGGCCGGTGCGGCTGAACGGTGACGCCGTGGAGATCGGCCTGCCGGCCTGACCTCAAGCGGTCTGCAACACCGCGCGCAGCCCCGGTTGCGCGTCTTCGAGCAGCAACTGGTAGCCGTGGGTCCTGGTCACCGCCGCGACGATGGCCAGGCCCAGCCCGGTGCCGCTGCCCCGGGCTTCATGATGCCCGCGGGCGAAACGCTGCAGAACGGTGTGGCGCTGGTCTTCGGGAATCCCCGGGCCGTTGTCCTGTACTTCGATACGCGTGCCTTGCGGCCCGGCCACCAGTTTCAGCCACACGCAGCCACCCGCCGGGGTGAATTTCACCGCGTTGTCCAGCAGGTTCATCAACGCTTCGGCCAGCAACTCCCGGTCAGCCAGCAACGGCGGTACCGGTTCGATGGCCAGGCGCAGCTCGATACCCGCCTCTTCGGCCACCGGCTGGTAATCCTCGAATACCTGCTCCAGCAGCGGCCCGCAGGCCAACGTGGTCATGCCCGCACGGCGCGCCTGGCTGTCGATCTCGGCAATGCGCTGCAGGGCGCGAAAACGGCTGAGCAGCGCATCGGCGGCGTCCAGGGATTTTTCCAGGCGCACGCGCAGCTGTTCGCGGGGCGCGTGTTCCCAGTCCATCAGGGTGCGGTGCAGTTGCGCGCGCATTTTGTTCAGCGGCGTGCGCAAGTCATGGGCGGCGTTGTCTTCGAGGCTCTTGACCTCATCGAGCAGGCGCCCGACCTCGACGACCATGCGGTTGACCAGCGATGACAGCATGTCCAGCTCGTCGCCACGGCGGGTGACCGGCAGGCGCTGGGTGAAATCGCCTTCGGCGATACGCCGGCTGGCGGCCTGCACATGACGCATGCGGCGCAGCGGCGCGAAGCCCAGCAATATCGCGACCAGCAGGCCGACCACCAGAATCAGACAGGCGCTCCAGCCCAGGTAGCGCAGCAGGATGGCACGCAGCCCGGCGAGGGTCTTGGCTTCGTAGCCGATCACCAGCACCTGGCCATTGACCAGCTTGCGGCCGATCAGCTTGGTACCGGCAGCGAACCCGGCCTCCTGCCACTCATGCGGCTGGCCGTCGAGCGGAATGTCTTCAGGAAGGTGCTGCAAAGCACCATGCAGATAACGCCCATTGGCCTCGAACAGGCCATAGGAAATCACCCCGCGCAGGTCGCCCTCCTCCAGCCGGGTGATTTCCTCGGGCAACGCTTCGGCGGGCAGGTAGAGCAACTGGCGCATCTCGCCGAGCATGATCTTGTCGGTCTGCCGCGACAGGTAGCCCTCCACTTGCCAGTAGATGAGCACGTTGAGCAGCAAGGCGCCCAGCGACAGCACCACCGCATAGGTGAGGGTCAGGCGAAAGGCCGTGGTGCGCAGCAGGCGGGCGCGCACGCTCACTGCTCCGTGCCGTCGACCAGCACGAAGCCGGAGCCACGCAGGGCATTGATCACCACCTTGCAACCCACCACATCGAGTTTGCGGCGCAGGCGTGTGAGGTGTACGTCGATCAGCTTGGTGCCGGGGTCGAAGTGATAGCCCCACACCGACTCGAAGATCAGCGCGCGGGTCACCACCGCTCCGGCGTTACGCATCAGGAACTCCAGCAACTTGAACTCGATGGGCGACAGCCCCACGCGCTGCTCACCGCACAGCAGCTCGCGGCTGAGCAGGTCCAGGCCCAGGTCGCCGACCTGCAGCAGGGTTTCGCGCTCCGGCACCTCGCCATGGCGGCGCAGCAGTACCTCGATGCGCGTGGCCATCTCTTCGGAGACGAACGGCTTGACCAGGTAATCGTCGCCGCCGGCACGCAGGCCACGGATGCGGTCGTCCACGTCGGTCAGCGCACTGATCATCAGCACCGGGGTGCGCACCCCCGCACCGCGCAGCCGGGTGATCACTTCCAGACCATCCAGGCCCGGCAGCATGCGGTCGAGGGTGATGGCGTCGTAGGCACCTTGCAGCGCCAGCTCCAGCCCCTGCTGGCCATCCCCGGCACACTCCACGGCAAAGCCCATCCGGCCCAGCTCGGCGGCGATTTCATGAGCCGTGTCCTGGTCGTCTTCGATGCACAAGACCTTTCGCATGAAAGCCCCCCTATCCATTTGTGAGCTCATGTTAGCAAGCTGGCGAAGCCAGGCGAACAGCGCATTCATGGGAAATGGCCAGCAGGCCGCCACGCGCCTTTCGGCAGCTCCGGCGCAGGGCTTGAAAACCCTGAACGAACGCTGCGGCGCAGCGTCGAATTGCTGTCTGAAAGTTACAGCTTTTTAACCAAGCCTTACCGCGCAGGCGCCTAACTCATTGAAATACCGTGATATAAAACGGCGCGCCGCTCACCCCGGTCGGGCACCACGCCCGCCTGCTGCCACCGCCCGAATTCGACCAAACGCCGGCCAGTTCCGCACCGGCTTCGGGCCCTGACACCAGAGGAATGCAAACCATGACCCCAAGACACTGGAGCGCCGTCGCCCTGGCGGTTTCTGCCTCGCTCAATCAACTGGCCATGGCCGAGACCATCGAAAGCCAGGACGACGCCAAAGGCTTCGCCGCCGGCAGCAGCCTGTCGATACTGGCCCGCAACCAGTACTTCAACCGTGACCGCCAGGACGGCGACCGCGACAACCGTGACTGGGCACAAGGCTTCATCGGCAACTACAGCTCGGGCTTCACCCAAGGCACCGTCGGTGTCGGCATCGATGCCTTCGGCCACTTCGCCGTCAAGCTCGATGCCCAGGAAGGCGACAGCGGCACCGGCAACCTGCCTCTGGAGCGCGATGGCAAGGCCGCAGACAGCTTTGGCAGCGCTGGCGCGGCGCTCAAGTTGCGGGTGTCCAAGACCCAGCTGCGCTACGGCAACCTGCAGCCCACCGCTCCGGTATTCGCCGTGGGCGGCACACGCCTGCTGCCGCAGAGCGCCACCGGCCTGGAACTCAAGAGCAGCGAGATCGATGGCCTGGACCTGGAAGCCGGGCGCTACACCAGCACCAACAGCAACGTGACCACCAATCAGGACCACGATATCTACGCGCTGTACGCCAATGTCACGGCGCGCAAGGCGACCTACGCCGGTGGCGTGTACCAGATCACCCCGAACTGGACCGCAAGCCTCTACGCGGCGCAGTTCGAAGACGTGTGGAACCAGTACTACGCCAACACCAACTACGTGCTGGCCCTGGGCGGCGATCAGTCGCTGACCTTCGACGCCAACCTGTACCGCACCCTCGACCAGGGCCAGGCCAAGGCCGGCGCCATCGACAACACCACCGCCTCGCTGGGCGCGACCTACGCCTTCCTCGGTGCGCATTCGGTCACCCTGTCGGCGCAGAAAGTGCACGGCGACACGCCGTTCGACTACCTGGCGGTGGGCAACAACGGCAATGGCGAAGGTGGCGACTCGGTGCTGCTGGCCCACTCGGTGCAATGGTCGGACTTCAACGGCCCCAACGAGCGCTCGTTCGGCATCACCTACAACCTGGACATGACGCACTACGGCGTGCCCGGCCTGAGCTTCATGGCCCGCCACATGCGCGGTTACGACGTCGACGGCACACGGGTGTCGGCCGACAGCGCCTATGCCGGACTGTATGGCGCAGACGGCAAGCACAACGAAACCGACCTGGAAGCCAAGTACGTGGTGCAGAGCGGCGCGGCCAAGGACCTGTCGCTGCGGGTACGCCAGGCCTTCCACCGTGCCAACGCCGACCAGGGCGAAGGCGACGTATCGGAACTGCGCCTGATCGTCGACTACCCCATCACCTTGCTGTAACGCTGGATGGGCGAGGCTTTAGCCGCAATACAGGTCAGTTAAACCGGGTAAGAGCGGCTTCAGCCGCGAAGCGACCGCTTGTTCACAACAGATGCAGTGAGTTTCCTGGCGCTTTCGCGGCTAAAGCCGCTCCCATCGGGTCACATGACGCCTAACCGAGCGGTATTGGCTTTAGCCGCAATACAGGGCTGTGAAGGCAAGGAGCCCGGCCTTTTTACTGTATGCCCATACAGATAAAACTTGATCTGCCCGAGGCCCTGGCGCATCCTGTCGGCCTCGACCGATTGAAGAAAGCTTGCCGGCCATGCGCCTGTTTCTCTGCGAAAAACCTTCCCAGGCCAAGGACATCGCCGCCGTGCTGGGTGCCACCCGACGCGGCGACGGTTGCCTGAGCGGCGCCGGCGTCACCGTCACCTGGTGCATCGGCCACCTGCTGGAAACCGCGCCGCCCGACGCCTACGACGCCCGCTACAAGCGCTGGGTGCTGCAGGACCTGCCGATCGTGCCCGGCACCTGGAAGATGCAGGTCAAGCCCAAGACCGCCAGCCAGTACAAGGCGGTCAAGCGCCTGCTTGGCGAGGCCCGCGAGCTGGTGATCGCCACCGACGCCGACCGCGAAGGCGAGATGATCGCCCGCGAACTGGTCGAGCATTGTCGCTATCGCGGGCCGATCCAGCGTCTGTGGCTGTCGGCGCTGGACGACGCCTCGATCCGCAAGGCGCTGGCGGCGCTGCGTCCGGGCGCCGATACCTTCAGCCTTTATCATTCGGCGCTGGGCCGGTCGCGGGCCGACTGGCTGATCGGCATGAACATGAGCCGTCTGTTCACCCTGCTCGGGCGCCAGTCCGGCTACCAGGGCGTATTGCCGGTGGGCCGGGTGCAGACCCCTACCCTGCGTCTGGTGGTAGACCGTGACCGCAGCATCGCCGACTTCGTACCAGTACCCTACTGGGCCATCGACGTCGGCCTGCGCCACGACGGCCAGGACTTCACCGCCCAGTGGCGCGCGCCTGGCGAATTCTGCGACGAACAGGACCGCTGCCTGAACCAGGCCCTGGCGCAGCAGGCCGCCCACGACATCACCCAGGCCGGCAGCGCCCGGGTGGCGCGGTTACGCACCGAGCGGGTTCGCGAAGCCGCGCCGCTGCCCTTCGACCTGGGTACCCTGCAGGAAATCTGCTCGAAGAAGCTCGGCCTCGGCGCCCAGGAAACCCTGGATATCGCCCAGGCGCTTTACGAAACCCACAAGCTGATCACCTACCCGCGCAGCGACTGCGGCTACCTGCCCGTCAGCCAGCATGGCGAGGCGGCCGGTATCATCGCCGCGCTGTGCGCCGCCGACCCGAGCCTGCAGCCGTTGCGTGAACACCTCGACGCGCAGCGTCGCTCGCGGGCCTGGAACGACGCCAAGGTCAGCGCCCACCACGGCATCATTCCCACCGCCGCGACACGGGCCTTCGAACGCCTGAGCGGCAAGCCGCGCGCGGTGTACAGCCTCATCCGCGCCCGTTACCTGGCGCAGTTCCTGCCCAACCACGAGTACGACCGGACCCAGGCGGATTTCGACTGCGCCGGGCAGGCCCTGCGTGCGGTCGGCAAGCGGGTCATCGAACCCGGCTGGAAACGCGCCCTGCCCGAGGCCCTGGCCCCGGCCAAGGGCAAGCAGGCCCCGCCGCCCCAGGCGCTGCCGGCCTTGCGCCAGGGCGACAACTGCCCGGTCACCGGGGTGCAGCTCAAGGACCTGTGGACCCAGCCGCCCAAGCCCTACACCGAGGGCGACCTGATCAAGGCCATGAAGAACGTCGCGCGTCTGGTCGAAGACCCGCTGCTCAAGCAGAAGCTCAAGGAGACCACCGGCATCGGCACCGAAGCGACCCGTGCGGGCATCATCCAGGGCCTGCTCGACCGGGGCTATCTGCGCAAGGACGGCAAGGCGCTCAGCGCCACCCCTCCGGCGTTCAGCCTCATCGACAACGTGCCGCGGGCGATTGCCGACCCCGGCACCACGGCGATCTGGGAGCAGGCACTGGACATGGTGCAGAGCGGCGAGATGAGCCTGGAAGAGTTCGTCGCCAAACAGGCGGCGTGGATGAGCAAGCAGGTCGAACGCTGCCAGGGCCTGCGTCTGAACCTGCAGGGCATGCCCGCACCGGCGGGTGCGGCGCCCTGGAAGAAATCCCGCAAGCGCAAGGCGTCCGGCAACTCGCGCGGCGCCAAGGACGGTACGTCAAACAAGACCACGGCAAAGGCTGCAGCGACCAGCGCCGCCGCCAAGCCACGCCGCAGCAGCCGCAAGCCATCGGGCAATGCATGAATTTCCCAGGCGCTGGCAAGCGTGCAAGACTGAACGCTTTTTCAGCAGACTGACCCGCCATGTCCTTATCCAAGCGCGAACAGGCGCACCTCGAACGCCTGCTCGGCCGCACCCTCACCGAAGCCTGCGAAACCGCCAAGGCGCAACTGCCAGGCTTCCAATGGTTGACCCATGAGGTCGACTACCAGCGTTTCCCTGCCAGCCTGCTGGTGACCTGGGTGTTCGACACCGAAGCCAGTCGTCAGGCGGCGCTGCTGGCCGGCCAGGACCAACGCATGAACGAACTCACCGGCATGGCCCTGGCCGAAGCCGGTATCCACCTGGAACAGGTGGAACGCCATGTGTCTTGCGACAGCGAGCAAGCCTGCCAGCGCAGCCACGCCGGCGACTGGCAGGCACGCCTGGCGCGTCGACGCGGGCGCCACTGAAACTCTGCAAATCCCGGCTAAAGCCAATCTGTTCGCTTAAGCGGCATGTGCCCCGGTGGGAGCGGCTTTAGCCGCAATACTGATCTTTTAGACCAAAGCAATCCGATCTGGCGTCGCTTTTGCTTTTCAAGCGCAGAACTCACAGACGCCGCCAAACGCGACTTCGGTGCAGGCCGAGTGGAGGTGTCATGGAAGGGGGTAAGCCGGCAGGGAAGCCGGCTTAGGCGCACTGGGCCAGGGACGGCCCATTGCGCCGGCCCCCTGGAATGGCGCCGGAAGGAGGGAAGTCTGCCCGCAGGGCAGACCCAAGCCAGGAGCAATGGCTTTTGGTTACTTTTGGCGCGCAGGGCACCTGGAAACCAAAAGTAACCCGCCGTAAAGGCGGAAAGGTGACTAAAGGGCACTAATGCTGCGGCGGGTGTACCCGGTCCAGATAGCCTGCCATTCGCGAGCAAGCTCCAACGGTCTAACTGACCAGTATTGGCTTTAGCCGCGAAAGTGCGAGGAAATTCAGTGCATATGTCGTGAACAGGCGGTCGCTTCGCGGCTGAGGCCGCTCCTACCCGGCCCTGAGTTTCACACCAGGTAACGCCTGAACCACCCCAGGGTCCGCTCCCACGCCAGCTTGGCCGCCGCTTCGTCGTAACGTGGCGTGGAGTCGTTGTGGAAGCCATGGTTGGCGCCCTTGTAGATCCACGCCTCATACGGGGTGCCAGCCGCCTTCAGGGCCTGTTCGTAGGCAGGCCAGCCTTCATTGATTCGCGTGTCCAGCTCGCCGTAGTGGATCTGCACCGGCGCCTTGATACGCGGCACTTCTTCGGCCCTAGGCTGGCGTCCGTAGAACGACACCGCCGCCCCCAGTTCCGGGTAGGCCACCGCCGCCGCATTGGCCACACCGCCGCCATAGCAGAAACCGGTGATACCGACCTTGCCAGTAACAGCCGGGTCGGCCATCAGCCACTCGATGGCGGCAAAGAAGTCATTCAACAGTTTTTCCGGGTCGACCTGCTGCTGCATTTCCCGACCCTTGTCGTCGTTGCCGGGGTAACCGCCCAGGGAACTCAGCCCATCCGGGGCCAGAGCGATGAAGCCAGCCTTGGCGACACGCCGTGCCACGTCCTCGATGTAGGGGTTCAACCCACGGTTCTCGTGCACCACCACCACGGCGGGCAGCTTGCCGGCGACCTTAGCAGGCCTGACCCGGTAGGCACGCACCTGGCCGTGGCCCTTGGGCGACGGGTAGGTCACGTATTCGGCGACAATGTCGGGGTCGGTGAACGGCACCTGCTCGGCCAGCGCGTAGTCCGGGCTCAACGCGGCCAAAACGGCCACGGCGGTAAGGCTGCCGGCGGTGAACTTCGCCGCCCGGTCGAGAAACTCGCGGCGGTTGATCTGGCCATGGGCGTAGTAGTCGTACAGCTCCAGCAGTTCAGGCGAAAAATCACGGGCGGTGAGGCTGGACATCGCGGGGGCATCCTCGGGTCGGGAAGTCAGGATTGCGGCCCCCAAGCATAGCCTGCAGCCAGGCAAACCACCGAAACCTGCGCAACCGGCAGAAAATTGCCGACACAAATGCTAATAAATCTTGATTGGGATGTTATATTGTAACTATAACTATCAGGAAACCCTCCATGTCGTCCCGCACAATCGCCTCTTTCGCCGGCTTCGCGTTCAGCGTGCTCGGCGCCCCGCTCTACGCTGCCGACCCTGCTTCCCCCATCGAACTCGACGCACTGACGGTCAGTGCCGAGCAGGACTACGAAACCGCCAGCGGTCCGGTCAAGGGCTACCGCGCCACGCGCTCGGCCACCGCGACCAAGACCGACACCGCGATCAAGGACATTCCCCAGTCGATCAGCGTAGTGCCCGCCACCGTGCTCCAGGACCTTGGCACCAGCCAGGTGGAACGTGCCCTGGACTACGCCGGCGGCGTGTCCAGGCAGAACAACTTCGGCGGCCTGACCCTCTACGAGTACAGCATCCGCGGCTTCACCACGTCGGAGTTCTACAAGGACGGCTTCAGCGCCAACCGTGGCTACCCGGCCACCCCGGACGCCGCCAACGTCGAGCGCATCGAGGTGCTCAAGGGCCCGGCCGCCAGCCTGTATGGGCGTGGCGACCCTGGCGGCACGGTGAACATCGTCACCAAGCAGCCCCAGCGCGAAGCCTTCACCACCCTGCAGGCCAGCGCCGGCAGTTGGGACCGCTACCGCACCGCGCTGGACGCCAACGCCCCGTTGAACACCGAAGGCACGCTGCTGGGCCGCGTCAACCTGGCCGTGGAAGACAACCACAGCTTCCGCGACCACGTGCAAAGCCACCGCGTATTCGTTGCCCCGTCGCTGCGCTGGGAACTGAGCCCGGACACCAGCCTGCTGGTGCAGACCGAGTTCGTCCGCCACGACTCGATCTTCGACCGTGGCATCGTCGCGCCGAACAACCGCTGGAGCGGCGTGTCGCGCTCGACCTTCCTCGGCGAGCCGGACGACAAGATCGACAACGACAACAACCTGATTCAGGCGATCCTGGACCACCGCCTCAACGACAGCTGGTCGCTGCGCCTGGCCAGCCACTACAAGGAAGGCGAGCTGGGCGGCTTCGCCAGCGAGTCACGCCCGCTGAACGCTGATGGCCATACCGTCAACCGTCGCTACCGCGAACGAGACATGAACTGGCACGACAGCATCACCCAGCTGGAGCTGCACGGTTTCTTCGACACCGGCGCCCTGCAGCACGAGGTACTGATCGGCACCGAGTACGAGAACTACCGCAAGAACGAACGGGTCACCACCATCGCCGGCAGCCCCTACGCCATCGATATCTACAACCCGGTGTACGGCCAGGCCAAGCCCAACGGCGCGCGTTCCGGCACCGACTTTTTCGAGCACGTGGAAAGCCGTGCCTTGAACCTGCAGGACCAGATCATCTTCACCGACAAGCTGCGCGGCATGCTCGGGGCACGCTACGAGCACTTCGACCAGCAGATCGACAACTACGCCGGCAACAGCACCCAGCGCCAACGCCACGACGCCTTCACCCAACGTGCCGGCCTGCTCTACCAGCTGACCCCGCAAGTCGGTCTGTTCGCCAACGCCTCCACCTCGTTCAAGCCCAACAACGGCCTGGATGCCGCCGGCAAGAGCTTCGACCCCGAAGAAGGCGTCGGCTATGAAGTGGGCATCAAGAGCGAGCTGTTCGACGAGCGTCTGAGCACCACCCTCGCCGCCTTTCATATCGACAAGGAAAACGTCCTGGCCCTCGACCCGGGCAGCGATACCAGCCGCGCGGTGGGCAAGGCCCGCAGCCAGGGCCTTGACCTGCAGCTGACCGGCCAGCTGACCGATGCAGTTCGGATCATAGGCGCCTTCGCCTACATCGATGCCGAAGTCACCAAGGGCGACCGCAGCATTCCCACCGGCAGCCGCATCCTCGGCGTGGCCAAGCGCAGCGGCAGCCTGCTGGGCGTGTACGAGTTCCAGGAAGGCACGCTGCGCGGTTCGGACCTGGGCGCAGCGTTCAACTACGTGGGTGATCGCTCCGGAGAATCGGGTTCGAACTTCGAGCTGCCGGCCTACCACACCGTCGACCTGCTGGCGCACTACAAAGCCACCGACAACCTGACGGTGGGCCTGAACCTCAATAACATCTTCGACGAGAAGTACTACGAGCGCTCCTACAGCAATTACTGGATCGCACCAGGCGAACCGCGCAATTTCACCGTCAGCTTCACCCTCAACCTCTGATCGATAAGAAAAAAGGAAACACCATGCGTTTCAACTCCTCTTTGCTGGCACTGGGCATCAGCGGCGCCCTGCTGTGCGCCGGCCAGGCTTCGGCCCATGGCCTGTGGACCGAGCAACGTCGCGGCAACATCGAAGTGATCTACGGCCATGGCGCCGAAGACAACGCCTTCAAGGCGCAGAAAGTCAGTGGCGCCTGGGCCTATGACCTGGCCGGCCGGCAGGTGCCGGTGACCGTCGAGCGCCTGGACGACCATGCCCGGCTCAAGCCGATCAAACCCGTGGCGATCATGAGCGTGGCCCTGGACAACGGCATGTGGACCCGCGACAAAGACAAGAAATGGATCAACCAGGGACGCAGCAAGGTGCCGGGGGGCACGGACTCGATCCACACCTTCAAGTACAGCCTGGCGATCTATGCGCCCGGTGCCCGGCTGCCAGCGCTGGACAAATTGAAGATGGTCATCGTGCCGCTGGCCGATCCGCTGAAGGTCGGGCCGGGCAAGCCGCTGCCGGTCAAGGTGCTGGTCGATGGCAAGCCCGCCGCCGGTATCAAGCTGATCGGCGACTACCGCAGCGAGCCGGATGAAGTCAGCGCCGAAACCGACGCCGAAGGTCGCGCCAGCGTGGTGGTGCGCAACGAAGGCCTGAACGTCATCGCCGCCGAAGTCACCCTGCCGGTCAAGGGCGATGCCGACATCGAAGCCCGAGGCCTGTTCACCTCGCTGACCTTCGTGGGCGAAGAGCACCACGACTGACCCCGGCATGACCTGCTGCGCCGCGTTACCCGGCGGTGCAGCAGGCTCGGGTCAGCGCAGCACATCACTGTGCAGGAAACGCCGCTGGTGGTCCGCAGTGGGCATCAGGCATTGCGCATGGCGGCCGAACCAGCGGTAACGGTTACGCGCCACCCAGTCGTAGCCCAGGTCACGCAGACGCTCCGGCACCACACGCAACACCCGCAACCACGGCCACAGCCCCGGCAACTGCCGCACCACCTCGAAGAAGGCTTCGGAACGCACCCAGTAGTGCCGGTCACGAATGGTCGCCATGGTATCGAAGCGATCCAGCGGCAGCCCGGCCCAGGCCAGCAGCGCCTGGCCTTCGGCCGACTGTACGGTGGCCAGGCGGATGCGCTGCCGGCGGTCGTGACGGATTACGAACTGCGCCCAGCCGTTGCACAGCTTGCACACCCCATCGAACAGCACCACGGTCTCGCCGGGAGCCAGCAACGGCGCAGGTTCGGGGCGCAAAAGAGAAGAAACCATCCAGGGCCTCGTGGGTGTCGAGTCGCGAAGCCCCGACCCTAACCGAGAAACCCAGGCATTGACCAGCGCAGCACGTCAGTGACCGCTTCAGCCTACACACGCCGCCGGATTGCAAGGCGGGCCGCCTGACGACCACCCGCCCCGCAAGCCGCGGTCAGTGTGCAGCCGTGGCCAGCGTGCCCGACAGCTGTTCTTCGCCCACCACCGCCGGAGCGGTCTCGCGCATCTTCAACGCGCAAGCGGTGGAGATCACCCCCAAGGCGCTGAACAACAGGGCCGGTCCGATCCAGCCGACCATGGCGTAAAGGCCGGTGGCCAGGAATGGCAAGGCACCGGCCACCAGCGAGGCACCGTTGTAGCCCAGGGAAATGCCCGACGAACGGACGTTGGCCGGGAACTGCTCGGTGAACCAGCTCGCCTCCACGGCGAAGATCGGGTCGTGGCTGAGCAGCAGCGACAGCGCCACCGCGACCACGATCAGCACCACCACGCCGGTGTTGATCAGCAGGAACAGCGGAATGCCGAAGGCGATGGTGAACAGCGAGCCGATGAGGAACACCTTCTTGCGCCCGATGCGGTCACTGAGCGCGCCGAAGAACAGGTGGCTGCCCAGCCCCAGCGCCGAACCGACCAGGGTGCCCCACAGCACGTTTTCCTTGCTCGCCACCCCGGCCAGCAGCACGTACGACAGCATGAAGCTGGTGGCCAGGTAGTAACCGCCGGTTTCCGCCAGGCGCAGGCCGACGATCTGCAGGATCTTGCGCCAGTCGTTGCGGATCACGGTCAGCGCCGGCTGCTGGATCAGGGTGTTCTCGGCTTTCATCTTCTCGAATTCCGGCGACTCGCTGACCCCCAGGCGAATCCACATGCCCACGCCGACCATCACCACCGAGGCCAGGAAGGGTGCGCGCCACACCCAGTCGCCTTCGAGCAGCGCACCGGAGAGCAGGAACGCGCCGTTGGCCATCAGCAGACCAAGCGGAATGCCGATCTGCGGCACCGCGCCGAAGAAGCCGCGGCGCTGCGGTGGCGCATGCTCACAGGCCATCAACACTGCACCGCCCCACTCCGCGCCAAAGCCGATGCCCTGGATCATGCGCAACAGAATCAGCAGCAGCGGCGCGACGACCCCGGCCTGTTCGTAGGTGGGCAGCGCACCGATCAGCACCGTGGCGCCGCCCATCAATAGCAGCGACCAGAGCAGCACTGCCTTGCGGCCGATGCGGTCGCCGTAGTGTCCGGCCAGGTAACCGCCCAGCGGGCGCATGAAAAAGCCCACCGCCATGGTGGCGAAGGCCGCCAGGATGCCGACGATCGGCTCGGTGGTGTGGAAGAACACCGAGCCGAACCAGCCGGCGGCCGCTGTGCCGTAGATGAAGAAGTCATAGCTCTCCACGGCCGAACCGACCATGGAGGCGAAGGAGACTTTCGAAGCCTTGTCGTGTGGCCCGGCGGCCACCTCAGTGGAATGACTCATGGAAAACCCTGCCTTTATTGTTGTTGTACGGGTGGGCAGGCCCGCCTGCCCGGTCTTCATGTGTGCCGTTTCAGCGCCAGGTTTCGATCACCCGGCTGTCGTCACGTTGCCCCAGCCCGGCCTGCGCCGCGCTGGAAAAACGCTGGTGGGCGATGTCCAGCAGCGGCACCGAGGCATGGCAGGCCTGAGCCGCATCGGCCACCAGGCCGCTGTCCTTGACGAAGATGTCGACCATGCTGGTGACCTGCGCATCGGTGCCCTGCAGCATGCGCGGGCCACGGTCGGAGAGCATCCACGAGCCCCCCGCCCCGCGCTCCACCAGCTCCAGTACCTTGGCTGGGTCCAGGCCCAGGGCATGGGCCAGGTTGAGGGCTTCGGCAGCGGCCACCAGGTGCACCGAACACAGGTGCTGGTTGACCACCTTGATGGCCTGGCCGTCACCGATGCTGTCCCCGGTGGATTTGACCTCACCCATCGCCGCCAGCACCGGGTTGACCGCCTGCACGTCTGCAGGCGCCCCGGAGGCGAAGATCAGCAGGCTGCCGGTGCGCGCCCGGGCCACGCCGCCGGTAACCGGTGCATCGACCACCCGCGCCCCGCATGCCGCCAGGCGTTCACCTTGTTCACGCACGGCAGCCGGGCCGACGGTGCTCATGATTACCCAGTACTGGCCAGGGCGCAGTGGCTCGAAGCTGTCCACCAGGGCCTGCAACTGCGCCGGGGTGGCGACCATCACCACCACGGCCTCGGCGTCCTGCGCAGCACGCCAGTCAGCGCTGGCCTCCAGGCCCTGCTCACGCGCCCGTTCACGGCCCGCTTCGCTGAGTTCGATACCGATCAGCGCATGGCCGGCCTGGCGGATCTGCTGAGCCATGGGCAGGCCAATGGCCCCCAGGCCGATGAATGCAACTTTCATGTACGTGCTCCTCAACCCAGCCATTGACGAATGTTGGCGGCCATCACCGCGGCAGAAATGCCGTAGCGGTCATGCAGCGTCGGCAGTGCGCCGGCATCCAGGAAGGCGTCCGGCAGCGCCACCTGGCGCAGCTCGGGCGCCACCCGCGCCTTGAGCAGGGTCAGTGCGACAGCCTCGGACAAACCGCCCACGGTACTGTGGTTCTCCGCAATCACCACCAGGCGCCCGCTGCGCCGGCAGGCTTCGATGATGCTCGCTTCATCCAGCGGCTTGATGGTCGGCACGTGCAGCACCGCCACATCGGCACTGCCATCGCCGAGCAATTGCGCCACCTCCAGGGCACGCATGGTCATGATCCCGCTGGCGATGATCAGCACGTCCTTGCCGTCGCGCAGCAGCTTGGCCTTGCCCAGTTCGAAGCGGTAGTCGTATTCGTCGAGCACCATCGGCACCTTGCCGCGCAGCAGGCGCATGTACACCGGCCCGTGGTGCGCGGCGATGGCTTCCACAGCCTGGGCGGTGTCCAGCGCGTCGCAAGGGTCGATCACCGTCATGCCCGGCACCGCGCGCATCAACGCCAGGTCATCGGTGGCCTGGTGGCTGGGGCCGTAGCCGGTGGTCAGGCCAGGCAAGGCCGCGCAGATCTTGACGTTGAGCCGCTCCTCGGCGATCACCTGGTGGATGAAGTCATAGGCACGCCGGGTGGCGAACACCGCATAGGTGGTGGCGAACGGCACCAGCCCTTCCTTGGCCATGCCACCGGCGGCAGCCATCAGCAACTGCTCGGCCATGCCCATCTGCAGGTGCCGCTCGGGAAACTCGCGGGCGAACACGTGCAGGTCGGTGTACTTGGACAGGTCGGCACTCATGCCGACGATGCGCGGGTCCCGCTGCGCCGCCGCCACCAGCGCGTGGCCGAAGGGCGCCGTCTCGGTACGCTGACCTTCGGCGGCGATCGAGGCGATCATCGCCGAGGTGGTCAGCCGCGGCTTGTGGGTGGTTTCGTTGCTCATGTCACTGCGCCCCCTGTGCATAGCCATCATCCAGAGCGCGCAAGGCGGCCTGCCATTCGTCCGCCTCGACGCGGATGAAGTGGTTCTTCTCGCGGTCTTCGAGGAAGTCCACGCCCTTGCCCATCAGGGTGTCGAAGAGAATCACCCGCGGCTGCGCCGCCTCCAGGGCCATGGCACTGTCGAACGCCTGCAGCACCGCTGCCAGGTCGTTGCCGTCGACCCGCTGCACGTGCCAGCCGAAGGCCTGCCATTTGTCCACCAGGGGTTCGAACTCCAGCACCTCATGGGAGTTGCCATCGGCCTGCTGCTTGTTCAGGTCGACCAGCGCGATCAGGTTGCCCAATTGGTGGTGCGCCGCCGACAGGGCGGCTTCCCAGGTCGCGCCTTCGTCCAGCTCGCCATCGGACATCGAGTTGAACACCCAGGCCGGATTGCCCTTCATGCGCAGCGCCAGGGCCATGCCTACGCCGATGGCCAGGCCCTGGCCCAGCGAACCGCCGGAGATTTCCATGCCGGGGGTATAGGTGGCCATGCCCGACATCGGCAGGCGGCTGTCGTCGGCGCCGTAGGTCTCCAGCTCCTGTTCAGGCAGCACGCCGGCCTCCAGCAGCGCCGCATACAGCGCGATGGCGTAGTGACCATGAGAGAGCAGAAAGCGGTCGCGGCCCTCCCATTCCGGGTTGGCCGGGTCGAGACGCATGGCATGGCAGTAGGCGACGGCCAGCACATCGGCCCAGCCCAGGGCCTGGCCGACATAGCCCTGGCCCTGTACTTCGCCCATGCGCAGGGCGAAGCGGCGGATGCGCCAGGCGTGGTGTTTCAGGTGGGCGAGCGTATCCGGCGTCGTCGGCGCTCGCTGAGGAATTATTGTCATTGTGTATTCCTGCTTGCGATGTAAGAGTCGCCATGCCGAACTACTGTATGAGATTCATCAAACAGTCCGGAACGGAACCTGAAACCAACGCTATCACCCGATATTGCGGGCTTACAAAGGACATTTTTACAAGAATGAGTGAACCAAATTCACCAATAGCCGCACTGCGTAAAGTGCCGCTATCGTCCTTGCGGGTCTTCGAGGCAGCCGGGCGCAGCGGCTCCTTCGCGGTCGCCGCCCAGGAACTGGGGCTGTCCTCCAGCGCCGTCAGCCACTCGATCCGCAAGCTGGAAGAAGCCCTCGACCTGCAGTTGTTCGAACGCACCACTCGAGAGGTGAACCTGACTCTCAAGGGCCGCGTGCTGCTGGAACACGTGCAACGTGGCCTCGACGAAATGCAACGCGGCTTTGCCCTGGTGAATGCCGACGAGCCACCGCCGCTGCGCCTGCACACCGCACCGAGCTTCGCCACCCAGTGGCTGATGCCGCGCCTGCAGCGCTTCGTGGCGGCTTACCCGCACATCGATCTGCGCTTCTCGGCGAGTACCGACTATGCGCGCTTCGACAACGACGACTTCGACCTCGACATCGTCTACGGCGAGCCGCGCGGCAGCCTGCACGAAATCGTGCCGCTGGCCGTGGAGCACCTCACCCCGCTGTGCAGCCCCGAGGTCGCAAAGCACATCCGCAGCCCCCAGGACCTCTACTCGCACACGCTGATCCAGTGCGAAGTGCAGATGCTGCAATGGAAAGGCTGGTTCGAAGCCAACCACCTGTTCGCCCCGCACCACTACGCCTTGCGCTTCGACCGCAGCGCCATGGCCATCGCCGCGGCGGTGAACAGCATGGGTGTGGTGCTGGAATCGACCCTGCTGGCCGAAGGCGAACTGCGCAGCGGCGCGCTGGTGGCCCCGCTGCGCAGCCTGACCCATGACATCCAGTACATCGGCCACTACCTGGTGTACCCCAAGCGCCGAACCCGTCACGAGGCATCCGAGGTATTCAAGAAGTGGCTGCTGGATGAGATCGGCGTGCGCTGACTGCGTTCAGGCCAGGTATTGCAACCCCCACAGCGCAGCCATGCCGACCGCCAGGGTGGCCACGGTACTGCGCGTCTTCCAGGCCACCAGAGCGGCGAGGATGGCCGCCGGCACCTGCGGGTTATCCAGCAGCCCACCGGGCTGGCCTGCCGGGTAGACCACGGCCGGCAAGGCCAGCGCGGCCATGACACTGGCCGGCACATAGGCCAGTGCGCGGGTGAACAGCGCCGGCACGCGCCACTTACCATGCAGTTCGATGAAACACAGGCGAATGGCGAAGGTGCCCAGGCCGATGGCGATGAAGGTGGTCCACAGTGTCAGATCGCTCATGCGTCGGGCTCCGTGGCTGGAAACGCCGGCCGACGCAGTTGCTCAAGCCAAACCCCCGTGGCGATGCCGCACACCGAGCCGATGACCAGCCCCAGGTTGTACGGCAGGCGCACCAGCAACACCGCCAGCAGCCCGCCCACCACGGCCGCGCCCAGGCTGGGCGCATTGCGAATGCCCGGCACCAGCAGGGCCAGGAACGACAGCGGAATGGCAAAACTCAGCGACCAGCTGCCGGGGATGCTGGCGCCGACGTACACCCCCGCGGCCACCGAGAGCATCCAGGCCAGCCACATGGAAATGGCCGTGCCGAGGTAAAAGGGAAACAGCCGGGCATCGTGCTGCCCCGCCGAGGCGCGCAGGCTGCACAGGGCGAACGACTGGTCGGACAGCAGGTACGCCGCCGGCCAGGTGATGCGCCGTGGCAGGTGCTGCAGGTGGGCGGCGAAGACCGCCCCATACATGATGAAGCGCAGATTGATGATCAACGCCGTGACCACGATGGCGATCGGCACCACGCCGGCCTGAGTCAGTTGCAAGGCCGCCATCTGTGCCGAGCCGGCATAGAACAGCGCAGTCATGCCCAGGGTCGAAGCGGGCGACAGGCCCATGTCGATGGCCGTGACCCCGGTCACCAGGCCAAAGGGAATCACCCCGGGAATCAGCGGCAACAGCTTGCGCACGCCGAGCATGAAGGCCTGTCGGGCACCTGGGTCGATCATCGGGAAATCCTTGTTCTGAAAAAAGTGAGCCGCGTCTGGCAGCACAAAGGTCGGCCAGGCGGCAGGCCAGGCGTTATGCTGGGCGCCGGCCTGGCCCTGGGGTGGATTCTAGGGCGTGGCCGGTGGCGGCTGAACCGAATTTTTTTACCTCGAAACAGGTAGTTTTTGTTATGCGCAACCTCTCCCAGACCGACCTGGCGCTGCTCAACATGCCGTCTTTCAAGGCTTTGCGCTCCTTCGTCGCCGCCGCCCGCTACCGCAGTTTCAGCCGCGCCGCCGAGGCCCTGTGCGTGACCCAGGCGGCGATCAGCCGGCAGATACGCGACCTGGAAGAACACCTGGGCACCGAACTGTTCCTGCGCCAGGGCCGTGAAGTCAGCCTGACCGCCGCCGGCAGCCTGCTGCTGGACACGGCGCAGCTGTCGATGCTGAACATCTACCAGACCACTGAACGCATCCGCCGGGAAACCCGCGACCGCCGCAACCTGACCCTGTGCTGCACCCACGCGCTGTCGGCATTGCGCCTGGGACAACAGCTCAAGGGCTTTGCCAATGCCAACCCCGAGATCCGCCTGAACGTGATCACCACGGAACGCTTCCGGGCCATGGAGCCGGGCATCGTCCCGGACATCTTCATCAGCCAGGCGCTGGACGAACGGCCGGGCTACCGGCGCCGGGCGCTGTTCCATGAAGTGATCTACCCGGTATGCACCCCCGCCTACCTCGACGCTCATCCCCAGCTGCGCACGGCAGAGGGGCTGCGCCAGGCCGCGTTGCTGGACCTCGACCCATACGGGCGCGCACAGCTGACCGAGCGCTTCGACTGGAACGCCTGGTTCAGCCACCCGGCCAGCCAGAGCGGCAGCCGCACGCCCGGCTGCACCCCGGCCTTCAGCAGCAACGACTACAGCCTGCTGATGCAACTGGTGCTGGACGACCAGGGCGTGGCGCTGGGCTGGGATCACCTGGTCGCGCCGCTGCTACGCCAGGGCCGCCTGGTCAGGCCGCTGGCCGGAGAGGTGATGCTCAAGGACGAAATCCATTACCTGGTGGTCAACCAGGACACCGCCGATGACCCGGCGTGCCTGCGCCTGCAGAACTGGCTGATCGAGCAGTTCACCTAGGCCCTGCACGAGCAAGCTCGCCAAGGGTCTAAGCGATCAGTGTTGCGGCCAAGGCGGACTCAGCTCACCCGCAGCCACAGCGCGGTGGCATCGTCGCTGGCCTTGAAGCGAGGGTAGCGCAGGCAGGCCGCGTCATCGCGCTCGATGCGCCGCAGCTCTTCGGCCAGCGGCGCCAGCCCGGTGGCCAGCAAACGCTGCATGAAGGCTTCCGGTTGATAGGCCTGGTAGGTGTCCAGCAAGGCCGCGAAGCCGTCGCTCATCAGCAGCAGGTCATCACCGGGCGCCACCGCCACACGTACATACTCGATGGCCTTCGCCGCCTGCGCGGCGTCCACGCTGAGCACCGCCTTGGGCCGCTCGCGGGCGGCGCGGCGGTCGGCCAGCACCGCTGGCGTGCGCACCGCCCCCGCGCCCGCCCCCGGCCCCAGGGCCAGGGCCTCGGCGCGTTCCTGATGACGATCCGGCGCCGGCGTCAGGAAGGCCACGCCCTGGGCGCTGCGGTGCAGCACCACGCAATCGGCCAGAAAACCACAGGCCAGCACCGGGCCTTCGAGGGCCAGCGCCGCCAGGGCTGCCTGCGGCAACTCCCACTTGCCCTGTGGTTCACGCTGGCGCGCCTGCGCATAGGCCGTGGCCACGCTGGCGAAGACCTGCCCGCAGATATCGGCCAGGGTACCTTCGGCGGCCATGAATGCACGATGCGCAACACCGGACAGCCACGCCGCCCCACCCCGCTCGCCCAACAGCCCCGACGGGCCGAGGTCGGTGGCACCGTCGATGACCCAGGCATGCCGCTCGCCACAGCCGGCCCGATCGTCGTTCGGCACCTGCGCCTTGCCGGCCAGGCTGATGGATTCGATGAGGTCCAGATGCATGGGGTTCTCCTGCAACACGAGTCGAGGCCAGTTGACCGTCAAAGTTCGAGGATGTTCGCCAAGCCCTGGATGTGCGAACCGCTTTGGCTGGCGCTTGAAGGAATCAAGCGCGCCATCATGGCACGGCATCGCCACGCCGTCTGCCCGACCGCCGACCGGTCGGGCACTGAACCTTGATCCGGCGGTCATAGCTGGGCTGAAATCCGCCCCGCACCGAAAATCACGCCGGGGCGCTGAACAACGATTTGCAACGGAAGAACCCTGTGTCAACAAAGCTGCTCTGCTTCATGCTCTGCGCCGCCCTGCTCGGCGGCTGTGCCACCTCCAAGGAAGTCTCGCCAGGGGCCACCGCGCTGGCCAGCGACACCAGCCGTCTGGTCGGCATCTGGGCGATGCAACCGCTAAACAACGGCATCGCCAACGTCAGTGAATTCCGTGCCGATGGCACGGTGCTGCTGCACCCCTTCAACTGCCTGGACAGCCATGTGCAAGCGCCGGAGCCGGGACGCTACAGCATCGCCGCCGACGGCAGCCGTATTCAGGTACAAGCCCCGCAGGAGCGCTTCGAACTCAAGGTGCTGGCCTTTTCGCCGCAGACGATGCAACTGGGCATGGAGGTGGCCGGCCAGTCACTGACCTTCGACTACCGCAAGGTCACGCAACTGGCACCGCGCTGCGAAGGCTACCCGAGCGCTGCCGAGCGTGCCCGCCAGACGCCTTACCAGACCAGCGACTTCACCCCGGCGCCGCAGGTGCCGGCGCATGCCAACCTGCAACGCTACCTGGGCAAGTGGGCGCTCGATGGCGAAGTGCAGGTCGAGATCCGCCGCGACGCCCGCGGCGTCACCGTTATCGACCATGCGGCCAGCGGCGACTGGCATTACCTGTACAACGACGTGCGCTGGGTGGGCAACGCTCTGCACTTCCAGAGCTTTGCCTACTCCGCCAACCCCGCGCTGTTCAGCCATCCGCTGCACAAATCGCAGAGTGCCACCATCCTGCAGCCCACCACCGACGGCAAGCTGCGCTACCTGCTGATGGTCGGTGGCGAACTGACCGAACAGGTCCTGACCCGCGTGCCCTGAGCCGCCACACCGAATCACTGAACCCGGCTCTGTTGCAGGATGTTTCAGGGCCGGGTTGCTGCTGAACTTAAGCGGCGCTCCCGGTATCCACTTCCTTGTTCGAATACCTTCGAACCCCTGCCCTGGAAGTGAACCAGAACACACAAGGAGCACCACAGTGACCGTCCCCGACCAACCCCCTTACCGCACCGCGCCGGGCCCGCTGCACGGGATCCTGCTCGGCGGCAGCGTGTCGCTGTTCCTCGGCGCCCTGTTCAGCGATATCGCCTACTACAACACCGTGCAGATCCAGTGGAGCAACTTCGCTTCCTGGCTGATCGCCGGGGGCCTGCTGTTCGCCGGTCTGGCCGGCCTGTTCGCCATCTCCAATCTGCTGCGCGCCGCGCACAAGGGCGGCCGCCCGCTGGTCTACCTGCTGCTGTTGCTGGCCACTTGGGTGCTGGCCCTGATCAACGCTTTCGAACACGCCAAGGACGCCTGGGCGGTGATGCCCGCCGGCCTGGTGCTGTCGGTGTTGGTCGCGCTGCTGGCCGTGGTCTCGGCGTGGACCGGCTTCAGCAACCTGCGCGCCGGAGGTGCCCGATGAACAGCCGCCTGATCAAACCACTGAGCCTGCTCGGCCTGACCCTGTTGCTGAGCGCCTGCGGCGGCGAAGCCGACAGCACCCAGGCGCGCGGACCGGACCCTAAGCTGCCCGAACCACAACGCGGCCTGTTGCCCAGCATGAAGATCGCCGAGCCGGCCGAATGGGGCAGCCAGAAGCCCACGGTGCCGCAAGGCTTCGCCATCAACGCCATTGCCACCGACCTGAAGATTCCGCGCCAGACCCTGGTGTTGCCCAACGGTGACATTCTGGTGGCCGAAGGCCGCGGCGGTAATGCCGCCAAGCTCAAGCCCAAGGACGTGATCGCCGGCTACATCAAGGCCCAGGGCAATACCAAGGTGAAGGGCGGCAACCGCCTGACCCTGCTGCGCGATGCCGACGGCGATGGGCGCTACGAAGTGCAGACGGTGTTCGCCGACAACCTCAACGCGCCCTACGGCCTGGCCTTCGCCGACGGCAAGCTGTACGTCGCCAACCAGGATGCCGTGGTGCGTTTCGACTACCAGGACGGCCAGACCCAGGCCAGCGGTGCGCCGGTCAGGCTCACCGCCCTGCCGGCGGAGGTCAACCACCACTGGACCAAGGCCATGACCATCAGCGCCGACGGCCGCTACCTGTACGTGGGCATCGGCTCGAACAGCAACATCGGCGAACGTGGCATGGAAGTCGAAGCCGACCGCGCGATGGTCTGGCAGATCGACACCCAGACCGGCGCGCACAAGCCCTACGCCACCGGCCTGCGCAACCCTACGGCGCTGGCCATCCAGCCCGGCAGCGAGCAGCTCTGGGCGGTGGTCAACGAGCGTGACGAACTGGGCCCGGACCTGGTGCCGGACTACCTGACCTCGGTGAAGGAAGGCGCTTTCTACGGCTGGCCGTGGAGTTACTGGGGGCAGAACGTCGACAGCCGTGCCCATCCACAGAACCCGGACATGGTGGCCAGAGCGACCAAGCCGGACTACAGCCTGGGCTCCCACGTCGCGGCGCTGGGCGTGTCGTTCTCGATCCCGGCGATGGGCGACAGGTTCGCCAATGGCGTGTTCGTCGGCGAGCACGGCAGCTGGAACCGTGACAACCCGGTGGGCTACAAGGTGATCTTCGTGCCCTTCAACGACGGCAAACCGGCTGGTGAGCCAGTGGACTTCGCCACCGGTTTCCGTGGTGAAGACGGCAAGACCCGCGGCCGCCCGGTGGGCGTGACCGTCGACCCGAAAGGCGCGCTGATCATCGCCGACGACTTGGCCAACACGGTCTGGCGCGTGACCCGCCAGCCATGAGCCAAACGGGGCTGGCCGTTCTGTCCGGCCCCGCCTCCCAAGGACAACTGCGCCCTGTCCGACCTCAGCTGCGAAAGGTATCCCGGCTGAAGCCGGTCCTACCGATCAATCTGCCTGGCTGGCGAGCGCCGCCAGGGCCACCCGCGCCGCCGCCAGGTCCCAGGCACCGGTGCCGACACTCTTGAACACCACCGGCCTGCCAGGCTTACACGGCGCATCCAGCGCGGCGGCCAGCGAGCCGACTCGTGTCCAGTCCACGCCAGCCTGCAGCAGGTCACCGGCTTCGGCGTGGGCGCCCTCGGGTTCATCGACGTAGATCTCACTGCCTTCCAGGGTCGCCGGGCCGATCTCGACCATCTCCGGCTTGAAGGCGCCGACGCCGATCACCAGACGACCACTGCGAGGCGCCTGGTCATACACCGGCGCCAGGCTGGTGGTCAGGGTGATCACCACCTGCACCTCTGGCGGCACGCTACCCTCCAGGGCCTCGACCCGCGGGTGCAGTGCGGCGACCTCTGCGCAGAACTGCCGAACCCTTACCCGGTCGCGTCCGCTGATGCGGATACGCGCTTGCGGGTACAGCGCGTGGATGGCCTGCACGTGATAACGCGCCTGCACGCCGGTGCCATACAACAGGAACTCGGTCGGCTGACCGTCGAACAGCGTGCGAATGGCCAGCAGGGTCACCGCCGCGGTACGCCGCCCGGTGACCTCGGGGCCATCGAGCAGGCAAGCGATGCGGCCGGTCTGCGCGTCGCACACGCTCACCGTGCCGTGGATCGACGGCAAGCCCAACGCCGCATTGGCCGGGTGTACATTGACCAGCTTATGGATGCCGATGTCGCGGGCCGTGGCCGGCATGCTCAACAGCACGCCGCTGCCCAGCGGCACCACCAGGCGTTCAGGACTGAGGATCTGGCCGTCGCGCAGTTCCCGCGCGGCCTGGGCGATGGCCTCGACCAGGCGCGGAAAGTCCAGCAGTTGCGCGGTACGCTCACGGTCGCAAACCACGACCGGTTCCTGGCTGGCGGCGCCAGCGTGCTGCTTGTTCATCGCGTTCCTCTTGATGTAGGCGACCGCTGCGCCGTTCAGATGCTGCGCATCAGCCCACCGTCGACACGCAGGCTCTGCGCGGTGATGTAGGCTGCGCCATCACTGGCCAGAAAGGCAATGGTCGCGGCGATCTCTTCGCTGCGCCCGTAACGGCCGAGCGGCACGCTGGCGCGGCGCTCGTCGGTCTGCGGCAGGCTGTCGATCCAGCCCGGAAGAACATTGTTGATACGGATGTTGTCCTTGGCATAGCTGTCGGCGAACAGCTTGGTGAAGGCGCCGAGACCGGCGCGGAACACCGCCGAGGTGGGAAACATCGCCGCAGGTTCCGCGACCCAGGCCGTGGAAATATTGATGATCGCGCCACCACCCTGGCGCTGCATGACAGGCGTCACCAGCCGCGTGGCACGAATCACGTTCATCAGGTACACGTCCATGCCCGTGTGCCAGTCTTCGTCGCTGATTTCCAGCAGCGGCGCCCGCGGCCCATGGCCGGCGCTGTTGACCAGTACGTCGATGCGCCCCCAGGCCTGCAGCACCTGCTCCACCAGGCGCTGCATGTCGGCGCTGGACTGGTTGCTGCCGGTGACGCCGATGCCGCCCAGCTCGGCGGCCAGCGCCTCGCCCTTGCCCGAGGCCGAGAGGATGCCGACCCTGAAGCCATCGGCGGCCAGGCGCCTGGCCGCCGCTGCGCCCATACCACTGCCGCCGGCCATGATGATCGCCACTTTTTGCTCAGCCATGGGGTGTTCTCCAGAAAAGTAATGAGCAGCCAGCCTAGCAGGCGATCACCCCCTGAGAGAGGCAGCGCAAGCTGCACAAAACGATAGTTTTTCTACTGCCTGGCCTGGATTCTGAGCCAGTCCAGTACGGTATGCAGCGGACCGTCGCTCACGCCCCGCCGCGGCCATACCAGGTAGAACGCCTTGTCCATCGGCAGTTCGTGGTCGAGAACGGCCACCAAGCGTCCGGCTCTCAGGTCATCGGCCACGAACGCGCGGCTCACCAGTGCCAGGCCCTGCCCGGCAAGAGCCGCCTCGATGGCCAGCGACGTGCTGTTGAAACGCAGGTTCTTCGAACCGCCGTGCTGCGAACGGCCAAACGCATGCTCCATGTAGCGGGGCCAGAGGTTGTGGGCATCGTGCAGCAACAGGAAGTGCTGCAGGTCGGCAGCCTCGCGCGGGCAGCCCAAGCGTTCGATCAGCGCCGGGTTGCCCACCACGACGATACGCTGCTCCAGCAGCCGTTCGACGTTCAGCCCCGGCCCGAACGGCGGGCGCCCATAGCGCACCGCCACGTCCACGCCATCGGTGTGGAAACGCGACAACTGCTCGGTGGCCAGCACTCGCAGGTCAATGTGCGGGTGAGCTTCGGTGAAACGCGCCAGGCGCGGGATCAGCCAGCGTGAGGCAAAGCTCGGCGGCACACTGACGGTCAGTTGCAAGAGGTCGGGGCGCAGCGCCTGGGTGGCCTGGACAATCAGCTCGAGGGCCCGGCCGATACTCTCGGCGTAGGCTCGCCCGGCACTGGTCAAGGCCAGCCCACGCGGCAGGCGCTCGAACAGGCGAATCCCCAGGCTGGCTTCCAGACCCCGCACCTGCTGGGCCACGGCAGCCTGGGTCACTGCCAGCTCATCGGCAGCCAGGCGAAAGTTCAGATGCCGCGCCGCCACCTCGAAGGTACGCAGGGCATTGAGCGAGGGTAACGTGGACAAGGTGGCAGACATGGTAGAAAAACTTTCTCCTGGACAGGCCCGCACCCTAGCACATCGGCCTGTCGTACCCGTGGCGTCGCGTGGCAGCTTTCCCGGCGCTGTGTCCGCTGACGAAGCCGACGAACTAAGCAGGCACGAATGGCGTGCCCAATTAGATACCGATGCCCACAGACTTAGATCAGCTAATTACCCAACTTAGCTCAAATAACCTGCCCGCGACCGGGCATTTATCCCCCTCCCCGGCCTGATCTAACGCAGAAACCGGTACCGCGCTATAACTTGGATGAGCACCACCGACATACCCACACATAACAACGGGTCAATAGACCGACCCTGCGTTTAATTACAGCGATAATTCGTCGAAATAACGTCGCGCCAGAAATGACAGCGCGTCACTCCAGCAGACGGCGCAACGCCTGAGCACATGTGCACGAAGCAGGAGGGGCGCGGCTTTCAGGCCAGCTCGCAGGCGTGCTCGGTCACCCGGAGCCAAAGCGGCCTGCGCCGAAAGTATCGAGCGACACCACGGCCAAATGAACTAAGCCTGCGTTTACCCCGCCCGGCTACATGATCCGGTAACACGCGCACGGCTATTATCCAACTCGCTGTAGCGTGTCCTGAAATCCCGGATCCATTCTGAAGTAACGCCTTATATCGCCTCACCGAAAAAATGACTTGAAAAAACGTGACCACCCAGTCACATAATCGCCCCACAATAAAACCACTGGTTCTCAATTTCATGGATGAAACAACATGCCTCACACCCTTCTGCCGCAAATAGGCAAAGCCATCGCCAGCATCGGCACGCAGCATTTCACCCACGACCTGCATGGCCTGATTGCCGCGCAACTACGCGTGGACGCCGTTCACCTGCAGTCGGTCGCGCGCCTCTGCTCGACCCTGGTGCCGCACCCGCCGTTCGAAGAGCTGATCAGCTCCAGACGCGATGCGCCGCCCTGCGATGAAGCCTTGCGGCTCTGCTCGCAAGACACCTCGGAATACTTCCAGCACCGCATCGTGGCGCTGCGCAGCGCCACCGCCCAGGCCTTCAGCGAACAGGAGCGTGGCCAACTGAATGACCTGGCGCCCCTGCTGTTCTCGCTGCTGGACCGGCACGTGCAGGTCCACCAGGGCCTGGGTGACAGCTCGGGCACTATCGAGGTGCGCTTTCAGGAGCGCCTGCGCGAAACCGGCATCAGGCTGTCCGAGCGCGAGCAACAGGTCTGCCTGGGCCTGCTCGCCGGGCACACCGTGCCCCAACAGGCCGAGCAACTGATGCTCACGCCGCACACCGTCGGCAGCTACCTGCGTCGTGCTGCGGCCAAACTGGGCATCAGCGGGCGCAACGCGCTGATGCGCTGGCTGTACGAAGCCCCTGAAGGCCAGGTCTCGACCCACTGAAGCCATACGCCCTGGCCGTGCATCTCAATCGCGGGCCAGGGCGTTGATCGGGTCGAGCCTGGCGGCATTGCGCGCCGGCACGAAACCGAACAGCACGCCGATCAGCGTCGAGCAGGCGAACGCGGTGACCACCGACAGCGGTGAAAACACCATCTCCCACTGGCTGACCACCAGGGTGAACAAATAGCCGATGGCGTAGGACAGCGCGATGCCGATCACCCCGCCGATCAGGCAGACCATGATCGCCTCCACCAGAAACTGCTGGCGAATGTCCGACTGCCGTGCCCCCACCGCCATACGGATGCCAATCTCGCGGGTCCGCTCGGTCACCGACACCAGCATGATGTTCATCACCCCGATGCCGCCGACCACCAGCGAGATCACCGCGATCAACGACAGCAGCAGGGTCAGCGAGCGGCTGGTCTTGTCGACGGTCTGCATCACGCTGTCGAGGTTATTGGTGAAGAAGTCCTTGGTGCCATGGCGCTGCAGCATCAGCGCGTTGATGCGTTCCTCCACGGCCTTGCTGGGCATGCCGTCCTTGACCCGTACGCTGATGCTGTCCAGGTGCCGCTGGCCGAGCACGCGCCCGGCAGCGGTTTCGTAGGGCATCCAGAAATTCAGCGTGTTGCCGGCGATGAACAGGTTCTTGTGATCGGCGGTGACGCCGATCACCGTGCACGGCAACTGGCCGACCAGGATCACCTGGCCAAGCGGGTTCACATCCGCGCCGAACAGGCGCTGTGCGGTGTTGTGGTCGAGCACCACCACCTGCGCCTGGCGCCGCGCATCTTCGTCGCTGAAGCTGATCCCGGCGGCCAGTTGCAGGTTGCGCACCTGGAAGTAGCGACTGCTGACGCCATTGAGCTGGGCATCGACGTCCAGATTGCGATAACGCAGCAGCATGCTGCGGCCCACCACCGGCGTGGCGCTGTCGACGTAATACAGCTGGTTGAGCGCGGTGACGTCCGCCGGTAGCAGGGTTTCGATCGACTTGGCCCGGCTGTCGCCGAAGTTGCTGCCGGCGTAGATATCGATGGTATTGCTGCCGATCGCCTGAATGTCCTTGAGCACGTAGCGCTTGGCGCCTTCGCCGATGGCCGAGATCGACACCACCGAAGTGATGCCGATGATGATCCCCAGCATGGTCAGCAAGGTGCGCATGCGATGCGAGATCAGCGCAATCCAGGCCATGGCGAAGGCTTCACGAAACAGCCCCAGGCCGACGCTCCAGCCGCGCCGTGGCGCCGCCTCGACCTCCGGCCTGGGCAGCGTTGGCGTGGCGGGAACATTGCGCCGGTCGCTGACGATCTGCCCGTCACTGACCTCGATCACCCGCTCGGCATGCTCGGCGATCTTCGGGTCGTGGGTGACCAGCACCACCGTGTGCCCGGCAGCGTGCAGCTCGCGCAGGATGCTCATCACCTCACGGCCACTGGCGCTGTCCAGTGCGCCGGTGGGTTCGTCGGCGAGGATCACCTGGCCGCCGTTCATCAGGGCCCTGGCGATACTCACCCGCTGCTGCTGCCCCCCCGAGAGCTGGCTCGGGCGGTGTTCCAGGTGGCCACGCAAGCCCAGCCGGGCCAGCAGCGCCTCGGCGCGCTGATGACGCGCCGCCTGCGCAGTGCCGGCGTAGATCGCCGGAATCTCCACGTTGCGCACGGCATCCAGGTGCGGCAACAGGTGGTAGCGCTGGAAGATGAAGCCGAAATGGTCGCGACGCAGCGCCGCCAGGGCGTCGTCGTCCAGCGTACGGGTTTCATGGCCTTTGACCCGGTAACTGCCGGCACTGGCGTGGTCCAGGCAACCGAGGATGTTCATCAGGGTGGATTTGCCCGAGCCCGAAGAGCCGATGATCGCCACCAGTTCCCCGGCGTGAATGTCCAGGTCGATGCCGCGCAGGGCGTGGAACTCACGGTCGCCGGCCATGAAGCTGCGACTCACGTTGCGCAGCCGCAGCAACGCCTGGCCGGTGTCCAGGGGGTGGTCATCCAGCCCCTGCAGGTCAACCTTCTGGTTCATGCTCAGCTCCCCGCCGCCATCGCTTGCGGGTCAGCGATCACCACGCGCTCGCCTGCCTTGAGCCCGTCGCGGATCTCCACCTGAACCTTGTTGTTGATGCCGACGCTCACCTGGCGTGTCTGCGCGAAGCCTTGCGCATCCAGCACGCGCACGTTGTGCGTGCCGTCGCCGTTGCGCGCACCGAGCGCCGCGACCGGCACGTTGAGCACGTCGCTGGAGGTGTCGAGCACGATGCGCACCTGGGCGGTCATGCCGATACGCAGCCGCTGGTCGGGGTTGGGCACGTCGAACAGCGCGTTGTAGAACACCGCCGCATTCTGCCGCGCCGAGGTGCTGTCTTCGGTTTCCAGGTAGTCCTGGGGCGCCGGCTCGGTGCCGCGCAGGGTGGCGTAGTAGCGCTTGTCTTCGCCGAGGATGGTGAAGTACACCGGCTGGCCCTGGCTGATATGAATCACATCGGCTTCCGAGACCTGGGCCTTGATGGTCATGGTGTCGAGGTTGGCCAGCTTGAGCAGCACCGGCACCATCTGCTGGGCGATGACCGTCTGGCCTTCCTGGGTCACGATGCCCACCACGTCACCGTCGATGGGCGCGACGATGCGCGCATAACCGAGGTTCACCTTGGCCGTGTCGATCTGCACCTGGGCACTCTTGATCTTCGCGTCCAGCGATCCCAGGCTGGCCTGGAGCACCTCGTAGTCGGACTCGGCCTTTTCGAAGTCCTGGCTCGACACCGCCTGGTCGGCATGCAGTTGCCGATAGCGCTCATACAGGCGCCGGGCCTGTTTCATCTGCGCCAGGGTCGAACGTCGCTCGGCCTGCAGCTGTTCTTCGTCGACCTCGGCCTGGCGCAGGGTGTTGCGCAGCACCAGTGGGTCGATCTGCGCCAGCCACTGGCCCTTCTTCACCTTGTCGCCCAGTTTCACCTTGAGCGACATCAACTGCCCGGACACCTGGGCCCCCACATCGACCTGCCGGATCCCCTCCAGCGTCCCGGTGGCCAATACCGCGTCTTCGATGTCGCCGCGCTGCACTTCGGTGCTGATGTAGGTCGGTGGCTTGGCGGGTGCACTGATGGCGTACAGCGCCACCGCCACCGCGACCACCAGGGCCCCTGCCCAGCCGATACGGCGCATTTTCGTTTTGCTCATGGTGTTTCACAGCCCTGTGACGACGCCGCCCGGCTCGGTAAGGGGGCGTCAGTTTCTCGATAACGCTCCAGCCTGGTGTCAGCCGCTCATGACAGGGTCTCCTCGACGCCGCTGGCCTGCGCCTCGTACCACCAGGCCGCCAGGCTGTAGACGTCCGGCGCCTTGAGGATGCTGAAATGGTCACCCGGGCCATGCCACAGCTTCAGCCCCGGCAACACCTGCCTCCAGGCCGCCGCCATGCTCGCCTGCGCCAGACGGTTCTCCAGCTCGTCGAGACCGGCGTCGGCCACCAGCACCAGATGCGCCGGCCCGCTGTAGGTCCCAGGCTGCGGTCGATATTCGCTGCGCAGGGCGCTGCCGAAGGTCCGCACGATGCCTTGCAGCGCCTGGGCCGCCAGCCGTGGCGGCAACAGACCGCCGCGGACCATGGCCTCTTCCAGCAGGCGCATCTGCGTGCTGTCGTCCTGACCGGCGAAGGCCTGCGCGTCGAGGCCTAGGGATCGCCCACCGGACAGTTCGAGCGCCTCGACCAGCCGCTCTAGCACCGCCGTGCCGGTGTAGGCCTTGCCACACAGCGCCTCGCCATTGGGCGCCTCGCTGTCGATCAGGGTCAGTGAGCACACCTCGCGGCCCTTGGCTTCGAGCATCGCCGCCATGGCATGCGCCACCCAGCCGCCGAACGAATGCCCGACCAGGTGCAGCGGCCCCTGCGGATACTGCGCTTCCAGCACCGCCAGGAAACTGCGCGCCGCCGCCTCCACGCGGCTGTGCGGCAGGCTGCGCCCGTCCAGGCCGCGATGCTGCAGGCCATAGATCGGCCAGGCGCTGCCCAGCGCCTCGGCCAGGCCGATGAAGCTGGTCACGCTGTCGCCGGCGCCCGGCACACAGAACAACGGCGTCCGCTCGGCCTGGCCGCTCTGGATCGCCAGCAGCGCGGCGTGCGCCGCTGGCGCCGGTGGCTCGGGCGGCACGTTGCGCAGTGCCTTGCCCAATACCTGGCCCAGCACTTCGACCTGGGGCGCACGCATCAGGCTCATGTGGTCCCCCGGCACGCTCAGGCGCCGCAGGTACGGCGCCGGCAGCACCGTTTCCCAGCCGTTGTCGGCACTCGCCTGCGCCGGGGCCTGGCCGCGCTCCTCGGCGCAGAACAGGTGCACGGGCAGGCCCAGCGGTTGCAGCTGGTAATGGGCCAGGGCATGGCCGTGGGCGACTTCGCGCTCCAGGTAGTGGCGCAGGGTGCGGTCGCTGGCCTGGGCCAGTTCCTCGTAGAGCCACCCGGCGTCGCGACACGCCTGCAGCAGCTCGTCGAAGCCCGGCAGGATCGCCCGGGCCTGCCAGCTCGCCAACTGCTGCACGGCGGCATGCCCCGCCTCACCCTGGGCCTGCCAATGGCTCTGGCAATGCGCGAGCAGGTGCCGCTGCAGGGCATCGGGCCCCTGCCAGCGCGCCTTGCCTTGGTCGGTAAGGCGCGGCGTGTAGCTGTCGATCAGGCCGACGAAGCTCACCGTCTCGTCCATGCCCGACAACTGCGTGGCGACCTCGTAGGCCAGCACCCCGCCGAATGACCAGCCGGCCAGTCGATAAGGCCCGTGCGGCTGCACGCTGCGCAGGTGCCCGATCATCCGTGCGGCCAGGCACTCCATGGTGCGCAGCTGCGGCTCGCCGAGGGCAATGCCCGGCAGGCCGTAGATCGGGAAATCACCGGGCAGGTGCTGGCCCAGCACTGGAAAGTAGGCGTCCAGGCCGGTGAAGTCGTGGAACAGGAACAGCGCCGGCTCGTCGCCGCCTTTGCGCACTTCGATCACAGGCTGCAACGCCGTCGCTGGACGCTGTTCCAGCCATTCGGCCAGGGCAGCGATGTCCGGCCGCTGGAACAGCTCGGCCAGGGTCACCGGCAGCCCCTCGTCCTGCATCAGGCTGACCAGCCGGATGGCCGACAGCGAGTGCCCCCCCAGTTCGAAGAAGTTGTCGCGGCGCCCTACCGCGCCCACCTGCAGGACCTGCATCCAGAGCTCGGCCAGGCGCTGCTCCAGCGCCGTGCGTGGTGGCTCGGCGGCGGCACCGTCCGCCTCGTGCGCGGCCAGCTCAGGCAGCGCACGGCGGTCGACCTTGCCGTTGGCGGTCAGCGGCAAGGCGTCCAGGCCCACGTAGAACGCCGGCACCATGTACTCCGGCAGGCGCTCCAGCAAGTGGCTGCGAATCGCCGGGCCGTCCAGCGCCGGATCGCGACGGGTGAAGTAGGCGACCAGGCGCACGGACGCGTCGTCCAGTTGCCGGGTGACCAGCACCGCCTCGCCGATGCCGGGGCACTGCACCAGGTGCTGCTCGATCTCGCCCAGTTCGATACGCACACCGCGAATCTTCACCTGATCGTCGTTGCGCCCCAGGTAATCCAGCGTGCCGTCATCCAGCCAGCGCACCAGGTCGCCGCTGCGGTACATCCGCGCCCCCGGCTCGGCCACGAACGGGTCATCCAAGAAGCGCTCGGCGGTCAGGTCGGCTCGGTTCAGGTAACCGCGTGCCACGCCCTCGCCACCGATGTACAACTCGCCGGGCACGCCGACCGGCACCGGTTGCTGGCGGGCATCGAGCACATACAGGCGGGCATGCGAGACCGGCTTGCCGATGTGCAGCACGCCACCGGGCTGCATCGCCCCGGAGCTGGCCACCACCGTGGTTTCGGTCGGCCCGTAGTTGTTCACCACCGCAAAGCCGGGGTCACGCGGGAACTGCCGCAGGCGGTCGCCGCCGATCAGCAGGGTGCGCAGCGTCGGATGCTTCAGCTCGCGGCTGAAGGCGTACTCGGCCACCGGCGTGGGCAGGAAGGCCACCTGCAGCGGTTGCGCCTGCCACCAGTCGAGCAAGGCGTCCAGCTGTTCATTGCCAATGTGCGCCGGTGGCAGGTGCAGGGTCGCCCCGGCGCACAGCGCCGGCCACACTTCCCAGGCCATGGCGTCGAAGCCGAAACCGGCCACGCTGGCGGTGTGGCTGCCCGCGCTCAGCGCGAAGGCCTGGCAATGCCAGTCCACCAGGTTGTTGAGGCTCTGGTGCTCGACCATCACGCCCTTGGGCTGGCCGGTGGAACCGGAGGTGTAGATCACGTAGGCCAGGTGGCGCGCATTCAGGCCCAGCACCTGCGGGTTGTCTTCGCGGGCGCTCCAGTTCGGCTGATCGAGCAGCACCAGCGGAACACTCAGGTTTGGCACGCGTTCGAGCAGGTCCTGCTGGCTGAGCACCACCACCGGTTCGCTGTCGCTCAATAGGTAAGCGATGCGCTCGTCCGGGTGTGCCGGGTCCACCGGCACATAGCCGGCACCGGCCTTGAGCACCGCCAGCAGCCCCACCAGGGTGTCCAGGCCACGGCGGGCGAGCACCGCCACTCGCGTGTCGGGGCGCACGCCCCGTTCGATCAAATGATGGGCCAGGCCATTGGCGCGGGCGTTGAGTTCGGCGTAGCTGAGTCGTGCATCACCCACCTGGGCGGCGATGGCGCCAGGGGATTCGAACGCCCGACGTTCGATGTGCTGATGCACCGGCCAAGGGTTGCCCGGCATGGCGCGCGGCGCATTGAAGTCTTCCAGCAGTTCCTGGCGCTCGGCGGGCGGCAAGACGCTGCAGTCCTGCAGCGCCGTCGCTGGCGCCTGCTCCAGGGCCTGCAGCAGCTGCTGCACGGCACACACCAGGTAACCGCACACGCGCTGCGCGTCGATGCCCTTGGCCGTCAGGGCGGTCACTTCGAACGCCTCGCCCAGATCATCGACGCTGAGGGTCAGCGGGTAACTGCTGCGCTCGCTGGCCTGCAGCAGCTCGATGCCCTGCCAGGCTTCGCCGGTGCCCTCCTGGCGGCGGCTATGCCGGTAGTTGAGCAAGGCGCTGAACAGCGGCGCACCCGCCGGCAAGGCACTGGCGCGCTGAGCCAGGGCCAGCGGCGCATGCTCGTGGGCCAGCAGGCCGATGAGGCGCCGATGGGTCTGCAACAGGGCTTGCTGCACCGACTGCCCGGCCAGGTCGATACGCAACGGCAGGGTGTTGATGAACACCCCCAGGGTGCGCTCCACGCCCTCGCCCCCTTGCAGGCGGCCCAGCAACACGGTGCCGAACACCACCCGGTCACGCCCGGACAACTGCCCCAGCACCTGCGCCCAGGCCAGGTGCAGCAGGCTCGCCGGGCTCACCCCCATCGCCCGTACCTGCTCGCGGATGCGTGTACACAGCGCGGTATCCAGGCGCTGACGGGACTCGCCCGGCGCCCGGCTGCTGTGCAGCGCGGTCGGCCCGTACGGCAGGGTCGGCTCGTCGATGTCGCCCAGTTGCTCACGGAAGAACGCTTCGTGGGCGGCCTGCCCCGGCCCGGCAAGGGTCTGGGCGATGTAGTTGCGATACGGCACCGGCTCACGCAGCGCAGCCCCCTGATCGAGCAGCAGCGCCTGCAATTCCTGGCCCAGCAGTTCCAGACCGAGGTGGTCCATGATCAGGTGATGGAACGACAGCACCGCCAGGACTCGCTGGTCGTGCGGGTCCTGCGCGTAGGCCAGGCCCAGCAACGGCGCGCGCTCCAGGGCCAGTGGCGCGAGGTCGTCGAGCCTGGCCAGGGGCACCTCGTGCAGCATCAGTTCGGCATGCCGCCAGACCACCTGCACCGGGGCCTCCAGCCCGTCCCAGAACAGCGCGGTGCGCAACGCGTCGTGGCGCGCGACGACCTGGCGCAGCGCCTGGCAGAAGGCTTGCAGGCGCGAGCGGTCAGCGAAGGCGAAGCGCGCCTGCAGGCGATACGGATCGTCGTCCGGGCGCGACAGGTAGTGGTAGAAAATGCCGGCCTGCAATGGCCCCAACGGGTAGATGTCCTGCACGTTGGCGGCGCCGCCGGGCACCGCCGCGACGATGCGCTCGATGGCCGGCTGCTCCAGCTTCACCAGGGTCAGCATCTCGGGGGTGATGCGCTGGCAACCGGCAGGGATGCGGTTTTCCGGCAGCTCGGCGTGCACGGCGTCGGCATCGATGCTGGCCGCCAGCGCCGCCAGGGTTGGCTGAGCGAACAGCACCCGCACATTGGCTTGCAGACCCAGGGCGCGCAGACGAGCGATGAGGGTCACTGCCAGCATCGAGTGGCCGCCTAGTTCGAAGAAATGGTCATGCCGCCCCACCCGCTCGACCTGCAGCAGCTCGCACCAGATCGCCGCCAGGGTGCTTTCCAGCTCGCCCTGCGGCGCTTCGAAGGCCCGCTCCGGCAAGGCTTCGCGGTCCGGTGCCGGCAGCGCACGGCGGTCGACCTTGCCATTGGCGGTCAACGGCCAGGCGGCCAGGTGCACGAAGGCACTCGGCACCATGTAGCCCGGCAGCCGCGCCAGCAAGGCGCTGCGCAGGTCGCTGGCCGACAACGCCTGCGGCCCGCTGAAATAGGCCACCAGGCGCGGCTGGCCGGGCACGTCTTCGCGGGCCAGCACCAGCGCCTCTTCGACGCCGGGCACTTGTGCCAGCTGGCTGTCGATCTCGCCCAGCTCGATGCGCATGCCACGGATCTTCACCTGGTCGTCGTTGCGCCCCAGGTACTCCAGGGTGCCGTCGGCGTTCCAGCGCGCCAGGTCGCCGCTGCGGTACATCCGCGCGCCCGGCTCGGCCACGAACGGATCATCCAAGAAGCGCTCGGCGGTCAGGTCGGCTCGGTTCAGGTAACCGCGTGCCACGCCCTCGCCACCGATGTACAACTCACCGGCCACGCCACGGGGCACCAGTTGCCGGTGCTCGTCGAGCAGGTACAGGCGGGTGTTGGCGATAGGTTTGCCGATGTCCAGGCGGCCTTCCGGCCACAGCCGTCCGGAGCTGGCCACCACCGTGGTTTCGGTCGGCCCGTAGTTGTTCACCACCGCAAAGCCGGGGTCACGCGGGAACTGCCGCAGGCGGTCGCCGCCGATCAGCAGGGTGCGCAGCGTCGGATGCTTCAGCTCGCGGCTGAACGCATACTCGGCCACCGGCGTGGGCAGGAAAGCCACCTGCAGCGGTTGCGCCTGCCACCAGTCGAGCAAGGCATCCAGCTGTTCGTTGCCGATGTGCGCCGGTGGCAGGTGCAGGGTCGCCCCGGCACACAGCGCCGGCCACACTTCCCAGGCCATGGCGTCGAAGCCGAACCCCGCCACGCTGGCGGTGTGGCTGCCCGCGCTCAGGTCGAAGGCCTGGCAATGCCAGTCCACCAGGTTGTTGAGGCTCTGGTGCTCGACCATTACCCCCTTGGGCTGGCCGGTGGAACCGGAGGTGTAGATCACGTAGGCCAGGTGGCGGGCGTTGAGGCCCGGCACCTGCGGGTTGTCTTCGCGGGCGCTCCAGCTCGGCTGATCGAGCAGCAGCAACGGGGCGCTCAGCGCCGGTACACGCTCCAGCAGATCCTGCTGGCTGAGCACCACCACCGGGGCGCTGTCGCACAATAGGTAAGCGATGCGTTCGTCCGGGTGCGCCGGGTCAACCGGCACATAGCCGGCACCGGCCTTGAGCACCGCCAGCAGCCCCACCAGGGTGTCCAGGCCACGGCGGGCGAGCACCGCCACCCGCGTGTCGGGGCGCACGCCCCGTTCGATCAGGTGATGGGCCAGGCCGTTGGCGCGGGCGTTGAGTTCGGCGTAGCTGAGGCGTACATCGCCCACTTGGGCGGCGATGGCACTCGGACGTTCGAGCGCCTGGGCCTCGATCCGCCCGTGCAGGGTCTGCGCCGGCGCGAATGCGATGGCGCTGGCGTTGAAGGTCGTCAGCAAGGTGTCACGCTCATCCCCGCTCACCAGCGGCACAGCTGCGATGACGCCCAGCTCGTCGCTGACCAGCGCCTGCAGCAAGGTCTCGAAATACCGGCCATAACGGCGCACGCTGGCCTCATCGAACAGCGCCGTGGCGTAGTCCAGGGTGCCGACCAGCACCTCGCCGCATTCACCCAGGTTCAACGACAGGTCGAACTTGGCCACCTGGCTGCTCTGCTCCACCACCGACAGCGCCAGGCCATCCAGGGCCGGCAGCGTGGTTTCGCCCGCCAGCCAGTTGAGGGTGGTCTGGAACAACGGCGAATGCGCCAGGCTGCGCGCCGGGGCCACGCTCTCGACCACCTGCTCGAACGGCAGGTCCTGATGATCCTGCGCCGCCAGCACCTGCTCACGCACCTGCGCCAGCAGGGCCTCGCCGGTGGGCGCCGCCGACAGGTCGAGACGAATCGCCAGGGTGTTGACGAACAGGCCGATCAGCGGCTCCAGCTCGGCGCGATTGCGCCCGGCAATCGGGCTGCCGACCACCACCTCGGCCTGACCGGACAAGCGCGCCAGCAAGGCGGCCCAGGCGGCCATAAGCGTCATGTACAGCGTAACCCCCTGGCGTTGCGCCAAAGCCCGCAGACCGGCGGTCAGCCCGGCGTCCAGGCGCAGCGCCAGGCTGGCGCCGGCGAAGTCCTGCTGCGCCGGCCGTGGCCGGTCGGTGGGCAGGCTCAGCAAGGTCGGCGCGCCCTGCAAGGTCTGGCGCCAGTAAGCGCTCTGGCGCTCTAGGCGTTCGCCGCTCAGCCAGCCCTGTTGCCAGGCGGCGAAGTCAGCGTACTGGATCGCCAGCGCGGGCAGCGGGTCGGCCTGGCCGTGGCGCAGCGCCGAGTACAGGGCCAGCAGTTCGCGGGTCAGCACGCCCATCGACCAGCCGTCGGCGACGATGTGGTGCAGGGTCAGCGCCAGCACGTGGCGGTCTTCGTCCAGGCACAACAGGCAGGCACGCAGGGCCGGCTCGGCGCTCAGGTCGAAGGGTTCGACGGCCAGCTGCGCCAGCCGCTCGTGCAGCGCCTGCGGCCGCTCGCGCAGGTCTTCCCGCGACATTTGCAGCGCCCCGCCAACGAACACCACCTCGGCGCCCTGGTCGTTGGCGACAAAGCGGCTGCGCAGGGTTTCATGACGCTCGACGATCCGCGCCAGGCTGCGTTGCAACGCGTTCAGGTCCAGTGGCCCACGCAGATCCAGGGCCAGGGGAATGTTGTAGGCCTGGTTGCCGCCTTCCATCTGGGTCAGGAACCACAGGCGCTGCTGGGCGAACGACAACGCCGCGGCGTCGCCGCGCGGCACCGCACGGATGGCCTCGACCGCGACAGCCTGCTGCTTCGCCAGCGCCGCCGCCACCGCAGCCAGTTCGCCCAGGGCGAACAGCTCACCCAGCGGCAGCTCCACGCCCAGTTGCTGACGCACCTGAGAGACCATGCGCATGGCCAGCAGGGAGTGCCCGCCCAGGTCGAAGAAGTGATCGTGGCGCCCGACCCGTTCGACCTGCAGCACCTCGGCCCAGATCGCTGCCAAGGCGTTTTCCATCTGCCCTTGCGGCGCTTCGTAGGTCAGCCCCACCAGGCTCGAATGGTCGGGCTTGGGCAGCGCCCGCTGGTCGAGCTTGCCATTGGCGGTCAGCGGCAGGGTCTTCAGCTCGACAAAGGCCGACGGCACCATGTAGTCCGGCAGGCAGGTCTGCAACTGTGCGCGCATCTGTTGCGCCGTCTGGGTTTCGCCGCCCTCGACCGCAGTGAAGTAGGCCACCAGGCGCACCTGCCCCGGCTCATCCTCACGGGCCAGGACCACGGCATCGCGCACGCCCGGCAACAGCTGGAGGGCATTGGCGATCTCGCCCAGTTCGATACGGAAGCCACGGATCTTGACCTGGTCGTCGTTGCGCCCCAGGCATTCCAGCAGGCCGTCTTCCAGCCAGCGCCCGAGGTCACCGGTGCGGTACATCACCGCCCCCGACTGGTCGCTGAACGGGTCGGCGAGAAACTTCTCGGCGCTCAGGTCGGCGCGGTTCAGATACCCCAGGGCCACGCCATCGCCGCCGATGTACAGCTCGCCCACCACACCCAATGGCGCCAGGCGCTGGCGCGCATCCAGCACATAGACACGGGTGTTGGCGATCGGCCGGCCAATCGGCAGGGCCTCCACTCCGGCCTCGACCGCCCGCACCTCATGCACGGTGGCGAAGGTGGTGGTCTCGGTCGGGCCGTAGGCGTTGAACAGCCGGGTGTTCGGCGCGTGGTCCAGGAAGGCGCGGAAGGTCGCCGGGTTGGCGCGCTCGCCACCGGAGAACAACACGCGCAGGCCGGCCAGCGCCTGCGGCAGCAGCTGCGCGTACTGGTTGAACAGCGCCGTGGTGAGGAACAGCACGCTGACCTCGCCCTGGCGCAACGCGGTAGCGAAGCGCTGCGGGTCGACCAGGGTCGCGTGGTCGATGACCGACAGTTGCGCGCCATTGAGCAGCGCGCCCCACACTTCCAGGGTCGCGGCATCGAAGGCAGGGTTGGAGGCCAGGGCGAAGCAGTCGCGGTCGCTGAACTCGGCGTAACCGTTGTTCAGCACCAGGCGCAGGATGCCACGGTGTCCGACCCGAACCCCCTTGGGCAGCCCGGTGGAGCCTGAGGTGTACATCACATAGGCCGCCGAGTCCGCTGCATGCGGCAGGTCGAGGTTGTGCACGGCTTGGTCGTCAAGGGCCAGCGCATCCAGGTCGATACGCCTGATCGATGCCGCCACCGGCAGCCCGCGCTGGGTCAGCAGGCACACCGCGGCGCAGTCTTCGAGCATGTAGCTGTGCCGCTCGCTGGGCGCGTTGACGTCCAGCGGCACGTAAGTGGCCGCGCACTTGCCGATGGCCAGCTGGGCAATCACCAGTTCGGCCGAACGCGGCAGCAGAATGCCGACGTGATCGCCCGGCCGGATGCCCTGCCCGCGCAGATGATGCGCCAGGGCATTGGCCCGTGCGTTGAGCTGCGCATAGCTCAGCGAGCGGCGGCCATGCACCAGTGCCACGGCCTGTGGATGCAGCGCGGCGCGCTGTTCGAACAGCTGGTGCAGCGCCTGCTCGCGCGGGTAATCGCGGCGCGTGTCGTTGAAGGTGTTCAGCTGACGCTCGCGCTCCAAGGCTGGCAAGATCGCCCCGGCCAGGCCCTGCTGCGGATGCAGCTCCAGCGCCCTGACCAGTTCGCCCAGGGCCTGCTGCAGGTAGGCGCAGATACGCTGCGCATCCAGGCCGCCCTGGGTACGGGCGGTGAGCAGAAACTCATCGCCCTGATCGTCGATGCTCATGGTCAGCGGGTAGTTGCTGTGCTCTTCGGCCTGCAAGACCTCGATGCCCTGCCAGGCGGCACTCGGGTCGGCGCCGCGCTGCTGTGGCGGAAGTTCAGCAGGGTGCTGAACAACGGCGTGCCCGCCGGCAGCGCACTGCAACGCTGCGCCAGGGCCAGTTGGGCCTGTTCGTGGGCGAGCAGCGCGCTGAGGCGCTGATGAGTGTCGAGCACCGCGTCGCGGGCGCTGAGTTCGCCCAGGTCGATGCGCAGCGGCAAGGTGTTGATGAACACGCCCATGGCGCGCTCGGCGCCTTCGCCGCCGCGCAGGCGGCCCAGCAGCACGGTGCCGAACACCACCTGTTCGCGACCGGAGAGCTGGCCCAGCACTTCGGCCCAGGCCAGGTGCATCAGGCTCGCCACGCTGACGTTCAGCTGGCGGGCCTGGCCACGCAGGCGCAGCGCCAGCGCCGGGTCCAGCGGCAGCACCGCCACGCCGGGAGCCTGCACGCGGTGCGATGCGGTCATGCCGTAGGGCAGGCTGGGTTCGTCGATATCACCCAGCTGTTCACGGAAGAACGCCTCGTGGGCCTGTTCGTCAGGGCCTTGCAGCACCTGGGCGATGTAGTTGCGATACGGCACCGGCTCAGGCAGCTGCGCCTGTTCGCCGAGCAGCATGGCCTGCACTTCGTGGCCGAGGACCTCCAGGCCGATGTGGTCCATGATCGCGTGGTGGAAGCGCAGCACCGCGACGATCCGCCCGTCGGCCTCGTCGCTGGCGTGCGCCAGGTGCAGCAAGGGCGCCTGGCTCAGGTCCAGGCGTGCCGGGCCGTCCAGCGCCGCCAGCGGCACCGCCTGCACCGGCAGGCTGGCCTGGCGCCAGACCACCTGCACCGGGGTCTGCAGAGCATCCCAATGCAACGCGGTGCGCAGAATGTCGTGACGCTCGATGACCCGTTGCAGCGCCGCACAGAAGGCCGCCAGGCGCTCGGCACTGGCGAAGGCGAAACGCGCCTCCAGCAGGTAGGGATCGGCCTCCCCCGCCGCCAGGTGATGGTGATAGAGAATGCCGGCCTGCAACGGGCCCAGCGGGTAGATGTCCTGCACGTTGGCCGCACCGCCCGGCACCCGGGCGACGATGCGCTCGATGTCCGCCGCTTCGAGGCTGACCAGGGGCAGTAGATCGGGCGTGATCTGCGTGCAGTCCGCTGCGATCAGGTTGGCCGGTACCGGCACCTGAGCCTGGCGCACCACACTGCGCGCCAGCACCGCCAGGGTCGGCTGGGCGAACAGCACGCTCACATCCACGGACAAACCGGCACGGCGCATGCGCGCCACCAGGGTGACCGCCAGTAACGAGTGCCCGCCCAGCTCGAAGAAGTTGTCCTGCCGCCCGACGCGCGGCAGCTTGAGCAGCTCGGCCCACAGCTGCGCCAGCCAGATTTCGGTTTCGCCTTGCGGCGCCTCGAAGTGGCGCGCCAGCACGGCGCTGTCGTCCGGTGCCGGCAGGGCCTGGCGGTCGAGCTTGCCGTTGGGGGTCAGCGGCAGGCTGTCCAGGGCGACGAAGGCGGTGGGCACCATGTAGTCCGGCAACGTGCCCAACAGGTGACTGCGCAACGCGTCGATGCCCGGCCGTGGCCCCGCCGCACAACTGAACCAGGCCACCAGGCGCTCGTCACGCAACAGCACGGCGGCTTCGCGTAGCGCCGGGTGGTCGAGCAGGCGCGCTTCGATCTCGCCCAACTCGATACGCAGGCCATGCAGCTTGACCTGGAAGTCGCTGCGGCCGACGAACAGCAGTTCGCCGTTGGCCAACTGGCGTACCAGGTCGCCACTGCGGTACAGGCGCTCACCGGCCACGAACGGGCTGGCGATGAAGCGCTCGGCCTGGGCGGCCGGCAGGTTCAGGTAGCCACGCGCGACACCGGCACCGCCGATGTGCAACTGGCCGACCACGCCTTGCGGCACCGGTTGATCCCAGGCGTCCAGCACATACAGGCGGGTGTTGCTGATCGGCCGCCCGATCGGCAAGGTTTCGGCGGGCACCGGCTGGCCGGGCTGCAGTGTCCAGACACTGCAGTCCACGGTGGTTTCCGTGGGGCCGTAGACGTTGTGCAAGCGGACATTGGGCAGGCGTTGGCGCACCTGAGCAGCCAGCACGGCGGTCAGCTCGCCGCCGCCGCAGACGATGTCGGTCAACGAACTGCAGGTGTGGCACTGCGCTGCGCCCAGGAACTGCTGCAGCAGCGCCGGCACGAACTGCACGACGCTGACCTGGCGCTGGCGGATCACCTCCACCAGATAATCCGCGTCGCGCTGCCCGTCGGGCCGCGCCAGCACCAGGCGCAGCCCGGCGCACAGCGGCCAGAACAGCTCCCATACCGAGGCATCGAAACTCACCGGCGTCTTGTGCAGCAGCGCACCGGTCGGCTGCGGCGGGCACAGCCGCGAACTCCACTGCACCAGGTTGCACAGGTTGCGGTGCTCGACCATCACGCCCTTGGGCTGCCCGGTGGAGCCGGAGGTGTAGATCACGTAGGCCAGGTCGCTGGCGCTGGCCGTCGCCAGTTGTGGATCGGTCTCGGACTGGTCCGCCCAGAGGCAGGCATCCAGGTCGATCAGCGGTGTCGCGCCGCCGGCAAAGCGCTCACGGGTGCTGCCATCGACCAGCAGCGCCAGGGCGCCGCTGTCTTCGAGCATGTAGGCCAGGCGCTCGACCGGGTAACCGGGGTCCAGCGGCACGTAGGCGCCGCCGGCCTTGAGAATCGCCAGCAGACCGACCACCAGCTGGGCACCGCGCTGCACGCAGATCGCCACGCGGCTGTCGGCGCTCACGCCCTGGGCGATCAGGTGGTGGGCCAGGCGGTTGGCCTCTTTATTGAGCTGCCGGTAGCTCAGTAGCCGGGCATCGACGTCCAGCGCGATGGCTTCCGGGGTGCGCGCCACCTGCGCCTCGAACAGCGCCGGCAGGCGCTCTTGGGGCGGCGTGGCGATGTCGCTGGCATTGAACTCGTACAACAGGCGCTGGCGCTCGGCCGCGCTCAGCAGCTCGATACGCTCGGGCAGCGCCTGGGCGTCGGCAGCCATGCCACGCAGCAGTTGCGTGAAGTAGCCGGCGTAACGCTCCACCGTGGCCGGGTCGAACAGCGCGGTGGCATAGTCGAGCAGGCAGGTGAAGCCCTCGGCGCTTTCGCTGACGCTCAGGGTCAGGTCGAACTTGGCGAAGGTCGGCTGCTCGCCCAGCGCTTCGAGCTGCAGGTCGCCCAATTGCAGCGGCGCGCCCTGGCTGCCGTCCCAGGCCAGCGAAACCTGGAACAGCGGGCTGTGGGCCAGGCTGCGCGGTGGCCGCACGTGCTCCACCACCTGCTCGAACGGCAGGTCCTGGTTGGCCTGGGCCTCGATCACGCGGTTCTTCACCCGGGCCAGCAAGGTGGCCACATCAGCTGCGCCACCGGTATCGACGCGCACGGCCAGGGTGTTGACGAACAGGCCGATCAACCCTTCGATCTCGGCACGTCGGCGGTTGGCCACCGGCATGCCGATCAGCACTTCGCTCTGCCCGGACAAGCGCGCCAGCAGCACCGCCCAGGCGGCCATGAACAGCATGAACGGGGTCACCCCGTGGCGCTGGCTGCAGGCGCGCAGCTCGGTGCACAGCCGGGCATCCAGCGGCAGGGCCACGCTGGCGCCGCTATAGTCCTGGCGCTCCGGACGCGGCCGGTCGGTCGGCAGGCTCAGCAGCATCGGCGCACCTTCCAGGGTGCGCTTCCAGTAGTCGGCCTGTGCGTTGAGACTCTGCGCGTCGAGCCACTGGCGTTGCCACAGGGCGTAGTCGCCGTACTGCAGCGCCAGGGCCGGCAACGGGTCGGCCTGGCCCTGGCTGAACGCCTGGTACAGCGCACTCAGCTCGCGGGTGAGCACGCCCAGCGACCAGCCGTCGGCGACGATGTGGTGCAGGGTCAGCAGCAGGATGTGGCGGTCTTCGTCCAGGCACAGCAGGCGCCCGCGAATCGGCAGGTCCTGTTGCAGGTCGAAGGCTTGCGCGGCTTCGGCGCGGATCACCTCGCGCACTACCTGGCGGTCCTGGCCGCGCAGGTCCTGCCAGCAGAAGTCCGGGCGTGTGCTGGCCGGGGCCACCTCCACCCACGCGTCGCCATCGTGCTCGACGAAGCGGCTGCGCAGCGCCTCGTGGCGCGCCACGATACGTTCCAGGGCCAGGCGCAGCGCACGGCTGTCCAACGCGCCATTGAGGACCAGGCCCAGCGGAATGTTGTAGGCGCTGTTGGCATCGCTCATCTGCGCCATGAACCAGATGCGCTGCTGCGCCGCCGACAACGGCAACGGCCCGCTGCGCGGCGCCGCCTCGATGGCTGGCAGATGGTCGGGGGTCGCGCCTTCCAGGCACTGGGCAACGGCTGCCAGGCTGGCGTCAGCGAACAGCTCGGCGAGGCTCAGGACCCGCTGCAAGCGCTGGCCCACCTGGGCCACCATGCGCATGGCCAGCAATGAATGGCCACCCAGCTCGAAGAAGTCATCGTGCCGCCCTACCCGCTCGACCTGTAGCAGTTCGCACCAGATCGCCGCCAGGGTGCTTTCCAGCTCGCCCTGCGGCGCTTCGAAGGCCCGCTCCGGCAAGGCTTCGCGGTCCGGTGCCCGCAAGGCGCGGCGGTCGACCTTGCCGTTGGCGGTCAACGGCCAGGCGGCCAGGTGCACGAAGGCACTCGGCACCATGTAGCCCGGCAGCCGCGCCAGCAAGGCGCTGCGCAGGTCGCTGGCCGACAACGCCTGCGGCCCGCTGAAATAGGCCACCAGGCGCGGCTGGCCGGGCACGTCTTCGCGGGCCAGCACCAGCGCCTCTTCGACGCCGGGCACTTGTGCCAGCTGGCTGTCGATCTCGCCCAGCTCGATGCGCATGCCACGGATCTTCACCTGGTCGTCGTTGCGCCCCAGGTACTCCAGGGTGCCGTCGGCGTTCCAGCGCGCCAGGTCGCCGCTGCGGTACATCCGCGCGCCCGGCTCGGCCACGAACGGATCATCCAAGAAGCGCTCGGCGGTCAGGTCGGCTCGGTTCAGGTAACCGCGTGCCACGCCCTCGCCACCGATGTACAACTCACCGGCCACGCCACGGGGCACCAGTTGCCGGTGCTCGTCGAGCAGGTACAGGCGGGTGTTGGCGATAGGTTTGCCGATGTCCAGGCGGCCTTCCGGCCACAGCCGTCCGGAGCTGGCCACCACCGTGGTTTCGGTCGGCCCGTAGTTGTTCACCACCGCAAAGCCGGGGTCACGCGGGAACTGCCGCAGGCGGTCGCCGCCGATCAGCAGGGTGCGCAGCGTCGGATGCTTCAGCTCGCGGCTGAACGCATACTCGGCCACCGGCGTGGGCAGGAAAGCCACCTGCAGCGGTTGCGCCTGCCACCAGTCGAGCAAGGCATCCAGCTGTTCGTTGCCGATGTGCGCCGGTGGCAGGTGCAGGGTCGCCCCGGCACACAGCGCCGGCCACACTTCCCAGGCCATGGCGTCGAAGCCGAACCCCGCCACGCTGGCGGTGTGGCTGCCCGCGCTCAGGTCGAAGGCCTGGCAATGCCAGTCCACCAGGTTGTTGAGGCTCTGGTGCTCGACCATTACCCCCTTGGGCTGGCCGGTGGAACCGGAGGTGTAGATCACGTAGGCCAGGTGGCGGGCGTTGAGGCCCGGCACCTGCGGGTTGTCTTCGCGGGCGCTCCAGCTCGGCTGATCGAGCAGCAGCAACGGGGCGCTCAGCGTCGGCAGGCGAGCCAGCAGGTCCTGCTGGCTGAGCACCACCACCGGGGCGCTGTCGCTCAATAGGTAAGCGATGCGTTCGTCCGGGTGCGCCGGGTCCACCGGCACATAGCCGGCACCGGACTTGAGCACCGCCAGCAGACCCACAAGGGTGTCCAGGCCACGGCGGGCGAGCACCGCCACCCGCGTGTCGGGGCGCACGCCCCGTTCGATCAGATGATGGGCCAGGCCGTTGGCGCGGGCATTGAGTTCGGCGTAGCTGAGGCGTGCATCGCCCACTTGGGCGGCAATCGCGTCGGGGCGTTCAAGGGCCTGGCGTTCGACACGCCAGTGCACGGTGTGCAGGCTTTCATAAGCGCTGCGCGAACCGGCGAACGCCTGCAACAGCTGGATACGCTCATCGTCCGGCAGAATATCGACCCGCGCCAGGCTTGCGGTGGGTGCCTGCTCCAGCGCGTCGAGCAGCTGCTGCATGGCGCGCTGCAGGTACAGACCGATGCGCAGCGGGTCGACGCCCGCCACCGTCTGGGCAGTCAAGGCAAAGGCCTCGCCCAGGTCGTCGACACTCATCACCACCGGGTAATTGCTGCGCTCCGTGGCCTGCAGCACTTCGATGCCTTGCCACAGTTCACCGCTGCCATGCTCGGCGGAGCTGTGGCGGTAATTGAGCAAGGCGTTGAACAGCGGCGTCGGCGCGGCCACGCCGCTGCAACGCTGCGCCAGGGCCAGCGGGGCGTGCTCGTGACGCATCAGGGTGGTCAGGCGCTGGTGGGTGGTGCGGATCGCCGCCGCCACGTCCTGGGCTTCCAGGTTCAGGCACAGCGGCAGGGTGTTGATGAAGATGCCCAAGGCCCGCTCGGTGGCCTCGGCGCCCAGCAGGCGCCCCATCAGCACAGTGCCGAAGACCACCCGCTGGCGGCCGGTCAGGCCCGCCAGGACATGTGCCCAGCCCAGGTGGAACAGGCTGGCGACACTGACCCCGAGGCTGCGCGCCTGCGCGCGCAGGCGCAGGCTCAGTGCCAGGTCGAGGGTGATGCTGTGCTCGCTGGCTTGCTCGCCGTCACCGCTGAGGTCTTGCAGGTCGTAGGCCAGGGTCGGCTCCACGACATCACCGAGCATGCCGGTGAAGAACGCCTCGTGCTCGGCCTCGCTGACGCCCAGCAGCGCCTGCCCGACATAGTTGCGAAACGGCACCGGTGTGCCCAGGGTGGCGCCCAGGCCCGACAGGCAGGCGTGGATTTCCTGGCGCACCACCTCCAGTGCACTGTGGTCCAGAGCGATGTGGTGATACAGCAGGCTGGCACGCACCCGGCCATCGGCGGCGCTGCCGCACACCAGGCGCAGCAGCGGCGCCTGGGTCAGGTCCAGCCACAACGGCGCCTCGGCGTCGAGGCCGGCGGCGCGCTGCTCGATGCTCAGCCGGGCATTGCGCCACACCACCTGCAGCGGCCGCTGCAGATTCTGCCAGTGCACCGAGGTGCGCAGGATGTCATGCCGGTCGATGACCGTTTGCAAGGCATCGGCGAAGGCCTCCAGGCGCTGCGCGTCGACCACCGCGAAATCCACGCGCATCACGTACGGATCTCGGCCGCTGGCACTCACATGGTGGTAGAGGATGCCCTCCTGCAAGGGCGCCAGCGGGTAGATGTCCTGCACGTTGGCGGCGCCACCGGGGACCTGCTCGACCAGCGCGTCGATGGCCGCCTGGTCGAGCGTCACCAGGGTCAGCATGTCGGGGGTGATGCGTGTGCAATCGGCGCCGATCCCATTGGCCGGCAGCGTCGGCTGGCCACGCTTGGCGTTGCTGTAAAGGCCCTGTTCAAGCGCTTCGATGAGCGCCGCCTTGTGCGTGCGCAGGTGCTCGACCAGGCCATTGTCGGTGAGCGCGCGGCGATTGCCCTGCACGGCCAGTTGCCCATCCTTGACGGCCAGCTGGATGTCCAGTGCCTTGAGTGTCGCCAGAAGCTCGTTGATGCTCACAGGAAAATCTCCATGCTCTCTGTGATGGCGGCATAACCGGCCAGTGTCGGTTGCTCGAACAAGGCGCGGACGTCGGCCTCGATGCCTTCCTGCCGCAAGCGTGCGGTGAGGCTGATGGCCAACAGCGAGTGGCCACCGAGTTCAAAGAAGTTGTCATGCCGGCTCACCGCCTCCACGCCCAGCAGCTCGCGCCAGAGGTCGGCGAGCAGCGCTTCCATTTCACCTTGCGGGGCTTCGTGAATGCGTACCGGCAACGCCTCGCTGCCGGGGGCCGGCAGGGCCTGGCGGTCGAGCTTGCCGTTGGGGCTCAGCGGCAGGTTCTGCAGGTGCAGGTACAGGGCCGGCAGCATGTAGTCCGGCAGCCGGCTGCGCAGCGCCTCGCGCAACACCTCGGCGCCGCTCGGCGTGCCGGTGTAATAGGCCACCAGGCGCTGCCCACCCGGGCCGTCGTCGCGCACCATGACCACGGCGTCCTCGACACCGGCGCACTGCGCCAGCGCCGTCTGGATCTCGCCCAGTTCGATGCGCAGACCGTGCAGCTTGACCTGGTCGTCGTTGCGGCCGAGGAATTCCAGGTTGCCGTCGGCGTGCTGGCGCACCAGGTCGCCGCTGCGGTACAGCCGCTCACCGGCTACGAAGGGGCTGGCGATGAAGCGCTCGGCCTGGGCCTGCGGCAGGTTGCGGTAGCCACGGGTGACCCCCGCCCCGCCGATGTGCAGGTGGCCGACCACGCCCAGCGGCACCGGCTGGTCGTGGGCATCCAGTACGTACAGTTGGGTGTTGGCCACCGGCCCGCCAATCGGCAGGAAGCGCTCAGGCACCGGCTGTTCCGGGGCCAGGGTCCAGACGCTGCAGTCGACGGTGGCTTCGGTCGGGCCGTAGACGTTGTGCAGGCGAACCTTGGGCAGGCGCTGGCGTAACAGGCCGGCCAGCGCCGGGGTCAGCTCGCCGCCGCCGCAGACGATATCGGTGAGGCTGTCGCAGGCCGCGCTTTGCGGCAGCTCAAGGAAGTGCTGGAGCAGCGCCGGCACGAACTGCACCACACTGACCCGCCATTCGCGGATCAGCTGCGCCAGGTAGGCCGGGTCGCGCTGGCCGTCGGGGCGTGCCAGCAGCAACGGCACGCCGCTGCACAGTGGCCAGAACAGCTCCCACACCGAGGCATCGAAGCTGATCGGCGTCTTGTGCAGCACGCGGCCCTGCGCGTCCTGAGGGAACTGCCGAGCGCTCCAGTGCACCAGGTTGACCACGTTGCGATGCTCGACCATCACCCCTTTGGGGCGCCCCGTGGAACCGGAGGTGTAGATCACGTAGGCCAGGTTGCTCGCCTCCAGGCCGGGCACCTGCGGATCGTGCGTGGCCTGCTGGGCGGGGTCGTCGGCATCGACATCGATGCAGGCCAGGCCCCGCGGGTCGAGCAGTGGGCGGGTGCCAGTCTGGACCAGCAACGCCGTGGGCGCGCTGTCTTCGAGCATGTACTGCAAGCGCTCGCGCGGGTAGCTGGGGTCGAGCGGCACGTAGGCGCCACCGGCCTTGAGAATCGCCAGCAGGCCGACCACCAGTGACACGCCGCGCTCGACGCACAGCGCCACGCGGTCATCGGGCTGCACCCCCAAGACGATCAGTTGGTGGGCCAGGCGGTTGGCACGCGCGTTGAGCTGCCGGTAGCTGAGCTGCTCGTGCTCGCTGAGCACCGCCATGGCCTCCGGCAGGCGCCGCGCCTGCGCCTCGAACAGCGCGTGCAGGGTGGACTGCGTGTCGAAAGCCAAGGCCGAACGATTGAATTCCACCAGCAAACGATTGCGCTCCTCAGCGGCCAAGACCGGCAGGCGCTGCAGGGCGAGTTCCGGCTGGCTTTCCAAGGCATTCACCAGCCCTGCCAGCACTTCCAGCAGCTGCTCGGCGATGCGCCGTGCCCCGACGCTTTGCGGTGCGGTCACACCGACACGCAGGCGTTCGCCGAGGTCGTCGACGTTAAGGCTCAGCGGGTAGTGGGTGTGATTGTCGCTGTCGAGGATTTCCAGGCCGCGCCAGGCGTCGCGCTGGGCATCCTGGCGTGCCTGCCCGGCAGCGTGGCGATAATTGAGGATCGCGCTGAACAGCGGCCGCGCAGCGCCCACCGCGCTGCAGCGCTGGGCCTGGGCCAGCGAGGCGTGTTCGTAGGCCTGCAACTGGGCCAGCCGCGCATGGGTGGCACGCGCAGCGTCGCGCACGCCGACGCCGTCGAGGTCGACGCGCAGCGGCAGGGTATTGATGAACATGCCCAGCCCGCGGTCGGCGCCCTCGCCGCCTTGCAGGCGCCCCAGCAGCACAGTGCCGAACACCACCTGGCCGTTGCCGGTGGCCGCGCCCAGTACCCGGCCCCAGGCCAGGTGCAACAGGCTGGCCAGGCTGACACCCAGTTGCCGGGCCTGGCTGCGCAGGCGCCGCAGCAGCGCGTCGGGCAGGCGCTGCCAGGCCTCTTCCAGACGCTGCTCGCCGCTTCGTACGTCGTGCAGGTCGAACGGCAGCGTCGGCTGCTCGATGCCGCCCAGCTGCTCACGGAAATAGGCTTCGTGCTCCGCCTCACTCATGCCCAGGCGCGCATGCGCCACGTAGTTGCGATACGGCACCGCCGGCCGAGTCGGCGGCGCATCGCCCCGCAGGTGGGCGAGCATTTCCTCGCGCATCACCTCCAGGGCCATGGCATCCAGCACGATGTGATGGAACAGCAAGGTGGCCGACAGCCCTTCCCCGTCTGAGCGCTGGCAGAACTCCAGGCGCAGCAGCGGCGCCTGGGTCAGGTCCATGCGCGCCGGGGCGGCTTGACTGTGCCGGGCCAGCATCGGCACTTCTTCGACGCGCAGTTCGGCGTGGCGCCAGACCACCTGCTGCGGCGTGGTCAGGCCATCCCAGACCACGGCGGTGCGCAGGCTGTCGTGGCGGGCGATGACTTGGCGCAGGGCCTCGACGACGGCCTCCAGGCGCTGGCGACTGTCGACGTTCATGTGCAGCTGCAGCAGATAGGGGTCGGCCTGCTCGCCGGTCAGGTGGTGGTAGAGAATGCCCTCCTGCAGCGGCGCCAGCGGGTAGATTTCCTGCACGTTGGCGGCGCCGCCGGGCACGCCGGCGACGATGCGGTCGATCGTTGCCTGGTCGAGCCGGGCAAGGCTCAGCAGCTCCGGGGTGATGCGCGTGCAGCCCTCTGGCACCAAGTTGGCCGGCACCTGCACCTCACGGCCACTGCCGACCGAGGCGGCCAGCGCGGCGACGGTGGGCTGGCCGAGCAGCACCCGCACATCGACCGGCAGGCCGGCGCTGCGCAGGCGCTCGACCAGGGTCACGGCGAGCAACGAATGGCCGCCGAGTTCGAAGAAGTTGTCCTGGCGGCCAACCTTTTCCACGTCCAGCACCTGCGCCCAGAGGGCGGCGATGCGCGCTTCCACCTCGCCCTGCGGCGCCTCGTAGGCACGGCGGAGCAGTGCATCGCGGTCCGGGTCGGGCAGCGCGCGGCGATCGAGCTTGCCGTGTGCGGTCAGCGGCAAGGCGTCCAGGCGGATGAACACCAGCGGCACCATGTGCGCCGGCAAGCGCGCCTGCAAGGCTTCACGCAGGACCTCGCCGCTCACCTCGGCCGCTGCGGTGAACCAGGCCAGCAGGCGCTGCTCGCGGACCAGCACCACGGCGTCCTGCACCGCGTCGAGGCTGACCAGCGCCGCCTCGATTTCGCCCAGCTCGATGCGCATGCCGCGGATCTTCACCTGGTCGTCGTTACGGCCCTGGTAGTCCAGCGTGCCGTCGGCATTCCAGCGCACCAGGTCGCCGCTGCGGTACATGCGCGCAGCAGGGCTGGCGCTGAACGGGTCAGCGACAAAGCGCGCCTCGGTCAATGCCTCGGCATTCAGATAGCCGCGCGCCACCCCGGCACCGGCAATGTACAGCTCACCGGTCACGCCCTCGGGCACCGGCTGGCGCTGTTCGTCGAGCACGTACACCCAGGTATTGGCGATGGCCCGGCCGATGTGCAGGGCACCACCCGGGCGCAACGCGCCAGAGGTGGCGACCACCGTGGTCTCGGTAGGGCCGTAGTTGTTGACCACCGTGAAGCCGGGGTCGCGGTCGAACTGGCGCAGGCGATCACCACCGACCAGCAGGGTGCGCAGCGTCGGGTGCTGATGGGCACGGCGCAACGCCTGCTCGGCCACCGGGGTCGGCAGGAAGCTGACCTGCAGCGGCTGCTGCAGCCACCAGTCGAGCAGTTCATCGACATGCTCATTGCCCACCTCCATAGGCGGCAGGTGCAGCACCGCACCGCTGCACAGGGCCGGCCAGACCTCCCAGGCCATGGCGTCGAAGCCGAAACCGGCGACGCTGCTGGTGTGGCTGCCGGCCGCCAGGTCAAAGGCCTGACAGTGCCAGTGCACCAGATTCTCCAGGGTGTGGTGCTCGACCATCACGCCCTTCGGCTGCCCGGTGGAGCCGGAGGTGTAGATCACATAGGCGAGGTTGTGCGCCGCTAGACCAGGCACCTGGGGATTGCCCCCGGCAGCCTGCCGCCAGACCGGCGAGTCGAGGTTCAGGCGCGGGCGCTCGGCAGCCAGGGCGTCAGTGGCGGTTTCGGTCAGCACCACACGCGGATCGCTGTCGGCGAGCAGATAGGCAATGCGTTCGGCCGGATACGCCGGGTCTACCGGCACATAGGCGGCGCCGGCCTTGAGCACCGCGAGCATGGCGACCACGCGCTGCACGCCGCGTTGCAGGCACAGGGCGACACGCTGCTCTGGGGCGATGCCAAGGCCGATCAGGTGGTGCGCCAGGCGGTTGGCCTGGGTGTTCAGTTCGCTGTAGCTGAGCACCTGCCCGGCCTGGATGAGCGCAGGCGCGTCGGGACAGGCACGCGCCTGCGCCTCGACCAGAGCCTGCACGGCGGCATGCTGGGGGAACGCCTGCGCCGGGGTGCGCCCAGCGTCCAGCAGCTGGCGACGCTCGGCGGCGCTGAGGATCGGCAGCAGTTGCAGAGCGGTCGCAGGTGCCGAGGCCAGGGCCTGCACCAGTTGCTCCAGGCAGTGCTGCACCCAGCCGACGATGCGCTGCGCGCCCAGTCCCTGCTGGGCCAGCACGTGCAGGTCGAAACCTTCACCCAGATCGTCGACGCTGAGGGTCAGCGGGTAGTTGCTGCGCACGTCGCCGCCCAGCACGCGCACGCCCTGCCACAGGCCCTGGCCTTCGCGTGGTTTCACCGCTGCACTGTGCCGGTAATTGAGCAAGGCGCTGAACAAGGGTGTACCGGCCGCCACACCGCTGCAGCGCTGGGCGAGTACCAGCGAAGCCTGTTCGTGGGCGATCAGCGCCGACAGCCGGGCGTGTACGGCCTGAACTGCACTACGGGTATCGAGGGCGGTTTCGACCCGCAGCGGCAAGGTGTTGATGAACACGCCCAGCGAACGGTCGGCATCCTCCGCGCCCATGCGCCCCAGCAGTACGGTGCCGAATACCACATCGTTACGCTTGGCCAGGGTACTCAGCACCCGCGCCCAGGCCACGTGCAACAGGCTCGCCGCGCTCACACCGGCACGCCGGGCCTGCTCACGTACCTGCAAAGCGAGTTCGCTGCTCAGCGTACGGCGGCTCTCTTCCACGGCACTGCCGTCCGCCGCGACCTCTTGCAGACCGAAGGGCAGCGTTGGCTCGTCGACATCGCCAAGCATCTCGCTGAAGAACGCGGCGTGCCGCGCCTCGTCGCTGGCCAGGCGTACCTGGGCCACGTAGTCGCGGTACGGCACTGGCGGCGCCAGCTCGGCCCGGCGGCCTTCGAGTATGGCCGCCATCTCGCGGCTGACGGTTTCCATGGCGCTGTTGTCCAGCACCAAGTGGTGGAACAGGATGATCGCCACGATTTCATCGCTGCCCGGCTGCCGGGCGTGCACCAGGCGAATCAAGGGTGCCTGGGCCAGGTCGAGGCGATGGTGACGGGCATCGAACGGGCGCTGCAGGCGTTCCAGGGTCGAGCCCTGGGTGTCGTGCGGGTCGAGGTCGATGGCCTGCACCGACAGCGGCGCCTGACGCCATACCACCTGATGCGCCGTTTCCAGACCCTCCCAGACCAGCGCGGTACGCAGGATGTCATGCCGCTCGATGACCTGCTGCAACGCCGCCGCCCAGGCCTGCAGACGCGCCAGCGAGTCGAAGGTCAGGCGCCACTGCAGCAGGTACGGGTCGCCCTGCCCGGCACTCAGGTGGTGGTAGAGAATGCCTTCTTGCAGGGGCGTCAGCGGGTAGATGTCCTGGACGTTGCCCGCGCCGCCCGGCACGCCGGCGACGATGACGTCGATCTCGGCCTGGCTCAGCCGGGTCAGGCTCAGCAGCTCCGGGGTGATCTGCGTGCAGCCAGCCGGGATACGGTTGGCCGGGGTGCTGAGCGCCGCAGTGCGCTGCTCGCTGGCGGCCAGCGCGGCCACGCTCGGGTGGCTGAGCAAGGTGTGCACATCGGCTTGCAGGCCAGCGCCGCGCAGGCGCTTGACCAGCGCGATGGCCAGCAGCGAATGGCCGCCCAGTTCGAAGAAGTTGTCCTGCCGCCCGACCCGTTCGGTGCCCAGCACTTCGGCCCAGATTTCGGCCATGCGGGTTTCCACCGCGCCTTGCGGCGCCTCGTAGGTGCTGAGGTCCAGGCTGGCGGCATCCGGTGCGGGCAGCGCGCGGCGGTCGAGCTTGCCGTGTCGGGTCAGTGGCCACTGCTCCAGGCGCACGAAAGCGCGCGGCACCATATAAGCCGGCAACTGCCCGCGCAGCGCGTCGCGCAGTTGGCCGACATCGACAGCGGCCGACTCGGTGAACCAGGCCACCAGGTGTTGGTCACGCACCAGCACCACGGCGTCCTTGATCCCCGGCCGGGCGGCGATGGCCGCTTCGATCTCGCCCGGCTCGATGCGCATGCCGCGAATCTTCACCTGGTCATCATTACGGCCCAGGTACTCCAAAGTGCCGTCGGCATTCCAGCGCACCTGGTCGCCACTGCGGTACAGCCGCGCACCGGGCACGGCGCTGAACGGGTCGTCGATGAAACGTTCGGCGGTGAGTTCCGGCCGGTTCAGATAGCCGCGCGCGACCCCTGCCCCACCGATGTACAGCTCACCGACCACGCCGACCGGCACCGGTTGCCGGTGTGCGTCCAGCACATGGACCTGGGTATTGCCGATCGGCCCGCCGATGTGCAGGCAGGCGTCGGGCTGCAACGCACCAGAGGTGGCGACCACGGTGGTTTCGGTGGGGCCGTAGTTGTTGATCACCGTGTAGCGGCGCGCCTGGCTGAACTGACGCAGGCGGTCGCCGCCGATCAACAGGGTGCGCAAGGTCGGGTGCTCCTGCGCATGGCCAAAGGCATGTTCCGCCACCGGCGTGGGCAGGAAGCTGACCTCAAGCGGCTGGGCACGCCACCAGTCCAGCAAGGCTTCGACATCGTCGCCGCCCTCCTGCACCGGCGCCAGGTGCAGGGTGCCGCCGGCACACAGGGTCGGCCAGACCTCCCAGGCCATGGCATCGAAGCCGAAGCCGGCCAGGCAGGAGGTCTGGGTGCCCGGCTGCACATCGAAAGCTGCGCAGTGCCAGTCCACGAGGTTGGCGAGCATGCGGTGCTCGACCATGACCCCTTTGGGCTGGCCGGTCGAACCGGAGGTATAGATGACGTAGGCCAGGTCGTTGCCCTGCTCGTCGAGCTGCGCAGGCTGAAGATCGGCCGCCTGCAATGTCACGGCCTCCAGCGCCACGACCGGTACTGCCAGCGGCGGCAGGCGTTCGAGCAGCGCGGCTTGGGTCAGCACCACCGCCGGCGCACTGTCGGTCAGCAGATAGGCCAGGCGTTCCTGGGGATGCGCCGGGTCGACGGGCACGTAGGCGGCGCCCGCCTTGAGTACCGCCAGCAGCCCGGCGAGGGTGTCCAGACCGCGCTGGCAGACCACCGCCACACGGGTCTGCGGGCCAGCGCCGCATTCGATCAGGCGTGTGGCGAGGGCGTTGGCGCGCTGGTCGAGTTGCGCGTAGGTCAGCTGCTGGTCGAGGTGCCGCGCCGCCAACGCATCCGGTTGCTGACGCGCCTGACGTTCGATGCGCCGATGAATCAGCAACGGGTCGAGGGTGGCCATGTGGGTGGCGTTCCAGGCGGCCATGCGCTGGCACTCGGCCGGAGTCGGCAGCTCGAATTCGGCGATTGCCAGCGCCGGGTTTTCCAGCCCCTGCTCCAGCACCTGCAGCAGCCGTGCGCCAATGGCTTGGGCTTGCTCATGCGCCAGCCAGGCACGGTTGTAGACCAGATGCAGCCAGGTGTCGCCAGTGTGGCGGTTGCTGCGCAGGTGCACGGCCAAGGGTGTGCTTTCGTGGCCGTTGGAGACTTTCAAGGTGCTGGCGCGGGCATCGCCATAGCGGTAGTCGTGGTCTTCCTGCTCGTAGGAAACCGATACCTCGAACAGCTGCCCACGCGCTTCGGGGGACAGGCCGAGGCTGCGATTGAGTTCGCTCAGCGGGAAGCGCTGATGACGAAAATCACGCTTGAGGCGGTCGCGCACCTCGCTGATCAGGCTGGCGAAATCCGCCTGTGCCGGGGTGTCCAGGCGCACCGCACTGACCTGTGCGAAATGCCCCAGGGTGGCCTTGTTGCGTGCCCCGGTGCGGTTGAGCAGGGGGATGCCCACCACCCATTCCGGGCGCTGCGTGGTGCGGGTGAAATACACATGCAAGGCGGCGAGCAGCACATGAAAGGCCGACGCCCGCTGGCGTTGCGCAAGCGCCTGCATACGCTCGTGCAGCGTGGCCGGTAGCGCCTGCACCCAGGTGTGCGCAGGCGTCTCGGCGCCAGCGGCACGACCACGTTGGCGCGGGGTGAGTACCGGCTCGGGCAGGTCCTGGTACTTGGCGAGCCAGTAGGCCTGGTCGTGCTGGAAGCGGCTGGACTGGCGGTAACGCTGGTCGTCCGCGATGAAGCTGCTGTAGCACAGCGGCTCGCCCTCGACGCTGCTGCCCTGGCACAGCGCGGTGTAGTGCTCGCCAAGCGCCTTGATCATCTGCCCGAAACCCCAGCCGTCGAGGATCAGGTGGTGGGCCTGGGTCACCAGCCAGTGCTCTTCGGCAGCCAGGCGGATCAGGCAGAAGCTGAACAGCGGGCTGTCATACAGCCGGTAAGGACGCTGCATCTGCTCGTCGACCAGGCGCTGCGCCGCCGCGACCGGCTCAGCCCGCTGGCTGAGGTCGTGCAACGGCAGGCTGACGGGCATCGACGCGGCGAAGCACTGCAGCGGCAGGCCATCGCTGTCCTGGCCCGGGACCATCACCGTGCGCAAGGCCGAGTGCGCCGCCACCAGGTGCTCCAGCGCCTGGTGCAGCGTCGTGGCCTCCAGGGGCCCGCTCAGCTTCACGTACCCGCCGATGTTATAGAGGGGCGAGTCGCCATGGCTGATCTGGTCGAGCCAGATGTCTCGTTGGGCGGCGCTCAGCGCAAAACAGTCGGCAGCACGGGCTGGCATGGCTCAAGGTCCTTCTCGGCAAAATTCAGGCGCCAATTAAACATCGCCCCTTTCGCCGCGCATGACCCCTCAAACCGGGGCAACCCAGGCAGTTAACAATTTGTAACCTTCCGAACGGTGTAGTTACATGCTTTGCACCTAGGATGATCAGCTTGAAAGGGAGCTACGGAAAGCTTCTGGACGTGTCATTAAGGGGAGTAGCGGTCACCATGAACAGCGCAGTACGCATCGACGAGCTCAACGATCCACTGTTCTGCCGACAGTTGGCACGGGTAGTCTCGAGCATGGGATACCCGAGCTTCGCCGCTCAGGTGCTCGGGCTGATCGAGGACCTGGTGCAGGTCGATGGCCTGGAGATGAGCGAATGGACACTGGACATGCAACGGGCCAGCGTCGAGCGGATCACCGTACTGGGTGGCTCTGGGCTACCACTTGACAACGCAGCCAGCGCCGAGCACGTGCAGAGCCTGTTACCCAGCATTCTGCATATGGACGACCCATTGCTGATCCAGCGCCGCCTGCCTGCCGGCGATCAGCACTCGAAACGCCTGGCCGACCAGTGCAGCCTGGTGGCTGGCAGTGGCAGCCTGCGCCGAGTCATCTGCGTCTCTCGGCAGGCCAGCTCGCCGCCCTTCTCGCTGCAGGAAATGTCAGTACTCAAGAACCTGGCGGACACCCTGCTGAAGCTGCTCGAACAGCACTCGCGCAATCTGACGCCACCCGGCCCGACCACGCCCGGCGCAGGCCAGCACAGCGACTCGATCGACAAGGCCTTCTCGCGGAAACTCGAACGCGCGGATGTGCCGCTGTCGGCCCGTGAACAGGAGGTGTGCGTCGGTTTTCTCTCGGGCACCAGCGTGCCCGAACTGGCCACGCGGCTACAGGTGAAGAACAGCTCGATAGAGAGCTACCTCAAGCGCGCCGCCAGTAAGCTGGGGGTCAAGGGCCGCCATGGCCTGGCCAGCTGGATGGCCAGGGGCTGAGTTTCTCATTACCGCACAGGCACTTTCAGAAAACGGATTCACATGATTTCCCACACCTATCGTCACCCCGCCACGGCCGAGGCAGGCCCCTCGTTCGACTTGGGCGAGCTGCGCCTGCGCCCGCTGCGCGCGACGGACCTGCCCCAGGTCTACGCCGGCCTTTCCGACCCCAGGGTCATCGCCCACTACGGGGTGTCTTACGACAGCCTGGCCGCCGCCGAGGAGCAGATGGCCTGGTACAGGCACATCGTCGAATCCGGCAGCGGGATCTGGTGGGCGCTGGCGCGCCAGACCGATGACCAGTTGATCGGCGCCTGCGGTTTCAACGACTGGTGCCACCCGCATCGGCGAATCGAACTGGGCTACTGGCTGCTGCCCCACGCCTGGGGCCAGGGCCTGATGCGCCGGGCGTTGCCGGTGATCCTGGTGCATGCCTTGCAGACCATGGGCGTGCACCGCGTCCACGCCGACGTCGAACCGGAAAACCTGCCCAGCGTGAAGCTGCTGCAGGCGCTGGGTTTTACCCTGGAAGGCACCTTGCGTGACGTGGAATGCAAGGCTGGCAGCTTCCTCAGCCTGCACCAGTTCAGCCTGCTGGCCAGCGACCCGGCTGCCGACCGTTTGCGCGCGACGCTGGCCTGACGCCCCAAGACCAGCTTCAGGTACCTTCGCGCAGCGGATCGGTGATCGGCAGGTGCTGCAGGCCGGCGAGGGCCTGTTCGATGACCGCCTGGGCCTGGGCGATCAGGTGTGCGGAGGCCATCGCCAGGGCACGCGGCTGACCGTGCAGGCTGTCGCCGCATTCATAGGCCGTGGCATTCGCGCAGTTGAGCAGGTCGGCGGCGTGGTTGAGCTGGTCTTCAAAGCTCATCGAGGACGGCGTCGCACAGGAGGCGACCAGGGAAAGCGACGGATCGGGAACGAGTTTCTTCATGGCGTACTCCTACTGGCTGCATGAACAGGAATCACCGACCCAACCCGCGGCCAAACGAATGGGGTGGCAACTGCACAAGGGTTGGCCGACCGGACGGTAGGAGATCACCCGGCACACCCGAAGGTGTCCCTTGCGCAGCTGCCATGACGTTGCGCGGATAACGGGTACCCACGAACACGCTGACGCGCTATCTCCATACTTCGGACGTTGCGGGCGGCCAAGCCCTGCCGCTGGCTTCAGCGACGGCAGGCAGCGTAGAGAGCGGGGGTACGGGGCGCAAGCGGGCGGGATTTTTTCAGAAATATCCTGCAAGCGGAAGGACGGCTTCTTGCAATCATTGCCACCGACGTTGCCGGAAATCGCCTACAGGACTGTCAGATTACGTAGGTATAGCCAAAGGCTTACACGCGATCGCGGGAAATCGCCATTTTCTACCCCAAGGCACAGGCCTAGTATTGGATCCAACCACTGGCGAACAGGATGCTCGCCAGGATCAGGGACGATCGACCGTGAAGGGATACTGCCGACAGGGAGGTGGGATGGTCTGGGACAAAAAACCCGCTTCGGCGGGTTTTTTATTGCCTGGGCAAAAGGCATCTCGAAAGCTGCCCGGCTGCGGGCACCTGATGATGCTCGAAGACCCGCAAGGCTTCGTGGATGCGAGCCACGACCTCATCGCCTCGGGCCCGGCCTGACTGACCCGTATTGCCTTTAGCCAGTGCCTGCCGAGTCCACAAGCGCTCAATCCTCCAGGTGTGCGGCGACCTCCTTGGCCAGCTCGATGAACACTCGTGCCGCCGCGCTGCGATAGGCGTCCTTGCGTTGCATCAGCACCGCCGTGCGCTGCAGGCGCTCGGGATCGAGGCTGATGGCGAGCAGGTCGTCATGGGCCAAGGCGGTCTTGGCGGGCAACAAGGTCGAGAGGGTTGTCCTGCGAACGATTTCGAGCACCGCGCCCAGGGCGTTGACCTGCATCTTCACCTGGGGGTGAATGCCATGCATGCGGCAGTAGCGGTCGATCTGTTCGCGCGTCGCGAACTCTGCACTGAGCAGCACCAGCGACTCGGCGTTCAGGCTTTGCAGGTCGATGCGCGCCTCCCCCGCCAAGCGGTGCCGGCGGTTGACCACCAGCGCGAGGGTCTCCACCAGCAAGGGCACGGCCTCGATATCCGCCGTGCGTATCTCATCGAAGGCGATGCCCACATCCACCTCGCCGGTGATGAGCAGGTCTTCCATGCGCTCCTGGGAGATTTCTCGCAGGTCCAGGGTGATGCCGGGGTAACGGGCGTGAAAGGCCGCCACGATGGGCCCGACCAGATAGGTGGTGAAGGTGGGCGTCACGGCCACCCGCAGTGAGCCACGACTGAGGTCGCTGACATCGTGGATGGCCTGCCTGGCCTCGCGCAATTCATGTGATGCACGGCGCACGTACTGCAGGTAGACCTCCCCTGCATCGGTCAAGCGTAACGTGCGGCCCGAGCGATCGAACAACGGTGTGCCGAGGCTTTCCTCCAACAGCCGGATCTGCTGCGACAGCGCCGGCTGGGAGACATGCAGCGACGCTGCGGCCCGCGTGAAGCTCAGATGTTCGGCCACCGCATGGAAGTACTGGATGTGTCGGGCGAGCATGCCTACCACCATAAGAATATCTAATAAAAAACATAATAAATGAGACTTTTACCTTATGTCTCGCGCTCCGTAATCTCGCTTCCACACCCCGCGACATCGAGAGCGCTGCCATGAAGCACATCATCGACGGTTTCCTGAAGTTCCAGAGAGACGCGTTCCCCGAGCGAGTCAAACTGTTCAAGGACCTGGCCACTCAGCAAAACCCAAGAGCCCTGTTCATCTCCTGCTCCGACAGCCGGCTGGTGCCTGAGCTGGTCACCCAGCGTGAGCCAGGCGACCTGTTCGTGATCCGTAACGCCGGCAACATCGTGCCTTCTTATGGCCCGGAACCGGGCGGCGTGTCGGCCTCGGTCGAATACGCGGTCGCAGCCCTGCAGGTTGCCGACATCGTGATCTGCGGCCATTCCGACTGCGGTGCGATGACCGCCATCGCCACCTGCAAATGCCTGGACCACATGCCCGCCGTCGCCAGCTGGCTGCGCTACGCCGACTCCGCCAAGGTGGTGAACGAAGCCCGGCAGCACCCGGACCAGCCGACCAAGGTCGCCGCCATGGTGCGCGAAAACATCATTGCCCAGCTGGCCAACATTCAGACCCATCCGTCGGTACGCCTGGCGCTTGAAGAAGGTCGGCTGACCTTGCATGGCTGGGTATACGACATCGAGAGCGGGCGCATCGATGCCTTCGATCGCCACACCGGCACCTTCGTGTGCCTTGCCGACAACCCCGAAGTCCACGCCGTTTCGTAACGCAACAGGCACTGTCCCCCAAGGAGATCACCCCATGATTCAGTCTCAAGTCACCCAAGGCACCCGCCAGCAGCTCACCGAAATCATCATCCTGGCCAAGGCCCGCCAGGGGCTGTCCTTCGCCGAGCTGACCGAGGGCACCGGCTTGTCCGAGGCTTTCGTCACCGCTGCGCTGCTCGGCCAGCACCCGCTGCCCGCCAGTGCGGCGCAGGTGGTGGGCGAAAAGCTCAATCTGGATGCCGACAGCATCGCGCTGCTGCAAAGCATCCCGATTCGCGGCAGCTTCGAGAACAGCCTGCCGACCGACCCGACCATCTACCGCTTCTACGAGATGATGCAGGTGTACGGCACCACCCTGAAGGCGCTGGTCCACGAGAAGTTCGGTGACGGCATCATCAGCGCCATCAACTTCAAGCTGGACATCAAGAAGGTCGATGATCCGGAAGGCGGTTCTCGCGCCGTGATCACCCTGGACGGCAAATACCTGCCTACCAAGCCTTTCTGACCTGGCGGTGCAAAGGGTCGGTGCCTGTCGGCGCCGCCCCCCCTTTCCGCGCTTTCCGAGCAGCGCCGCACGCGGCGCGATCTGCTCACCCCCATACGGTGAACCATCATGAAACCCTTGTTCGCTCTACTGCTCAGCGGCCTTTGCTCGGTCGCCGCTGCCGATGAACTGTCCTCGCAGGCCGCGCCGGCTCCGGTCGAGCCTTATCGCTACACCGTGCCGCTGGACATCGCCCACGTTGTCTCACACCCCGAAATCCCTGCTGGCTGCGAAGTCGTCCCCGTGCGGATGACCTATGACGACTCCCAAGGCCGTCGTCACACCCTGGAGTATCTGGTCATGGCAACCGGCTGTACCAATTGACCCCTGCCCCTGTCTGACTGGCGCTCGTCTACAGAGCGCCATCTCCCGCCCTGTTCATCGAAACACCTCCCCGCCCCTCGCTCCGGACCATCCAGCGGCGATGACGCCGCCGCGTGCCAGTGGCTTGAATCCTGCGCTCCCGCCCATGCCCAACGCTGCGCCTGCGCTATCGATTGCTTTGCCTGGAGTGCGCCGGTGAGCAGACCTTCTCTGCCTTTAGCCCAAATCAGTTCGATCAAGCGGCATGTGGCCCAGTGGGCGCGGCTTTAGCCGCGAAAGCACCAGGAAATTCACTGCACATCCGTTGTGAACCGGCGATCGCTTCGCGGCTGAAGCCGCTCCTACCCGGTCTAACTGTTCGATCAAGCGGCATGCTCAGCCCGGTGGGAGCGGCTTTAGCCGCGAAAGCGCCAGGACATTCACTGCATCTGTCGTGAACATGCGGTCGCTTCGCGGCTGAAGCCGCTTCTACCCGGTCTAACTGTTCCATCAAGCGGCATGTTTAGCCCGGTGGGAGCGGCTTTAGCCGCGAAAGCACCAGGAAATTCCCTGCACATCCGTTGTGAACAGGCGCTCGCTTCGCGGCTGAAGCCGCTTCTACCCGGTCTGACTGTTCGATCAAGCGGCATGTTCAGCCCGGTGGGAGCGGCTTTAGCCGCGAAAGCACCAGGAAATTCCCTGCACATCCGTTGTGAACCGGCGATCGCTTCGCGGCTGAAGCCGCTCCTAACCGGTCTAACTGTTCGATCAAGCGGCATGCTCAGCCCGGTGGGAGCGGCTTTAGCCGCGAAAGCACCAGGAAATTCCCTGCACATCCGTTGTGAACAGGCGACCGCTTCGCGGCTGAAGCCGCTCCTACCCGGTCTAACTGTTCGATCAAGCGCTTTGCGACCGTGGAAGCGAGCTTGCTCGCGAAGAGGCCGGCAAAGCCAGCGCTTCTGCCATGAACATGACGCGGCCTTCGCAAGCAGGCTCCAGCGTTCTCAAAGGTGTCGCAGGGTAATTCCGGCGCGCACTCGGGCAGCGTTCAACGCAGGCAGAGCGAGCTTTACAGGGGCGCAAAAAAACGCTCCAGCCGTGCTGATTCACCACACCGCCTGATAGGGCGTGGGTGAATCAGCAGGGCTGGAGCACAAGGAGCGTTTTTCCGACCTGGGTTTTACTCAAGGCCGATGGCTTCACGCCTCACCTTCCTGATGAAGGTGCTTTGTCACATCAAGGAGCGTTGGCAGATCCTGTTACAGACCCAGTTCAGTCAGGCCAGGATGATCATCGGGGCGACGTCCCAGCGGCCAGTGGAACTTGCGCTCGCTTTCCTTGATCGGCATGTCGTTGATGCAGGCGAAGCGGCGGTGCATCAGGCCATCGGCCTCGAATTCCCAGTTTTCGTTGCCGTAGGAACGGAACCAGTTACCCGAGTCGTCATGCCACTCATAGGCATAGCGCACGGCGATGCGGTTGTCGGTGAACGCCCAGAGTTCCTTGATCAGACGGTAGTCCAGCTCTTTCTTCCATTTACGCGTGAGGAAGTCCTGGGCCTCTTGCCGGTTGTTGGCGAACTCGGCGCGGTTACGCCACTTCGTGTCGAGGGTATAGGCGAGCGCGATTTTCTCCGGGTTGCGGGTATTCCAGCCGTCTTCGGCGAGGCGAACCTTTTCGATTGCCGACTCGCGAGTGAACGGAGGAAGTGGCGGGCGAGGTTGTTCGTTGGACATGGCAGTGCCTCCAAGATAATTGAATGATTTCGCAAGTTAAGTTTGGGTATTGCACAAGCCCTTGCATCAAGGGCTGTTTGAACAGAAGTAAACGTAAAGCGTATTGCAGTACCCTGCATGCCACGCACGCGGCACCAGGCACTTCAAACAGTTTGAAGCCAGTTAACAAACTTATTCGAGGTCGCCAAGATGGCCAAACTCGAACTAGTGACCGCGAGCGTCGGACATGGGAATGCCTCCAGATCAATCGGATAGTTGCAACATCATCACGCGTTTCTTACAAAAGCCCAGACCCTTATGGCAGGGCCTGTTTCAACAACAAATGCGCCACTTCCTTTGCGCTGTCGGCGGCGCTGTAGTCACCCATCACTCTGGCGGTGGTGATGGCGCCCTCGATCAGCACCAGCAACTGCCGGGCCAAGGCCTGCGGGTGCTCGACCTGCAATGCCTCGGTCAACTCAAGTACATAATCCAGCAACTTTTGCTTGTGCAACTTCGCAATCTGCCGAACAGGGTCTTCGGGGTCGCCGACTTCACCGGCTGTATTGATGAATGCGCAGCCGCGAAATCCGTCTGATTCGAACCAGCCTTTAAGTACCGTAAACATGCCGAGAATACGATCTTGCGGTGTATCTGCTTGGTCGCATGCCGTTCTGAACCACTGCATCCAGCGTATATCGCGCTCACTCAACGCGGCGGCGGCCACTTCATCTTTGGTCGCGAAATAGCGATAGATGCTTTTGCGCGCGACACCCGAGGTTTTTACCAGCAAGTCCATGCCGGTGGCATGAATCCCATGTTGATAAATAAGTTGCTCGGCGGTGGTCAGGATTTTTGCTCGGGTGTCTGTCATTGGTTTCTCCTTGAAGACTAAGGTAGAACGATCGTTCTCCCTCGTCAAGCAAGCATTGGAAAAATGTTCTTGTGCCCACATGGAAAGTGACGAAAGGTTCGTCAATACCTGCCTTTGGCAGCCCCACGCTGCGGGTCACACCCAGATGGCATCCCACAGCGGATAGTCCCGCGAGCGACGCACCAACCCGGCACGCCGAGGGTAGGCGACGATCTGCCGGGCCAGCGTCAGCAGGTCGCCCTCGTGCTGGACGGGAAGGTCGTGGTAACCGGCCTGCCAGATGGGCCGACAGCTGCCCAAGGCACGGTTGATAGCCCGCGCGCTGCGGGCCTTGATACGTTGCACCAGCCGCGCTGCCGAAGCCCCGCGCAGGGCCACCAGCCAGTGCAGCCGGTCGGGCAGCACCACCCAGGCCAGGCTGTCGGCCAGGTCGTGTTCCTGGGCGGCACGCAGCTCATGCACCAGCAGCCGCCCGAGGTGGAAGTCCTGGAAAGGCGTGGTACTGGGTGCGGTCAAGGTGGTCAGGACGTGCACCTGGTGCACGCTGGCAGGCTGAACGACGGGGAATGCGGCTCCATCCATGGCGGGTACTCCTGGGCATCGGGAGTTCACAGCGTAGAGGGCCATCCCCGGCAGGGCCCTGGCAGTATTTGCCAGGGTGTTACCGACATTTCGCTCAGGAAGCACGCTCCGGAGCCGGCGCCGGGCGTTCATCCACCTGAGGACGCGCGGGCCGCATGGGTTCGTTCTCTACCTGAGTGTTGGAGTCGAAACCGGTTTCGTTGTCGGTGGTACGGGTCGCCGGGCACTGGGAAATATTGCCGGGTGCGTTTTCGTCGATTTCCATCACATCTCTCCCGTCTTGGATGCAGAACGCCTGCAAGCATGGGAGAGGTCGCCGACCGGGAAGTGCCGTGTCGGCGATGAATGGTGGCCTCAGAAATATTTCAGCCAGGCAATGTCACGGCGCCGCGCCTTCAATTCGGCAAACCAGCGCACCGCCGGGAACAGCAACGCTGCCAGCGCCGCGCTGGCCAGCCACACCGCCGCTACGCTGTCGAAACCGAAGTACTGGCCTTGGTTCAGCCCCCAGATCGCCACGGCGCTCAGGTAGAGAATCTTCAGCACGTAAAGGTGCAACAGGTAGAAGAACATCGGCGCCGCACCAAAGGTCACCAGCGGTTTGACCCAGCTGCGCTGCTGCCAGCGCTCGAAGGCGGCCAGCAACAGAAGGCCGGTGCCCAGGGTCAGGCAAGTGAACAGCAGCGACGGCGGATACTTGGTGACGTTGAAGAAGCTCATCAGTGTTTGCACCCCGCTCTCCCCCACGGCCCAGGGCTTCTCGCCATAACCATTGAGCAGGCGCAGCACCAGAAACAACGCCAGCAGGCCGGCGCCGGTGCTCAGCAGGCGGGTGCGGCGAATCGCGGCATCGGCCTGGCTGGCGAACCAGGGGCCGGCGGCGTAACCCAGGGTGATGATGCCGATCCACGGCAGCAGCGGGTAGGAGGTGCGCAGGCGCACGCCTTCGGCGAGCTGCAGCCAGCCGCGATCATGCAGCACCGCCCAAGGCACATGCATGGCCGACTCGACACCGAAATGCACGCCGTCGAGCAGGTTGTGCCCGGCGACGATCACCACCCCGAGCGCCACCAGCGCCGGGCGCGGCAAGTACACCAGCGCGGCCAGGGCGATCATGCTCAGGCCGATCACCCAGATCACCTGCAGGTAGACGACCGCGAACGGAAACTGAAAGGTCCAGGCGAAGTTGACCAGCGTCCACTCCAGCACCACCAGGAACAGACCGCGCTTGAACAGGAAGGCCGATACATCGCGGCGACCGCTGTGCTTCTCGCCATACAGAAACGCCGACAGTCCGGTAAGGAACACGAACAGCGGCGCACACAGATGCGCCAGGGTCCGGTTGAAGAACAGCGCCGGCGCGGTGGCGGTGACATCCATCGGGTCGGTCACCTGGTGATGCATGAGAAAGGTCTCGCGCACGTGGTCGAGCAGCATGAACAGAATGATCAGCCCGCGCAGGGCGTCGATCGAGCGCAGCCGCGAAGCGGGTCGAGGTTGAACGGCAATGGTCATGGAAAAACAGGGTCCGTTGTTCGAATGGGTGGTGGTACGGGGGCCTTGAGCCCGACACGGGTCAGTCAGTCATGCGTTCCTAGGCTTTTGTTGGAACGAGCGGTATGGGTCCTGGCCCCCACGCAAATCAATGGTCGCGAAGGTGTCGCTCGCGCAGTTCCTGGCGCTCCTTGGCCTCGATGCACAGGCTGGCCGTGGGCCGCAGCAAAAGGCGCTTGAGGCCGATGGCCTCGCCGGTTTCGGCGCACCAGCCAAACTCGCCACGGGCCAGGCGTTCGAGCGCGGCGTCGATCTTGTCGAGCAGCTTCTTTTCACGCTCCAGCACACGCAATTGCCAGTGCCGCTGCTCTTCGGCGGCGCCGATATCGGCCAGGTCGCTGACCGGCTCGTACTCGCGCAGGTCGTCGAATTCCCCGGCGATACGCTCCTGCAGCTCATGGCGCTGGCGCAGCAGCAGTTCGCGGAAGTAGCCCTGCTGGGCGTCGTCCATGTAGCACTCGGCCGGCTGGGCCAGGAGTTCCTGTTCAGTCATCACGGCCCCTTAGAACTCGTTCTGCAGGGCCTTGTAGCCGCGCACCAGGTCGATGTTGGTACGCGCTACATCTTCGGAGAACTCCGAGGCCGAGACGCTGACCGGCGGGAACTGGCTCAGGTCGGTGGCCGGGCCGATGCGCGTGGTGGACGGCACGTAGAAGCTCTCCGGCAGGTCGCGACCATCGACCACCGAGTTGTGGCGAATCACGCTGCCGTGGCCGACCTTGCAGTTGAACAGCACGCTGTTGAAGCCGATGAATACCCGGTAGCCGACTTCGCAGGGGCCATGCACGATGGAGCGATGGGCAATCGAGCTGTACTGGCCGATGGTCACTGCGGCGCCGGACTTGGAGTGGATCACCACGCCATCCTGAATGTTGGAGTTGGCGCCGATGACGATGGGCTGCATGTCGCCACTGGCGTCCACTTCGTCGGCGCGGATCACCGCATAGGGGCCGACGAACACGTTGTCCTGGATGATCACCTTGCCGCAGATGATCGCGGTCTTGTCGATGTACGCCGACTCGGCGATGACCGGCAGATGGCCGGACGGATTCTTGCGGATCATGCACTGCCCCTCAGATCAGGTAATTGGAGGTAGAGGCCACGGCGTCGTGGGGATGCAGGCTTTCCAGGTGCTGGACGCTGACGCTGGAGGCGGCGAAGCGGTCCTGCAAGGCGTGCTGGATCTTGCGTGCCGCATCCTCGACGTACATCAGGTTCTGGCCGTTGAGACGGGCGAAAGCCTGTTCGTCAGCGCGCTTGACCGAAGTCTGCACCGGCGTGCCCAGGGCCTGTTCGGTAAGGTCGATCAGTTCCATCAGGTGCAGACTGGCAGCCTGTTCCGGCAGGCGCACCTGAACCCGTGCCACGCTGCGCTGGCTGTGCGGCGTGGCGTACGAACCGTGCTCGCGCAACCACACCGCCACCTGTTCAGGGTCCACGGCACTGTGCCCGACGAAGCGCCGGCGAAAGGCCGCTTCGAGCAGGTGCCGCGACAAGGCCGCCGAGCACGGGCAGGTGGACGAGTACGTGACATCCACCGCCACATCCAGCTGCAGACGGCCCCCTTGCCATACCGCATCGACTTGCACCGGGTAGGCTTTCCAGCCACTCAACCCGGCGGTCACCAGGGCTGGCCGGCGGCATGGTAGATCGAAGCGCAACTGCAGCCGTGCGCTGCTGGACAGGCAATCGGCGTGGCTGACCACCATCGCCTCCAGCAGCGCATAGAGGGTATGCGGCAACACCGGCTGGTGTTCGGCAAAGCCATCGAGCAGCCGGTACAGGCGCGACATATGAATGCCCTTGACGCTGGGGTCGGCCAGGTCGACCTGCACATCGGCCTGGGCCAGCAGCGGGTATTTCTGCCCCGGCTCATCCATCAGCAAGGGCAACTGAATGCCCTGCATGCCGACCCAGTCCAGCGGGATCAAGGCTGCGGAGGTCTCGGTCAGGGCTACATCGGGAAGGTAGGTGTTCATGCTCTGGATCTCGGTCAGGCCGGAAGGAGACGTCCGGCCCCTGCTCGCTAATTTTGCAACAATATAACATCAATGGTTACATCGACGTCACGCAAAACCTGCGAGGGCGAAACGCGGGGCCAGACACGTGCGCAGGCCAGTGCAACCCGGCATACTGCGCGGCCGTCGTTTCGAAACCGCCGTAAAAGGACACGCCGTGGCCGTCATCCAAGCCATCCTGCCCATCTTTCTACTGATCGTGCTGGGCTATGGCCTGGGCCGCCGCCAGGTCATCGCCGGGGAAAACGCCAAGGCGCTGAGTACCCTGGCGTTCAAGCTGTTCATGCCGATGGTGCTGTTCACCGGCATGCTCAAGTCGCCGCTGCATGACGGCCTGGACCTCGGCGTGCTGGCGGCCTACTTCGTACCGGCGTTGCTGGTGTTCATCCTGGTCAACGCGCTGACCCACCGCTGGAGCGGGCGCCCGGTGCCTTTCGGGCTGACGGCGAGCTTTTCCAACAACCTGCTGATCGGCATCCCCATGGTCAGCACCCTGTTCGGCCCGCCCGGCCTGCTGTTGCTGTTCACCGTGGTCTCGGTGCACAGCCTGCTGCTGTTCAGCTTCCACTCGGTGTACGAAACCCTCACCGGCAGCGCACGCTTCAATGTGCGCAGCCTGGTGGCCAGCCTGGCCAACCCGATCATCATCGGCCTGCTGGCGGGCATGGCGGTGAATCTGTCCGGGTTGCCGCTGCCGTCGTGGGCCGAGCAACTGGCCACCTGGCTGGCCAAGGCAGCCCTGCCCTGCGCCTTGCTGGTGCTCGGCGCCAACCTGTCGAGCTACCGGCTGACACCCAGCGCCGAAGCGCTGAGCATCGCCGTGGCCAAGCTGCTGGTGATGCCGGTCATGGCCTGGCTGGCCTGCCATGTGCTGAGTATCGACGGCATGCCGCGCAGCGTGCTGGTGCTGATGGCCGCCGGCCCCAGCGGCGTGAACGTGCTGGCCTTCGCCACCACCCTGGAAGACAGCCAGAAGACCAGCTCGGCGATTGCCCTGACGACGCTGTTCTCGGCCGTGACCCTGCCACTCTGGATGTGGCTGGCGGGTTAGGCGCTGTCCGCGGCTGAAAATCAGCTCGGCTAGAAGGTCGCGGGGTGCTCCAGCCAGGCGAGCAGTTGCCGCACGCTGTCCTGCAAGGCGCCGGAATTGTCCAGCAGACGCACATAGGGCGCCTCGGCCAGCAGCTCGGCGGCAAAGCGTGCGTTGCGCGCCAGGCGTGCCTCGATTTCGGCGGGGGTTTCGCGGCTGCGGGCCAGCAGGCGCTGGCGCAGCACGTCCTGATCGACGGTCAGCAGGATCGCCAGCAACGCCGGATAACGCTGCCGGGTGGCCTGCAAGTGGCCACGCGACCCGTTGACCAGTACGTCATGCCCGGCCTCAAGCCAGTCATCGATCTGCGCCGGAATGCCGTAGTACAGGCCGTTGGCCTGCCAGCTGAGGGCGAAGGCCCCTTGCGCCTGCAGGGCCAGGAAGCGCTCGACGCTGACCGCCTCGGCGGCCTCGCCCACCGCTTCGGCGGAACGGGTAATGACCCGGCGCACCACCTTGCAGCCCCGCGCGGCGAGGCTGTCACGTGCGGCGTCCAGCAAACTGTCCTTGCCAGAGCCAGAAGGTCCGATGAGATAGATCAGCCTGCCAGGCATGTTCTGTCCTCGTGGCGGGGTTGCGACTGAAGCGGCGCATGGTACTGCCTGCGCAGCAGAATCTGTAGTGCTGCCGTGCTCAACGCGGCCCTTCGAGCGGCTTGATACGGTCCTGCAGGCGGCCCAGCTGGGCGTCGATCTCTCTGAAGCGCGCGGTCTTCTGCTCCACGCTCAACTGACTGGCCGCCACGTCGGTGCGTTCCTTGAATAACAGCAACTGACGGATCGGCAATAGCTGATCGTCGTTCGAGGCCACGAAGCGATTCTGTTGCAGCCCCTTGAGCACCTGCACTTCCCGCTCGGTCTTGCCATACCCGAGGAGGAAACTGCGCACCTTGGCCTTGAGCGGGGCCGGCAGCGATGTGCGCCACAGAATGGGGTCGGAAGGAATCATCTGTGACTTCCAGACCACCCTCAGGCGCGCCAACGCCTGTGGGTTCACCAAGGCCAGGCGGTCCCAGTTGTCGGTGTTGAAGGTGGCGGCATCCAGTTCACCGCTGGCCACGCCCAGGGCATTGGCTTCATGGCTCTGGTTGAGGGTGCGCTTGAAGGCCGTGGCCGGGTCGACGTGCTGGCGGGCAAACAGGTAGTAGCCGGTCACCAGATAACCCGAAGTGGAGTTGAAATCACCGTTGCCGAAGGTCAGCTGCGGGGCCAGGCGCAGCAGGTCGCTGACGGTGTGGATCGGGCTGTCGTCACGCACGATCAACAGTCCGTAATAGCCCGGCAGGCCGTTGTCCATGGAGGTCTGGGCGAAGATCTCGGCGCCTGCGCCATCCACCGCTGCCAGTGCCGCCTTGTTGCCCAGCCAGGCGATGTCGATGCGCCCCTGGCGCAGACCGTCGATCAATTCCCCATAGCCGTCGGCGAACACCGGCTGCACCGGCTGGCCGATCTGCTGACCCATGTCGTCGAGCAACGGCTGCCAGATGATCCGCAGGCTCTCACAGGCTTCGGTGGAGAGGATGCCGAAATGCAGGACGGGATCCTGCGCCCGGGCAACGGCCAACAGGCAAAAGACCAGGACGACGACAGACGCCAGCTGGCGCCCGAGACGGTGCAACATGCAATCACTCCGGTAAGAACGCTCCGGCCGACAGGCGACCGGGGGGCGAGGCTGCGGCGGCGCACGACCTGCGCCGACTGACACCCTGCAGCCTGGATGTTGCAGCGCAGTGTACCGACCATGGCAAATCGATAACAGTCAGCCAGCAGCACCTCCCGGAACATCATGGCGGCCGGGGTACGCCCCGGCTGCCGTGGCCACTCAGATTCTGAACGAACCCACCAGCTGCTGCAGGCGGCGAGTCTGCTGCTCCAGCGACTGGCAGGCCTGAAGGGTGACCTTGAGGTTGGCCACGCCCTGCTGGTTAAGGGTGTTGATCTGGGTGATGTCCAGGTTGATCGACTCGACCACGGCGGTCTGCTCTTCGGTGGCCGCCGCCACCGACTGGTTCATGCCGTTGATCTCGTCGATATGCTGGGTTACCGCGCCCAGTCGCTCACCGGCACGATTGGTGATGGCCACGCTGGTCTCGCTGTGCTGCTGGCTGGCGAGCATGGTCGTCACCGCATCCTTGGCCCCGCCCTGCAGCTCGTCGATCATGCCTTGCACTTGCTGCGCCGACTCCTGGGTGCGGTGCGCCAGATTGCGCACTTCGTCGGCCACCACCGCAAAGCCGCGCCCCGCCTCACCGGCCCGTGCAGCCTCGATGGCGGCGTTGAGCGCCAGCAGGTTGGTCTGCTGCGAGATGCCGGTGATGACTTCAAGAATCTGCCCGATGTTGGCGGTCTTGCCGTTGAGCGCCTCGATGTGCGCGCAGGATTCGCTGATCTTGCCCGACAGCGCGTTCATGGCGCTGATCGACTCTTGCATCACCTGGCGACCGTCGCCCGCCATCTGGCTGGCATCTGCCGACTTCTGCGAGGTCTGCGCGGCGTTGCGGGCGATTTCCTGGGCTGTGGCGCCCAATTCGTTGATGGCTGCCGCCACGCTTTCGGTGCGATGCGACTGCTCGTCCGACTGGCCCATCGACGCATGCGACACCTCCACCACCTGGCCTGCAGCCGCGCCCAACTGGGCAGCGGTGGACGCCACTTCGCGGATCGAGGCATGGATACGCTCGACGAACTGGTTGAACGAGCCGGCCAGCTCACCGAACTCGTCCTGGGAGTTGACCGACAGGCGCTGGGTCAGGTCGCCCTCGCCAGCGGCGATGTCACGCATGGCGCCGCTCATGCGGTGCAGCGGTTGCATCAGCACGCGGATCAGCAGGCCGAGGATGAGGATCACTGCCAGCACCACCACCAGCATCGCCGTGATCGCCGAGCTGCGGAACTCACCTAGCATCGCGTAGGCAGCGTTCTGTTCCAGCACCAGGGCCACGTACCAGCGACTGGCGGTCGGCCCTTCCACCGGGGTAAAGGCGATGATCTCGCCACGCCCACCGGTCTCGACTTCACTCACACCGGGCGCGACCTTGGGGGTGTCCTGCGGGTACAGCTCGCTCAGCGGCTTGAGCAAGCGGCTGGCGTCCGGGTGCACCAGTACCCGGCCTTCGGCGTTGACGATGAATGCATAACCGTGCCCGCCGAAATTCAGCGAGTTGATGGTCTTGCTGATGGCCTCCAGGCTGATGTCAGCCCCGGCCACGCCAACCAGTTGCCCCTGGCGGTTGACCGGCGTGGCGACGGTGACCACCAGCTTGCCGCTGGAGCTGGCGATGTAGGGGTCGGTGACCACGGTCTTGCCGGCGGTCTGCGCGGCCTTGTACCAGCCGCGCGCACGCGGGTCGTAGTCGGCCGGGCGATTACCGGTCGGGATGGAGAACATCAGCCCGCTGCTGGCGCCGAAGTAGCTCAGCTGGAAGTTCTCGGTGTAGGCCGGCAGGTCGATGGCGCGGCGCAACGCCGGGACGTCCTGGCCATCCAGCGCGACCTGCTGGGCCATGGATTGCAGCAACTGGCTGCGGCCTTCCAGCCACACCTGGATGTTCTGCGTGGTCAGGGTGCCCAGTTGTTGAAGTTCGTTCAGCACATTGCTCTTCAATGTCTGCCGTTGCCGGTAATCATTGGCGACGATGAACACGGTAAATGCCACGCCCACGGTCAACGCAGCCGCCAGCAGGATTTTCTTGCTGAAACCCAGACTTCTCATTAAGTGATCCAATTTCGAAACTTTATCGGTGAATACGCGAAGCTGTATCACATGTCGTCCGATAAGCCCTGTTGCACGCAAGGCCTTATCGGCGGCCGGTTGCGACCGCTCTAAAGCGCCACTCACAGCCGGGAGGCCGGTCGACGGGATAATCGATCCGCTACAACAAACTGTGACGGCCAAAATAACGGCTACTTGATATCACATGACCTGGTTTTTTTCATGACAGCTGGTCAGATACCCGACAGGCGCAAACGAAATTCGATAACCGAGATATTGCGGACTGTTTCCCAAACTGATCGGCAAAGCGTGCAAGTGAGCAAATACTGACTATCGTTGCAATCATCCCCGAAGTCATGAGGATGCGCCCATGGACATTGAACACGTATTCGCCGATCTGCAAAGCCTGCCCAGCATCCCCAAGGTCGCTCAGGACCTGATGCTGCAATTCGACAACCCTTCTTCGAGCCTGGAGAGCATCGCCCGCAACATCGAAAAGGACCCGGTAATCTCCGCCAAGATCCTGCGCCTGGCCAACTCGGCGCGCTTCAGGGGCTCGCGGGACTCTTCGAGCATCGAAGACGCAGCCATGCGCCTGGGCTTCAACACCCTGCGCACACTGGTGATGGCCTCGGCGGTGACGGGTGCGTTCAAGGCGGTTCCCAACTTCGACCTCAAGGACTTCTGGCTCAAGAGCTTCGAGGTGGCCGGCATTGCCCGGCTGCTGGCCAAACAGACCGGCGTGGATGCGGAAATCGCCTTCACCTGCGGGGTGATGCACAACATCGGTGAACTGCTGATCCAGACCGGCGCCCCTGCAGTGGCCGAACGGCTGAACAACGCCAGTCGCTCCGGCGCCTCGGGCCGTGCGGCCAACGAAACCCTGCACCTGGGCTTCGGCTACCCTGAAGTGGGCGCGGAACTGGCGCGACGCTGGCATCTGCCGAACGTGATCCAGCAGGCCATCGCCTTCCAGGCGCGGCCGATGCAGGCTCCGGAGAATGCCCCGTTGCCGCGCATCATCGCCCAGGCCATCGTCGTCTGCGAGGCGCTGCAGGAGCACGGTGGAGCCACTCCCGAGGCCATGGCGGCGGTGAGCGGCCCGCTGTTCGACGGCATCGACCTGGATACGCTGTTCAAGCAGTTGCCGGCGGTGCTGGAAGCCGACCAGGCATTCGCCCAACTGTTGACCTGAGCACTCCCGCGGCGCGGCGGCGCACTGCACCGCCGTCCCGCCGCAGCCGACCATGGGTGCCCAGCCGCCGCGCAGGCCACCCCCCCTCGTCGGCCACGGGAGTCACCCTTGCTCAACCCAACACCGCTGCCTTCATTGACCCGCCTTCGCCGGCTCTTCGACCTGCGGCCTGGAGAGGAGCGCCCGGTCCTGCTCGGCCTGGGCGTGTTCGTGCTGCTGTTCACCGGCTACTTCATGCTGCGCCCGGTACGCGAAGTGATGGGCGTGGCGGGTGGCGTCGACAACCTGCAATGGCTGTTCAGCGCTACCTTCGTCGCCACCCTGTCCGCGCTGCCGATGTTTGGTTGGCTGGCTTCGCGGCTCGACCGCGCACGGTTGCTGAGTGCGGTATTCGGCTTTTTCGTCGCCAACCTGCTGGGCTTCGCAGCGGCCCTGGCTGTGGAACCGGACAACCTGTGGACCGGTCGGGTGTTCTACGTGTGGCTGTCGGTGTTCAACCTGCTGAGCATTTCTTTGGCCTGGAGCGTGCTCGCCGATGTGTTCAGCAACGCCCAGGCCAAGCGGCTGTTCGCGCTGATCGCCGGCGGCGCCAGCCTGGGTGGCCTGCTCGGCCCGCTAAGCGGAACGCTGTTGGTGGTGTACCTGGGGCATGCCGGCCTGCTGGTGCTCTCGGCCCTGCTGCTGGCCGGCAGCCTGGCTTGTGCGTTGGGCCTGCTGCGCTGGCGTGAAACCAAGGCTCCCGACGCCGAGGCCGTCGAGCAACGCCGCCAGCCGCTGGGCGGCAACCCACTGGCCGGCGCCACGGCGGTGCTGCGCACGCCTTTTCTGCTGGGCATCGCGCTGTTCGTGATCCTGCTGGCCAGCGTCAGCACCTTCCTGTACTTCGAACAGGCGCGCATCGTCGCCGAGCGCTTTCCCGAGCGCATTACCCAAACCCAGGTGTTCGGCCTGCTGGATACCGTGGTGCAGGCCTTGGCGATCTTCACCCAGCTGTTTCTCACCGGACGTATCGCCAGCAAGCTCGGTGTCGGCCTGCTGCTCACCGCCGTGCCCCTGGCCCTGACCGTCGGTTTCGTGCTGCTGGCCGTGGCGCCGGTGTTCGGCGTGTTCGCCCTGGTGATGGTGCTGCGCCGCGCCGGCGAATACGCGCTGGTGCGCCCTGGTCGCGAGATGCTCTACAGCGTGGTCGGCGCCGAGCAGAAGTACAAGGCCAAGAACTTCATCGACACGGTGGTCTATCGCGGCGGCGATGCGCTCAGCGGCTGGCTCAAGCGTGGTCTGGACCTGCTCGGCGAACACCCGGCACTGGCCATGCTGTGCGGCGCCGCGCTGTCGCTGCTGTGGGCCTGGGTCGGCCTGCGCCTGGGCCGGGCGCGGCGCCAGCGTGAAGCGCTGCCGTTCAGCCCCGCACCGCGCGATACAGGGCGCGGATCAGGTCCGACTGGGTGATGATGCCGACCAGGCGCTGGGTGTCGTCGATGATCGGAATATGCCGGTGGCCGTTGTCCGAGAACACCGGCACCAGGTCCAGCAGCAGTCGGTCGCTGCTCGATACGCGCACGGTGCGGGTCATGATCTGCCCCACCGTACGTACCTCGGCGGCTTTCTTCGGACGCACCAGGGTGCGCAGCCGCCAGGCGATGCCATCGTGTACGTCGAGGTCGATCTGGCCCATGAAGTCGGCCACGGTGAGGATGCCCAGCAGGTGCTGCTGGCGATCGGTGACCGGCAGCGCCTTGATGCGGTGCTCACGCATCAAGGCCCAGGCCTCGCGCAGGGAGGTTTCCTGACGCACCGTCAGCGGGTTGCGGGTCATCACGTCACGGCAACGCAGCTCGCCGACGCTGCGCTGGAAGTTCAGCGCCTCGACCTGCTCCAGAAGCGTTTCCAGATCATCGCGGCTGATATCGAGAATCTGGTTGTAGCGCGCCAGCACCGCGTCCAGGTCACTGCGCTGCAGGTGGGTGGGCGCCGCCTTGGTCGGCAGTGGCAAGTGCGGCCAGCTGCGCCCGGTCAGGTTGTTGTAGACCAGCCCGGCGGCCACCATCAGCAATGAGTCCACCAGCACCGGGCTGAACGCGAACTCGAAGCGCTCGCAACCGATCAGCACCATCAGCAGCGCCGAAGCCCCGCCCGGCGGGTGCAGGCAGCGCATGAACAGCATCAGCGCAATCGACAGCCCCACCGCCAGCGCCGCCGCCAGGCCGGCGTCGGGAATCCATTTGCAACAGGCAATACCCACCAGCGCCGACAACGTATTGCCGCCCACCACCGACCACGGCTGGGCCAGCGGGCTGGACGGCACGGCGAACACCAGTACCGCACTGGCGCCCAGCGGCGCCACCAGCGCCAGGGCCAGCAGACCGTGCTGGTGGGCGGCCTGACCATTGAGCCAGAACGCCGCGCCGAGCCCGACCAGGAGGATCCCCAGCGCCGCACCTCCACTGGCACGCAGGCGTTCAAGGCTGTCGATGGCATGAGGCGCGGGCCAGAAGGCACGCAAAAAGGCGAACAGACGAGCACGCAGGCGCGACTCGGATGAGGGAGTTTTAGGCATGGAATCGGGCAGTCAACAATAAGGTGGAACAGCGCCGCCAGGTGGCCTGGCGATCAATGAGGTCTGCGCCCGATGGTAGCGCGGATTGCCACGCGGGGCGAATCACGACCTTTGGCCAGTCGCCAGCATCGTGCCGGATTCTGCGGTGGGACAGCGCCGATTAAGCTTGCTGAAACGTTTCTTCAGGTCTATAAAAATGGCACAACTCCAAGAAAGGCTGCTGTCATGACCCCTATTAAGTTTTTCGTTGCACTCGGCGCACTGTCCGCTGCCTCCCACGCCATGGCCTGGGATTACGTTCTGCTCGACACCGACAAGGCCGCCCAGCCGTGGCAGATCACCAGCGAACAACTCGGCGTGAAAACCGACAAACCCTTCAGTGTCACCCTGCGCACCCTGCACGGCGGGCGGCAGGAAGGCGTCAGCATCGTCGACATCGACAACGGCACCCTGAAGCTTTCCGTGGTGCCGACGCGCGGCATGAACGTCTTGCAGGCTTCGGTTGGCGATGTGCGTATGGGCTGGGATTCGCCGGTCAAGGAAGTGGTCAACCCGGCCTTCATCGAACTCAATGGCCGCGGTGGCCTGGGCTGGCTGGAAGGCTTCAACGAGCTGGTCACCCGCTGTGGCTACGAATGGGTCGGCCACCCCGGCATGGACAATGGCGAACTGCTGACCCTGCATGGCCGGGCCGCGAACATTCCAGCCAGCAAGGTCACCCTGCACATCGATGAAAAACCGCCCTACGCCATCACCCTGCGTGGAGAGCTGAAAGAGCAGGCCTTCAAGAAGGTCGACTTCTCCGTCGCCACCGAGCTGGTCACCGAGCCCGGCAGCGTGACCTTCGCCCTCAACGACACCCTGACCAACAACGGCGATTATCCGAAGGAATACCAGGCGCTGTATCACAGCAACTTCAGCACGCCGTTCCTGGAGCAAGGCGCGCGGTTCGCCGCACCGGTGAAACAGGTGTCGCCGTTCAACGACAAGGCCAAGGGCGACCTGGCCGATTGGCAAACCTATCGCGCGCCCACCAAGGACTACGACGAAACGGTCTACAACGTGGTGCCCTACGCCGACGCCAAGGGCGACACCCTGACCGTACTGCACAACAAGGCCGGCAGCCTGGGCGTCTCGGTCGGTTTCAACACCCAGACCCTGCCGGTGTTCTCGCTGTGGAAAAACACCGACACCCAGGGCCAGGGCTACGTCACCGGGCTGGAGCCTGGCACCAGCTTCTCCTACAACCGTCGTTACCAGCGCCCGCTGAACCTGGTGCCGACCATCGCGCCGAAGGAACACAAGCAGTTCCGCATCCAGTACAGCCTGTTGGCTGACAAGCCGGCGGTGGACAAGGCCCTGAAGCAGGTGAGCGAGATTCAGGGCGGGCGGGAAACCGAAGTGCGGCAGACGCCGCTGGTCGATCTGAGCAAGGAATGACATCGGCAGGCACAATGCCAGCCCTGGAGCGACTTACAGATCGTTTCAGGGCCGCCCGCCCTTACGCTACAGCCCATCAGCCTCGGCCAAGCCGGCAGTGATAGCCGCCTCGACCCACAAACCTCTACACTCCTCGCCCCAAGGTCCGAGAGCGCTCAGGCGATGCGTTTACTTCTAGTGGTTTTACTGGCTCTGCCTTCCCTGGCAATGGCCCTGCCGGCGCTGCAGGATACCGAGCTTTACCAGCGCAAAACGGCAGACTGTCACGATGTCGACCTGGCGACCTGGCACCACCCAGCCCGCGCCGTGCTGGAGAAGAACCAGGTCAAGCTGGAACGCGTACAGCTGTGCAACCAGGACCACTACCCCATCTTCACCGGGCAGGTGCCCTACGACCCCACCGGGCTGACGAAAAGCTATTTCCTCTCGCTGTACCAGGAACTGCGCAAAGCCAACGGCAAATGGCCCTACGCCCTGGTGGCCACCAGCGACGACATCGTGGTGTACGTCAGCTATCCGGCCAACGATGGGATTGCGCTGGATTACGAGCGGTATGAGGCGCCTTAGGGGGATTGCGCTGGCAAGGTCGGCTCATCCACGCTGACCCCATCCAGATACTCCTCGAATGCCGCCAAGGCGCGTATCTGGAGGATCAGTGCATGACGCCATCAGCGTTGGCAGCCGAGCCTACGCTCAGCACGCGCAAGAAATCGGAGTGGATGCGCGCGGCCCGCCGTCATCATTGGCAAGCGTGAAGCCTTCATCCAGCCAGCCCGTGACGCCACCGATCATTTCCTTGACCGCGTAACCCAACCGGGCCAGCCGAACGGCGGCCCGGTGAACACCGTTGCAGTGGGGCCCGGCACAGTAGACGACAAACAGGGTATCGGCAGGAAACGCCGCCAAACGTTCGGCGGTGATGGTCTTGGTCGGCAGGCTCAGCGCACCGGGCACATGTCCTGCAGCGAAAGCGGCAGCGCCGCGTACATCCACCAGTACATAGTCGATCTCGCCAGCCTGCTGGCTGTGGTAGACGTCCGAGCAATCGGTTTCAAAGCGCAGGCGATTGCTGAAATGGGCAAGGGCCTCGTTGGCACTGGCGGCTGGGGTTTGGGTGATCAGGCTGGACATGGCGCTGTTTCTCGCAAATGGGGTTGGGCCACTTTAGGCGCGTGAGTGACTGCGCTACAGTGGCGAACTCGACAGCCACTGGTAACTTTCCGCCAAATGCATGATGCCCCCGGTTTGGTCGCCATTCTGGCCTACGACGGCCTGTGTACTTTCGAGTTCGGCATTGCCATCGAGATCTTCGCGCTGCCACGCCCCGAGTTCGACTTTGCCTGGTATCGACACGCCGTGGTGGCGGCCGACCAGGGTCCCATGCGCGCGCTCGGCGGTTTTGCGGTTAGCGCCGACGCGGGCCATGAAGCGCTTGAAGCGGCACGCACCATCATCATTCCAGGCTGGCGCAACCGGGACGAGCCTCCTCCCCCGGCATTGCTGGCCGAACTGCGCAAAGCACATGCGCGTGGCGCGCGGCTGCTGTCGATCTGCTCCGGCGTTTTTGTATTGGCCGCCGCCGGGCTGCTCGATGGCAAGCGAGCAACCACTCACTGGCGCTACTGTGAAGAACTCGCAGCACGCTTCCCGGCAATAGAAGTGGATGCAGCGGTGCTCTACGTCGACAACGGCCAGATCATCACATCGGCAGGCAGCGCCGCCGGCATCGACGCCTGTCTGCACCTGGTCGAACGGGACTTCGGTGCACATATCTCCAACACCGTCGCTCGGCGCCTGGTGATGGCGCCACTGCGTGCCGGGGGACAGGCGCAGTTCATTCCAGCACCGGTCGCGCCAACACCCCGGCACGACCTGGCGGCGGTACTCGACTGGGCGCGTGAACATCTGAGCGAGCCGCTGACCATTCGCGACATGGCAGCAAAAGCCTTGATGAGCGAGCGCACCTTTCTACGCCGCTTCAGCGAAGCGACCGGCATGACGCCCAAAGCCTGGCTGCAACATTCACGCATGGCCCAGGCTCGCTCGCTGCTCGAAAGCAGCATCCTCAATACCGAGCAGATTGCCGAACGCTGCGGCTTCGCCTCGGTGGAGAGCTTCCGGGTGGCCTTCCGAAAAACGGTCGGCCTGGCACCGTCGTTCTACCGGGACAGTTTTGGGCGTTGAGGCGGGTGGCCGGGGTGAGCGGGTGAAGATCCTGAAACAGCTTCGCGACGCTTGAACATCGACGAGATTGCCGAGAAGCTAGCCCGCGCCATTGTGACCGACCTTTCCAACCTGCAAGAGAGATAAGCATGGACATCACTTCCCGGTTGAGCCCTTTGCCGAGCAGCGCCATGACGGATGATCAGCAAAGGGTGCTGGCCGAGATTCTCCAGGGGCCGCGGGGCAATCTCGATGGTCCTTTCCTGGCCTGGATTCACAGCCCGTCGCTGGCCGATCATGCACAGCGGCTGGGTGCATTCTGCCGGTACGGTACCGGGCTCGAACTGCGCTTGAGCGAGTTGGCGATTCTTACCACGGCAGCCTGGTGGCGTTCGCAAGCCGAGTGGCAAATCCATGAGCCTATTGCCAAAGGCGCGGGGCTTTCTGATGCAGTACTGGAAGCACTCAAGCAGCAGAAGACACCCACGTTCGAGCAGCAGGATGAACAGTGTGTTTATGACATTGGCAAAGCGCTTTACGAAACCCGCCGCGTCCCTGCCGATCTTTACCAGCAAGGCGTGACCTTGTTCGGTGAACAAGGAATGGTCGAACTGGTCGGCGTATACGGCTACTACACGCTGGTGGCCATGACCCTGAATGTGTTTGAAGTGCGAAGAGGCTCGGATACAGCACTGCCTTTCGATGAATAGTGAAACAGCCTACAGACAATACTGTTCGGTTAAGCGTCACGGGGCTCGGTGGGAGCGGCTTTAGCCGCGAAAGCGCCAGGAAATTCACTGCATCTGCTGTGAACATGCCGTCGCCTCGCGGCTGAAGCCGCTTGTGTCTTTCGACAGGGTAAAGTCAGAGGTGAGAGGGGTGGATGGCAACTGTTAAGCCGCGGTGCCCTGGAGCACGTGTAGGAGCCCAACTGCCATCCACTCTTTTCACTCTGACTCCAAGCTCGAACAGTTGACTGAGTCCGACCTCGAACAACAAGCGTGAGCCCGTTCAGAGTGACCTCTCGCCCTTAAGCCTAGAGGTTTTTCTTATGACCGCCTACGCCGGAATCGATGTCGCCAAAGATACCCTGCAGATTGCGCTGTATCCCCAGAGCAATAGCTTCTGCACCACCAACACCTCTGAAGGAATCCACCAGCTTATCCAATGGTTGAGTGATAACCGGGTCGAGCAGGTACTGGTTGAGGCCACAGGCGGCTATGAAAGGTTATCGGTCAAACTCCTGGCCAAGGCCAGATTCAAGGTCATGCGTATCAATCCGCTGCGTGCTCGCCAGTTCGCTCTGGCCATGGGCAAGCAAGCCAAAACCGACTCGATCGATGCGCAGATGCTGGCCATGTTCGCCCATGCCTTGCGAAAGAAAGAGTTTGTGGTGGCCGATGAAGCGCGCGATAAGTTGACCGAACTGGTGAACCAGCGTGACGCCTTCGTTCAGCAGCGTGATGACAACCGTCGCCGTATTCAACAAGCGCAAGAACCTGAAGTGCAGCAGGCCTATCGGGAGCTCAATGCCAAAATCCAAGAGATGATCAAGGCAGCAGACCGACGCATTGCTGCACAGACTCGACAGGTCGATGGGGCCTTGGTGGACCGCCTGCAAGCGATCAAAGGCATCGGCGCGGTGTCGATCTCCAGCCTGTTTTGCTATCTGCCCGAGCTGGGGGATCTGAGTCGTGGACAGGTGGCGGCCTTGGCAGGAGTGGCGCCTTACAACAACGACAGTGGGACTAAGCGCGGTAACCGGCACATTTACGGCGGACGCGCGAAGCTACGCCGTGCGATGTACATGAGTACCTTGGTGATGGTCCGTTACAACGAGGACTTCAAGAACCGATACGCTCAACTTCGCGCCCGAGGTAAGTGCGCGAAGGTGGCGCTGACGGCGTGCATGCGAGTCCTGCTGGTGAGGTTAAACGCCATGGTGCGAGATGGTGCACCATGGCGAGAGGGTGCAATTTGACCGTTGGTCGATCTTCGGTGAAAGACAGTTGGCTCCTACCCGGTCTAACTGACCAGTATTGCGGCTAAAGCCGCCCCCACCGATCCAGCGAATACCCAGAATTCCCGTAATGGCTAGCGCTTTCAGCAATCACTTGATACTTGAAGGCCCGGCGCTTTTCACAGTCATTTACTGGCCGGCAAACCGCGCATTTCGTTGAGGAACTTGTCGAAATCACTTTTGACCATCACGTTGAGTGCGACCCAACCGATGCGCGTTTTATACATCTTGATGGTGACCCCCACAGGCTTGCTGGAGTAATTCACTACGTAATTAAGAATGCTCACACGCTGCCCGAAGCGCTCTTCTTTGTACAAATCAGCATCCAAAAAATCTCCCGCGTCCTCGAGCTGCTCTTCAAGCTGCTTGGAGAAGCCATCCAGCATTTCCGTATCTGACTTTTGTTCATTCTTTGCGGCGCTGAACATGACCTTGAACATTCCTTTGAAGTCTTTCTCTCCGACTTTCTGTATCAACTTATCGGGAACGCCGCCGTAATCCGGTACGTCCTGCGCGTGCGCAAAGCCAGCCACGCTGAGAAACAAGCTAAACAAGGTAAAACGCAGGATACTCATGAGACGTCCTTGATCGATGCAATGTCTTGAGGGGGAAAAACGGGAGCCTATAAGGCTGCGGGCATCCATGAACGGAGACCGCAGCGAGCTATAACTTACATTCCTGGAAAGGTCAGCGTCTGGCCGAAAGCAGTGATCGACATCCGCCAACCTCAAAACACCTAGCCGGCACCGTCTAACGACAGAATCATCAGAAGCCTCAAAGGCGACTTTCGTCGCCTGCAGCGCCGCCCAGCGACATACCCTGCCTGTTACGCTCTCGCCTGCCCAATCACCGTCGGCTCCATCGCCGTTTCATCCGCCGGCATCGGGTCGAAGCTGTCGGACCGTGCCGCACGCCACATGCGGGCGTAGAACTCTCCGGCCACATCGCCGCTGAGCAGTTCGCCTGGCTTGAGGAACACGTGCAGCTGGGAGAACAGTTTCACTTCGGTGGCGGACATACGCCGCACCAGGTGGCGGGCGGTGAGTTGCGAGGGGTGGCTCAGGCCGGCGGCGGCGAGCATTTCGGCCAGGGCATGCAAGGTGCTGCGGTGGAAGTTGTAGACGCGGGTGGCCTTGTCTTCGACCACCAGGGCGCGCTGGCGCAGTGGGTCCTGGGTGGCGACGCCGGTCGGACATTTGTTGGTATGGCAAGACTGCGACTGGATGCAGCCGATGGCGAACATGAAGCCACGGGCAGCATTACCCCAGTCTGCGCCGATGGCCAGGACACTGGCGATATCGAAAGCGCTGATGATCTTGCCACTGGCGCCCAGCTTGATCTTGTCGCGCAGGTTGATGCCCACCAGAGTGTTGTGCACGAACAACAGGCCCTCGCGCATCGGTACACCAAGGTGGTCGGTGAACTCCACCGGTGCCGCACCGGTGCCACCTTCCGCACCATCGATGACGATGAAGTCAGGCAGTATCCCGGTTTCCAGCATGGCTTTGGCGATGCCCATGAATTCCCACGGGTGGCCCAGGCACAGCTTGAACCCGACCGGCTTGCCGCCGGACAACTCGCGCAGCTGGGCGATGAAGTGCATCAGTCCCAGGGGTGTGGAGAAGGCGCTGTGGCTGGAAGGCGAGATGCAATCTTCGCCCATCGGCACGCCACGGGTGCTGGCGATTTCCTGGGTGACCTTGTGCTTGGGCAGGATACCGCCATGGCCGGGTTTGGCACCCTGGCTGAGCTTGATCTCGATCATCTTCACCTGCGGGTCGCTGGCCTGCCGAGCGAACTTCTGGGCGTCGAAATGACCGTCGTCGGTGCGACAGCCGAAATAGCCGCTACCCAGCTCCCAGACCAGGTCCCCGCCATGCTCCCGGTGGTAAGGGCTGATGCTGCCCTCCCCCGTGTCGTGAGAGAACTGGCCCAGTTTGGCGCCCTTGTTCAGGGCGCGGATGGCGTTGGCGCTAAGCGAACCGAAGCTCATCGCCGAGATGTTGAACACCGAAGCCGAGTAGGGTTGCGTGCATTGCGGCCCTCCGATCTCTACCCGAAAGCTGGCCGGGTCCGACAGCGGCGCGGGGCGCATGGAGTGGCTGATGAACTCGTAGCCGGTCTGGTAGACGTTCATCAAGGTGCCGAACGGCTTGTCCGAAGGCTCGTTCTTGGCTCGGGAATACACCAGGGCGCGCTGGGCTCGGGAAAAGGGCAAGGCTTCACCGTCGGCTTCCAGCAAGTACTGGCGAATTTCCGGGCGAATGCCTTCGATCAGGTAGCGAATGTTGCCCAGAATGGGGTAGTTGCGGCGCACGGCATGGCGCGATTGCAGCAGGTCGAAAACACCCAGCAGGCTGAGCAGCCCGAACACCAGGGTCAATGGCCATAGCCATTCATGCTGATGGGCGAATGGCAGGGTTGCCAGGGTGAACAGCACGCAGCCAACGAAGAACGCGTAGCGACTCAGCAGGGACAAGCTCATGAGATTTCCTTATGGCATGGCACGGTAAGATCACCATACCAAGATTCGCCGGGTGTTGATGTGCGGCTGTTTCGATATGGCGAGTCTTGGTCGGTTTCAGACCTGAGTGCAATAGCGGTCAGCTAGACCGGATAGGAGCGGCTTCAGCCGCGAAGCGACCGCAAGCTCACAACAGATGCACTGAATTTCCTGGCGCTTTCGCGGCTAAAGCCGCTCCCACCGGGCCACATTCCGCTTAAGCGAACAGTATTGCGGTTAAAACCAATACTGATCTTTTAGATCAGAGGAATCTGGTCTGGCGTCGCTTTTGCTTTTCAAGCACAGAACTTACAGACGCCGCCGAACGCGACTTCGGCGCAGGCCGGAAGGAGGGAAGTCTGCCCGCAGGGCAGACCCAAGCCAGGAGCAATGGCTTTTGGTTACTTTTGGCGCGCAGGGCACCTGGAAACCAAAAGTAACCCGCCGTAAAGGCGGAAAGGTGACTCAAGGGCACTGATGCAGCGACGGGTGTACCCGGTCCAGATAGCCTTCCATTCGCGAACACGCTCTCCAACAAAAGCAGTCAAGCGCCCAACTGACGCGCCTGGGCCGAGGTATAAGGGCCGGCCTGCTGCGCAAGCGGCCGTTATTTCAACTGCAGGCCCTCCAGCAACGCCTTGTGGAAGCGCTCGGGCTCTTCCATCTGCGGCGCGTGACCCAGGCCCTTGAACTCGACCAGCTCGGCACCCGGAATGCGCTTGGCGGTGTCCTTGCCCAATTGCGCGTACTGGCCGATGCGTTCCTTGACCTCAGGCGGGGCGATGTCGCTGCCAATGGCGGTGGTGTCGCGGTCGCCGATCATCAGCAGGGTCGGCACCTTGAGGTTGGGGAACTCGTAGAACACCGGCTGGGTGAAGATCATGTCGTAGATCAACGCCGAATTCCACGCCACGGCCTGCTTGCCGGGGCCGTTGAACAGGCCGGCGAGCATGTTCACCCACTGGTCGTACTCGGGCTTCCAGCGCCCATCGTAATAGGTCTTCTGTTCATACTGGCGGATGCCCTCGGCGCTCACCTTCAGCTCCCGCTGGTACCACTGGTCAACGCTGCGGTACGGTACGCCTTCGGCTTTCCAGTCCTCCAGGCCGATGGGGTTGACCATCACCAACTTGTCAGTCTGCTGCGGGTACATCAGGGCGAAACGGGTGGCGAGCATGCCGCCGGTGGAATGACCGACCAGCGACACCTTGTCGACGCCCAGGCTGTCGAGCAGCGCATGGGTGTTGAGCGCCAGCTGCTGGAAGCTGTACTGGTAATGCGCGGGCTTGCTGGAGGTGCAGAAACCGATCTGGTCCGGGGCAATGACCCGGTAGCCGGCTTCGCTGAGGGTCTTGATGGTCGCCACCCAGGTGGCGCCACAGAAGTTCTTGCCGTGCATCAGCACTGCCGTGCGCCCGTTGGCCTTGCCGTTGGGTGCGACGTCCATGTAGCCCATTTCCAGTTTCTGGTTCTGCGACTCGAAGGCGAACGACTTGAGCGGATAGGGATAGGCAAAGCCCTCCAGACGCTCGCCGTAGCTCGGCGTGGCGGCCTGGGCCAGGCCCGGCAAGGCGATGGACAATGCCAGGGTGGCGATCTTTGCAACCTGCATGCGAATAGCTCCTTTTCCTTGTTGGGGTCGGCGCGAAGCCTCGTGCCAGAGCGACGGCAGCGCTGAGCCGAGCCAGGCAGCGTACCGAACACAGACCACCGAAGCGCACGACAATTACGCTCGCAAGGTGAAAATGCATTGCAAAAAGTTTTGGCGGGCGACGGCAACAGGCTGGACGCCGGGTGATGGCACTTTTTAGACTGGCGCCCATCGGCCGGCACCTGGGGGCCGGAATCAAGGAATTTGCCGATGAATCGTAACGAGCTGCGCAAGGCGGACATCAACCTGATGGTGGTGTTCGAGACCCTGATGCAGGAACGCAACGTCACCCGAGCGGCGGAAAAGCTGTTTCTCGGCCAGCCGACCATCAGTGCAGCGCTGAACCGGCTGCGCAATCTGCTCGACGATCCACTGTTCGTGCGCGTGGGGCATCGCATGGAACCCACGGCGCGGGCCCACGAGATTCTCCGCCACCTGACCCCGGCCCTGGACGCGATGTCCACCGCGCTGAGCCTGACCCGCGAGTTCGACCCGGCGGTGAGCACCCTGACCTTCCGTATCGGGCTGTCCGACGACGTGGAGTTCAGCCTGCTGCCGGCCATGATGCGCGCCCTGCGCGAGGAGGCGCCGGGTATCGTGCTGGTGGTCAAGCATGCCGATTACTGGAATATCTCCGACCTGCTGATGTCCGGGGAAATCACCGTGGGCGTGTGCCTGACCCGCGACCTGCCAGCCAACGCCAAGCGCAAGCGCCTGCGCAACTGCCAGCCACGGGTGGTGCGCGCCGACGCCGCGCAAACACCGATGACCCTCGACGAATACTGCTCGCGCCCGCACGTGGTGGTGTCCCACGTGGCCAGCGTCAGCAGCTTCGCCGATGAATGGCTGGAGGCCATCGGCCGCAAGCGCCAGGTGGTGATGTCGATACCACGCTTCACCTCCCTGCCTGCACTGCTGGCCGGCACCGACCTGATCGCCAACCTCTCGGACTACGCCGCCGAGGCCATGAGCCGCATGGGCTTGCTCAAGGACGAACCCCTGCCCTTCGAGACACCCGGGCTGGACCTGTCGATGACCTGGTTGAGCGTGATGGACAGCGACCCGGCCGAGCGTTGGCTGCGCGAGCGGATCGAGGCGTTCATGGGTGAACAGCGAGACAAACCCTGACGGGAGACCGCGGCCCAGACCGAACCACCCGATCCTGACCTGAGCCGGCCCCACCCGAATGTTGCTGGCCGCACCTTTTGCGCAGGCGAAAAAAAACGGGAGCCACCTGGGTGGCTCCCGTCATGCTCCTGCCAAGTGGCGGCAATCAGCCGAAACGACCGGTGATGTAGTCTTCGGTCTGGCTCTTCGACGGCTTGGTGAACATGGTGTCGGTATCGCCGTGCTCGATCAGCTCACCCAGGAACATGAACGCGGTGTAGTCCGAGCAGCGCGCGGCCTGTTGCATGTTGTGGGTCACGATGATCACGGTGAACTGCTCCTTCAGCTCGGTGATCAGTTGCTCGATCCGGCCGGTGGAGATCGGGTCGAGGGCCGAGGTCGGCTCGTCGAGCAGCAGCACCTGCGGGCGCAGGGCGATGGTGCGGGCGATGCACAGACGCTGCTGCTGACCGCCGGACAGGCCGGTGGCGCTCTGCTTGAGCTTGTCTTTCACTTCGTCCCACAGCGCGGCACCGCGCAGGGCCTGCTCGACACGCTCTTCCATCTCGCGGCGCGAGAGCTTTTCGTGGTGGCGGATGGCGTAGGCGATGTTGTCGTAGATCGACATCGGGAACGGCACCGGCTTCTGGAACACCATGCCCACGTGGCTGCGCAGGCGGTTCATCGAGTAGCCCGAATCCAGGATGTTCTCGCCATTGAGCAGCACTTCGCCACGCGCTTCCTGCTTGGGATACATCGAGTAGATGCGGTTGAACACGCGCAGCAGAGTCGACTTGCCGCAGCCGGACGGCCCGATGATCGAAGTGATGCGCTTCTCGGGAATCAGCATGTCGATCGACTTCAGCGAGCAATGGCTGTTGTAGAAGAACTCCAGGCCACGGACCTGAATCTTGATTTTTTCGTTCGCGAGAGAAAGGTTGTTCATCAGGACGCCTTATTGCGCAGAAGAATTAAGCGAGACATCAGGCTCAGCAGCAGTACGAACAGCGTCATGACCAGGGCGCCGGCCCAGGCCAGGGCGTGCCAGTCTTCGAACGGGCTCATGGCGTACTGGAAGACCACCACCGGAACGCTGGCGATCGGCTTGAGCAGGTCGCTGCTCCAGAACTGGTTGCCGAATGCGGTGAACAGCAGCGGCGCGGTTTCACCGGTGATGCGCGCCAGGGCCAGCAGGATGCCGGTGACGATACCGGCCTTGGCCGCACGCAGGACGATCTGCATGGTCAGCTTCCACTGCGGCACACCCAGGGCCAGGGCCGCCTCACGCATGGTGGTGGGCTGCAGCTGCATCATTTCATCGGTGGTGCGCACCACGACCGGGATCACCAGCAGCGCCAGGGCAATGGCACCGGCGATGGCCGAGAAGCCGATGGTGTGGCCACTTACGGCGTTCAGCGGCAGGATCACCACGGTGTAGACGAACAGGCCGAGGACGATGGACGGTGCCGAGAGCAGGATGTCGTTGATGAAGCGCACCGCGTTGCCCAGCTTGGAGTAGCGGGCGAACTCGGCGAGCCAGACACCGGCCATCAGACCGATCGGGGTGCCGATCAACAGGCCGATCAGCGACATCAGGATGCTGCCGTAGAAGGCGTTGGCCAGGCCGCCCTGGGCGCCGGGTGGCGGAGTGATGCCGGTGAACAGGTCGAGGTTCAGGGCACTGACACCCTCGACTATGGTGGTCAGCAGGATCCACACCAGCCACAGCAGGCCGAATGCCGTGGCAGCGCAGCTGAGCACCATGGCGATGTTGTTTTTCAGCGCGCGAACCCGGTACAGGTTGGCGTTGGCTTTCACGTCGCTCATAGGCCCTCCTTGCGCGACAGGCGGGACAGCATCAGGCGGGCCAGGGCCAGCACGATGAAGGTCACGACGAACAGCAGGAAGCCCAGGGCGATCAGCGCCGAACGGTGCAGGTCGGTGTAGGACTCGTTGAATTCGTTGGCGATCACCGAGGCGATCGAGCTGCTTGGCATCATCAGCGACGGCGAGAACTGGATGGCGTTACCCAGTACGAAGGTCACCGCCATGGTCTCGCCCAGGGCACGGCCCAGGCCGAGGAAGATACCGCCGACCACCGCCGAACGGGTGTACGGCAGGACGATGTCCCAGACCACTTCCCAGGTCGTACCGCCCAGCGCGTAGGCCGACTCCTTGAGGGTCGTCGGTACGGTGCGGAAAACTTCCTGCATCACCGAGGTGATGAACGGGATGATCATGATCGCCAACACGATACCGGCAGTCAGCATGCCGATACCCAGCGGCGCGCCCTGGAACAGCACACCTACGAACGGCAGGCTGCCGAGGTGCTCGGTGATCCATGGCGAAATGTGTGCGGCCATGAACGGGCCGAAGACGAACAGGCCCCACATGCCGTAGATGATCGAAGGAATGCCAGCCAGCAGCTCGATGGCCGAGGAAATGGGCATGCGCAACCATGGCGGCGCGACTTCGGTCAGAAAGATGGCGATGCCGAAACTCACCGGTACGGCGATCAGCAAGGCCAGAAAGGAGGTCACCAGCGTGCCGTAGATAGGCACCAGGGCGCCGAATTTGCCTTCGTTGACGTTCCAGTCGGTGCTGGTCAGAAAGCCGAAACCGAAGGTTTCGAAGGCCAGTTTTCCACCCCACAGAGTAGATGCCGCGATACAGCCCAGCAGTATCAGCACCAGCATCCCCGAGGCCTGCAGGACGCGCCGGAACCACACATCGTGACGATGATCCCGTTGGGCGCGCTTTTCGCTGTCGGAATCGGCAGCGCTCAGCTCGGCGGACAGATATTGGGTGTTTTCAGTCATGTTCGATCCACTCGCAAGGGAAAGCCCCCGCCACCGGCCTGCCTGGCTGATGACGGGGGTGAGCTACAGGCTTGAAACGCTGTTACTTGAACTCAGCTTTCCAGTAGGTCTCTACGCGGTCGACCAGCGACTTCGGCAGAGCTACGTATTCCAGCGATTCGGCCTGCGACTGGCCGTTTTCCAGGGACCACTTGAAGAAGTCGAAAGCTGCCTTGCTCTTCTCTTCGTTCTTGGGTTGCTTGTACATGATGATCCAGGTGGTGGCGGTGATTGGCCACGCAGCCTCGCCCGGAGCATTGGTCATGATCAGGTTGAAGTCCTTGGCGCTCGCCCAGTCGGCGGTGTCGGCAGCGGCGGCGAAGGCCTTGGCGGTCGGCTCGATGAACTTGCCGGCGGCGTTCTTCAGTTGGGTGTAGGCCAGCTTGTTGGTGGTCGCGTAGGAATGCTCGACGTAGCCGATCGAACCCTTGATCTGCTTCACGTAGGCCGATACACCTTCGTTACCCTTGCCGCCCACGCCCACTGGCCATTGAACGGTAGAGCCGAACTTCAGCTTCTCGTTGAACTCGGGGCTGACCTTGCTCAGGTAGTTGGTGAAGTTGTAGGTGGTGCCCGAACCGTCGGAGCGACGAACCACGGTGATGTCGGTGGCTGGCAGGCTCAGGCCTGGGTTCAGCGCAACCAGTGCCGGGTCGTTCCACTTCTTGATTTCACCCAGGAAGATCTTGGCCAGTACCGGACCGTCGAGCTTCAGCTTGCCGCTTTCCACGCCTTCGAGGTTGACGATCGGCACGATACCGCCGATCACGCTCGGGAACTGACCCAGGCCGCCGGCCTGCAGGTCTTCGGCCGACATCGGAGCGTCGGAAGCGCCGAAATCAACGGTGCCTGCCTTGATCTGAGCGATACCACCGCCCGAACCGATCGACTGGTAGTTGATGCGGTTCGGCGAGTTCTTGCTGTAGTCCTGGGACCACTTGGAAATCACCGGGAAAACGAAACTCGAACCCGCGCCCGTTACGTCGGTCGCATGGGCCATGCCGCTCAGGCACAGCGAAGCGAGCAGGACAGACAAGCGTTTTTTAGTCAGCAGTGTCACGGGAATACCTCGATCCAGGAGAAATTGTGGGGTGGTCCACTTGAGAAGGCCCGAGGCGGATTTAAAACCGGAAATGTTTCTGTTTAATGACAAACACTCGAAAGCGCCCTCCCGCGAGACGCTTTCGCGGGTTTTCCGGGGCTGGAAAAAACCTGACAAAGCCTTTCTGGCTCCCGGTTTACGGGCGCTTCGCTGACACAACGCAGGCTGATATCAAAGCGCCAATATCTATGGATGGCAGCCCGCCACCTCTGTAGCAGAACTGTCAAAAACCGAGGTTTCGCGCCGTCTGACATTTCATAGTCATGACCCTTTCATGACCAATTGACGACACACATTGAGGGGAAATTTTGGGGTGGTATTGAACCGAGCGGCTCGACGTAGCACCGTTCGTCGGCGAGCATGGCACCTAAGCATCATCGCTCATGACCAATCCATGTATGCCTCATTCACAGGAGTAATCAGCATGCGCACGACCCGACTGACCGCACTCGCCCTCGCTGGCCTGCTCACCGCCGTCTCCGGCGCCGCCATGGCCGGCTCCACCGGGCCTACCAACCCGGTCAACCCGAACGCCACCAAGCTGCCTGGCACTGATGGCACGCCGACCACTGACCGTAATACCTCCAACACCCAAGGCACCAAGACCCAGCCTCGCGAAAGTGGCACCGATGTCCAGCATGGCAAGGTTCCGGGCAAGACCACCCATGACGGTCACAACAACATGAACCACGATAAGACCCAGACCACCACGCCTTCCGGCAAGCCTGTGGTCAACTGATCCGCGATGCCGGGCAGCCCCCCCTGCCCGGCCGCCCGGCAGGCCTCCGCACCAGTGGTCGCCTGCCCTTGCCTTCCATCTCCCGCCCGCGCACGCCTGCCGCTCTCCGAGACCCAATGTGGACCATCCATCCCCTGGGAGCAGCGATCATGATCCGTAACAGCACCTTGGCCCTGGCCCTGATTCTGGCCTTGGCCGGCAACACTGCGCTGGCCGTCGACACCGACCCGACCCAACCCCCCACCGGCCGCGGCAGCACCATGGGCAGCGACGGCAGCACCCAGCCGGATGTCGACCAGACCCGCCCTGGCCAAGGCAATGACACCCCCGGCATGCCGCCGTCGACCACCGACCGGGACGACGCGGCAAACGGAAGGCCGGACGGCAAGATGCATGACAAGGGAATGGGCGAAGGCAAGCGTGGCAACTGGTCGCGCGAGCGCGACGTCGATGACTGAGCCGCCATGCAGCGGGCAACGGCAGCGGGCAACGGCTCAGGCGCTTTGCGCCAGGTTCTGGTCGCTGCTGGCCCATTGCACGTAACAGACCTCCACGGGCATGCCGTGCTCGGCGCAGAAGGCCAGCCAGCGCAGTTGGTTGTCCTGCAGGCGGTCTCCAGGGCCCTTGACCTCGATCATCCGGTAGCGGCGTTGCGCCGGGTAGAACTGAATGAGGTCTGGCATGCCGGTGCGGTTGGCCTTGATGTCCTGCAGCAGGCGCATGAACCAGCGGCGCAGATGCTCCGCCGGCAGGCAGGCCAGGGCCAGTTCCAGGCGCTCGGGCGGCAAGGCGTTCCAGAACACGAAGGGTGACTGCAGGCCGTACTTGGCGGCGTAGCGTTCCCGAATCAGCGCTTGCCAGCTGCCATCATCAAGGTGCGCCAGGCAGGCGTCGAACAATGGCTTGCGTCGGGTATGGAAGTCGGGGCTGTGCAGGTCGCTGGGCCCGGTATGGAAAGGATGAAAGAACGCGCCCGGTAACGGCGCGAAGATCGCCGGCCAGCACAACAGGCCGAACAGCGAATTGACCAGGGTGTTCTCCACGTAATGGGTCTCGCTGCCTTCTTCGGCCAGATGCAGGCTGACCAGCTGTTCGACACTCAGGCCCGGTTCGGGCTGCAGGCACAGGTCGATGCGCTGCGGCGCCGCCACGCGGCCCCGACGCTCGGTCGCCAGCCCCAGTTGGCGCTGCAGGCGTGGCAGTACCCGCTGCAGGTGCTGCACTTCGGCATCGCTTTCCGGCAGGCTGCGTGCCTCTTGCAAGAGCGCCATGGCCGCGGCGTAGTCGGTACTGCGCTCCAGTACCCGGACACGCCGCGAACGGGCGCCGGGGTAACCGCAGTCGCGATACACCTGCAGGGCCAGCGGCCAGTCCTGCTGGCGTTCGGCCTGCTGGCCGATGAGAAACAGCAACTTGCCCCGGCGCATGCGCAGCCAGGGGTTGTCGGTCGTGACGTTCAGGGCCGTGGCGGCCAGCTCAGCCAGCTCGGCACCCGCCTCAAGCGCTTTGCGGCAGGCATGCAGGCACACGCAGGCGTCGATGTCGGCGCGGCTGACAATGGCGCGTGAGTCGACGGCGAACTCCACGCTTTCGTAACGGTAGATGCCCAGGTCGGCAAGCACGAACTCCGACCACTCCTGGTGCAGGTTGCCGAAGTACAGCAGCCGTAAGCGGTCGCACAGTTCCATCACCCGCAGGGCCAGCACCTGCTCTTCGAGGTCGGGGTGCCAGGCGCGCAGCGGCCGAGCTTCGGCGAACGCCGGCAGCAGGCGCTCGTACCACTGCGGCTTGCGTTCGCTCGCCTTGATGCCATGGGCCTTGAAGCACTGCAGCAGTTCGTCCTTGCGCAGCACCTGGAACAGCGCGTCGAGGTCCAAGGCCGGGCAATCGTCGACCCAGCCCAGCGCCACCAACGGTTGCACGGCCAGTCGCGCATCACCCAGCTCGGCGTAGCTGAGCTTGCTGATGCGGAACAGGCTGCCCTTGCGCATCACCATGCGTACCAGCAAGCCTTGGGCCGGCGTCGGCAGTGCACAAAAGTCGTGGATGAACTGCCGCTCTTTGGTATCGAGCAGGTCGTCGTAGCGCTGGCTGATCCAGGCCAGCACCTGGTGGAAATTGACCAGGTAGTAGAGCGGATTGTCGAGCGGTGGAGGAGTCACGGGAGGCGCCGGGCGAATCGAAGACCCGGCAAGGATACTGGCTATCCGTACAGATTGCAGCCGCTGGCCGTCCAGCCCGATCAGTGGCGGTCGTCAGGCCGACCTGCCATGCTGTGCCCTGCACTGCCACGAGGAACGCCATCATGCCTGCACCGCTGATCTACCTGGCCGGTTTCGATGTGTTTCGCGCCAATGCCATCGAGCACGGCCGCTACCTCAAGGACCTGTGCGCCGCGCACGGCATGCAGGGTCTGTATCCATTCGATAACCAGGTGGAACCGGGACTGCCGCCCGGCGAGACGGCGCGGCTGATCTGCCAGCAGAATATCGGCATGCTGCAGCGCTGCACGGCGGTGCTGGCCAACCTCAACGCCTTTCGTGGTCTGGAACCGGACTCCGGCACCGCTTTCGAGGTGGGCATGGCGGTGGCCCTGGAAAAACCGGTGTGGGCCTACTGCAAGCCGCTGGTGCCGCTGCGCGAGCAAGTGCCGCACGATGAGCAGGGCTTAGACGCGCAGGGGTTCGAGGTGGAGAATTTCGGCCTGCCGCGCAACCTGATGCTGGCCTGTAGCTGGGCCGGGGTCAGCTCCAGCGTAGAGCTGGCCGCCGAGGCACTGGCCCGCTACCTGGCACGTAACGGCGCACTCAGTTGAGCGAGGCGGAACCGATGTCGCCGGTATAACCGGGGTCGAGCTTGTCGGCGTCGGCGAAGTCGTCCAGGCCCAGCAAGTCAGGGTCCAGGTAGACTTCGGCTTCCGGGTCTTCATCGGCGTCGGCGTCGTTGAGCGGCGAGCGGTCGCCGCCGAAATGCAGCTCGAAGCGGATCAAGGCCGGGTTCAAAAACGGGCTATCCATGGCGAGGTCAGCGTGATGCATCTTGATCGTGCTCCTGTCTGAAACGTTTCAAGCGGTTGTTATAACAGCAAAATCCCCTTTTGTGCGGCGCGCGGTGGGGCGCACTCAAGACCAGCTCAAGAAATCCCGGCCATGATCGCGCAGCATTGCCAGCATGTCCTGGGCGGCCGGGGACTGATAAGCCCCCTTGCGCACCGTGACGCCGACGGTGCGCTTCATGGTCACTTCGGGCACCGGCACCACGCGCAGGTGTTTCATGCTCTGGCCGAACTCCACGCTTTCCCGGGCGATGAAACTCAGCAGGTTGCTCTGGGCGATCAGGCCCGGCAGCAGGGAAATCGAGTTGGCCTCGATCTGCACCACCGGCAACGGCAAGCTGTGGGCGGCGAAGGTCGCATCCAGCCATTTGCGTGACGACACACCGATCGGCGGCAGCACCCAGCGGTAATCGCACAGGTCGCGCATCTGCAGGGCGCTGTCGAACACCGGGTGATGCTCACTGGCGATCACCACCAGTTCGTCGTCGAACAACGGGAAACTGCTGAACTGCTCACTGTCGGGGATCAGCGAACAGATGATCATGTCGACCTGCCCCTGGTTGAGCGCCTCGCGCTGCAGGTCGTCCTGGCCGATCACCAGCTTGAAGGTCAGATCGGGAGCGCGCTGCATCAGCGCCTGGGTCAGCTTGGGCAGCAGGTGCTCGGCCATGGTCGCCGCGCACCCCAGGCGGATGTTGCCCACCAGCCCGCTGGCGAAGTCGCGCACCTCGCGCTGGGTCTGCGCGATGCTCTGCTGCAGCTCCTTGCCGCGCGCCTTGAGCAGTTCACCCACCGGGGTGAGCTTGATGCGTCGACCGTCGCGCTGGAACAGCCGGGTGCCGAACGACTCTTCCAGACGCTGGATGCTCTTGGTCAGGGCCGGCTGGCTGCGATTGAGCTTTTGCGCCGCGCGCCCCAAGTGGCCCAGCTCGGCGATGGTTTCGAAATAGGTGAGGTCGCGCAGGTCCATAATCGATCAACATTAGTTATTGATTCATGATTATTAGAAAATAGACTTGATGATTTCAAGCCCGGATAATTCCCTCATGCGAACCGTCATCAAGGCTTCGCGTCACTCGCCTGGGAGAATTGCCTTGCCGCGCGCTTTACCACTCGCTTCGACCCCCTTCCCCGCTCTGGCCCAATGGGCCTGTCTGATTCTCTGCGCCGGCCTGGCCGGCCAACTGTTCAGCGCCCTGCACCTGCCTGCCGCGCTATTTCTCGGCCCCATGCTGGTGGCCATCGCCTTTGGCGTCGCCGGTGCCACCATTCGCTTGCCGAAGATCCTCTTTCAACTGGGCCAAGGCACGGTCGGCCTGATGATCGCCCACGCCATGAGCCTGAGTGTATTGCTCATGGCCTTGCAGGAATGGCACGTCATGCTGCTGGGTACCGTGTTGACCGTGATGCTGAGCGCCCTGGTCGGCGTGGTTCTGGTGCGCTACGCCGGCATTCCCAGCCACACTGCGGCCTTGGGCACCTCGCCTGGCGCAGCATCGGCGATGGTGGGCATGGCCGAAGACTACGGCGCAGACCCCCGCGTGGTGGCCACCATGCAGTACGTGCGAGTCGTGCTGGTGGTGATGTTCGGCGCGCTGGTCAGCCACTGGCTGGGGGCTTCGGTGGGCGGTGCCACGGGGCATGCCAGCACCAGCCACGCGGCCAGCCTGGACCTGAGCAACGTGGGCCTCAGTCTTGCGGTCATCGGTACCGGTGTGTTTTTGGGCTTGCGCCTGCCCGCCGGGGCCCTGCTGGTGCCGCTGCTGCTGGGCACGGTGTTGCAGCTGTCCGGCGTGCTGGAAATCAGTCTGCCGAGCTGGCTGATCCCCTTCGCCTACGGCGCGGTGGGCTGCTACGTGGGTCTGCGCTTCGACCGCCAGACCGTGCTGTATGTCTGGCGGCACTTGCCGATGATGGCCCTGGCTTCGCTGCTGCTGATCCTGATGTGCGCGGTTTCGGCCTGGCTGATCTCGCTGGCAATGGACAAGGACTACCTGTCGGTGTACCTGGCCACCAGCCCTGGCGGCCTGGACAGTATGGCGATCATCGCCATCGACACCCATTCCGATGTCGGCTTCGTCCTGGCCATGCAGACCCTGCGCCTGTTTGGCGTGATTTTCACCGGGAGCTTCCTGGCCCGCCAGGTGATGCGCTGGAGCGAGAAGCGCAGCTGATGCCCTCGCCTTGCCAGCCTGTGCGCGGCGGCAGCCAGTAACGTTCAATTGCCGTTGGCGAGCTTGCCCGCGATGGCTGTGTCACGCCCACGGCAGATGCATGGGCATGCCTGGCCTGTTCGCGAGCAGGCTCGCCAACACAACCGTTCCCGCCCAAAGCATCAGTGCACCGCGCCCTGTTGCGCCAGCGCCGTGGCCAAGCTGGGCGCCAGGGGCAGCATGGGCAACAGCACCGCCTGGTAGGCGTGGTAGAGATCCGGCTTGCCGTCCCAGATGATCCCCGCCGGCCGGTTATGCTCATCGAGTTCGTGGTGCCAGCTGCCGTGCTCCCGGTCGATCAGACGGGCTTCGCTGAACTCCCAGAAACGCCGATACCACTGCTCGAAGACTTCTTCGCCGCTGTGCTGCAACAGGGCAGCGGCAGCGGCGATGGCCTCGCAGTGGGTCCAGTGCAGGCGCTGGCGAATCACCGGGCGGCGCTGGTCGTCCAGGGTATAGACGATGCCAGGGGCGCCATCGACCTCCCAGGCATGACGACAGGCACTGTCGAACAAGTACCGGGCGTCCTTGGCCAGCCAGCCCGGCGCGTTGCAACGTACCCGCAGCAGCGCCGCTTCCAGATGCAACAGCAGGCGTGCCCATTCGAAACCGTGGCCGGGGGTGGTGCCATACGGGCGAAACGGGTCGGCGGGGTTGTCGCGGTTGTAGTCTGGCAGCGGCTCCCAACTGCGGCTGAAATGCTCGATGACCTGGAAATCGTTGGCCGCCGCCTGCTGATGGATCACCCGCTCGACGATGCGCTGGGCGCGATCCAGCCAGCGAGCGTCGCCGGTGACGTCGGCCAGAGCCAGAAATGCTTCGGTGCCGTGCATGTTGCTGTTGGCGCCGCGGTAATGCTCTTCATGCCGCCAGTCTTGGGAGAACGCCTCGCGCAGGGCGCCTTCCTCTTCGCTCCAGAAGCGCTCGAGCAACACGGCCTGCGCACGCTCCAGCAACGCCGCCGCGCCGGGGCGTCCCGCCACCGTGGCCGAGCTGGCGGCAAGGGCAACGAAAGCGTGCAGGTAAGCCTGCTTGTCGCTGCTGCCACCCTCCTCCAGCGGTGCATCGAACCAGCCATCGTGCTGCGCATCGCGCAACGGGCCTTGCAGCGCCGCCAGGCCGTGGTCGATGAGTTCAGCAAAACCGGGAATGCCCTGAATATGCGCGAGGGAGAAGCAATGCACCAGGCGAGCGGTGTTGAGGGTCTGGGCGCAGGCGCCGACCTTGAGCCGACCGTAGCCGTCCAGGTCACCGAAGCCCTGTTCCAGGCGTGCGGCCTTGGCAAAGCCAAGCAGGCGATTGGCCTCAAGGGCCAGCCACTGACGATGCGTGGGATTGTGCAGCCAACTGCTGAAGACGTGCGGGGTGAGATGCTTGTCCATGACGCTCTGGCCCTCCTCAACCGAAAGGTCAGGCTGCGGGAAGGATGCCTGACCGACCGAGCGCATCATGCGCGCGCTGGCCGGTCGGCAGCAAGGGCCAGAAATGTCACGACGGGCGTTACACTTTGAAGCGCGCCACCACCTGGCTGAGGTCGCCGGCCAGGCGCGACAGCTCGTTGCTCGAGGCGCTGATCTGATTGGCGCCCTGGGTCGACTGCATCGACAGGTCGCGGATGTTGACGATGTTGCGGTCCACTTCTCGCGCCACCTGCGCCTGCTCTTCCGCCGCACTGGCGATCACCAGGTTGCGTTCGGAGATCTGGTTGATCGACTGGGTGATTTCACTGAGCGACTCACCGGCGCCCTGGGCCATCTGCAGCGTCGACCCGGCCTGCTCGCGGCTGGCGAGCATGGAGGTCAAGGCCTGGGCCGAGCCGTTGCGCATGGCACTGACCATGGCATCGATCTCCAGGGTCGACTGCTGGGTGCGATGCGCCAGGGCACGCACTTCGTCGGCCACTACCGCGAAGCCACGGCCAGACTCGCCCGCGCGCGCCGCTTCGATGGCCGCGTTGAGGGCCAGCAGGTTGGTCTGCTCGGCGATGGCGCGGATCACATCCAGGACCTTGCCAATGTCCTGCGACTGATCGGCGAGGTTCTGCACCAGGGTGGCGGTGCTCTGCACGTTGTCGGTCAGCGACTGGATCGACTGCACCGTGTCCATCACCCGCTGCTGCCCGGCCTTGGCCGAGGCGCTGGAGTGGTTGGAGGCATCGGAAGTCGACACGGCATTGCGCGCCACCTCTTCCACCGCCGAGGTCATTTCGTTGACCGCCGTGGCCGCCTGGTCGATCTCGGCATTCTGCTGGTGCAAACCGCGATAGCTGTCTTCGGTCACCGAGTTCAGCTCGGTGGCCGCCGAGGCCAGCTGGGTGGCCGAGCTGCTGATGTGGGTCATGGCCGAGCGCAGGTTGTTCTGCATCTGCTGCAAGGCGCGCTGCAGACGGGTCACTTCGTCTTCGCCCTCGACGTGAATGGTACGCGTCAGGTCGCCCTCGGCCACATGCTCTGCCGCCCGCACGGCGCTTTCCAGCGGGCGCACGATGCTGCGCGTCAACCACAGCGCCAGGCCGATGGTGGCCAGGGCGGCGATGACCACGAATATCAGCACCACATGGCTGGAATTGTCGTATTGCGCTTCGGCCGCCATGCCTTCGGCATCGATCTGCTTGTTATAGAAATCGCTCAGGTCGGCCAGTTGCTTGCCCGAACCGTCGACGATGGTCTTCATGTCCACCAGCAACAGCTTGTTCAGGCCAGCCATGTCCTTCTGCGCGGCCAGATCGAAGGAGCGCGCCAGGCCATCACGGTACTGCGCCAGCGTGGTGCGGAACTGGTCGGCCAGGGTCTTTTCTTCCGGGGTGTCGACGAACTTGTCGAGCACCTGCATCTTGCCGTCCAGGTCTTTCAGGCGGGTGTCCATCTGGCCTTTGTAGGTGCCGACGTTGGCAGGATCCGGGTCCAGGGCCATGCGCAGCGAGATAGTGCGGATGCGCAGCATGATTTCGCGGATGTCAGCGACCACTCGCATGCTGGGTACCCAGTTGGTTTCCACCGCCACTTCACTCTGGCGAATGGTGTGCATCTGTACCAGTGCGAACCAGCCTAGCAATGCAACAAGCAGAGAAATGAGGGCAAAACCCAAGCCCGCACGGCGGGCGATGGTCATATTGCGTAGGTTCATGGCTACGACTCTTTGTTATGAGAGAGGAAACGGCGCGCAGTCGTCAGACGACATCACCGGCTTATCGGCCTCTCGTCATACATCTTGAGTCGCAAATGCCATCCGATCGATCTCCCCGTCGGCTCGCCGGGCAGACGCCAGAAACCCCGTCAGCGGCGTCGCTGAGCGGCCAACTGCCAGAACATGGCCAGATCGCGCGCCCGATCATGCAACAAGCCGGCGGCGTATCGGCAGGCATGCTCCAGCGTCATCGGCCCATCGACCAGGGCGAAGGCCGCGCTGATGCCCTGTTGATACAACTGTTCATAGCCCTCGCCCAGCGTACCGGCCAGTACCACCACGGGGACGCCTTGGCGACCCGCGAATCGCGCCACGCCCAGCGGCGTCTTGCCTCGCAGGGTCTGGGCATCGAAACGACCCTCACCGGTGATGACCAGGTCGGCCCCCTGCAGCGCGCGCTCCAGGCCGGTCAACTCGGCGACCACCTCGACACCCGCCCGAAAGCTGGCGCCCAGGAAAGCCTTGGCCGCGAAACCCATGCCACCGGCCGCACCGCTGCCGGGGCTGTCACGCAGGTCACGCTCCAGCACGGCCGCGCAGTGATCGGCGAAATGTCCCAGCGCGGCATCCAGCGCCAGCACCTGCTCGGGTGTGGCGCCCTTTTGCGGGCCGAAAATGTGTGAGGCGCCTTGCGGACCACACAGCGGATTGTCGACGTCGGCGGCAATTTCAAAGCGCACCTCGGCCAGTCGCGGATCAAGCCCGGTCAGGTCCACACGCGCCAGTTGCGCCAGGGCCAATCCGCCGGGTGGCAGGGGCTCGTCGCAGGCATCGAGGAAACGCGCACCGAGCGCCGTCAGCATGCCGCTGCCAGCGTCGTTGGTGGCACTGCCGCCAATCGCCAGAATCACTCGCCTTGCTCCGGCATCCAGGGCCTGGGCAATCAGCTCGCCGGTGCCATAGGTGGTGGTCACTCGCGCGTCACGCTGTACCGTCTCCAGCAGTTGCAAGCCACTGGCGGTGGCCATCTCGATGATTGCCGTACGGTTGTCAGCCAGCCAGCCCCAGTGCGCCTCTACCGGTTGCCCCAGCGGCCCGGACACACGCGCCTGGCGCAGTTGGCCGTGGCAGGCCTCGAGGACGGATTCGATGGTGCCTTCACCGCCGTCGGCCATGGGGCAGATGCGCAGCTCGGCGTCGGGCCAGACCTCTTGCAGGCCGCTGGCGATCGCCTGGGCGACGGCCTGGGCGCTGAGGCTGTCCTTGAAAGAGTCGGGGGCAATGACGATGTTCATGAGGCAACTCCTGTTCTTGTGCCCGCATCTTCGCATCGGCAACCTGGCTTTACGCCGGGCTGGCGCACAACCATCACCGTCAGGTGCCGTTCATTTGCACAATGCCGCTCATTTGCACATTCCCTGCACCTGGCGCCCAAGATAAAGCTGCAGCAGGTCGGCGGTGCGGTAGGGATCGCATCCTGTGAGTTCGGCGATCTTTTCCAGGCGGTAACGCAGGCTGTTGCGATGAATGCCCAGGGCTTCGGCGCAGACCTGGCTTTCGCCACTGTGCTGCAGCCAGCGGTCGAGGGTTTCCAGCAGCTGTGGATGTTCGTGCAGGGGCCTCATCGGTGCGGCGATGTCACGGGCCAGCCAGTCATCGCGGTGACGCCAGAACAGCACCGGCAGGCGCAGCTCGTGCAGCGACAGCAGGCGCTGTGCCGGGCAGCGCTGGGCCGCGTAATCGATCAGGTCGCGCAGCGCCGCACAACACTGGCGCAGCTCGGCCAGGTCCTGCGCCGGTTCCGCCACGCCGATGCGCAGCAGCGGCCAGCCCTGCTCCAGCCACTGCAGGTCTGCCAGGCCACGCTGGCTGGGCCGGCACCAGAACACCAGGTCGGGCCCACGCAGGATGCACCAGCTGTCGGGACAGCGTGCACGCAACCGGGCGATCAGCGGGTGCTCCATGCTCAGCGGTTCGCTGGCCTGCAGCAGCAGCGCCTGACGCGGCAGCTGCGGTTGCAGACCCAGCTGCCGCGCTTCTTCGGCCAGGCTGTCGGGACAGTCGCCCCACAGCAGACGCGCCAGCAGTTCGTCGCTGCGCTGCTGGCGCCATTGCAGATCGGCCTGCTGGCGGCGCTGTTCCATGAGCATTTCGGCGGTCATCTTCACCAGCTCGCCATAGACCCGCACCTGCTCCGGATCGCCAGTGATGCCCAGCACCCCCACCAGTTGATGGTCGAGCATCAGCGGCAAGTTGACGCCCGGTTTGACGCCGCCCAGGCGGCTGGCGGCGCCGGCGTCAATCTCCACCACTTGCCGGGTCGCCAGCACCTGCTGGGCACCGGCATGGCAACTGCTCAGGCGCTGCGCATCACCACTGCCGATGATGATGCCCAGATAGTCCATGACATTGACGTTGTGTGGCAGGATCGCCATGGCACGGTCGACGATATCCTGGGCCAGGGCGCGATCGAGGGCGAACATGGCAGACTCCCGACGAATGGGTTTTGTTGAATTTATCGAAGCCGGCAGTGTGCCTGAAACTGGAGCCCGGGGCTAAGGCCGTGGCACAGTGCATGCTTCGCCCTTCCCGCCCTCAAGGTGCACGCCGTTGATCCGCCGCTTCCTGACCCTGTTGTGCGCCCTACCCCTGCAAGCTTGCGTCAGCCAGGCCGACGAGCCCTCGTCCGACACGGCCTTTGAACGCTATCGCCAGACCACCCTGCAGTTGCTACGCGACACGCGCGACTTCCAGACCCCCGACCACGCCACGGAGCTGGCCTGGAATGCCCCGCAGCAGTGGCGCCCGACGGGCACCCTGCGGGGCGGCATCCTGCTGGTGCATGGCCTGGGTGATTCGCCGTGGTCGTTCCATGACATTGGCCAGAGCCTCGCCGACCAGGGTTATCTGGTGCGTAGCGTGTTGCTGCCAGGCCATGGCACCCGCCCCGAGGACATGCTCGAAGTGCCCCTCGAACAATGGCAGCAAGTGGTACGCGAACAGGCCGCGCAGCTGACCCGCGAGGTGCCACGCATCTATCTCGGCGGTTTCTCCACTGGCGCCAACCTGGTGCTGGACTACGCCTACGAGCATGAAGAAATCGCCGGACTTGTGCTGTTTTCCCCGGCGTTTCGGTCCGACAGCGAATACGTGTGGCTGACCCCGTGGATCAGCTGGGCACGCCCGTGGCTGGCCAAGCCTCATGAAAACGGGCGACCGATGCAAACGCCAGTGCGCTACCTCAATGTGCCCACCAATGGCTTCGCGCAGTTCCATCGCAGCAGCCTGCTGGCGCGCCAGCGCCTGGAACAGGCGCCGTACAACAAACCGGTGTTCGTGGCGATCACCGAACACGACTCGGTGTTGGACACCGCCTTTGTGCTCGATACCTTCAACCAGCGCTTCAGCCACCCGGCCAGCCGCCTGCTGTGGTACGGCAGCGACCCGGCACCGGCGGCACGCAGCCCAAGGGTGCTGGTGCGTGACGATCACCTGCCACAGCTGCGGATCAGCCAGTTTTCCCACATGGGCCTGCTGTTCTCGCCGGAAAACCCGCTGTACGGCCCGCAAGGCAGCCAGCGAATCTGCTGGAACGGCCAGACGCCACAGGACATGGCCCGCTGCCTGGCGGGTGAGCCGGTGTGGTATTCAGACTGGGGTTATCGCGAGCCGGGCAAGGTCCACGCCCGGCTGACCTTCAACCCCTATTACCCATGGCAGACGCAAGTGATGCTGGAGGTTCTGGCGGCAGACGCGCAGTGACCGAGGCCCGAGGCAATCGAAACCGCTCGCTGGCGGCTATTCCAGAGGCACCAGGCGTTCGCGGCTGTTGCTCAGGTGAGTCCACATCGCCGCCCGTGCAGCATCGGGGTCCTTGCGGCGGATGGCACTGAGCAGCGCTTCATGTTCGAGGTTGGCCAGATAGCCGTGTGGGACGAGATTGCTGCCAGCGCGCTCGCTGTTGGCGATACGCGTACGCGGGATCATTGCACTGCCCAGGTGCTGCATGATTTCCAGGAAATACGGGTTGCCGGTGGCTTCGGCGATGAGCATGTGAAAGCGCTTGTCGGCCTCTACGCAGCTGTCGTCCTTGGCCAGCAGGTCCTGGTAGTCATCCAGCGCCTGGCGCATCGCCGCCAGCTGCTCGTCGGTACGGCGCAGCGCAGCCAGGGCCACGGCCTGGGTTTCCAGGCCAATGCGCAGTTCGATGATGTCGCGCACCCGTGACGCGGTCTCGACCTTCAGGCGCAGCCCGGTCTGGTCCTCACGCGGCAGCACGAAGGTGCCCTTGCCATGATGGGTGACCACCAGCCCGGAGGCCTGCAGCTTGGAGATGGCCTCACGCACTACGGTGCGGCTGACCCCATATTCGCGAACGATCTCGTTTTCCGAAGGCAGCTTTTGCCCCGGTGCGATCTTGCCCAGCAGGATGCGCTGGCTGAGTTCCGTCACCAGGTCGGTGGCCAGGCTGTGGGAGCGGCGCTTGGGTGCGGCAGCGGGCGTTTCTTGCATGCAGGCGTTCCGGCTGGAAGTTGTATTTTTTCTCGGTGACCTGCCCGGCGAAAAAGGCTTTCACACCGGCCCGGCCAACGAGGATGCGCCGCATCATAGCATCGCAGCGTCATTCGAAGGCCTGCACATGTCCGGTCTGACTCGTCTAACTTGTTAGACAAGCTACCTCATCAATCTTTTCACCCGTCACCGCTCGGCCGATAAAAAGCGCATCTCAAAGGCTTTTTACAACACCTCATAAAACCCTTAAAAATCCGAATATACGCGGGTTTTAGCGCTTAAAATCAGCAAAAAACACTATTTTAAAAACCACACCCATGCGCTTTTGCGCGCACTTCCCCTGCACTTCCCTCTTGCAGCAATAACCTTTACTTGTATGATGACCAACAAGGCGAGCATCGACTCGCCCATGACCCGCATAAAAACAACGAGTGGGAGAAAACCCAGTGAGTACATCCACCCCCGGGATGAACAGCACCCTGGACCCGACCCTGCAGTCGGCCATTTCCAAGGTCAAGCGTCACGTCCTGCCGCTATTCGTCATCATGTTCATCGTCAACTACATCGATCGGGTGAACATCGGCTTCGTACGTTCGCACATGGAAACCGACCTGGGCATCGGCGCTGCCGCCTACGGCCTGGGCGCCGGCCTGTTCTTCATCGGCTATGCGCTGTTCGAAGTCCCTTCCAATATCCTCCTGCAGAAAGTCGGCGCTCGCGTCTGGCTGACCCGCATCATGCTGACCTGGGGCATCGTGGCCGCCTGCATGGCCTTCATCCAGAACGAAACCCACTTCTACATCCTGCGCTTTCTGCTGGGTGTCGCCGAAGCGGGCTTCTTTCCTGGGGTGATCTACTACTTCACGCGCTGGCTGCCTGGCGTGGAGCGCGGCAAGGCCATCGCCATCTTCCTCAGCGGCTCGGCCATCGCCTCGCTGATCTCCGGCCCGCTGTCCGGCCTGCTGCTGCAGATCAGCGGCCTGGGCATGAAGGGCTGGCAATGGATGTACTTCATCGAAGGCATGTTCTCGGTGGTGTTGTGCTTCTTCGTGTGGTTCTGGCTGGACTCCAAGCCGCATGACGCCAAATGGCTGAGCCGCGCCGAACAGGACGCCCTGGTCGCCGCCATCGACGCCGAGCAACAGGCCCGTGAAGCCGCCACGCCGATCAAGCCTTCACTGGGGCAACTGCTCAAGGACAGCCAGATCCTGCTGTTCTGCCTGATCTATTTCCTGATCCAGCTGACCATCTACGCCGCGACCTTCTGGCTGCCGAGCATCATCAAGAAGATGGGTAGCCTGAGCGATTTCGAAGTCGGCATGTTCAACTCCATTCCGTGGCTGCTGTCGATCATCGGCATGTACGCCTTCGCCAGCCTGGCCGGCAAATGGAAGCGCCAGCAGGCCTGGGTCGCCGCCGCACTGCTGGTGGCTGCGGCCGGCATGTTCATGTCCACCACCGGCGGGCCGATCTTCGCCTTCGTGGCCATCTGCTTCGCGGCGCTGGGCTTCAAGTCCGCCTCTTCGCTGTTCTGGCCAATCCCCCAGGCCTACCTGGACGCCCGCATCGCCGCGGCGGTCATCGCCCTGATCAACTCGGTGGGCAACCTCGGTGGTTTCGTTGCACCCACCACCTTCGGTTTCCTGGAACAGCACACCGGCTCCATCCAGGGCGGCCTTTATGGCCTGACCTTCACCTCGATCTTCGCCGCGGTCATCGTCTTCGCGGCACGCAACACACCCAAGCCAGGCGCCACGCCGGTGGCCGACATCAAGACCTCACCCAGCCACTGAGCCGCTGAACGCTGACAAGAACAAAGGAACCGAACATGACCATTCAGACTTCCGGCAGCACCCCCGTCATCACCAGCCTGCAAGTAGTGCCCGTAGCCGGCCATGACGACATGCTGCTCAACCTCAGCGGCGCGCATGGCCCCTACTTCACCCGCAACATCCTGATCCTCAAGGACAGCGCCGGACACACCGGCGTGGGAGAAGTCCCCGGGGGCGAAGCGATCCGCCAAACCCTGGAAGACGCCCGCACCCTGGTGGTCGGCAACGGCATCGGCACCTACCAGAAGATTCTCAACGACGTGCGCAAGGCCTTTGCCGAACGCGACGCCGGCGGCCGCGGCCTGCAAACCTTCGACCTGCGCATCACCATTCATGCGGTCACCGCCCTGGAAGCCGCCCTGCTCGACCTGCTTGGCCAGCACCTGGAGGTGCCGGTGGCAGCTCTGCTCGGCGAAGGCCAGCAGCGCGATGCCGTGGAGATGCTCGGCTACCTGTTCTACGTGGGCGACCAGGACCAGACCAACCTGCCCTACCGCCGCGAGCCGGATGCGGAAAACGACTGGTTCCGCGTGCGCCATGAAAAGGCCCTGACCCCAGAGGCCGTGGTGCGCCTCGCCGAGGCCGCCCATGCCCGCTACGGCTTCAAGGACTTCAAGCTCAAGGGCGGCGTGCTGCGCGGCGACGAAGAGATCGAAGCGGTCACCGCCCTGGCCGAGCGCTTTCCCGATGCGCGCATCACCCTCGACCCCAACGGCGCCTGGTCATTGAAGGAAGCCATTCGCCTGTGCCGCGACCAGCACAACGTACTGGCCTATGCCGAAGACCCCTGCGGCGCCGAGAACGGTTATTCCGGCCGCGAGGTGATGGCCGAGTTCCGCCGCGCCACCGGCCTGCGCACCGCCACCAACATGATCGCCACCGACTGGCGGCAGATGGGCCACGCCATTCAGCTGCAGTCGGTGGACATCCCGTTGGCCGACCCGCACTTCTGGACCATGCAGGGCTCGGTGCGGGTGGCGCAAATGTGCAACGAGTGGGGCCTGACCTGGGGTTCGCATTCCAACAACCACTTCGACATTTCCCTGGCCATGTTCACCCATGTCGGCGCCGCCGCCCCCGGCGAGATCACCGCCCTGGACACCCACTGGATCTGGCAGGACGGCCAGCGTCTGACCAAGGAACCGTTCAGGATCGTCGACGGCAAGGTCGCGGTGCCGAACAAGCCGGGCCTGGGCGTGGAGCTGGACATGGACCAGTTGAACAAGGCCCACGAGCTGTACAAGAGCATGGGCCTGAACGCCCGTGACGATGCCGTGGCCATGCAGTTCCTGATTCCCGGCTGGAGCTTCAACAACAAGCAGCCGTGCCTGGTGCGCTAAGCCCTCTTCAAGCGGTACCCCTCGCCCTGATGGGCCACCGGCGCGCAGCCCCCTTGCGCGCCGTTTTTTCATTCTCTCCGCGCTGCCAGCCATCAACCATGATGCGCAGGATCTGCGCAGTCACCTTCGCGCAAAATACCGTCCTCGTCGCACCTCTCCCCTTGGCGGCTGCAACCTCCGGTGCCCGCGCAAGCCATTGCACGGCGATGCGCAACGGTTTGCTCGGTCCGCGGCCACCAGGAAGGCCGCCGCGCCGCAAAAGTCAAACTAACCAACTGAAATAGAAGAGAAATTACTCAACGGCACGAATCTTGGTTCAGGCGCTCATCCCTCGTCGGCTGCCGCCGTCAGACCCAGGAACATCAGCCATGACCGAAAAACACGGCACGCGCCGCCAGCGCCTCGCCACCGAATTCGACAAGACCCCGGCCAGCGGCACCAGCCTTTGCCCGTTCAAAGGCCCGGACATCGCCATCGTGCCCATGCGCTATGCACTGGACCGCTCGCGTTACGACGCCAATCCAAGCGCCCTGAAACCCTTGCCCAGAGAGGGTCGCTGGGCCAGCCTGCCGCTTCTGCAAAGCCGCCAGTACACGCTTCGGCAACTGGCCGACGGTTTTGTCTACGTATTCGACGAAACCGCCGGCACTTTTCACGAGTACACCTACTCGGCCCACGACGCGAGCCTGGCACGCATCGTCTGGACCCAGGCCCACCTTGGCCTCGATGAACGCAACGGCGCCGGCGAAGCCAGACCCTTCCTGCTCTACCCGCGCCGGCATGTGCTGCACATCGCCTATGCCCCGGTGCAGTGGACCTGGCGCCTGTGCGAACACATGCGCTCGCACACCGGCAGTCGCACGGTCTGGATGAAACGCCTGGACCTGGCCAGCTACTGCCAGACCCTGAACGAACCGCACACGCGGCCCTTGCGCGAACTGGCCCGTGTGGTGGCCGATATCGATGCCGGCAGTGTCCATGAAGACCAGCGTTTCGACGACACCTCGCTGCCCAGCAGCGAACCGCCGCCGACACCGGAAGAGCCCGACACACCGAGCTGGGTCCCCCTCGGAGCCGACGTGCATTGGCTGGGCAGCGTGCCCGACAAGGACAGCGCGCTGCTCATCGCACTGGACGACCCACTGGCCGTGGCCCGCGACCTGGCGGCGCAAATGGCCGCCGAAATCGCCGAATACCAGGTCTGGGAAACCGAACATGCACACCGGATCACCATTGCCGGTTATGTGACCGAACTGTGCGGGGCAGATCCGGGCGTTGAAGGAGACAAGCTACCGGAGAAAGCCAAGGGGGATCTGCGCCTGACCCATGAGTATCTGCGCGATGCCGAGGCGTATCTGGCAAAAAGGGAAGCCGACCATACACGTGAGGAAGCCAACCAAAACAGAGGATCAGGCTACAGGACGAACGGACACAGAATCGCTGATGATCAAAAAGCCCAACTCTTCAACCGCTACGGCAAAACACCCGATGACGCCGACGTTAAAGAGTGGCTCAGGCGCAAGAACTGGCGCAAGGAAGTAGACCTGAAGGCAGCACGCTACTACCTGCTGGAGCAGCTTCCTATGCAAGAACGATTGCTGCAGCGCATCAAGGACACGCGTAACGATGTTGAGCGATGGCTGATTCATGTTGGCATCGAGCCCATGGCGCTGTTCATCGATACACTCACCCCCAAGACGCTAATGCATCTGACGGGTATTTTCGAAGAGATGCAGGTGATCTTCGCCCAGGACAAAGAAACCCGAAAGTGGCTGGAGGACCAGGAACATCAGACCACTACACTGTTCGGCCTGCACAACTACGGCTTTTCCCCAGCCATCAAGGCCGCCCTGAACTCCGAGGCCAACCGATTACTGCAAGGCTTCGGCGACCTGACCAGCTTGGCCACTCGCGCGGGAGAGTTCAACAGTGCCTTCAATCACCCGGACTTCGCCCATGTTCCCTGGGTAAAAGCACTGAAAGATATTCCACGCAAGACCCTGGAAGCCATGGTAGCTCTCGGCGAACGCGCCACTGGCCAACTGATGCAGGGGATGCTGCAGACGAGCCTCGCCCTTCTGGGAAGCCGTTCCCTGCACGATACGAAAACCGTTAGCGCGCTGCTTCGTCACTTGCTCCTGAACCAGACTCTGGCCCCTAAGAGCAAGCCTTTAGCCATCGACCCAGAGATCGCCGCCAAGCTCAAGAACTGGAAAAATCAGCAACGCTTGCTAACTCAGCAGTTGCAAGATTTGAAGAATCGCTGGCACTACACTGTTAACCGCCAAGAGCGCCACAATCTGGGGCAACAAATTCGCGCTCAGACAGCTCAACTGCGCAGTCATGGTGTGAACATGCCCTTGCTGCTGGATTACCAAGGCCAGCACTACATAGACCGATTTCGCCGGGAAATCATCAATCTCAGCTGGTCTTCAGGACAGCACCTAGAAAGGTGGGCTCTACAAAGCAGGGAGTGGGCCGCTCGCCAGAACCTCAGCGGAAGGTTCGCCTCGATTGTGGTGCTCATTAATCTTATCAATGTCATCGTAGTTTGGAATGACGTCAGAAAGGATGGCACGATTAATCAGAAAGACCTGATAAAAATCGGCTACAACTTAGGCTACACCCTGAACCTTTGGCTGGGCATTTACGTAGCCGCCTCTTGGGAAACCATTCGAAATACACCTCCGACGAAGATCGGCGATAAAACCACCTCTATTTTGAATCAGTCAGCAGCATATTGGAAAAAGAGAGGCAATTTCGGCTGGGCCAGCACAGTAACGAGTTTTCGAACTCGACTTTTTCTGATGGGATCAGCTGGGGCGGGAGCTGCAGCTCTTGAGCTTGCAGAAATCCATGATGATATCAACGCAGCCAAAAACCCTAGAGAGCGAAATTTAATGTTGGTAAAAGGGCTAGGTGTATTCATCATGGGCGGCGTAGTTATTGCGCAGCAGATAGCAGCATTGGCTTCAGCCAAGTTTGCCATGGGTGCTGCTATATCAGTGCTCGGCGGAAGGGCTGCTCTGATAGCGCTTATCGGCGGTGTTATCTATCTTACCGCCAGCACCCTAATCAACGCCCTTAAGCAGGACCACATTAGCGCTTGGTTGAGAAGATGCTATTGGTCCTATACAGAAAAAAATCGCTTTGGGAAAAATTTCTCTGATCATATCGAAGAAATACGCGCCTTCAAGGAAGCGCTGCTCTGCCCACAGATATTGGTCAAATCCCAAGCTAATTACCATACCGCTCACGGCGAACTAAATGCCAGCCAAGCGCTTCATACAGGTGCGTTTATACAAGTACTTTTTCCCGCCAATCTACGCGACCAACAAATAGTTATCGACATCATCAGCGGAGCGAAAATCAGTCCTGACTGGGATGAGTGTTTGAGGAACACGTTTATCGAGGACGGTCAGTGCTTACCCTTATCGAAATGGGGGGTATTGCAGGCAGAGCCTGCCGTCGCCACACCTCAGAAAATTGAAAAGAATACTCCAGCTATCTGGCAGACGTGGGTACCGCTGCCCGAGTCAGCTACCTTTTTAGAATTCCAGATCTGGTATCCCACAGAAGTCCTCATGCCGTCGATGAGTGATATGGGCTATCGCTTTCGGATAAAACTGAGCAACACGGGTGAAATTTCTGAGGACGACTCAACAGTTGAAAACTGGCTCATCAGGAATCTAAAACGCCCCAAGAACAGCTTCATCATGCTTAGAGACTGACAACTTAAGAAAGCCCCTAAACCACTTTCATGCTACGGATTAAAAAGCTATTTAACCACATGAACAATCCACCCACCCTTGCTAAAACCGATCAAAACACACCGACACTCAACTGGTCTGTGAGGAGAATAAACCTTCCTCGTGCATTAATCTGGATCTGGCCAATTGCGTTCACCATATGGCCGGCATTCACAATCTTTATTTTTCGAGATCTGTACACAGACTTTTTCATCACTTACGCCATCTTTATATCTGGAGCAATTCTCACCAGCCTTGGCATTCTGTCAGACGCATTAAAGCGCACCGACTTCAACTACAAAATTCACCCTGAAAAGGGAGAGCTGGATTACCGCCCTCGTTACTTCAAGCACGAAGGCTTAGTATATAAATGCGTTGCCGCCGCCGGACTTCTTGTACTGCTTGCAGTCGCCGCTTATACGGAATCAATAATATTTATTCTAGGCGCAGGGGGTCTGATCCTAACGGCTTTGCGACTGAGTAGCTGGGAGCCGCCTCCCACAGAATACGAAACCAGCCTGCCGTGGCACGAGTACAACCACGTCACCATCGACCGTTATTTCCTCATCATCGCCGTCCACGTCGATGAAGAACAATGCGGTTTCGAAGCCCGCCTCCCCAATAAAGAACTATTCGAGCAATACCTGGCCTTTCTGCGCACGGTACTGCCCCCCACCACGCAATACCAAGAACGTATCTGGTGGGGCTGACGCCGGCCGCTTCTTTGTCATGAATCGAAGGACTCCGAACATCGATGGTTGCACGCAAGCCAAACCCTGACGTAATCGAATCACCCCGAGAAGCTCAGGCGTCACAGAGCGATCTTCCGACACTCCAGAGTTGGTCAGTGAAAAGAATCAACCTCCCAAGAGGAGCCATTTGTATCGCCCCCTTTATCGTAATGGCATTTCCAGCATTGCTCGCGGCAGTATCCTGGAAAGAAATATTAGAGGATCCTTCTGAGTTATATTTGATTCTTATCCCATCTCTCGCAGCGGGTTGCTGTTGGCTCGCTGAAGCCTTGCGCCGCTCCGTTTTCGACTATCGGATATACAGGCACCAAGCAGAAATGGATATTCGCCGCCACTACTACAAGCATCTAGGCACGGTTTTTAATGTCATCGCCGCTATTCTGATCATTCTTCTGCTTGCTGTAGCATCTGTTATAGGATCGGTGCTCTTCTTGATCGGCCCCGTCGTTTTCATGATCTACGCCGCGTTGCGTGCGACCCGGTTACCCCCGCCGCCACCTACCGAGCACGTCATCACGCTGCCTTGGGAGGAATATCGCTACGTCACCATCGACAGAGTATTCCGAATCATCGCCCTTCAAACCGACGAAGAAGATATTGGTTTCGACGCCCGCCTCCCCAGTAAAGAACTATTCGAGCAATACCTGGCCTTTCTGCGCACGGTACTGCCGCCCTCCGCGCAGTACCGGGAAGGCATCTGGTGGGGCTGAAGTCGAGCGCCCACCCGTCATAAATTAAAGGCCCCAGGAACAATGATCTTAGACAAGCCAACGCCGGACGCATTCGAAGTATCTCATGAAGTTCAGGCTTTACCGACCACACCCCCGGCTCTTTACAGTTGGTCCGTGAAGAGAATAAACCTTCCTCGCGCGTCAATCTGGATCTGGCCAATTGGGCTAACCATATGGCCGGTACTCACCATCATTATTTTTCGAGATCTGTACACGGACTTTTTCATCACTTACGCCATCTTTATATCTGGAGCAATTCTCACCTGCCTTTGCATTCTGTCAGACGCATTAAAGCGCACCGACTTCAACTACAGAATTCACCCCGAAAAGGGAGAGCTAGATTACCGCCCTCGTTACTTCAAGCACGAAGGCTTAGTATATAAATGCGTTGCCGCCGCCGGACTTCTTGTACTGCTTGCAGTCGCCGCTTATACGGAATCAATAATATTTATTCTAGGCGCAGGGGGTCTGATCCTAACGGCTTTGCGACTGAGTAGCTGGGAGCCGCCTCCCACAGAATACGAAACCAGCCTGCCGTGGCACGAGTACAACTACGTCACCATCGACCGTTATTTCCTCATCATCGCCGTCCACGTCGATGAAGAACAATGCGGTTTCGAAGCCCGCCTCCCCAATAAAGAGCTATTCGAGCAATACCTGGCCTTTCTGCGCACGGTACTGCCGCCCTCCGCGCAGTACCGGGAAGGTATCTGGTGGGGGTAGACCGGAAGAAAGGGTGAATTTCCCCAACCAGACTCTGAATCCAAGAAAACAGTCTCTGACCTGTTCCCCCGCCGCAGACCGTATCTGGCACGTTAATAGCTAATGTTTACCCAAGCCTTTGTTGAACAATCCAGACGGTCTGCGGAGCCTTTCCATGCCCAAGCCCACCACGGCGAAGCTTCTTCCCCAGCCCTCACTCATCTCCGCTCGGGTCGCAGCGACCGGCGTGAACACTTTCCCTGCACGAGCGCATCGGACATGAGCGGGCTGTCGCTGGCCGATCAGGTGGCGCTGGAGTTACCGGATATCTATTTCAATTAAAACTCCAGCCATACGCAAATGAGACTAATGAGTCAGAGGAGAACCCATTACTGGTAACGCAGCGCGAACGACCGAAAAAAGCAACCTGATTGTGCTTTGCTAAACTCCTTTTTCATAAAAACACGACTTTGTAATAGTTAATCGACACAACAGCAAGATAATGGCCTCCCCAAAAAACCTCCTTCCCGACCGCGCGTCGTCTGCAAAGCTGAGCTGGTCCGCAAAAAGAATAAAACTTCCACGAAGTTGCTTTTGGACCTTGCCACTCTTCATGCTGGCGTCCTTTTTGCCAGTAGGCATTTTAGTCTGGTATTTAAGCGAAGACCTGAACGACTGGATGATGACAGTGAGCCTATCAATAGGCATGCTAGCTCTTCTTTTAGTAGGTGCCTTCAGAAAATCACATTTTCACTACCGCATTCATCTCGAACGCGCTGAGGTCAATTATCAGCTATGCGTCCCCCGCTATATGGAAGACTTTGTGAAAGGGATGGCGCTGATCGTCATTGTCGCATTGCTGGGGTTAGCCGTTTTCCTTGGCTCTGCCGTGCTTCTCGGCCCTGTGGCGATGGTAATCATCGCTGCCTTACGACTGTTGAGCTGGGAGCCCCCACCCGCTGTACACGAAACCAGCCTCCCTTGGCACAACTATCAGCACGTCACCATCGACCGTTATTTCCTCATCATCGCCGTCCACGTCGATGAAGAACAATGCGGTTTCGTAGCCCGCCTCCCCAATAAAGAGCTATTCGAGCAATACCTCGCCTTTCTGCGCACGGTACTGCCGCCCACGGTGCAGTACAGAGAAGGTATCTGGTGGGGCTAGGGGTCTAAGGAGTACCGCCCGGCTCAGGGCGGTATTGATCAGGCCTTGGCGCTGAGGCACGGCGGGGCCTTGCAGGCCCCGCGCGTGGAAGGAGGTATTACCAGAGGGCGATGTCGTAGGTGAAGTAGATACGGTTGCTGTCGCGGCCGCGGGAGAAGTCGGAGCGGTACACGTAGTTGCGCAGCTTCACGCCCAGGCCCTTGAACGAGCCATCGGGTATCACGTAGGCCAGTTCCATATCGCGCTCCCACTCGGCTTGACCAGCAGCGCCGGACTTGCCGTTGTCACCGCTCAGGTAGCGAGTGGAAAAGTTCAGGCCCTTCACGCCGAGGGTGCCGAAGTCGTAGGCGTAGCTGACCATCCAGGTTTTCTCGTCTTCCTGGATGAACTTGCCAATCCCCACGTTACTGAACGAATAAACGGTAGCGCCGTTGACGAACGGCAGGCCGGCATCGCCGCTGAGTTTCTGGTAACCGGCACCGACGGTGTGCCCGGAATGGCTGTAAGCCAACTGGCCGCTGTACATGCGGTTGTCGATCTGGCCCTTCCAGGCATGGCCGACATCACGGCTGTCGAATACCCGCAGGTCGCTGGTCAGTACGCCGCCGGCCAACGGCAGGTCGTGCTGCACGCCGAAGAAATGCTGTTGGTAGAAGTTTTCCAACTCACCGTTGAAGTAGCTCAGGCGCAGCGACTTGGTGAGCTTGTATTCGCCGCCGAAGTAACGGAAGTCACCCGACTCGCCGCCGCTGTAGCCATCCGGGGTGACGCCGTTGCTGTCGGAAGAGTCGCGCAATTTCTGGCGATCGAGCAAGCCACCGGTCAGGGTCAGCCCCTCGATGTCGTTACTGACAATCTGTGTGCCCTCGTAGGTCTGCGGCAGCAGGCGCGCGTCGTTGTAGACCAGTACCGGGTTCTTCGGCAGCAGGGTGCCGTATTTGAGCGTGGTCTTGGCGAACCGCGCCTTGGCCGTGGCGCCGAAGCTGGAGAATTCGTCGGCGGCGCGACCATCATCGTGCACTGGCAGCAAACCCGTGCCGCTGCGGCCACGGCCGGAATCCAGCTTCACGCCCAGCAGGCCCATGGCATCGAGGCCGAACCCTACCGTGCCCTGAGTGAAGCCGGACTGATAGTCGAGCAGGAAGCCCTGCGCCCATTCGGTACGCTCGCTTTTGGCCGTGGCTGCGGCACGGGCGCTGAGGCCCTGCTCGTCGCGGAAGTTCTCGTTGAAATAAACGTTGCGCAGTTGCAGCTTGAGTTTGCTGTCTTCGATGAAACCGGCGGCGCCGGCATCCGGCAGGCTGGCAAACAGCAGGCCGCAGGCAGCCGCACGGGTAATGACTTTGGTCATGATCCAGGTACTCTTCTTTATTGTTATGCAGGGTGGGGATTGGGCCGCCAGCTCCCCCCGGCGGCCCAGGTTCGCCCTCAGGCGAAGAACGAGATGGCGCCGGTCAGCAGTGCCAGCACGGTGATTACCAGCGAGGTCAGCACCGCCCATTTGACGGTGGCTTTCTGAAAGTCACCGATGTCGCGGTCGACCATGCCCACCAGCAGCAGGGTCGAGGCCACCAACGGGCTCATCAGGTGAACCGGCTGGCCAAGTACCGAGGCGCGGGCGATTTCCAGCGGCGAGATGCCGTAGGCGGCGGCTGCGTTGGCAAGAATCGGTACCACGCCGAAGTAGTAGGCGTCGTTGGACAGCACGAAGGTCATCGGCATGCTGGTCAATGCGACCACCAGCGGGAACCAGTGACCCCAGGCATCAGGAATCCAGGCCACCAGCGTCTGGGCCATGGCGTCGACCATCTTGGTGCCGGAGAAGATGCCGGCGAAGATACCGGCGGCGAACACCAGCAGCACCACGGTCATGGCGTTGCCGGAGTGCGACAGGATGCGCTCCTTCTGCTCTTCCAGCTTGGGGTAGTTGATCATCAGCGCCGCGACAAAGCCGATCATGAACAAAATCGCGGCGTGCATCACGCCCAGCACCAGGGCGGTCATCACGATGATCACCAGCACCAGGTTGACGTAGGCCAGGCGCGGACGCTTGTAGGGGGTGTTCTCGAGGATTTCCTCGATGTAGCACTTGGTGCCGCCAGACTCCAGCTGGATGATGCCGATGCGCTTGCGCTCGGCGCGGCCCAGCAGGAAAGCGGTGAACACCACCCAGGCCGCACCACCGATCATGGTCGGCAGCATCGGAATGAAGTACTCGGTGGCGTCCAGGCCCAGCGCCGCGATGGCGCGCGTGGCCGGACCACCCCAGGGGCTCATGCCGCTCATGATGCTCAGCGACAGCATGGAGATGGTCGCCAGGATCATCGGGTTCATGCCGATGCGCTTGTACAGCGGCAACATCGCGGCGCAGGTGATCATGTAGGTGGTGGTGCCGTCACCGTCCAGGGCTACCAGCAGCGACAGCAGCGCGGTGCCGATGGCAATGCGCATCGGGTCGCCCTTGACGCGCTTGAGGATCTTGCGGATCAGCGGGTCGAACAGGCCAGCGTCGATCATCAGGCCGAAGAACAGAATGGCGAACAGCAGCAGCACTGCCGAGGGAGCGACCATTTTCAGGCCGTCGAGCATCATCTTGCCGGTGGTCGGCGCAAAGCCGCCGATGATGGCGAAGACGATAGGGACCACAGTGAGAGCGACGATCGGAGAGAGACGCTTGCTCATGATCAGGTAGGTGAATACCACGACCATGGCCAGGCCAAGTAATGCGAGCATGTTGTTTTTCTCTTGTTGTTATGTCGGCGCGGCCAATGTTCAGAGACACGGCCTCCCTGCCCGCCCGGCGCCGTGAGGCGCCAGGCGAGATACTGCATGAAGTCCTTTGGGGGTGAAGCGAGGTATCAGCTGATTTGCTGGGGCTTGTCGGTGACCCATTGCTGCGGTACATCGACCGGCGCTGCCGGCTTGCCATCGAGCGCACGCTGCAGGGTTTCGCGGTCGCAGGCGCCTTCGGAGAGGGCGATGGCGACGGTGGCGACAGCGTTGCTCGCCAGGCTGGTCAGCGCACGCGCTTCGGACATGAAGCGGTCGATACCGATCAGCAGGGCCAGGCCGGCCAGCGGAATGTCATGGATCACGGTCAGGGTCGAAGCCAGGGCCACGAAACCGCTGCCGGTGACGCCTGCCGCGCCCTTGGACGACAGCAGCATGATTGCCAGCATGGTCAGGGTCTGGCCGACGGTCAGGTCGATGTTGCAGGCCTGGGCGATGAAGATGGCGGCCAGCGACAGGTAGATGGCGGTGCCGTCCAGGTTGAACGAGTAGCCGGTCGGCAGCACCAGGCCAACGACGCCTTTCTTGCAACCCAGGCCCTGGAGTTTTTCCAGCATGCGCGGCAGCACCGGCTCGGTGGACGAGGTACCCAGCACGACCAGGAACTCTTCACGGAAGTAGCGCAGCAGCTTCCACAGGCTGAAGCCGTAGATGCGGCACAGGCCACCAAGCACCACGAAGACGAAGAAGGCACAGGCGACATACAGGGTCATGATCAGCTTGGCCAGCGAGCCCAGGGAGGTGATCCCGTACTGGCCCACGGTGAAGGCCAGGGCACCGAAAGCACCGACCGGCGCAAAGCGCATCAGGTAGCCGAAGATCTTGAACACCATCTGCGAAGCTGATTCCAGCACGGTCAGTACTGGACGGCCCTTCTCGCCCAGCGCCGACAGGGCGAAGCCGCTGAGTACGGCGATGAACAGCACCGGCAGCACTTCACCCTTGTTGAAGGCACCGATGAAGGTGTCCGGGATGATGTGCATGAAGAAGTCGACCACGCTCAGCTTGGCCGCCGAAGCGGTGTACTGCGCCAGGCCGGCGGTACTCAGGGTTGCCGGGTCGATGTTCATGCCCACGCCGGGCTTGAACACGTACACGGCGGCCAGGCCGATCGCCAGGCTGATCACCGTCAGCACCAGGAACAGCAGGAGCGTCTTGCTCATCAGACGCCCGAGGGTGCTCTTGTCGGTCATGCCGGCAATGCCGGTGACGATGGTGCAGAACACCACGGGTGCAATCATCATCTTGATCAGCTTGATGAATGCGTCGCCCAGGGGTTTCAGCGCAACGGCCTGTTGCGCCCAGAAGTGACCGACCAGTACGCCGAGGATGACGGCGCAGATGATCTGGAAGTACAGCGATTTGATGAGTCTCATGAGGCATCACCCATTGTTGAAATTGTGCGGATGCGCTGGGTCAACGGACGAACCGGGTCAGCCGGCCAGCCGTTGCGGGGTTGGAACGTAGACGAATCCTGAAAACAGACGCCGGGCGGTGCGCACCACCGATGCCTGCAAAGTGCCCTCCGGGCCGCTGCGGCTCAAGGCCACATCGATACCCCCACTAGGGTGCTCCAATCGAACCTGGCTCAGCGCCAGGGCCGACTCGCCGAGCAGCTCGGCGGCCACGCTGCCGGCACTGACACAGGCGGTAGCCAGGCCGATGGACCCGGTGATCGCCAGTGAGCGGTGACAGTTGTGTGGCATGAAGTATCGCACCTGCAGCGTGCCGCCGTGCCGAGGACGAGAAATCAATACGGGTTTGGGAATCACTTTCTCGCTGACATCGCCCAGGCCCATTGCCAGGCCGGCCTGCAGGCGCAGGTTTTCCAGGCGCTTGAGCAACTCGGTGTCGGCGTCCAGCTCGGCCGGGGTTTCGCCGCCGGTCTTGCCAAGTTTCTCGGCTTCCACGAGCATCATGGGCATGGCCATGTCGATGCAGGTCACTTCGATACCATCGAAGACGTCACGCACCTTGCCGGTGGGGAAAAGTTTGCCGGTCTTGCTGCCGACCGCATCGAGGAAAGTCAGGTGCACCGGTGCAGAAGTACCAGGAACGCCATCGACCGAGGCCGTGCCTTCGTAGTTGACGACGCCGTTGGGCGTGTCGACCAGCGAATTCACCAAGGTACCGGTGTTGACGTTGCGAATGCGCACCAGGGTCTTGCCGTCATCGGCCGTGACCAGGCCCTGTTCGACCGCGAACGGGCCGACGGCGCAGAGCATGTTGCCGCAGTTGGGGGCTGTATCGACACGACGCTCGTTGACCATCACCTGCACGAAGAGGTAATCGACATCGGCTTCTGGATGCGTGGAGGGGCTGATGATGGCAACCTTGCTGGTTTGCGGACTGCCGCCGCCGATGCCATCGATCTCAAGTTCATGGCCGGAACCCATGAGACTGATCAGCATCTCATCGCGCTCTTCTGGCTGGGAAGGCAGGTCCTTGGCAAGAAAGAACGGTCCCTTGGAGGTACCGCCGCGCATGAGCACGCAGGGAATTGGTTGCATGACTGCTGACTCTTGTTAATCAATCGGTGTTATTGATGTTCTAGGGGCAAGAGTGCCAGCAGTTGAAAAATCAATCCAATGCAAAGATCGTAGCCATTATTGCGCACGAATTATCAATAACAATGCAACGCGCAACGGAGCATCATCGTGGAATATGAGCTACAAGATATAAGATCTTTCGTGAAAATCGCCGAACTGGGCAGCTTCCACGAAGCTGCGGACGTATTGCATGTCTCCCAACCTGCCCTGACTCGACGCATCAAGAAGCTGGAAGAAGGCTTGGGCACCCCGTTGTTGGAACGCACCACCCGCCGGGTGAGCCTGACCAGTGTGGGACGCGATTTTCTGCCCAAGGCCAGGCGCCTGCTCGACGACCTGGAAGATTCGATTCTGAGTATTCGCGAACTGGCCGAACGGCAAACCGGCCAGGTCACCCTCGCCTGCATCCCCACTGCGGCGTTCTATTTCCTGCCGTCGGTGATTCGCCTGTACAACGAGCAATACCCGAAGATCCGCATCCGCCTGCTCGACCTCAGTGCCAATGACGGGCTGGAGGCCGTGCTGCGCGGCGAGGCCGACTTCGGCATCAACATGATGAGCGGCCAGCACCCGGACATCGACTTCATGCCGCTGGTCAACGAGCCGTTCGTGCTCGCCTGTCGCCGTGACCATGAACTGGCCGGGCGCACCTCGGTGACCTGGTCGGAGCTGAGCGACTACCGATTGATCGGTGTAGGCCGGCTCAGCGGCAACCGGATGATCCTCGACCATGCCCTGGCCGGGCTTAGCTGGCGCCCCAAGTGGTTCTACGAGGTCCAACACCTGTCTACATCCCTGGGCCTGGTGGAGGCCGGCCTGGGTGTGTCGGTGATGCCCAGCCTGGCGATGCCGGCCGCCGACCACCCGACCCTGGTCAGCGTGCCGCTGGAAGAACCGGTGGTGAACCGCTCGCTGGGCCTGGTCTACCGACGTGGCGCTTCGCTGTCGCCGGCAGCGGAGAAGTTCGTCGCCATGCTGCTGGAGAAGTGGCCGCAATGAAGCTTCAGGGCTGCAGGCATGCAGCAATCGCTTCACGCACCCGCGCCACCGCCGGGTCCCCCGGGGTTACCGTGCGCCAGCCCAGTTCCACCGGGTAGCGCGGCAGCGCCAGCGGGCATGGCAGTGCCCGCAGCCCGGTGGCAGCGGCGATCGCCTCGGCGGCATGCGCCGGGATGGTCGAAACGCATGAGGTGCCGCGCAACAACCACGGCAGTGCCGCGAAATGCGTAGTGGAAGCCGCCACGCGGCGCCGCAGCCCCTGGGCGGCCAGCGCCTCATCAACAATGCCGATGAAGCCCGCCGACGATACCAGCAGATGCTCACGAGCCACGAACTCATCGAGGTCCAGTGCGTGCTGCCCGGCCTGCAGGCTGGCAGGGTCCACCAGGCAGGCATAACCGCCCTCCCCCAGCACCTCGCGCCCGAGCAACCGCGCATTGCAGCCACCGACGGTGATCGCCAGATCGATACGCCGCTCCAGCAGGTCCGTGGCGACGATCTGGCTATGGGTCTGGCGGAAGATCAGCCGCAAGCCGGGCGCCAACGCCTGCACCGCCGCAATCAGCCGCCGTCCATGGGCGATCTCGAAATCATCCGACAGCCCCAGGCTGACGCTGCGGCCCTGGAAGTCTGCCCGATGGGGATCCAGCAGCGTCAGGCTCTGCCGACAGCGCGCCAGCGCCTCGGCGATCAGCGGGCGCAGCTGGTTGGCCTGCAAGGTCGGCGCCAAGCCACGCCCGGTGCGCACGAACAAGGTATCGCCATACACCTCGCGCAGGCGCCGCAAGGCCGCACTAACCGCCGATTGGGTAAGCCCCAGGCGCAAGGCGGCGCGGCTGGCACTGCCCTCTTCGAACAGGGCTTCGAAGACCTTGAGCAGGTTGAGGTCGACAGACTCGATATTCATGGCACTCATATCAGTTAGCAATGAGCGCGTATTTATTCATAGCGCGGCAGGTTTGAGAATGGCGCCATTCACTTGTCATTGCGGAGAGTCGTCATGTCCAGATCCATCGTTGCCGCCTTGCAGATCGGTTCCTTGCCCGGCGGCAAGGCCGAAACCCTGGCGCAGATCCTGAGCTGGGAACAAGCCATCGTCGACGCCGGCGCACGCCTGGTGGTGATGCCCGAGGCCCTGCTGGGCGGCTATCCCAAGGGCGAGCGCTTCGGCACCCAGCTGGGCTACCGTCTGCCCGAAGGTCGCGAAGCCTTCGCCCGCTACCACGCCAACGCCATCGACGTGCCGGGCGCCGAAACCGACGAACTGGCGGCCTTGTCGGCGCGCACTGGGGCCGACCTGGTGGTCGGTGTGATCGAACGCAGCGGCCATAGCCTGTACTGCACCGCACTGTTCTTCACGGCCCAGGATGGTCTGGTGGCCAAGCACCGCAAGTTGATGCCCACCGGCACCGAACGGCTGATCTGGGCCCAGGGCGACGGCTCGACCCTGCCGGTGGTGGAAGGCAGCGCCGGGCGCCTGGGCACGGCGATCTGCTGGGAGAACTACATGCCGCTGCTACGCACTGCCATGTACGCCAAGGGCGTCGAGATCTGGTGCGCGCCGACTGTCGACGAGCGCGACATGTGGCAAGCCAGCATGCGCCATATCGCCTGCGAAGGGCGCTGCTTCGTGGTCAGCGCCTGTCAGGTGCAGGACTCGCCGCAGCAACTGGGCACCGAGGTGGAGAACTGGCCGGCCGAGCGGCCATTGATCAACGGCGGCAGCGTGATCGTCGGCCCGCTGGGTGAGGTGCTGGCCGGGCCGCTGGTGGGCGAGCGCGGCCTGCTGGTGGCCGAGATCGATACCGCAGAGCTGGCCCGGGTGCGATACGACTTCGACGTGACCGGGCACTATTCCCGACCGGACGTCTTTGAATTGAGCGTCGATGAGCGCGCCAGGCCAGGCGTCAAATTCATCTGAAGTCCGGGCATGTAGGGCTTCAGCCGCGAAGATCGCGCAAAGCCGCTGCATACGCAGTGAAGACGTCGCCGTCTTCGCCGCTGAAGCCGCTGCAACCCTCCGCCCATGAGCCGTGATCTACCGGCGCCGAGCTATTTGTGCTGTATTGAGCGCCTGCCATCAGAGAATCCGGCCATGCCGCATGTCGTTCATACCCACCCGCGCCTCACCGCCTCAGCCACCGTCGGCCTGCTGGCGGGCCTTCTTACCGTGGTCGTCGCCCCACAGCTGAGCCCCATCCAGCAGGGCCTGGTGGGCTGGAACGTGGCGGTGTGGCTGTTTCTCGCCTTGATACTCGCGCGCACCGCGCGCAGCAGCGCCGCCGATGTCAGGAGGGTGGCGGTCATGGAGGACGAGAACGCCGGGGTGGTATTACTTACGGTCTGCCTGGGGGCGCTGGCCAGCGTCGCGGCGATCGTAGTCGAGCTGGCCAATCACAGCGACGCCCACCCGGCCAACCCCGCCCTGCGCTACGGTTTTACTGCCCTGACCATCGCCGGCTCCTGGCTGCTCACCGGCGTGATCTTCAGCCTGCACTACGCGCGGCTGTTCTACAGCTGTGGTGGCGAGCAGCCGGCGCTGAATTTTCCCGATGGTGAACGTCACCCGGACTACTGGGACTTCCTGTACTTCTCCTTCACCCTGAACGTGGCAGTGCAGACCTCCGACGTCGGGGTCATGACCCGCGCCATGCGCCGTGTGGTGCTTGCCCACTGCCTGCTGGGCTTCGTGTTCAACACGGCAATCCTCGGCCTGACCATCAATCTTGCCGCTGGGCTGTTTGGTTGAGCGTTTCAGGGGTAATGTGCGAAGCCACACAAGCCCGGAGACCCTCGAAGATGACCCTGCTCAAGATTGCGGTGCTGGACGATTGGCAGAACGTGGCCAGCGGTGTGGTGGACTGGTCGGTGCTCGACCCCATCGGCCAGGTGACCTTTCTGCATGATTACCCCGCCGACACCGAAACCCTTGCCGCCCGCCTGCAAGGCTTCCAGGTGATCTGCGTGATGCGCGAGCGCACGGCATTCGACCGTGCCCTGCTGGAACGCCTGCCCGACCTCCGGCTGCTGGTCACCGGCGGCATGCGCAACGCCGCCTTGGATGTGGCCGCTGCGCGGGCGCTGGGCGTCGAGGTGTGCGGCACCGACAGCTACAAGAATGCCGCGCCGGAGCTGACCTGGGCGCTGATCATGGGCCTGACCCGCAACCTGGTGCCAGAGGCCAACTCGCTGCGTGGCGGGGGCTGGCAGGTGGGCGTCGGCGGCGATCTGTACGGCAAGACCCTGGCGCTGCTGGGGCTGGGCAGCATCGGCAAGTGGGTGGCGCGCTATGGACAGGCGTTCGGCATGCGGGTGATCGCCTGGAGCCCTAACCTTACGGCTGAGGCGGCTGCCGAAGTGGGGGTCGAGCGGGTCGACAAGCAGGCACTGTTCGAACAGGCCGACGTGCTGTCGGTGCATCTGGTGCTGGGCGAACGCAGCCGCGGGCTGGTGGATGCCCAGGCGCTGGGCTGGATGAAACCCACCGCGCAGCTGGTCAACACCTCGCGCGGGCCGATCATCGATGAAGCGGCCCTGGTGCAGGCCCTGCGCGAGCGGCGCATCGCCGGTGCAGCACTGGATGTGTTCGACCAGGAGCCACTGCCGGCCGAGCACCCGCTGCGCACGCTGGACAACGTGCTGGCCACGCCACACATCGGCTACGTGACACGCAACAATTACCGGACCTTCTACGGGCAGATGATCGAGGACATCCAGGCCTGGCACGCCGGCCAGCCGATCCGCGTCTTTGCCTGAGCGGTGAAGAACCGCTCAACCGGGCGCGGCCTGGCCCGGTAGGGTCGGCCTCAGCCGTAGAGACCGTGATGCGGTCTTCGCGGCTAAAGCCAACATTGTTCGCTTAAGCGGCATGTGGCCCGGTGGGAGCGGCTTTAGCCGCGAAATCGCCAGGAAATTCACTGCATCTGCTGTGAACAGGCGGTCGCTTCGCGGCTGAGGCCGCTCTTACCTGGCCTAACTGACCCGTATTGCGGCTAAAACCACAAGCAGGCTTCAGAGCTTGTAAGTGAAGCCCACCTGCACGGTACGCGGGGCGCCTGGGTAGGCGTAGACGTTACCGAACGCCCCCTCTTCATATTCCTTGTCGAACAGGTTCTTCACGTCCAGGTTCAGGCGCAGCTTGTCGTTGACCTTGTAGTACGACAGCGCGTCATACACGGTGTAGCTGTCCATGCTGAAGTTCGGCACGTTGGCGGTCTGTCCGGCGCGTTCGGCCACGTAGCGGGCACCGCCGCCCAGGCCCAGGCCGCGCAGCGGGCCGTCCTGGAACTCGTAGATGCTCAGCAGGCTGGCGCTTTCACGCGGGATATTGAGCAAGCGCGTGCCGTCGCGCAGGGTGTTGTCCTTGGTCACCTGTGCATCGACATAGGCGTAGCTGCCCATTACCTTCCACGCTGAGGTGATGTTACCCACCAGGTTCAGGTCGAAGCCGCGGCTGCGCACTTGGCCGGCGGCCACGCTGAAGGTCGAGTCGACCGGGTCGGTGGTCAGCACGTTCTTCTTGTCGATCTGGTAGATCGCCGCTTCCACGCTCAGTTGGTCATCCAGGGTCCGCCACTTGGCCCCCACCTCATAGGCCTTGCCCTCTTCCGGATCGAAACCGCCACCCAGGCGAGAGGCACCGCTGTTGGGCTTGAACGACCGCGAAGCGCTGGCATACAGCGCCAGTTCGTCAGTGAGGTCGTAGGTCAGGCCCAGACGCGGCGTGACGGCACTGTCGCTCTTTTCCCAGGATCGCACGCCGGTGATGTAGGCATCGTACTGGTGCTCGAAACGCTCGATGCGCGCGCCAGCCAGCAGCTTCAAGCGCTCGGTGAGGCTCACCTGGTCCTGCAGGAACGCCGCCCAGGTCTTGAGGTTTTCCTTGTCGTGGGTGGTGGTGCGGGTCAGTGCCGGACGTGGCTGGCCATAGACCGGGTTGAAAATGTCGATCGGATAGGCGCTCACCGCGCCGCTGGAACGCAGGATGATCGACTTGTAGTCGTAGTCTTCGTATTCCACACCGGCCAGCAGCAGGTGGTCGAAGCCGCCCGCATTGAAGTGGCCGGTGAGATTGAGCTGCACATCGACATCGGTCCAGTCCAGCTTGCGCCAGTTGAAGTTGCGACCCAGGGTGCGGCCATCGGCGGCGATGCCGTTGGCTTCGACACCATTGCCCTTCATGGTGCCGTCGAGCATCTGCACGCCGCCACCAAGGGTCCAGTCGGCATTCAGGTCGTGCTCGAAACGCAGCTGCGCCATGTTGCTGTCGGTGTGCAGCTTGCCGACGTCCTTCTCGCCCCAGAAGGTGTCTGGCGAGGCCGTGCCGATCTGCGCCGGGTAGCGGGTCAGGCCACGGTCCAGCGGCGCGTTGTTGCGCATGAAGTCACCTTCGAAGGTGATCCGCGTACTGTCGTTGACTTCCCAGTTCAGCACCGGGCTCACCGCATAACGCTCGGTTTCGACATGGTCGCGGAAGGTCTCGCCGCCCTCGCCCAGCACGTTCAGGCGGTAGGCCAGGCGACCTTCTTCGTCCAGCGGGCCGGTGGCGTCCAGGGTGCCACGCGTCATGCCCTGGTCGTTGAGCTGGCTGCCCAGGGTCACCGAAGCTTCGCGCGACGGCTGCTTGGACACCACGTTGAAGGTGCCGCCCGGGTCGCCACGGCCATACAGGGTGGCAGCCGGGCCGCGCAGCACTTCCAGGCGCTCGATGGTGTTGGCGTCGGGCATGCTCGGATAGCCACGGTTGATCGGGAAACCGTTGCGGTAGAACTCGCTGGTGGTGAAACCGCGCACGGTCAGGCTGGTCAGACCCTGCCCCCCGAAGTTGTTGGCACGACCGACACCGCCGGCGTAATCCAGGGCTTCCTGCAGGCGCGTAGCGCCAAGGTCTTCCACGGCCTCGCGGGTCACCACACTGATCGACTGCGGGGTTTCATGAATCGAGGTATCAGTACGCGTGGCACTGGCCGAACGGGTCGCCTTGTAGCCCTGCACCGGGCCGGTGGCCTGTTCGCTGTCGCCAGCGGCGTTGATGTCGATGACCTGCAGTTCGATGCCCGGCTTGTCAGCCATGGCCTGATCGGCCCAGGCCAGCGGGCTGAGTGCCGCCTGCAGGGCACACAGAGAAACCAGAGTGCGACGCATGTGTAGTTTTATCCCCTTGATGAACAGCGGGCTCATGGCGGCCCGTTTTTTTAGCGCGGCGGATAGTACCGAGTTGTAACTACAATTGAAACTTATTCCCAAATGTAACTCTCAACCGTGCCAGCGGAGCAGTCGCCTTTGCTCTGCCACACGCGCACAATGGCCATCATCCTTCGACCGGAGAGCCTCGATGCCCCGCCTTCACGCCCCCAGCGACCGGCGCAGCGCCCTGCTGGTGATCGACATGCAATATGACTTCATGCCCGGCGGCGCCCTGGCCGTGGCCGACGGCGATGCTTTGGTGCCGCTGATCAACCAGCTCGGCCAGCGCTTCGCCCGGGTGATCGTCACTCAGGACTGGCACCCGGCCGGGCATGTGTCCTTCGCCGCCAGCCACCCCGGCCGCGTGCCGTTCGAGTCGATCAGCCTGCCCTACGGCGCGCAGACCCTCTGGCCGACCCACTGCGTGCAGGACAGCCAGGGCGCACGGTTGCACCACGACCTGCACCTGCCACATGCCCAACTGGTGCTGCGCAAGGGCTGCAACGCGCAGATCGACAGCTATTCGGCATTTCTCGAAGCAGACCGCCAGACGCCGACCGGCCTGGCCGGCTACCTGCGTGAACACGGTATCGAAAGCCTCTATGTGGTGGGCCTGGCGCTGGACTTCTGCGTAGCCTGGTCGGCGCAGGACGCGGCGCGTGCCGGCTTCGCCACGGCGGTGATCGAAGATGCCTGCCGCGCCATCGACCTAAACGGCTCGCTGCAGGCGGCCTGGCAGGCCATGCGCGAGCTGGGTGTCGAGCGCCTGCACAGCGACGCATTGCCGGCCTGAATGGCCACTTCATGAGCGGCGAACGACTGCAGGGGCCATCGGTCTGACACAACAGACAGACGGGCCCCCGTCGCATTTCTCATGAAGGTAGTGGCTATGCAAGAGCAAGCAGACGGCAAGACCCCCGGCCTGTCAGCCGAAGAAGAGCGCGAGATCGATGAAAAGCTGCCGCCGCGCGCGGTGGTGCTGCACGAGACCATCCGTGTGCAGGGCGACCATGAGTTGGAGCGCAGCGTCGCCGCCTTGTGGTGGTCGGCCCTGGCGGCCGGTTTGACCATGGGCCTGTCGCTGATGGCCATGGGGCTGTTCCGTTCACGGCTGGGCGACAGCGACGCCAGCCACGTGATCGCCAGCCTGGGCTACTCGGCAGGTTTTCTGGCGGTGATCCTGGCGCGCCAGCAATTGTTCACCGAGAACACCCTCACCGCAGTGCTGCCGGTGATGAGCAAACTCACCCTGGGCAACTTCGGGCGCCTGTTGCGGCTCTGGGGCGTGGTGCTGTTCGGCAACCTGTGCGGCACCCTGCTGGTGGCCTGGGTGATGCTGCGCCTGCCGATCTTCGACGCGCAGACCGACATGGCTTTCCTCGACATCGGCCGCAAGGTGATGGAGAACGAAGCGGGGCAGATGCTCGCCAAGGGCATCGTCTCCGGCTGGATGATCGCTACCATGGTGTGGATGATCGCCTCGATGGAAAGCGCCAAGATCGCGATCATCGTGGTCATCACCTACCTGATGGCGCTGGGCGACTTCACCCATATCGTGGTCGGTTCGGTGGAGGTCTCCTACCTGGTCTTTGCCGGCGAGGCGAGCTGGTCGGACTTCTGGCTGCACTTCGCCGCGCCGACCCTGGCTGGCAACATCATCGGCGGCAGCTTCATCTTCGCTCTGCTCAGCCACGCGCAGATCCGCGGCGAGAAAGACATGACCGCCAAACGCGAACGCGACAAACACAAGCTGCTCGAAGAACTGCGCCGCAGCCGCCAAGACTGACCGCGCCCGGCCTTTGCCCGCCAGGCGCAGAAGCACGCCAGCGCCGGGCAAGGGGCCATCATGAACTTTCTTTCAGGAAATTTTCAGGTTCGCACAGGCAAGATAAGGCTTTCTCCGAGACTGCAGGCAGGCAAGATGACCCGAATCCTGGCAATCGAAGACGACGCCGTCACCGCAAGGGAAATCGTCGCGGAACTCAGCAGCCACGGGCTGGACGTGGACTGGGTGGACAACGGCCGTGATGGCCTGGACAAGGCCGTCAGCGGTGACTACGACCTGATCACCCTCGACCGCATGCTGCCGCAGGTCGACGGCCTGACCATCGTCACGCGCCTGCGCGCCCAGGGCATCAGCACACCGATCCTGATGATCAGTGCGCTGTCCGACGTCGACGAGCGTGTGCGCGGCCTGCGCGCCGGTGGCGACGATTACCTGTCCAAGCCATTCGCCTCCGACGAGATGGCGGCCCGGGTCGAGGTACTGCTGCGCCGCAACAGCCCGGCCGAGCAGAAGAGCCAGCTGGTGGTCGCCGACCTGGAGCTGGACCTTATGAGCCGCGAAGCGCGCCGCGGCGACCGCGTGCTGACCCTGCTGCCCACCGAGTACAAGCTGCTGGAATTCCTCATGCGCAACCATGGCCAGGTCATCACCCGGATGATGATCTTCCAGGAAGTCTGGGGCTATCACTTCGACCCCGGCACCAACCTGATCGACGTGCACATCGGCCGGCTGCGCAAGAAGATCGACCCACCGGGCACCGCGCCGCTGATCCGTACGGTAAGGGGCACGGGGTATGTCATTAGCGAACCTGCCTAAGGGCTGGCGCTCATCCAGCAGCCGTCTGCTGGCGCTCTACAGTACGCTGTTCGTGGCCTGGAGCAGCATCCTGCTGGGGGTGCTGTACTGGGAGGTCAAGGGCTACCTCGACCAGATGGCCCGCCACTCGCTGATGCAGCGTCAGCAATTGTTCGCCCGCTTCGAAGGCCAGGACCTGGTCGAAGCGCTGGTGGCCAGCATGGCCTTCGACAAACCGGCGGTGGATGCCTTCGGCCTGTTCGACGCGCGCCTGCGCCCCCTGTTCGGGCCGATTCGCCAGGTGCCGGCCAACCTGCCGCTGGACGGACAGATCCACGAACTGGGCAGTTGCATCGTTTCCACCGACCCGAACCTGCCGCGCAGCAGCTGCGCCGCCGTGGCCACCCGCACCCGCGCCGGCAACTGGCTGATCATCGTGCGGGACAACGGTTCGCTGTTCGCCGTCTCGACCCTGATTCTGCATGCCCTGCTCTGGGGCCTGTCGCTGACCATCATTCCCGGCGTGGCCGGCTGGTACCTCTTGCGCCGTCGCCCGTTGCGACGCATCCATGCCCTGCAGGCCAGCGCCGAGGCCATCGTCAGCGGCGACATGAGCAAGCGTCTGCCGGTCTCCACGCGTCGCGATGAACTGGACATGCTGGCGCTGATCGTCAACGACATGCTGGGCCAGATCGAACGCCTGATGAACGAAGTCAAAGGCGTGTGCGACAACATTGCCCATGACCTGCGCACGCCACTGACCAGACTGCGCGCCCGTCTGTATCGCATCCAGCAGGAGGCGCCGGACTCGCCGCACGGCCCGGAAATCGCCCAAGTGATTGCCGAGGCCGACGGTCTGATGGCGCGCTTTCGCGGCCTGCTGCGTATCTCCGAACTGCAGGACCAGCGACGCCGCTCGGCGTTCGTCGAACTGCAGCTGGCGCCGTTGCTGCAGGAGCTGCATGACTTCTACCTCCCGCTGGCCGAAGAGGGCGAGATCAGCCTGCACCTGACCCTGGACGAGCCGTTGCCCGCGGTGACCGGCGACCGTGCGTTGCTGTTCGAGGCACTGGCCAACCTGCTAGACAACGCCATCAAGTTCACCCCGGCGGGTGGCAACGTGGTGCTGCACGCCGGCACCTGGGAAGGCCACGCGCGCATCCAGGTGCGCGACTCAGGCCCCGGCATTCCGGCGGCCGAACGCGAAGCGGTGTTCCAGCGCTTTCACCGCAGCGAACACGACAACCCGCAAGGTTTCGGCCTGGGCCTGTCGCTGGTGGCGGCCATCGTCGAGCTGCACGGTTTCCGCCTGAGCATCGATGCCGCTGCCGAAGGCGGTGCCAGCCTGGTGCTGGACTGCCCGACGAAAACCGCCCTGGCCTGAGCGCCATCACCGGCAGGCATAGCCAGTATCGATTCGCCGGCAGTTCTGCCTGCCGGCGAAAGCCGGTAGCCTGCACGCCATCATCCCCTCCACCCGCCGCCAGCCCCAGCCCTGTGCCTGGCCGGCCAGCCAAACGCCATGGACCGCCCGATGACTTCACGCCACACACCTGCAGCCCTGACTCCCGGCCTGGTACTGCTGTTCGCTTTCTGCTGCGGCGCCATCGTCGCCAATATCTATTACGCCCAACCGATCATCGAACTGATCGCGCCGGACCTCGGCCTATCCAGCACCCTGGCCAGCCTGATCGTGTCGCTGACCCAGATCGGCTACGCGCTGGGCCTGTTCTTCCTGGTGCCACTGGGCGACCTGCTGGAAAACCGTCGGCTGATGATCGCCACCGCGCTGCTGGCAGTGCTGAGCCTGGCCGGCGCGGCACTGGTCGAGCAGCCCAACCTGTTCCTGGTGCTGTCGCTGCTGGTGGGTTTCAGTTCGGTATCGGTGCAGATCCTCATTCCGCTGGCCGCACACCTGGCGCCGGAAGCCACGCGCGGGCGAGTGGTGGGCAGCATCATGAGCGGCCTGTTGCTGGGCATCCTGTTGGCCAGGCCGCTGGCCAGTCTGATCGCCGACCACTTCGGCTGGCGTGCGGTATTCGCCTGTGCCGCCGGGGTGATGCTCGCCATCTGCGTGATGCTGGCCACCACCATCCCCAGTCGCCAGCCCGAGCACCGCGCCTCCTACCCGGCGTTGCTGGCTTCGCTGTGGCAGTTGCTGCGCCAGCAACCGGTGTTGCGCCAGCGCGCCTTCTACCAGGCGTGCATGTTCGCCACTTTCAGCCTGTTCTGGACCGCCGTACCGCTGGAGCTGGCGCGCCACCATGGCCTGTCGCAAAGCCAGATCGCGCTGTTCGCCCTGGTCGGCGCCATTGGTGCGCTGGCCGCGCCGGTGGCCGGGCGCCTGGCCGATGCCGGCCACACCCGCCAGGCCAGCCTGACAGTGCTGGCCTTGGCGGCGCTGTGCTTTTTGCCGGCGCTGAGCCCCATCGGCGCCGGTGTGGTCGGCCTGGCCGTCACCGGCGTGCTGCTGGACTTCTGCGTGCAGGTCAACATGGTGCTCGGCCAGCGTGCCGTCTACGCCCTGGACGCCGCCAGCCGCAGCCGCCTCAATGCGCTGTACATGACCAGCATCTTCATCGGCGGCGCCATCGGCTCGGCCGTGGCCAGCCTGCTGTTCGAACACGGCGGCTGGACCGCTATCCTGGTCGCTGGCACCGCCCTGCCCGGCCTCGCCCTGCTGGCCTTCCTGCGCGACACCGCCAAGGCTCGCCAGTTGGCCTGAGCACTTCGCCGGCCCTCAGTACCCGGCTGCGGCGCCATTGCCGCGCGGGTCGAAGGCGCCTTCGAAGCTGCCATCGGGCCAGCGTACCGCCGCGGCGGCGTGGCCCATGGTTTCGCTGAACGGTGCCAGCACTTCCACCTCGTGGCCAAGCGCTTGCAGCGCGGCGAGCACCGCCGGCTCGAAGCGCCCCTCCACCTTCAATGAATCGCTGCTGTCGCCCCAGGTGCGTCCAAGAAGCCAGCGCGGCGCGCTGACCGCCTGCTGCAAGGGCTGGCCGAACACGGCATAGCGGCTGAACACGGCAGCCTGGGTCTGCGGCTGGCCGTCACCCCCCATGGTGCCGTAGACCATGGTGCGCCCGTCCTTGAGACGCGCAGCCGCCGGGTTGAGGGTGTGGAAGGGCTTCTTGCCGGGACGCAGGGCCAACAGGTGGCCGGGGTCGAGGCTGAACGAGGCGCCGCGGTTCTGCCACACCAGGCCACTGCCTGGCAGCACCACACCGCTGCCGAACTCGTGGTAAATGCTCTGGATGAATGACACCGCCAGGCCGTCCTGATCGATGACGCCCATCCACACCGTGTCGCCCGGCCCCTTGCCGGCACCCCAGGGCATGGCCTGTTGCGGATCGATAAGCGCCGCCTGCTGCTCCAAGTAGTGCGGCGCCAGGAAGGTCAGCGGGTCGACGCGCATGTCGGCCGGGTCGGTGATATGCGCATCGCGAACCTTGAAGGCCAGCTTGGTCGCTTCCACCAAGGTGTGCACGTACTGCGCCTCATCCACCGGCTGCTGTGCCAGGCCGGCACGCTCGGCAATGCCGAGGATCAGTTGCGAAACCAGGCCCTGGGTCGGTGCCGGCAGGTTGTAGACACTGCCGGCAGCGTGCGCCAGCTCCAGCGGACGTACGCGCTGTGCGCGGTAGGCGGCCAGGTCATCGGCGGTGACCGGCGCACCGAGCTGCGCCAGGTCGGCCGCGATGCTGGCGGCCAGTTCACCACGATAGAAATCGTCCAGGCCATGCTCGCTCAAACGCTGCAAGGTGGCCGCCAGACGCGGCTGGCGGAAAAGGCTGCCGGCTGCCGGGACCTGACCATCGACCAGGTAGGTGTCGGCAAACCCCAGCACTGCTTGCAGCTCGCCGAGCTTGGCCTGGGTGGCAGCCTGTTGCGACGGCGTGACCGGTGCGCCGGCGCGGGCGTAGTGAATGGCGTCGGCCAGCAGCGTAGCCAGCGGCAGGCGGCCGCCGCGCTCGGCACTGATCGCCAGCGCCTCCTGCCAGCCGCCGACGGTGCCGGCCACGGTCAGCGCCGCTGCCGCGCCGCGGGTCGGAATGCGCGCCTGACCCTGGTAACGCGCCAGGCTGGCCAGGCTGCCGGCAGGGCCGCTGGCGTCGATGGCCAGCGGCGCGCCGTGCTTGGGCACGATCAGCCAGAAGCCGTCGCCGCCCAGGCCATTCATGTGCGGGTAGACCACGGCGATGGTCGCCGCCGCCGCGACCATCGCCTCGATGGCATTACCGCCGCTGCGCAGAATGGCCAGCGCCGACTGTGCGGCCAGGCTGTGAGGCGCCACTGCGATTCCGCGGGCGGCCTGGGTGGTATTGAGCATGGGGTGTCCTGTAGTCGGGTTGAAGAGCAATGCTGTTCGCTGAAGCCGCGCCGGCAGGGTCAATGGGGCGAATCAGCTCATGAGGCTGACCTGCGCGGCGACGATGCGCCAGCGACCCTCGAGCCGCGCCCAGGTCTGCTGCTGGCGGCCGATGCGTTCGCTGCCCGCACGGGTGAACTCGGTGCTGCAGACGGCAAAGTCCTCGCCATAGGTGGTGATCACCGTGTTGCGCAGGGTTCTGGCCAGGCCAGCAGCGGGCCGTGCAGCGCGGAAGGCACGAATCGCTTCGATGCCATAGAGGTTTTCCCCAGCGCCCAGGCGCACAGTGCGCGGGTCGTGCCAGAACAGCTCGTCGAGCACCTCGATGTCGTTGCCCACCAGCGCCTGTTCGTAGCGCTGGAACGCGGCGCTGACTTCGGCCAGCACCTCTGGGCGGTCAATGGCTTGCAGGTTCATCGCCTCACTCCTGATTGATGGCCGCAACCTGGGTCACGCCCCGCTGCTCCAGCTCATGCGCCACGCGCAGGCAGGCCTGTTCGTTGAACGGCGCGGCGATCAGCTGCACCCCGATCGGCAGGCCATTGGCGCCGCGCAACGGCACACTGACCACCGGCAGGCCAAGGAAGGAAATCGGCTGGGCCAGCATGCCCATGCTGGCGCGGGTCGGCAGTTCGGCACCACCGATGTTCATGGTTTCCTGGCCGATGAGGGTCGCCGACGTCGGCGTGGCCGGGGCGATCAGCACATCCACCTCGTCGAACAGCGGCAACACCTGGCGCTGGAAATGCCGGCGAAAGCGCTGCGCCTGCACGTACCAGGCCGAAGGAATCATGGCCCCGGCCAGCAGACGCTCGCGCGACAGCGGCTCGAAGTCCTGCGGCGCACTGCGCAGCGCTGGCAGGTAGGCGTTGCCGCCCTCGCTGGCGCTGATGATGAACGCCGCGCTGCGCGCCAGGCTGGCTTCGGCCAGGGTGATCTCCCGCTCGCTGCCCAGCGCTCTGGCGACCCGCGCCACCGCCTCCTTGGCCGTGTCATCGCACCATTGCTGGAAGTACCCGCCCAGTACCGCGCAGCGCAAGCCGTCGGCGCCACGCGCCAGGCTGACGGTCAACGGCTCGGCCGGCCTGTCGGCCTGAAAACCGTCGTCCGGGTCGTGCCCCAGCAGCGCGTCATAGACCTGCGCCAGGTCTTCGCTGCAGCGCGCCAGCGGGCCGATGTGGTCGAGGCTGCCGACGAAGGGATGGGTGCCGCTGCGCGACAGGCGGCCGAAGGTCGGCTTGAGGCCGAAGATCCCGCACAGCGAGGCTGGCACGCGGATCGAACCATTGGTGTCGCTGCCCAGGGAGAAATGCACCAGCCCGGCCGCCACCGCCGCCGCCGAACCACCGGACGAACCACCGGCAATGCGCGTCAGGTCATGGGGGTTGCGGGTGGCGCCGAAGTGGGTGTTTTCCGTGGTGAAGCCATAGGCATAGGCGTCCATGTTGAGCAGCCCGGCCAGCAGGCCACCACTGGCCGTCAGCTGGCGCACCGCCCAGGCATCGCGCGTGGCCGGTGGACGCTGCTGGAACAGCTTGGCACCGGCCAGGGTGGCGAAGCCCTCTACGTCGAACAGGTTCTTCACCGCATAGGGCACGCCAGCCAGCGCTGGCAAGGCGGCTCCCTGGCGGCGCAGCAGGTCCTGCTGATCGGCCTCGCGCAGCATGCGCTCGGCGGTCACCTGGGTCCAGGCGTTGATCGCCGGGTCGTGGCGGGCGATGGCCGCCAGGCTGTGTTCGGCGATGCCGCGGGCGCTGAGTTCGCCGCTACGCAATGCCGTACGCAGCTGGCCAATGGTCAGGGAGGCTGGATTCATGCTCGGTACACCCCCGCCACTTCCAGCCGGTCATCCAACGGGTAGTCCATCAGCGGCTCGGCCATGGCGGCTATACGGCTGAACTGGGTGAGCAGTTCCTGGCGGCGGGCCTCATCGAGCTGCAGGCCCAGCACCTGTTCCATCTGCTCGACGTAAGCGGCCCAGTCGGGCGTGACCTGTGTCATGGTGAACTCCTTGGGGCGTCAGAAGCACGGCTTCTGCTACGCGGGCTGCAAGACCGCCGCCTGGCATGCCGTCGCGAAACGGACAGTGCAGGCAAACGCGTGATTGCTATATCATCGACCGAATGAAACAAAAGTTACAAGGTGCCTCTGTGAATCAGTTAGACGAACGCCTGCGCAGCCACTACTCGCAACTCACGCCCCAGGAACAGCGCCTGGCCGAGTTCATGCTCGACCATTACGACGACCTGGTGAGCTACAACAGCGCCGAGCTGGCGCGCCTGACCGGGGTTTCCAAAGCCACCGTCAGCCGCCTGTTCAAGCGCCTGGGCTACGAGAAGTACAAGGACATGCGCGAAGAGCTGCGCACCCTGCGCCAGACCGGCATGCCGGTGGCCGACAACCGCGATGCGGTGCAGGGCAACACCCTGCTGGCGCGGCACTACAAGCAGGAAATGGCCAACCTCAGCCAATGGGTGAATGCCATCGATGCCCGGCAGTTCACCGAAGTGGTGCAAGCGCTGGGCCACAGCCGCCGGGTCTGGGTGGTGGGCATGCGCAACGCCTACCCCGTGGCCCTGCACCTGCGCCAGCAGCTGCTGCAGATCCGCAGTGCCGTGCAGGTGTTGCCGCAACCGGGCCAGACCCTGGCCGAGGAACTGGTCGATGCCGGCACCGACGACCTGGTGGTGGTACTGGGCTTCCGCCGTCGCCCACGCCTGCTCAAGCCTCTGCTGGACAGCCTGCAGGCGCGGCAGATTCCTACCCTGGTGATCTGTGAACCGCAGGCCCAGGCAGTGATCGAACGGGCGCGCTGGCACCTCTGCACCCCGCTGGACAGCGTCTCGGCCTTCGACAGCTACGCCAGCGCCAACAGCCTGATCAACCTGCTGGTCAATGCGGTGCTGCACGAGCAGCTCGGCGACGGGCGCCAGCGCATCCAGCAGATCGCCACCCTGTATGGCGAGCTGGATGAGCTAGAACAGCGCTAACGCACCAAGTTGGCGCACTGGAACTCACCAAAGCGCCTTTTTCGCCCGCTTCCTTTCTGCCCCTTCCGCCGCATGCCCACCGCCGGAGCTCCCCCCCAAAGCACCTGAGCAGCTTTGCAGAGCCTGACTTTCAAAGCATTGCGACTGGTTTCAAGCACCCGCCGGGTGACCGACGCACGGCGAAAGGCCATTGGCACACTCGTTGCAGAATCACGATTAACGAATCTTTTGTTTCATTACGCTGATCAACAGGGGTGTCGAAGATGAAGAAGAAACTGATGGCGGTACTGGCAGGCGCTCTGTTGCTGACCCAGGCGGGCGCAGCGCTGGCCGACCAGCTGCAGGACATCGAGAAGCGCGGTGTCATCCGCATCGCCGTCCCTCAGGACTTCCCGCCATTCGGCTCGGTCGGCACCGATCTGCAGCCACAGGGCTATGACATCGACATGGCCCGCCATCTGGCCAAGCAGATGAAACTAAAGTTGCAACTGGTGCCGGTCACCAGCGCCAACCGCGTGCCCTACCTGCAGACCGACAAGGTCGACCTGGTGATCTCCAGCCTGGGCAAGAACGCCGAGCGTGAACAGGTGATCGACTTCAGCAAGGCGTACGCGCCGTTCTTCCTCGGTGTGTTCGGTGCCAAGGATGCCAGCCTCAAGGATGCCGCCGGCCTGGCCGGACAGTCGATCGGCGTGACCCGTGGCGCGGTGGAGGACATGGTGCTCACTGAAATCGCCCCGGGCGGCGCTCAGGTCAAGCGCTACGAAGACAACAACACCACGCTGTCGGCCTACCTGTCCGGCCAGGTGCAGTACGTTGCCACCGGCAACCTGGTGGTCGCCGCCATCGCCCGGCAGAACGCCGAGCGCGCTCCGGTGGCCAAGTTCATGCTCAAGGATTCGCCGTGCTTCATCGGCCTGCGCAAGAACGAGGCGGCGCTGAAGGACAAGGTCAACGCGATCATCGACGAGGCTCGGCAGGACGGCACCCTGAACAAGCTCTCCGAAGAGTGGCTGAAAGCGCCACTGCCTGAAAACCTGGGCGCTTAAGGGCTTCGCCATGCTTGCACAGCTGAACTTCCCCGCCCTGCTGCCCTACTGGCCGGAGCTGCTCGCCGGCCTGTGGGTGACCCTCCAGCTCACGGTGCTGGCCACCGTGGGCGGGGTGTCCCTGGGCATTCTCGGTGCTGCCTTGCGCAGCGGCCGGCCTTCGCTGGCCAGCCGCCTGTGGGGCGCCTACGTCGAGCTGATCCGCAACACGCCCTTCGTGGTGCAACTGTTCTTCATCGTCTTCGGCCTGCCCAACCTGGGACTCAAGCTGAGCGCCGGTGAGGCCGCACTGCTGGCCATGCTGATCAACCTCGGCGCCTACAGCACCGAGATCATCCGCGCCGGTATCCAGGTCACTCCGCGTGGCCAGTGGGAAGCCGGCCGGGTGCTGGGCCTGACCCGCAGCCAGACCTTCATCCGCGTGGTACTGCCACCGGCCATGAAGCGCATTTATCCAGCGCTGGTCAGCCAGTGCATCATCGTCATGCTCGGTTCTTCGGTGGTGTCCCAGGTGTCCTATGAAGAACTGACCTTCGCCGCCAGCCTGATCCAGTCGCGCACCTTCCTCAGTTTCGAGGTGTACCTGGTCACCGCCCTGATGTACCTGGCGCTGTCCATCGCCATGCGCCAGGCGCTGCTGGCCATCGGCCGCAAATGCTTTGGAGACCAGCCATGATGACCACCTTCAGCGACTGGGACATCCTGCGTAACCTGCTGCTCGCCGCACGCTGGACCGTCCTGCTGTCCATGACCGCGTTCGTCGGCGGCACTCTGGTCGCCATTCCCCTGGTGATGATGCGCCTGTCGCGACACACCTGGCTGCACAGGCTGATCCGCGCCTACACCGAGCTGTTCCAGGGCACGCCGCTGCTGATGCAGCTGTTCCTGGCATTCTTCGGCGTCGCCCTGCTGGGCATCGACGTCTCGCCATGGACCGCCGCCTCGCTGGCGCTGACCTTCTACACCAGTGCCTTTCTGGTGGACATCTGGCACGGCAGCATCCGCGCCCTGCCGCGTGGCCAGTGGGAAGCCTGCCGCTGCCTGGGCCTGGACTTCGGCCAGACCCTGTACCGGGTGATCCTGCCCCAGGCGCTGCGCATCGGAATCGCCCCCACCGTGGGCTTCGCCGTGCAGGTCATCAAGGGCACGGCGCTGGCCTCGATCATCGGTTTCGTCGAGCTGACCAAGGCCGGCACCATCCTCAACAACGTGACCTACGCGCCCTTCAAGGTGTTCGGGCTGGTAGCCCTGGGCTACTTCCTGATGTGCTATCCGCTGTCGCGCTACAGCCAGTTCCTGGAGAAGAAATTCAATGCCGCTCATCACCATTGATCAGGTACAGAAGTACTACGGCGACAACCACGTCCTCAAAGGCGTGGACCTGGACATCGAGATCGGCGAAGTGGTGTCGATCATCGGCCGCAGCGGCTCGGGCAAGAGCACCCTGCTGCGCTGCATCAACGGCCTGGAGGGTTACCAGAACGGCAGCATCAAGCTGGCCGGCATGACCGTCACCGACCGCGACTCGCAGGCCCGGGAAATCAGCCGCTCGGTGGGCATGGTGTTCCAGAACTTCAACCTGTTCCCGCACATGACCGCCCGCGAGAACGTCATGCTGGCGCCGCGCCGGGTCTTGAAGAAAAGCGAGGCCGAATGCCGCGAACTGGCCGCACGCATGCTGGAGAAGGTCGGCCTGGCGGACCGCATGGACTACTACCCTGCCAACCTGTCCGGCGGCCAGCAGCAGCGCGTGGCCATCGCCCGCGCCCTGGCCATGTCGCCCAAGGTGCTGCTGTGCGACGAAATCACCTCGGCGCTGGACCCGGAACTGGTCGGCGAAGTGCTCAAGGTCCTGGAGCAACTGGCCGCCGAAGGCATGACCCTGATCCTGGTCACCCACGAAATGAACTTCGCCCGCGAAGTGGGTGACCGCGTGGTGTTCATGCACCAGGGCCGCGTCTGGGAACAGGGCGACAGCCGCGAGCTGTTCGCCAACCCGCAGACCGCCGAACTCAAGCAGTTCATCTCGTCCGTTCGCGGGCTGAACTGAGTCTTCGATAATGACCAACGGAAGTTTCCTGCCGATGAACATTTCCAGCTACCAGCCGGTCAACCCGCCACAGCGCCTGCTGATGGGCCCCGGGCCGATCAATGCCGACCCGCACGTGCTGCGCGCCATGTCCAGCCAGTTGATCGGCCAGTACGACCCGGCCATGACCGGCTACATGAACGAGGTCATGGCGCTGTATCGCGGCGTGTTCCGTACCGATAACCGCTGGACGCTATTGGTCGACGGCACCTCGCGGGCCGGCATCGAGGCCATTCTGGTCTCGGCGATCCGCCCCGGCGACAAGGTGCTGGTACCGGTGTTCGGCCGCTTCGGCCACCTGCTGTGCGAGATTGCCCGACGCTGCCGCGCCGAGGTGCACACCCTGGAAGCGCCCTGGGGCGAGGTGTTCGAGCCCGGCCAGGTCGAAGACGCGATCAAGCGCGTCAAGCCGCGCCTGCTGCTCACCGTGCAGGGCGACACCTCGACCACCATGCTGCAACCGCTGGCGGAACTGGGCGAGATCTGCCGTCGCCATGACGTGCTGTTCTACACCGATGCCACCGCCTCCTTGGGCGGCAACCTGCTGGACAGCGACGCCTGGGGCCTGGATGCGGTGTCCGCCGGGTTGCAGAAGTGCCTGGGCGGGCCGTCGGGTACGGCGCCGATCACCCTCAGCGAGCGCATGGAGCAGGTGATCCGTCGCCGCGCCTGCGTCGAAGCCGGCATCCGCACCGACGCGCATCGCGACGGCGAAGACGAGATGATCTACTCCAACTACTTCGACCTGGGGATGATCCTCGACTACTGGGGCCCCGAACGCCTCAACCACCACACCGAGGCCACCTCGGCGCTGTTCGGCGCCCGCGAGTGCGCCCGGATACTGCTCGAAGAAGGCCTGGACAGCGCCATCGCCCGCCACAAGCTGCACGGCGACGCGCTGCTCAAGGGCATCCAGGGCATGGGCCTGCAGACCTTCGGCAACCTCGAACACAAGATGAACAACGTGCTGGGCGTGGTGATTCCCGAGGGCGTACACGGCGAGCAGGTACGCCAGCTGCTGCTACAGGATTTCGGCATCGAGATCGGCACTTCGTTCGGCCCGCTGGCCGGCAAGATCTGGCGCATCGGCACCATGGGCTACAACGCCCGCAAGGATTGCGTGATGCAGACCCTCTGCGCCTTGGAAGCCGTGCTCAACCGCCTGGGCCTGCGCACCACGCAAGGCGCCGCGATGCAGGCCGCCTGGGATCACTACGCCAGCGTGCAGTCATGAGCTTCATGGAAATGGGCGCGGCCTGCAGCGCGCAGGCCGCGGCCCGTGTCATGGCCCGCTGCGACGAACTGGCCACACTGAGCGCCACGCCCGGCGCGCTGACCCGCGTCTACCTGTCGCCCCAGCATCGCCAGGCCAATGCCCTGGTCGGCGAATGGATGCAGGGGGCGGGCATGCGGGTCTGGCAGGACAGCGTCGGCAATATCTGCGGTCGCTACGAAGGCCGCAGGACGGGGGCATCCGCCCTGCTGCTCGGGTCGCATCTGGACACCGTACGTGATGCCGGGCGCTACGACGGCATGCTCGGGGTCATCACCGCCATCGAGGTCGTGCAGCATCTGCATGACCAGCAGCGGCGCCTGGACCACGCCATCGAGATCGTCGGTTTCGCCGACGAAGAAGGCACGCGCTTCGGCATCACCCTGCTCGGCAGCCGTGGCCTGAGCGGCACCTGGCCGGCGCACTGGCTGGACGAAACCGATGCCGACGGCATCAGCGTCGCGCAGGCCATGCTCGACTTCGGCCTGGACCCGCTGAAAGTCGGCGAAGCCGCAAGGGCCAGGCACGAGATTGCCGCCTACCTGGAACTGCACATCGAACAGGGGCCATGCCTGGAAGGCGAGAATCTGGCCCTTGGGGTAGTGACGGCGATCAACGGCGCCCGACGGCTGAACTGCTCGTTCAAGGGCCAGGCCGGACATGCCGGGACGGTGCCCATGGGCCATCGCCAGGACGCCCTGGCGGGGGCGGTGCAATGGATGGCTGCCATCGAGGCCGGCACGCGCGCGGCCGGTCCGCAGCTGGTCGCCACCGTGGGCACCGTGCAGTGCCACCCCGGTGCGGTGAACGTGATTCCTGGCGAAGTGACCCTGACCCTGGACATCCGTGGCCCCGAGGACGTGGCACTGGACGCGCTGCTGCAACAGTTGCTCGACCAGGCCGGGACGATTGCGGCGCAGCGCGGGCTGCGTTTCAGCGCACAGACCTACTATTCGATTCCTGCCACGCCCTGTGACAAGAGCATTCAGCAGAGCCTCGAAGAGGTCTTGCTGGCCGTGCAGGGGCGTTCGTTGTCACTGCCCAGCGGCGCCGGGCATGACGCCATCGCCATGGCCGACCACTGGCCTGTGGGTATGCTGTTCGTGCGCTGCAAGGGTGGCATCAGCCACAACCCGGCAGAGTCGATCAGCGCAGCCGACGCCGGGCTGGCGGTGCAGGCCCTGATGCAACTGGTCAACCGTCTGGGCTGTCACTGAGTCCTGGGCTGCCGGTACGGTGGCGGGCGGCTCAGTCGCCGCCGCCTCCGCCACACCCGCCACCGCAACCGCCCCCACCACAGCCACTGCTGGCTGCGCCACCACCATCACCGCCGCCATCCCCCCCCGAACTGCCGTGGTGACCATCGCTGCCACCGCCGCAACCGGAACCGCTGCCATCGCTGCCCAGACCCGGGTCGGAACAGAACAGGTCGCTGCCACAGTGCACCACTGCCGCGCCCTGCTGCTCAGTGGCGCGGCGCATGCCCTCACAGTCCAGGGCATAGACGAAGCCCGAGGCAATCACCAGCTTGGCATCCAGGGCGAACAACAGGGGCAGGCGCAGCGCCCGTTTCGGGTTGATCTTCTCTTCGCTGCAGGCGTACCACCAGGTACGCCGCAGGCCCGCGTCGCTCTTCGCCGCCGCCTGCTCGCCCAGGGCGGCCGCCGGGGTGTGATGGAAGAAGCGGCCAAAGGCCTGGCGGCAAAACTCATCGTAGGCCCGCGTATGCAGGATGAACTCGTGCCACAAGTCGTCGACCACCTGGGAAGGCATCGACACATAGCGATAACCGCTCTTGTGGTAGGCCAGGAAGAATTGCCGCAGGCCTTGGGCAACCAGTTGACACTCCTTGATCGTCAGGTGCGGGTGGTGCACGCGCAGTGCGTCGAACAAGCCGCCGGGAAACACGTAATCACGTATGACGCGCTCACGGCGCAGTTCCCGGACCCGTCTGAAATGACCACGCACCCGCAGCACAGCGACGAGCGCGAGAACGACCGAAGGCACCAGCCAGACGTAGGACATCAATACTCTCCGAATATGAAGGTGGCCGCAGGTTAACACCGTGCGGCAGTTGCGCAGCGCACGAGCATGGTTGTACGATGTCTGCTGACTTTATTCGGTACCCGTTGCCTGGGGCACAGGCCGGTACACAGGTAGTCGGCGGCAGCGTTGTGGACATTCGTCTGCCTCTGACCCTGTTTTTCTCGACCTGTGCCCAGTGCAGCGAATTTTCGTACAGAAGCTGAAGCAGCACCGGTCGCGGCCTGCCTGCTCCTCCCTACTCCAACCGCTACTCGGCAACCCATAGGGTGCTGCACCTGCCGCACCCCAGGTCATAACAACAGGAGATACCGATGCCCACCATTCTCGGCCACAACTTCATCGGCGGCGCGCGCAGCGCCCAAGGTCAGAGCCAGCACCAGAGCCTGGACGCGACCACCGGCGAAGCCCTGCCCTACAGCTTCGTGCAGGCCACCGACAGCGAGATCGACGCTGCGGCGCAGGCCGCCAAGGCCGCCTTCCCGGAATTCCGTCAGCTGAGCCCGGCGCGTCGTGCCGAATTCCTCGATGCCATCGCCGATGAGCTGGACCAACTGGGCGACGACTTCGTGGCCATCGTCTGCCAGGAAACCGCCCTGCCCCAGGCCCGTATCCAGGGTGAACGCGGCCGTACCAGCGGTCAGATGCGCCTGTTCGCACAGATTCTGCGCCGCGGCGACTACCTGGGCGCGCGCATCGACCTGCCGCTGCCAGACCGCAAGCCGCTGCCGCGCGTCGACCTGCGCCAGTACCGTATCGGCGTCGGCCCGGTCGCCGTATTCGGCGCCAGCAACTTCCCGCTGGCCTTCTCCACCGCCGGCGGTGACACCGCAGCGGCCCTGGCTGCCGGCTGCCCGGTGGTATTCAAGGCGCACAGCGGCCACATGGCCACCGCCGACCTGGTCGGCCAGGCCATCGTCCGCGCCGCCGAGCGCACCGGCATGCCCAAGGGCGTGTTCAACATGATCTTCGGCAACGGCGTCGGCGAAGGCCTGGTCAAGCACCCGGCGATCCAGGCCGTGGGCTTCACCGGCTCGCTCAATGGCGGCAACGCGCTGTGCAAGATGGCCGCCGAGCGCCCGCAACCGATCCCGGTGTTCGCCGAGATGTCCAGCATCAACCCGGTCATCGTCCTGCCTCAGGCCCTGGATGCCCGCGGCGAAACCGTAGCCAAGGAACTGGCCGCTTCGGTGGTCATGGGCGCCGGGCAGTTCTGCACCAACCCTGGCGTGGTCATCGGCCTGCGCTCCCCGGCCTTCTCGGCCTTCCTGGAGCAACTGGCCGAGCAGATCGGTGGCCAGAACCCGCAGACCATGCTCAATGCCGGCGGCCTGCGCAGCTACAGCAAGGGCGTCGAGCACCTGCTGAGCCACGCGGGTGTCACGCACCTGGCTGGCAAGCCGCAGGAAGGCAAGCAGGCCCAGGCGCAGTTGTTCAAGGCTGACGTCAGCCTGCTGCTCAATGGCGACGAACTGCTGCAGGAAGAAGTCTTCGGCCCGACCACCATCGCCATCGAAGTGGCCGACGACGCCCAGCTCAAGGAGGCCCTGCTGGCCCTGCGCGGCCAACTGACCGCCACGCTGATCGGCGAGCCGGGCGACCTGCAAGGCTATCAGTGGCTGCTGCCGCTGCTGGAAGACAAAGTCGGTCGCATCCTGGTCAACGGCTACCCGACCGGTGTGGAAGTCTGCGACGCCATGGTGCATGGCGGCCCGTATCCGGCCACCTCCGACGCCCGTGGCACGTCCGTCGGCACCCTGGCCATCGACCGCTTCCTGCGCCCGGTGTGCTACCAGAACCATGCCGACGCCCTGCTGCCGCCCGCGCTGCAGAACGCCAACCCGCTGGGCCTGCGTCGCCTGGTCAATGGTGAGTGGAGCGACGGCGCTATCGCCTGATAGCCCTCGATTCACGCAAAAGGCGCGCCCCGCAAGGGTCGCGCCTTTTTTCTTGCCGCTGCCTTCACGGACCTGCAGGCCCACGAAATTTTTTCGTAAAACAATGCCAATTTGCCATTTGCATCACGCTTTTCATCCCGCTTGCATGCCCCTCAAACAGGTTGGAAACCCACCACGCCGCTTGCTGCTCATAAATTAACCACACCCATAAAGCCCAGTAAAAACGGGACATCCACAGAGTTACCCACAGACATACCCACGCTTTTCGTGGAAAACTTTTGTCATTTTTCCGCACCTTAAATGACAGCCGAATGCAACCCCCCTTCGGTCCACGCCTGAGGGGCAAGCGCCTTGCTTTTCAGACGCCACGCCGGTGCAATGGGCCATTTGCCAAAACGGATATCGCATGCAGACGCATTACCCAGTCGCCGTCATCGGCCTCGGTGCCATGGGCGCCGCCGCGCTTTATCAGTTGAGCCAGTCTGGCGTGAAGGCCGTAGGCATCGACCGTTACAACCCGCCCCATGACCAGGGCTCCAGCCATGGCGACACCCGTATCACGCGTTTGTCCAACGGCGAAGGCCCGCAGTACCTGCCGCTGGTGCGACGCTCCCAGACGATCTGGCGCGAGCTGGAAGCGCGCACCGGCGAAGCGCTGTTCGAGCAGTGCGGCGTGCTGGTCATGACCTCTAGCCAACGCCATGATCCGCAAGACCCGGAGGACTTCACCCAGCGCACCATCGCCCTGGCCCGCGCCTACGGTATCCGGCACGAAGTGCTGGATGCGGCGCAGATCCGCCAGCGCTTTGCGCAATTCGCGCCGGTGCAGGACAACGCCGTGGGTTACTTCGAGCCAGAGGGTGGCTATCTGCGCCCGGAACGCTGCATTGCCGCGCAACTGCAACTGGCGCGCAGCCAAGGGGCAACCTTGCGCTGCAATGAACGGGTAACCGGTCTGGTACAGATGGACGATCGGGTGAAGATCAGCACCGACCGGGGCGAAATTCTGGCCGACCGGGTGTCGTCAGTGCCGGGATGTGGTCGGCGAAACTGCTCGGCGCGCCGTTCGACAGCCTGCTGCGGGTTTGCCGGCAGACGCTCTACTGGTTCGAAGTGACCTCACCCGAACGCTTCGCCCCGGCCTCACCCAGCTTCATCCTCACCCACGGCCCCGGCTTCATCGACGTCAACTACGGTTTCCCGCCCCTGCCCGGCGAGGCCAGCATGAAGATCGCCACCGAGCAGTACCAGCAGGCCTGCGACCCGGACGCACTCGACCGGCAGGTCAACGACGATCAGGTTGAAACCATGTACCGCACTCAGGTCGCCGGGCGCATCGACGGCGTGGGCAGCCGCGCCGTGAAGACCTCGGTCTGCGCCTATACGGTGACACCCGACTACCACTTCATCGTCGACGAGCACCCGAGCATGCCGCGTGTGACCGTGGTGTCGGCTTGCTCGGGCCATGGCTTCAAGCATTCGGCAGCGCTCGGCGAAGCGCTGGCGCAGCGTTGCCTGCGTGGCCACAGCGACCTCGACCTGTCGGCCTTCAGCCTTGAACGTTTCAACCGCTGAAAACGACAAAGCCCGCTGACGCGGGCTTTGTTTTGACTTCAGGAGCGCGGCGATCAGTCGTCGCGGCCCATGATGCCGAAGATCTGCAACAGGCTGACGAACAGGTTGTAGATCGACACGTACAGGCTGATGGTGGCCATGATGTAGTTCCGCTCACCGCCATGGATGATGGCGCTGGTCTGGAACAGGATGCAGGCCGAGGAGAACAGCACGAAGCCGGCGCTGATCGCCAGTTGCAGGCCACTGATGTTGAAGAACAGACCGGCCAGCACGGCGCCCATCAGGACGAAGAAACCGGCGGTGATGAAGCCACTCAGGAAGCTCATGTCCTTGCGGGTGGTCAGCACGTAGGCCGACAGACCACCGAACACCAGGGCGGTCATGGCGAAGGCCGAGCTGACCACTTCGGCGCCGCCGCTCATCTGCAGGTAGCGGTTGAGGATCGGGCCGAGGATGAAGCCCATGAAGCCGGTCAGGGCGAAAGTGGACACCAGACCCCAGACCGAGTCGCGCAGCTTGGCGGTCAGGAAGAACAGCCCATAGAAGCCGATGAGCACGACGAAGATGTTCGGGTAGCCGACGCGCATCTGCTGCGCGACGAAGGCCATCACACCGCTGAAGGCCAGGGTCAGGGCCAGGAGGCCGTAGGTATTGCGCAGGACACGACTCACCTCGAGCTGGTCGGCTTCCTGCACGCCGGTTTTAAGTAGGTAATCCTGTTCGCGCATGGCGAAGCTCCTCACAGTTGATAGCTTGTTGAAATGACAAGTTGCAAAGATCATAACAGAGCCTTCGAGCCGCTCCAGCCCCAGTGTTTGACAGCTTGTTACATTCCGGTATGATGGCGCCCGCAACGAAAGTGGAGGTATGGCCGAGTGGTTTAAGGCAGCAGTCTTGAAAACTGCCGACTGTAACAGGTCCTAGAGTTCGAATCTCTATGCCTCCGCCATATTCAGACAGAAAAGCCCCGTATTCCGGGGCTTTTTTGCGTCTGCCCGCCCTGCCCTTGCGCTCGTCTCAGGTCAGGTTTCAGGCTGGCCTCGCCAAGCGCCGGATGAGGCTCATGGCCACCTTGAAAGGCTCCGGTCGTGCGCGCGGCTCAGGCCGGCTTTCGAAATGGGTGATCAAGCTTGCGAGCAAAAGCGCCTGCCATCGCGCAACAGCCCCAAGCGCTTATTGCATGCACGACGTTCTAAATCTCGCCAAGCGAAGGGCTTGCTAGTTGTCTTGCGTTTGTCACAGCCCTTTAAGACGAAAAAACTATTGTCTAAGCCGCCACGGCAGGCCGAACGTGGCGGTCGTAATGTGCGCCACATCAAATCCAGAACAAAAATAGTTTTTTACCCCTGCATTCTTTTAGCGTTAACCGCACTATTCGCTGGTTCAGAAACTGAAGGGCCGGTCGATAGTTACGAACGGCCCAAAGCGTGCGCATCTTCAAACACGGCAAACGCCCATTTCGCGGCGCTTTTCTCTGAAAGATGCTCCTGCCAGCTGAAGACATCAGACAACTTTTTTAACGGGCACAGCGACTCTTCTGCAACCCGCTGAGGATTCATTGTGCCTACCGATAGTTGAGTCCAGTCCTTGAGTAACGCCTATGTTCAATTCAGTTGAGAGCGTGTTGGGAGATATCAGTGTCAGGGCCAAACTGGCTCTTGGGTTCACCCTGGTTTTATTGCTGACGCTGATGATTGCGGCGGTGGGCTGGAAGGGTTTGCGCGATCTGGGTGAACGCAGCACCCGGTTAAGCAACATCGGCAAGATCAACGAAACCGTGCGCGACCTGCGGATTGCCCGGCTGAGCTATACCATCACCCCGGACGAGGGGCGTGCAGCCAAGGTTACCAAGATACTGGATGACCTCGATGCGGGCATCGCCACATTGGGCAAAGTCTTTGCAGACCCAGCCAATCAGCGTGCCGCCACTGAAGCAGGCACGGCCTTGCGCAGTTACCGCAGTCATTTCCAGGACTTCGTGCGTGCTACCCAGGAACACAACGACGCGCAGTACAACCAGGCCAAAGCGGCGCTGGATACCGACATCCAGAATGTGTTCGCCAGCACCGGCCACTTGCTGGAAAGCCAGTCCCAGAAGCGCGACGACGAACTCAAGACAGCCAACGAACGCCTGCTGGGCGCTACCGTGCTGGCCTTGCTGTTCGGCATCCTGGCTTCGTGGCTGATCAGTCGCCTGATCGTCACGCCCTTGAAAGAGGTACTGCAGATTGCCGAACGGGTCGCTGAGGGCAATCTCAGCCAGGACGTACGTGTGTCACGCCGCGATGAGCTGGGCCTGCTGCAGACCAGCATGCAACGCATGACCGTGAGCTTGCGCGAGCTGATTGGCGGCCTGCGCGACGGTGTCGTACAGATCGCCAGTGCCGCAGAACAATTGTCAGCCGTGACCAAGCAGACCAGCGCCGGGGTGAACAGCCAGAAGCTCGAGACCGATCAGGTGGCCACGGCCATGAACGAGATGGCCACGACCGTGCAGGAGGTGGCGCGCAGTGCCGAACAGGCTTCGAGCGCGGCAGTCAACGCTGGACACGCCGCCCGTGAAAGCGACGCAGTGGTGAACCAGGCGATCGAGCAGATCACCCACCTGGATGCCGAGGTCGGCAACTCCACGGCAGCCATGGCCGAGCTGAAACAGGAAAGCGACAAGATCGGCAGCGTTCTGGATGTGATCAAGTCGGTTGCCCAGCAGACCAACCTGTTGGCCCTCAACGCCGCCATCGAAGCGGCCCGGGCCGGTGAGGCCGGACGCGGTTTTGCCGTGGTCGCCGATGAAGTGCGCAGCCTGGCGCAACGCACGCAGATGTCCACCGAGGAGATCGAGGCGCTGATCAGCAGCCTGCACCGGCGCACCGAGCAGGTCGCCGAAGCTCTCGACAAGAGCCGCGCGCTGACCGGCAACAGCGTCGAGCTGACGCGTCGCACCGGCACCTCGCTGCTGAGCATTACCCGTTCGGTGGCCACCATTGAATCGATGAACCTGCAGATTGCCACCGCCTCCGAACAACAGAGCGCGGTGGCTGACGAGATCAATCGCAGCGTGCTCAATGTACGCCAGTTGTCCGAACAGACCTCTGCCGGCAGTGATGAAACGGCCGCTTCGAGCGTCGAGCTGGCGCGCCTCGGGACGCACCTGCAAACGCTGGTCGGTCGCTTCAAGACCTGATCAGCGAGCGATTGAAAACAGCCGGTAAAAGGTCCTGGACATTCAGGGCCTTGTCTTGTCTGGCACAGGCTCGGCGTTCGACAGTTCCTCCAGGCATTCCACCAGACGCAAGGCCGCTGGCGACAACCCGTAGCCCTGGCGGGTGATCACCCCAAGCTCGCGCGCCAGACCCGGTTCGCTCAGGTGCCGCCGTACCAGGCGCGGGTCGCCATCGTCAGCGGACTCGGGCAGCAAGGCGATTCCCAGGCCGTTGCGCACCAGGGCAAGCACCGTCGACATGTAGTTGGCCTCCAGCACCGGGCGCAACGCCAAGCCACCGAGCTGAAACACCTGCTCGATCTGCACCCGCACGCTGCTGTCACGCCCCGTCAATATCATCGGCTGGTCGTCGAGGTCGGCCAGCGTCAGGGTGCCATCGGCCAGCGGGTGGCCGATGGGCACGAAAAGGCACAGGCGGTCCTGCATCAGCGTCTGGAAATCCAGCCCATGGACCATCCGCGGTCGCACTCCGAGCCCGAAATCAACGTCGCCATCACGCACCAGCTCGCAGATACGATCAGCCACGACGTCGCGCAGGCGCACTTCGATGCCGGGAAACTCGCCGCGGAACACCGCCAGGCATTCAGGCAGAGCACTGGAGCACAGCGAAGGCAGGGCGGCGACACTCACCACTCCACGGCGCAGCGCAGCCAGCCCCTGCCCGGCGTTGACGATGTTGGCGAAATCCAGCAGCAGCTTTTCCATGGCCGGCAGCGCTTCGCGGCCGGCGGCGGTCAGCTCGACGTGGCGCGGGCTGCGCTCCAGCAGGCTGATGCCCAGCCAGCCTTCGAGCTGGCGAATCTGCACGGTCAGCGCCGAGGGCGAAAGGTGCAGGTCGTCGGCGGCGCGGGCGAAATTGCCACGATGCACCACGGCAAGAAAGGCACGAATGTGCTGCAGGGCATTCTTCATTTAATTTTTTCGAATGTGACCACCAGGTAATTGCAATTTACAGGCAATTCGCCCGTTCCCGATACTCGGCACAACAACAAAAACAATCCGGAGTGTCCCCATGCTTGCGCTTTACGGCGTCATCACGATTCTCTGCCTGCTCGTCGCCGTGATGAGCAAGCGTCTCTCCCCCCTGGTGGCGCTGATCGCGCTACCCGTGGCCGCCGCCTTGCTGGCCGGCTTCGGTCTGCAGACCAGCGGTTTCATTCTCACCGGTATCAAGAACGTGGCACCGGTGGTGGGCATGTTCATCTTCGCCATCCTGTTCTTCGGGGTGATGACCGACGCCGGCATGCTCGACCCGATCATCGACCGCATCCTGCGCGCCGTGGGCACGCGCCCGACCCGGATCGTCTGCGGCACCGCCCTGCTCGCTTTGCTGGTGCACCTGGACGGCTCCGGGGCAGTGACCTTTCTGGTCACGGTCCCGGCGATGCTGCCGCTGTATACGCGGCTGGGCATCGACCGGCGCATACTGGCCTGCGTGGCGGCGATGGCCGCCGGGGTGAATTTCCTGCCCTGGACCGGCCCGGTGCTGCGTTCGTCGGCGGCCTTGCACGTTCCCGTCGCCGATCTGTTCCAGCCGCTGATCCCGGTGCAACTGGTGGGCCTGGCCTTCGTCTTCGCCAGTGCCTGGTGGCTGGGCTGGCGCGAGGAGAAGCGTCTGGGCCTGACCGCTGGCAGCCAGGCCGCTGCACCGCAGCGCGTATTGACGCCGGAAGAGCAGAGCCTGCGCCAGCCAGGCAAGTTCTGGCTGAACCTGACGCTGTCCATCGTGGTGATGGCGGTGATGATTGCCGGCTGGGTCGACCCGGTGGTGATGTTCATGCTCGGCACCGTGGCGGCGCTGTGCCTGAACTACCCCAATGTGGATCAGCAACGCCAGCGCATCGACGCCCACGCCAAGACCGCGCTGACCATGGCGAGCATTCTCCTGGCCGCCGGGGTGTTCACCGGCATCATGCAGGGCACCGGCATGCTCAAGGCCATGGCCGAAGTGGCCGTGCAGCAGATTCCGCCGGGGCACGGCAGCCTGATTCCGGCCGTGGTGGGTTTCATCTCGATGCCGCTGAGCCTGCTGTTCGATCCTGATTCGTTCTACTTCGGCGTCATGCCGGTAATCGCTGAAGTCGGCCGTTCGCTGGGTGTGGACCCGGTGCAAGTGGCGCAGGCTTCGCTGCTGGGCGTACACACCACCGGTTTTCCCGTCAGCCCGCTGACACCCGCGACCTTCCTGCTGGTCGGTCTGTGCAAGCTGGAGCTCGCCGACCACCAGCGCTTTACCTTGCCCTTCCTGTTTGCCGCCTCGGTGCTGATGACCCTCGCAGCACTGGCATTTGGAGTGTTCTGAACATGACCACATTGCGTATCGGCGCCGGCGCCGGCTACTCCGGAGACCGCCTCGAACCTGCCGTGGAGCTGGCCCGCCACGGCGAGCTTGACTACCTGATCTTCGAATGCCTGGCCGAGCGCACCATCGCGCTGGCCCAGCAGGCTCGCCTGGCCGACCCGCTGGCCGGCTACGACCCGCTGCTGGCCACCCGCATGCGCGCCGTTCTGCCCTACCTGCGCCAGGGCGGCCGACGCCTGCGCATCATCACCAACATGGGCGCGGCCAACCCCCGTGGGGCCATGCGCAAGGTGCTGGAAATCGCCAGCGAACTGGGCCTGCACGGCCTGAAGGTCGCCGCCGTGGAGGGCGACGACGTGCTCGCCACCCTGCGCGCCCACCCCGAGTGGACACTGGACAACGGCCTGAAGGTGGCCGAGCTGGGCGAACGCCTGGTTTCGGCCAATGCCTACCTGGGCATCGAAGGTATCGTCCAGGCCCTGGAGCTGGATGCCGATGTGATCATCACCGGCCGCGTGGCCGACCCCTCGCTGTTTCTCGCTGCGCAGGCGCATGCCTTTGGCTGGGCCGCCGATGACTGGCTGCGGCGCGGACGCGGCACGCTGACCGGCCACCTGCTCGAGTGCGCCGGGCAGGTCAGCGGCGGCTATTTCGCCGACCCTGGGGTCAAGGACGTGCCTGACCTGGCCCGCCTGGGCTTTCCCCTCGCCGAGATCGACCGCGACGGTCATGCGCAGATCACCAAGGTGGCCTGTAGCGGTGGGCGCATCGACGTGGCGACTTGTACCGAACAGCTGCTGTATGAGGTGCATGACCCGCGCCGCTACCTCACCCCGGATGTCACCGCCGACTTTTCCGCGGTCACCTTCACCCCGGTCGCTGCTGACCGTATCGCGGTCAGTGGCGCCAATGGTCGCGAGCGCCCTGAACACCTGAAAGTGACGGTCGGTTATCGCGATGGCTGGATCGGCGAAGGACAGATGTCCTATGGCGGCCCCAATGCCGTGGCTCGGGCGCGCCTGGCCGGGCAGATCGTCGAGCAGCGCCTGGCGCTGAGCGGGGTGCAGGTGCAAGAGCTGCGTTGCGAACTGCTGGGCGTCGACTCGTTGCACGGCAGCACGTTCGGCCAGACGGCCGAACCCTGGGAGGTGCGTCTGCGCGTCACCGGGCGCTGCGCGACCCGCGAACTGGCCCAGGCCCTCGCCAATGAGGTCGAGACCCTTTACACCAATGGTCCGGCGGGCGGTGGCGGCGCCACGCGCCAGGTGCGCGAGGTGCTGGCCGTGGCCAGCCTGTATCTGCCACGCGAGCAGGCCATTGCCCATGTCGATCTGCAGGTAAGCCCATGACTGTCATCTTGCATCAGCTCGCCCACACCCGAACCGGTGACAAGGGCGATACGTCGAACATCTCGGTGATCGCCTTCAAGGCCGAGGACTATCCGACCCTGGAAAAGGCATTGACCGCCGAGCGGGTCGAGGCCTGGTTCGCTCATCTTCGCGACGCCAGCGCCGGGCCGGTGCAGCGCTATGAACTGCCGCAGCTGCACGCGCTGAATTTCGTCTTGCCCGGCCTGCTGCGCGGCGGTGTCACCCGCTCCCTGGCCCTGGACGCCCACGGCAAATGCCTGGGCGCTGCGCTGTTACAGATGCCCGTAGAGGGCGCATAGGCCAATCCTGGCTGAAGCCGGTCCTACCGCTCCCTCGCCAGGACAGGGAGCGCTTCAGCCGCGCTGCGGTGCCAGCCGGTGCGCCAGGCAAACCCGCAGCGCCGCGCCGGTTCTCACACGCAGGGCCTCGAATTCTTTATCATGGCGGCCTGTGACAACCACCGGGCCCGCCATGAAGTTCGCCATTTCCGTTTTTTCCGCGCCGCATGATCCCTCGTCGCGCCGCGCCCTGCTGTTCGCCCAGGCGGTGCTGGACGGCGGGCACCAGATCGTACGGCTGTTCTTCTACCAGGATGGCGTCTACAACGCTGCCAGCACCGTCGTGACGCCTCAGGACGAACAGGACCTGCCACGCCAGTGGCATGACTTCGTCACCCACAACGCGCTGGATGGCGTGGTGTGCATCGCTGCTGGTCTGCGCCGCGGCGTGATCAACGACCAGGAAGCCACGCGCTACCAGCGCCAGGCCGGCAACCTGATGCCCGGCTGGGAGCTGTCCGGGCTGGGGCAATTGCACGACGCCGTACAGGCAGCAGACCGGGTGGTCTGCTTCGGAGGGCCGTAAGGTGAGCAAATCCCTGTTGATCATCAGCCGCCAGGCGCCCTGGTCAGGCCCCGGAGCGCGTGAAGCGCTGGACATCGTCCTGGCCGCCGGCGCCTTCGACCTGCCGGTCGCCCTGCTGTTTCTCGACGATGGCGTGTTCCAACTGCAGGCCGGCCAGACAGCCGGCGCCGTGCAGCAGAAGGACGTCACCGCCAATCTCAAGGCCCTGCCGATGTTCGGTGTCGAAGAGCTGTATGCCTGCGGCCACAGCCTGCAGCAACGCGGCATTTGTACCGCAACGCTGGACGAGGCCATCGAGCCGCTGGCCAGTGGTGCCGACATCGCCGCGCTCATTGCCCGTTACGACCAGGTGATTACGATCTGATGGCGACCTTGCACGTTGTATCCCACTCCCCCTTCGCCGACAGCCGCCTGGCCAGTTGCCTGCGCGTACTGGGCGAAACAGACGCCGTGCTGCTGTGCGGCGACGCCACCTATGCCCTGAGCCAGCCCGATGCCGTACTGCTGGCGCTGGGCGAACGACTGTTCATCCTCGAAGAAGACCGCGCCGCGCGAGGCCTTGTCTTGCCCGCCACAGCCCGCGCGGTGGATTATTTCGGCTTCGTCGAGTTGTCCATCCGCTTCGACAAGGTGAACACCTGGCTATGAATGCGCTTACCGTTGCCGGCCGCCAGGTCCCGCTGGACCAGGACGGTTTTCTGGAGAACCTCGACGACTGGTCACTGGAGGTGGCACGCGCCCTGGCCGCCGAAGAAGACATCGCCTTCGCCGACGAGCACGTGGAAGTGCTGCAATTGCTGCGCGACTTCTACGCCGAATTCCAGCTCTCGCCCGCCACCCGCCCGCTGATCAAGTACGCTGCCCTCAAGCTGGGCCCGGAAAAGGGCAACAGCCAGTACCTCAACCGCCTGTTCAACGGCCGCCCCGCCAAGCTGGCTGCGCGCCTGGCAGGCCTGCCCAAGCCGACCAACTGCATATGACCGACCACCGCCCCCTCGTCACCGAAACGCCCGCCGAGCATCCCTTTGCGCAGTTCGTGCGCATTCTTGGCAAGGGCAAGCGCGGCGCCCGTGGCCTGACCCGCGAAGAAGCCCGTGAAGCCATGGGCATGCTGCTCGACGAACAGGTTGAAGAGGCGCAGCTCGGCGCCTTCCTGATGCTGCTGCGTCACAAGGAAGAAAGCCCGGAGGAACTGGCCGGTTTCACCGAGGCCGTGCGCCAGCGCCTGAACGCCCCAGCCATTGACGTCGACATCGATTGGCCCACCTATGCCGGCAAGAAACGCCATCTGCCCTGGTACCTGCTGGCGGCCCGCTGCCTGGCCGACAACGGCGTGCGTGTGCTGCTGCATGGCGGCGGCGCACACACCGCCGGGCGACTGTACACCGAGCAGTTGCTGGAGCTACTGGACATTCCCCTGTGCCGTGGTTGGGGCGCGGTGCAGACCGCCATGCAGCAGCGCCATCTGGCGTTCATCCCCCTGAGCGACTGGGCACCGCCGCTACAGCGCATGATCGACCTGCGCAACACGCTCGGCCTGCGTTCGCCGATCCACTCCCTGGCCCGGGTGCTCAACCCGCTCCAGGCACGCTGCGGTCTGCAAAGCATCTTCCACCCCGGCTACCAGGCCGTGCATCGCGAAGCGAGCCGGCTGCTGGGTGACCACGCCATCGTCATCAAGGGCGACGGCGGCGAAATCGAGGTCAACCCCGACACCATCAGCCACTTGTATGGCACCACGGCCGGGGCGGACTGGGACGAAGAGTGGCCGGCGCTGGCCGAACGGCGCCACGTCAAGCCCGCCAGTCTGGAACCTGCCCACCTGGTAGCGTTCTGGCGTGGTGAAGTCGAAGACAGTTACGGCAGCCTGGCACTGCTGGCGACCATGGCGCTGGCCTTGCGCGGCCTGGGTGTCGAGCGGGACGCAGCATTCGAGCAGGCCCGGCAGTTCTGGGACAGGCGCGACCGCAATGCCCTATCTATCGCCTGATTCGATAGATAGCGGCCAGTATTTGCACTTTTAGTTCGAACCATGGCCTTTAGACTGGTCTCCAATGAACCACTATGGAAACGGAGACCATCATGGGCTTGCTGATCGAAGGGCGCTGGCACGACCAGTGGTATGAAACCAAAGACGGCGCATTCCAGCGCGAGAGCGCGCAGCGCCGCAGCTGGGTGACCGCCGACGGCGCGCCGGGGCCTTCCGGACAGGGCGGTTTCGCTGCCGAAGCCGGGCGCTACCACCTGTATGTTTCGCTGGCCTGCCCCTGGGCGCATCGCACGCTGATCGTGCGCCAGCTCAAGGGCCTGGAAAAGCTCATCGACGTGTCGGTGGTCAGTTGGCTGATGCTGGAGAACGGCTGGACCTTCGATACCGCCACCGGCTCGTCCGGCGACGCCCTCGACAACCTGCAGTTCATGCACCAGCGCTACACTCGGGACGACCCGCATTACACCGGGCGGGTCACGGTGCCGGTACTGTGGGACAAAAAGACCCAGCGCATCGTCAGCAACGAGTCGGCGGAGATCATCCGCATGTTCAACTCCGCGTTCGACGGCCTGACCGGCAACCCCCTGGACCTCTACCCTGAGCCACTGCGCACGCAGATCGACGCGCTCAACGAGCAGATCTACCCGAACGTCAACAACGGTGTGTATCGCGCCGGCTTCGCCACCTCGCAGGGCGCCTACGAAGAAGCGTTCGACCAGCTGTTCGCCAAGCTCGACGAGCTGGAACAGCTACTGGGCAAGCAACGCTACCTGAGCGGGGAATACCTGACCGAGGCTGACATTCGCCTGTTCACCACGCTGATCCGCTTCGACGCGGTGTACCACGGCCACTTCAAGTGCAACCTGCGGCGCATCAGTGACTACCCGAACCTGAGCCATTGGCTGCGCGAGCTGTACCAGTGGCCAGGCGTGGCGCAGACCGTGGACTTCCAGCACATCAAGCACCACTACTATGGCAGCCACCGCACCATCAACCCGACCGGCGTGGTGCCCAAAGGACCGCAGCAGGATTTCACCCAGGCCCACGACCGTGAGCGCCTGCCGGGCAAAGGCATCTGGCAATGAAAAAAGCCCTGGGAGCGAGCGGCCTCGCTTCCAGGGCTTGGATGGGCGGTCCTGCCAGACAGGCTACAGGGCTGGCAGATCAGCCTGAGCGCCTTCGAACCACGCCAGTTTTTCGCGCAGCACTACCACCTCGCCAACAATCACCAGGGTCGGCGCATGCACTTCGTGCTCGGCGACCAGTTGCGGCAGGTTGGCCAGGGTGCCGGTAAACACCCGCTGGTTGGTCGTGGTGCCCTGCTGCACCAGTGCCGCCGGGGTGTCAGCGGCACGCCCGTGGGCGATCAGCTGTTCGCAGATGGTCGGCAAGCCCACCAGGCCCATGTAGAACACTAGCGTCTGCGCCGGGGCAACCAGGTCGCTCCAGGGCAGGTCGCTGGTGTTGTTCTTCAGGTGTCCCGTTATGAAGCGCACTGACTGCGCATAGTCACGATGAGTCAGGGGAATGCCGGCGTAGGCTGCACAGCCACTGGCGGCGGTGATGCCCGGCACGACCTGGAACGGAATGCCATGCGCTGCCAGTTCTTCGATCTCTTCGCCACCACGGCCGAAGATGAACGGGTCGCCCCCCTTGAGGCGCACGACGCGCTTGCCCTGGCGGGCCAGGTCGACCAATTGCTGGTTGATCTGATCCTGCGGCACGGCATGGTCGGCACGCCGCTTGCCCACATAGACGCGCTCGGCATCGCGACGGCACAGCTCTAGAATCGCCGGCGCCACCAGGCGGTCGTAGAGCACCACATCGGCCTGCTGCATCAAGCGCAGGGCGCGGAAGGTCAGCAGGTCCGGGTCGCCAGGGCCGGCACCGACCAGGTACACCTCGCCCGGCGCGTGGGGCGGCTCGCCATCCACCTTGGCCTGCAACAGGCGTTCGGCTTCGGCCCCCTGCCCGGCCAGCTGCCGATCAGCGATCGGCCCCTGGAACACCTCTTCCCAGAATGCGCGGCGCTGTTGCACATTCGGGTACAGCTGCTTGACCCGATGGCGAAAGCGCGCCGCCAGGCCAGCCAGTTGTCCGTAAGTGGAAGGAATCCAGGTTTCCAGCTTGGCGCGGATCAGCCGCGCCAGCACCGGCGCATCGCCGCCGCTGGACACCGCGATGACCAGCGGCGAGCGGTCGACGATGGCCGGGAAGATCACGCTGCACAGCGCCGGCGCGTCCACCACGTTGACCGGCATGCCGCGACGCCGGGCGTCGGCGGATACCTGGGCGTTGAGCGGCTCGTCGTCGGTTGCGGCGATGACCAGCACACAATCGTCCAGGTCGGTCTCCTGGTAGCCGCGCGGGCGGATTTCCCCGCCACTGCCTGCGACCAGCTCTTGCAACTGGGCTTCGACCTGCGGAGCGACGACCCGCAACAGCGCACCCGCGTCGGCCAGCAGGCGCGACTTGCGCAAGGCGATCTCGCCGCCGCCCACCACCAGGACCCAGCTGCCACGCAGGTTATGGAACAGTGGCAGGAATTCCATTTAACCGATGACCTCAAGGCCGCCCATGTAGGGTTTGAGTACTTCCGGTACGCGAATCGAACCGTCGGCCTGCTGGTAGTTCTCCAGCACCGCGACCAGGGTACGACCGACTGCCAGGCCCGAACCGTTGAGGGTATGGACCAGCTCCGGCTTGCCGGTTTCCGGGTTGCGCCAGCGCGCCTGCATGCGTCGCGCCTGGAAATCGCCGCAGTTCGAGCAGGAGGAAATTTCGCGGTATTTGTCCTGGCTGGGGACCCAGACCTCCAGGTCGTAGGTCTTCACTGCGCTGAAGCCCATGTCGCCAGTGCACAGCGCCAGGACCCGGTACGGCAGCTCCAGCAGTTGCAGGACGCGCTCGGCATTGGCGGTCAGCGATTCCAGCTCGTTCATCGATTCGTGCGGCGCCACCACCTTGACCATCTCGACCTTGTCGAACTGGTGCTGGCGGATCATGCCGCGGGTGTCACGCCCCGAAGCACCGGCTTCGCTACGGAAGCACGGGGTGTGGGCGACGAACTTCAGCGGGAGTTGCTTGGCGTCGAGAATCTGCCCGGAGACGATGTTGGTCAGCGACACTTCGGCGGTGGGGATCAGGTACAGGTCGGCTTCGCCATCGCGGCCGATCTTGAACAGATCTTCTTCGAACTTGGGCAACTGGCCGGTGCCCTGCAGGGCCGGTGCCTGCACCAGGTACGGGGTGTAGGTTTCCTCGTAGCCGTGCTCGTTGATGTGCAGGTTGATCATGAACTGCGCCAGGGCGCGGTGCAGACGGGCGATGGGGCCACGCAGCAATGCGAAACGCGCGCCAGACAGCTTGGCGGCGGTCTCGAAGTCCAGCCAGCCGAACTTCTCGCCCAGGGTCACGTGGTCCTGGACCGGGAAGCCGAAGCTGGCCGGCGTGCCCCAGCGGCGCACTTCGACGTTGCCGTCTTCGTCTTCCCCGACCGGCACGGAAGCGTCGGGCAGGTTGGGAATGGTCAGCAGAATGCCGTCCAGCTCGGCCTGGATGCTGTCCAGCTCGACCTTGCCGGCGGACAGCTCATTGCCCATGCGCTCGACGTCAGCCATCAGCGGCGCGATGTCTTCGCCGCGCTGCTTGGCCTGGCCGATGGACTTGGAACGGGCGTTACGCTCGGCCTGCAGCTGTTCGGTGCGGGTCTGGACCACCTTGCGCTGAGCTTCCAGCGCTTCGATGCGCGCCACGTCCAGGGTGAAACCACGGGAGGCCAGGCGATCCGCTACGTCCTGAAGTTGCGTCCGTAACAGTTTGGAATCGAGCATATCGTTCTCTCGTCTATCAAAGTCGGGTCAATGTCAGGCCTACCCAGGTTGCGAGCAGGCCGCCGAACACGCTGATGCCGGCATAGCCCAGGGCCAGCGGGACCTGCCCGCTTTCCAGCAGGCGCAGCGTATCCAGTGAAAAGGATGAAAAGGTCGTCAGACCACCTACGAAACCGACGATCAGGCCGGCGCGCACCTCGACCGGCACTTCCGGACGGATCAGGAACAGGCCATACAGCACGCCGATGATCAGGCAACCGACGATGTTCACCGCCAGGGTCGCCGTGTAGAAGTGCTGCGGCCAGCGGACGTTGACCCAGTTGCCGGTCGCGAAACGCAGTAATGTACCAGCGATGCCGGCAATCGACACCGCCAGAATGGTCTGAATCATGATTTTCTCCGCTGCCGAGGGCTGGCGGCATCCAGCGCCCCCAGATGACGAAGCTTTTCGCCGATCTTCAATTCCAGGCCACGGGACACCGGTTGGTAGTACTGGCGCGGCTCGAGGTCTTCGGGGAAGTAGTCTTCACCGGCAGCGTAAGCGTCCGGTTCGTCATGGGCGTAGCGGTACTCCTCGCCATAGCCCAGTTGCTTCATCAGCTTGGTGGGTGCGTTGCGCAGGTGCAGCGGCACCTCCAGCGAACCGTTGGCGGCGGCATCGGCCATGGCCGCCTTGAAGGCCATGTAAACGGCGTTGCTCTTCGGCGCGCAAGCCAGGTAGACGATGGCCTGCGCCACCGCCAGCTCGCCTTCCGGGCTGCCCAGGCGTTCCTGCACATCCCAGGCCGACATGCACAGCGGCAAGGCACGCGGATCGGCGTTGCCGATATCCTCGCTGGCCATGCGCACCACCCGGCGCGCCAGGTACAACGGGTCACAACCGCCGTCGATCATGCGCGCGAACCAGTACAGCGCGGCATCGGGATTGGAACCACGGATCGACTTGTGCAGGGCGGAAATCTGGTCGTAAAAGGCCTCGCCGCCCTTGTCGAAGCGTCGGCGGCTGTCGCCCAACAGGCTGTTGAGCATTTCAGTGCCGATCTCGCTGCCATCTTCGGCCAGGTCGGCGGCATTCTCCAGCAGGTTGAGCATGCGCCGACCGTCCCCGTCGGCGGCAGCCATGAGCGTGGCGAAGCCTTCATCGGACAGGCTCAGATGCCGCCCGCCCAAGCCCCGCTCTTCGGTCAGGGCACGCTGCACCAGCTTGCGCAGGGCCGCTTCGTCCAGGCTCTTGAGCACATAGACGCGGGCGCGTGACAGCAGCGCGTTGTTCAGCTCGAAGGAGGGATTCTCGGTGGTTGCGCCAATGAAGATCAGCGTGCCGTCTTCGACATACGGCAGGAAGGCGTCCTGCTGGGACTTGTTGAAGCGATGGACCTCGTCGACGAACAGAATGGTGCGCCGACCGTACTGCGCCGCCTGCTGCTTGGCCACTTCGACGGCCTGGCGGATTTCCTTGACACCCGCCAGCACCGCCGAGACGGTCTCGAAATGCGCATCGGAAACCTTGGCCAGCAGCCTGGCCAGGGTGGTCTTGCCCACCCCGGGCGGCCCCCAGAAGATCATCGAATGCAGGGCGCCCTGCTCCAGCGCCTCACGCAACGGCTTGCCGTGGGCCAGGACATGTTCCTGGCCCACGTACTCGTCCAGGTTGGTGGCGCGCAAGCGTGCGGCCAGGGGCTGGGCGATGGGTTCACGACTGAACAGGTCCATGATCCGCGGTGTTATTCCTGAATGACGTCGGCGCCCTTGGGAATCTGGAACTGGAACTTGCCGGCGGGCACCGGTTCGTTGGCCTTGACGCCGGTGAACAGGATATTGGTGCGCTGGCCGACGTTGTCCACTAGTTGCATGTCGTTGATCAGGCCATTACGGAACGACAGGCGCAGGTTATCGAACAGGCTGTCCTTGGTCTTGGGCTTGAGCACGAAGTCGACTACACCACCGGCCTCCTTGGAGGTGATGTCGAAGCTTTCACTGATCTTCGACACGTCGCCGGACAACAGCAACGCCGGGGTCTGGGTCAGGCGCTGGTCGAGCGTCTTGATGGTCACCTGCTGCAGGTCCGGGTCCCAGAGGGTGACCTTCTTGCCGTCGGAGACCATCAGTTGTTCCTGGGGTGGGTCGGTATGCCAGTTGAACTGGCCGGGACGCTGCAGAATCATGCTGCCCTGGGCTTCCTGCAACTGGGTGCCGCCGCCGTCGAGGGTCATCTGCGAGAAACGCCCGCTGAGAGTCTGGGATTTTTCCAGCAGTTGGGTCAGGCGCGCCACGTCCTTGCCATCGGCATGGGCGGTCACGGCGGAAAGAGTCAGAGCAGTGGCGAGAAACATGCGGATAAGACGCATGGGGGTCCTCTTTGAATTCGCTGTAAGGGCGGCGATGCACGATACACGGCATCGCCATTGAAACCCAGGGATCAATCGCGCATCGGCGCCGGGGCGATCACTTCACGCGAGCCGTTGGAGTTCATGGGGGTGACCACACCGGCCATTTCCATGGCCTCGATCATCCGCGCCGCGCGGTTATAGCCGATCTTGAGCTTGCGCTGCACAGCGGAAATCGATGCCCGACGGCTCTCCAGCACGAAATTGACCGCCTCGTCATACAGGGCGTCGCTCTCGCTGTCATCGCCGTCGCCTCCGCCGCCGCCACCCTCGAAGCCGCTGCCGGCCTCTTCGACACCGGAGAGGATGTCGTCGTTGTAGTCGGGGGTGCCGCGCATTTTCCAGGCCTCAACCACGCGATGCACCTCGTCATCGGAGACGAAGGCACCATGGACGCGGATCGGCAGGCTGGTGCCCGGCGGCATGTAGAGCATGTCACCGTGACCGAGCAGCTGTTCGGCGCCGCCCTGGTCGATGATGGTCCGCGAGTCGATCTTGCTCGACACCTGGAACGCCATGCGGGTCGGGATGTTGGCCTTGATCAGACCGGTGATCACGTCCACCGATGGACGCTGGGTAGCGAGGATCAGGTGGATCCCGGCGGCCCGCGCCTTCTGGGCGATCCGCGCGATGAGTTCTTCGACCTTCTTGCCGACGATCATCATCATGTCGGCGAATTCGTCGACCACCACCACGATGGTCGGCAGGGTGCTGAGCAACGGCGCCTCGTCGTGGATGCTTTCACGGCGGTACAACGGGTCGCTGACCGGTGTGCCGGCCTCTTCGGCGTCCTTGATCTTGCGGTTGAAGCCGGCCAGGTTACGCACGCCCATGGCCGCCATCAGCTTGTAGCGCCGCTCCATTTCGGCGACGCTCCAGCGCAGCGCATTGGCGGCGTCCTTCATGTCGGTGACCACTGGGCACAGCAGGTGCGGAATGCCTTCGTAGATCGACAGTTCGAGCATCTTCGGGTCGATCATGATCAGCCGCGCATCTTCGGGCTTGGACTTGAACAGGATCGACAGGATCATGGCGTTGACCCCCACCGACTTACCGGAACCGGTGGTACCGGCCACCAGCAGGTGCGGCATCTTGGCCAGGTCGGTGATGACCGGTCGGCCACCGATGTCATGGCCCAGGGCCAGGGTGACCGGCGACTTGGCGCTGTCGTACTCGGGCGTGGAAAGCACTTCCGAGAAACGCACGATCTGCCGGTCTTCGTTGGGAATCTCGATACCCACGGTGGTCTTGCCGGGGATCACCTCGACCACCCGCACACTGGTCACCGCCAGCGAACGCGCCAGGTCCTTGGCCAGGTTGGCGATGCGGCTGACCTTCACGCCGGCCGCCGGCTGGATCTCGTAGCGGGTAATCACCGGACCGGGATGGATGGAGTCCACCGTCACTTCGACGCCGAACTCCTTGAGCTTGATTTCCAGCAGCTTGCCCACTGCATCGAGGGATTCCGGCGAATAGCTGAGGGCTTTCTTTTCCACCGGGTCGAGGATCGACAAAGGCGGCAAGGTGCCTTCCACGGCGCTGTCGACGAACAGCGGCGCCTGCTTTTCCTTCATCACCCGGTTGCTCGGCTCCGGAGCCTTGGCCGGGGTCGGTGGAATGATCGCCGGAGCGGCCTTGTCGCGCGGCTCCGCGGCGGGCTTGGCGGCTGGCGTGGCAACCGGTGCGGCAGGCGCAGGCTTGGCGACCGGTGGCTGTTCGCGTTCGAAGACCTTGTCCCGGGCACCCAGGGCCGGCTCGCGGCGCGCAGAGGCCTTGGGCTCGTGGCGTTCGTCTTCGAGTTGCAGGTCGACTTCGCGAAGCTTGACCACCATGTTGCGACGCTCGACCCGCGCCGCCCACCAGCGGCTCACGGCGCCTTGCAGCAACTCGAAAAGATCCAGGGTGATCTTGCCGGTGACGTCCATGACCTTGAACCAGGAAAGGTCGGTGAACACGGTGAGGCCAAACAGGAACAAGGCGATGAACAGCAAGGTGCTGCCCTGGATGTTCAGTGCGCGTTTGGCCAGGTCGCCGAGCACCTCGCCCAGCACACCGCCCGCCGAACCGGGAAAGCCAGCGGCGAAATGGAAGTGGATATGCGCCAGCGCGGCACCGGCCAATACCAGGAACACCAGGCCGATCAGGCGCCAGGAGAACAGCCAGCCGCTCCATTGCCAGGGCTCGTGACGCTGGCGGAACACCTGCCAGGCCTTGATGCCCAGTAACAGCGGGAAAATATAGGCAAAGTAGCCCAGGACCATGAACAGGATGTCGGCACTGAAGGCACCGGCGCGGCCGGCGGCATTCTGCACCTGGGCGCCGTTGCTGCTGGTGTGGCTCCAGCCCGGATCGCTCTGGTCATAGGTCAGCAGGGCCATGATCAGGTACAGGCACAGGAAGCCGAAGGCGATCAGTGCCCCTTCCTTGAGTCGATAGTGCAGCTGCTGTCGCCAGAGGGGGACAGCCGCAGGTGCGGGTGCTGGAGTGGATTTCTTCAAAACGCTCTAATTCCTGCGCAACAGCGCGAACATCTCATTTAACGACCAGTACGACGGCGACCCGACGCGAACGGCAGCGCCTGGCTCAAGCCAGGCGACAGCATCGGACGCGTGACTTGAATCATAACGCGCAACGGGGGCATTGTACGCCCTTGGCCGCCTGCGGACATGGCGCGGCGCGCTACAAGTCTGGCGCGCAGCAGCTGGGTCTTCAAGCATCGCCGACGAGGCTCAATTTGAGCACGCATTCTCTTTCGTGACAAAGGCTTATGAAGCAGGATTCATCCACGACATAGGTCAGGATAAACTCACGTCAACCTGGCTCTGACCATACCTGGCATACAGAGTTGCACATCTGCCCTCCCCTACCGAGAAATCTCGCCCCATGCTGACCTGGCTAAGACGCGACAGTCTGGAATTTCCACCGCTGCACAAGGCACTGCGTGAACCCAACGGGCTGCTGGCCGCTGGCGGCGACCTGTCTGCGCAGCGTCTGGTGCAGGCTTATCGCCACGGCTGCTTTCCGTGGTTTCAGGATGGCCAGCCGATCCTCTGGTGGTCGCCCGACCCACGCACGGTGCTGCTGCCCGAACAGCTGCATGTCTCACGCAGCCTGGCCAAGCTGCTGCGCCAACAACGCTACCGAGTGACCTTCGACCAGGACTTCGACGCAGTGATCGGCGCCTGCGCTGCGCCACGCAGCTATGCACAGGGCACCTGGATCACCAACGGCATGCAGGATGCCTATCGCGAGCTGCACCGCCGCGGGCATGCCCACAGCGTTGAGGTGTGGCGGGGCGACGAACTGGTCGGCGGACTCTACGGCCTGGCCATGGGCCGGCTGTTCTTCGGCGAATCCATGTTCAGCCGCGCCGACAACGCATCCAAGGTTGGCTTCGCCACGCTGGTGGAGCACCTCGCGGCCTGGGGCTTCGTACTGATCGACTGCCAGATGCCGACCGACCACCTGCACAGCCTCGGAGCCGGCCCCATCAGCCGCGCGGCATTCGCCGATTACCTGAACCGTTACATCGATGCCGAAAATAACGCCGACTGGTTGCCTAGGCGAGTTTGACAGGCTGGCTTACACTCTTGTCTATCGGCTTATGTAAACGGGGGCAATCATGACAGAGCTGGCGCGGCTCAAGTTTTATGCCACTCAACCCCACTCCTGCAGCTACCTGCCCGAAGAACAGGCCACGACGCTGTTCCTCGATCCCAGCCAGCCCATGGACGTGCAGGTCTATGCCGATCTTTCGGACATGGGCTTTCGCCGCAGTGGCGATCACCTCTACCGACCGCACTGCCAGAACTGCAGCGCCTGCATACCAGCTCGCATCCCCGTCGAACTGTTCGTGCCCACCCGGCAGCAGAAGCGCATCATCAAGCGCAACGCCGACCTGGAAGTGCGCAGCGTCAAGCCGGTGTTCACCCAGGAATATTTCGACCTCTACCAGCGCTACATCGAGCAACGCCATGCCGACGGCGACATGTACCCGCCCAGCCGCGATCAGTTCACCACCTTCCTGGTACGCGACCTGCCCTTCTCGCGCTTCTACGAGTTCCGCGCCGAAGGCCGCCTGATGGCCGTTGCGGTCACCGACCTGCTGCCCAACGGACTTTCAGCGGTGTACACCTTCTATGATCCCGACGAAGAGCGGCGCAGCCTCGGGCGCTATGCGATTCTCTGGCAGGTTGCGGAAACCGCGCGCCTGCATCTTCACGCGGTCTATCTTGGCTACTGGATAAAGAACTGCAAGAAGATGAACTACAAGACCCAATATCGACCCATCGAACTGCTGACCAATCAAAGATGGGTCACTCTGTATTGAAGTCCTTGGCTTGACAGGCCTTTTTCGGGCACAATGCACGCCGCTTTTGCCTGGCGCCACTTGCACCGGGCCACTCATTTGATACCCGAGGGCTTTACTGCATGTCGAAAGAAGACAGCTTCGAAATGGAAGGCACTGTCGTCGACACCCTGCCCAACACCATGTTTCGCGTGGAGTTGGAAAATGGGCACGTCGTAACCGCGCATATCTCCGGCAAGATGCGCAAGAACTACATCCGTATTCTGACCGGTGACAAGGTGCGCGTTGAACTGACGCCCTACGACCTGAGCAAAGGGCGTATCACCTACCGCGCTCGCTGATCGCGTAAGCTTCAAACGACAAAGCCCGGCAATGCCGGGCTTTGTCGTTTCTGCAGGATCGCTACCCGTCCCTTGCGGGACGGGCAGACGGTCAGGCCATTTCCGCCGTGGTTTCGAAGTCGAAGGTGATCTCGCCATCCTTGACATCGATATGCACCACACCGCCATGCTCGGACAGCTCGCCGAACAGGATCTCCTCGGCCAACGGCCGCTTGATGCGATCCTGGATGAGCCGCGCCATCGGCCGCGCGCCCATCGCCGCATCGTAACCGCCCTGGGCCAGCCAGCTGCGTGCCGCATCGGACACTTCGAGCAACACGCGCTTGTCTTCCAGTTGCGCCTGCAGTTCGGTGAGGAACTTGTCCACCACGCTCTTGATGACTTCGTGGCTGAGGCGACCGAACTGGATGATGGTATCCAGACGGTTGCGGAACTCCGGCGTGAAGCTCTTCTTGATCACTTCCATGGCATCCGAGGAGTGATCCTGCTGGGTGAAGCCAATGGAAGCCCGCGAGGCGGTTTCCGCGCCAGCGTTGGTGGTCATGATCAGGATCACATTGCGAAAGTCCGCCTTGCGCCCGTTGTTGTCGGTCAGGGTGCCGTGGTCCATGACCTGCAGCAGCAGGTTGAAGACCTCGGGGTGCGCCTTCTCGATTTCATCGAGCAGCAGTACGCAGTGCGGCTGCTTGGTGATGGCCTCGGTCAACAGGCCGCCCTGGTCGAAACCGACGTAGCCCGGAGGCGCACCGATCAGCCGCGAGACGGTATGCCGTTCCATGTACTCGGACATGTCGAAGCGCACCAGCTCGACGCCCAGCGCCTTGGCCAATTGCCGCGCCGCCTCGGTCTTGCCGACACCGGTAGGCCCGGCGAACAGGAACGAGCCGACTGGCTTGTCTGGCGACTTGAGCCCGGCGCGAGAAAGCTTGATGGCGGTAGCCAGCGAGTCGATGGCCGCATCCTGCCCGAACACGGTGAGCTTGAGGTCGCGCTCCAGATTGCGCAGCAGCTCTTTGTCGGAGCTGTTGACGTGCTTGGGCGGAATACGCGCGATCTTGGCAACGATGTCCTCGACCTGCGCCACCTCGATGCGCTTGACGCGCTGTTCGACGGGTTGCAGACGCTGGTAGGCGCCCGCCTCGTCAATGACGTCGATGGCCTTGTCGGGCATGTGCCGGTCATTGATGTAGCGCGAAGCCAGTTCGGCGGCGGCGCGTAGCGCCTCGTCGCTGTATTCGATGGCGTGGTGCTGCTCGAAACGCCCCTTGAGCCCCTTGAGGATGCCAATGGTGTCTTCCACGGAAGGCTCGGACACGTCGACCTTCTGGAAGCGCCGCGCCAGGGCACGGTCCTTCTCGAAGATGCCGCGGAATTCCTGGAAGGTGGTGGAACCTATACAGCGGATCTCACCGGAAGACAGCAGCGGCTTGAGCAGGTTGGAGGCATCCATGACGCCACCCGAGGCCGCACCGGCACCGATGATGGTGTGGATCTCGTCGATGAACAGGATGGCATGCGGCCGCTTGCGCAGCTCGTTGAGCAGCGCCTTGAAACGCTTCTCGAAGTCACCGCGGTACTTGGTGCCGGCCAGCAGCGCGCCAAGGTCCAGGGAGTACACCACGCTGCCAGCCAGCAGGTCCGGCACCTGGTTGTCGACGATACGCTTGGCCAGACCTTCGGCGATGGCGGTCTTGCCCACCCCAGCCTCACCGACCAGCAGCGGGTTGTTCTTGCGACGACGGGCGAGAATCTGCGCCACACGCTCGACTTCCTGCTCACGACCGACCAGCGGGTCGATACGCCCCTGGCGCGCCTGTTCGTTCAGGTTGCTGGCATAGGCATCCAGAGGATTGCCCGAGGAAGAAGCCTCACCGCCCTCGTCGTCCTGCATATCTTGCTCACCTTCGGAAGAGTGTTCGCCATGCCCCGGAACCTTGGAGATTCCATGAGCGATGTAGTTGACGACATCGATCCGGGCCACGCTCTGCTGCTTGAGCAGAAACACGGCCTGGCTTTCCTGCTCACTGAAGATGGCGACCAGCACGTTGGCACCGGTCACTTCACGCTTTCCGGAACTCTGCACATGGAAGACAGCGCGCTGCAGAACGCGCTGGAAGCCGAGGGTCGGCTGGGTCTCGCGATCCTCGTCGTGTACGGGGATCAGCGGCGTGGTGGAGTCGATGAACTCTTGCAAATCGTGTTTGAGCTTATCGAGGTTGGCACCGCACGCACGCAGGACGGTGGCGGCGGCTTCGTTGTCCAGCAAGGCCAGGAGAAGGTGCTCGACAGTCATGAACTCATGACGCTTGGAGCGCGCCTCCTTGAAGGCCAGATTAAGGGTGACTTCGAGCTCACGGTTTAACATAGCTTCACCTCATACCCAAGTGGTCGGCGTTTAACCGTCCTTCTCGATCTCACAGAGTAACGGATGCTGACTTTCCCTGGCGTACTGATTGACCTGCATGGCTTTGGTTTCGGCGATATCACGGGTATATAACCCACATACCGCCCGGCCTTCAGTATGAACGGTCAGCATGATCTTGGTAGCCAGCTCGCGATTCAGGTTGAAGAACACCTCCAGCACTTCGACAACGAAATCCATTGGCGTGTAGTCATCGTTGAACAACACCACCTTGTACATCGGCGGCGCCTGCAGACTCGGCCGCGCTTCCTGCACTGCCACTCCGGCTGCGTCATCCTCATGGGGACGCTGCTCGTCCTGATTGAATGTTAGTCGAATCTCGCTGATTGCATGCATGGGAAAACGTTCGTTTCGAAAAGGGGGCTGGTTGAACTAATAGCCAATGGCCGGTGTCAGGTCGGCGTTGTAAAACGTACTGCCGCATGACCTTGACTATCAGCTAAACGGTGTTACAAACAATAGAGCCCACATTGGGTAAAAAGGGTCCGCGCAGTCAACCAAAATTTTTTTCAGGTATGGCGGATTGAGGTGGATGATACTCCAGACGGAGTCCTTTGCAGAGGGATATGGCTATGTTCAGTGGTAAAGTCAAGTGGTTCAATAATGCAAAAGGCTATGGATTTATCCTTGCCGACGGCCGGGATGAAGATCTGTTCGCACATTATTCAGCTATTCAAATGGATGGTTACAAGACGCTCAAAGCAGGCCAGCCGGTCAACTTCGAGATTATCCAAGGGCCCAAGGGTCTGCACGCCGTCAACATTTCGCCTGCTGCGGTGACTGCCGCCAAGGCAGCTGAGACGTCAGGCGCAGTGTCCCCCAAGACCTCCAATGTGCCAGCCTGAGGCGAACCACCACAAACGCCAGCCATGATATAGATGGCAAGCCGGTTCAGCAGTTCGAACCGGCCGTTCGGAAGACCCTCCTCGCTACATCCTCGCGATCACCTCTTCACCGAAGCCAGAGCAGGACACCTGCCGTGCGTCAGGCATCAAGCGCGCGAAATCATAGGTAACGGCTTTCGCGGCAATCGCCCCCTCCACCCCCTGCAATACCCGCCGGGCCGCTTCCCCCATCCGAGGTGACGCAGCAGCATTTCCGCCGAGAGAATCAATGACCCTGGATTGACCTGATCCTTGCCCGCATAACGCGGCGCCGTGCCATGGGTCGCTTCGAACATCGCCACCTGATCCGACAGATTGGCGCCCGGGGCAATGCCAATACCCCCCACCTGCGCCGCCAGCGCATCAGAGAGGTAATCACCATTGAGGTTGAGGGTGGCAATCACGTCGTAATCCGCCGGACGCAAAAGCACCTGCTGCAACATGGCATCGGCGATTACATCCTTGACCACCACCTCCCTACCCGTCTTCGGGTTGACGAAGCGCATCCACGGCCCGCCATCCAGTAGGGTTGCGCCGAACTCCTCGACCGCCAGCTCATAAGCCCATTCCTTGAAGGCTCCTTCGGTGAACTTCATGATGTTGCCCTTGTGGACGATGGTCAGCGAGCGACGATCCTCCTCCACCACGTAGCGCAGCGCCTTGCGTACCAGGCGGCGGGTACCCTCGCGCGAGACAGGCTTGATACCGATGCCGCAATCCTCCTCGAAGCGCAACGAGGTGACGCCCATGTCTTGCTTCAGAAAACGGATCACCCGCCCGGCCTGCGCCGACCCCGCCGGCCATTCGATGCCCGCGTAGATGTCCTCGGCGTTTTCGCGAAAGATCACCATATCCACCGCTTCCGGCGCCTTCACCGGGCTCGGCACCCCGGTGAACCAGCGCACCGGACGCAGACACACATAAAGGTCGAGCTGCTGGCGCAGGGCGACGTTCAACGAGCGGATGCCGCCGCCGACCGGGGTGGTCAACGGGCCCTTGATGGATACCAGGTGATGCCTCAGCGCCTCCAGCGTCTCGCTCGGCAGCCAGCTGTCGGGATCGTAGATGCGGGTGGCCTTCTCGCCGGCGTAGACCTCCATCCAGGCGATCCGTCGCTGTCCGCCGTAGGCCTTGGCCACGGCGGCATCCACGACCTTGCACATGACCGGCGTGATATCCACGCCGATGCCGTCGCCTTCTATATAAGGAATGATGGGTTGATCGGGAACCTTGAGGCTGTGATCCGGGTTGGCGGTGATCCGCTCGCCGAACCCGGGCGGGGTTATCTTCGTGTATTTCATGCTGAGCTCCAATGCGTGTATGCCTGGACAGCCTGACCGCCATTGAGCCTAGTCAGGTCGGCGCGGCCTCACAAACCCAGGCGTTGGACGGCATCGGGGAACTTTTGCAAAAATCGCCGCAAGCGTTGATCCAGCGCGCTTGCTTTCAACCACGAAGGTATTGGCATGCGCCAAATCGCCGCATAGCATTAATGCTTGCGTTTCAGGGTTTGGTATACTCCGGCGTGACTGCAGAGTCATGAGACTCCGGTCAGAGGGGCCGAGGCATGCGAATACGCGACGCCCGCCCCAATTGCGTTGGGCCGCATGGTGCCCAATTGCTTGACGCTCGACTGATGCACCCACCATCACCGCGAATCAATCCCGCCCCGGCCCGCGACACTGACGCGGGTAAAGCGCCCGCCCGGCGCACCTCGGGATCTTGTGCATGCTCAGCAAAACAGAGAGTTAATACGAATGTCCAACCGCTCGAAGATCATCTACACCTTCACCGACGAAGCTCCGGCCCTCGCCACCTACTCCCTCCTGCCTATCATCGAAGCGTTCACGGCCTCTTCCGACATCGACGTCGAGACCCGTGACATTTCCCTGGCAGGTCGCGTGCTGGCCAGCTTCCCTGAGTCGCTGAACGCCGACCAGCGCATCCCGGATCATCTTGCCGAGCTGGGCAAACTGGCCACCACGCCAGAAGCCAACATCATCAAGCTGCCTAACATCAGCGCCTCGGTTCCTCAGCTGAAGGCAACCATCAAAGAGCTGCAGGACCAGGGCTACGCCATTCCAGACTACCCGGAAAACCCTGCCACCGACGCCGAGAAAGACGCCCGCGCGCGCTACGACAAGGTCAAAGGCAGCGCTGTGAACCCGGTTCTGCGTGAAGGCAACTCCGACCGCCGCGCCCCGCTGTCGGTCAAGAACTACGCGCGCAAGCACCCGCACAAGATGGGTGTCTGGACTGCCGACTCCAAGGCCCATGTCGCCCACATGAGCGGTGGCGATTTCTACGGTAGCGAGAAAGGCGCGCTGATCGCCGCCGACGACACCCTGAAGATCGAAATGATCGCCAAGGACGGCACCACCACCGTCCTGAAAGAGAAAACTGCCGTCAAGGCGGGTGAGATCATCGACAGCTCGGTGCTGAGCAAGAAAGCCCTGCGCAGCTTCATCGCCGCCGAAATCGCCGATGCCAAGCAGCAAGGCGTGCTGTTCTCGGTGCACCTGAAAGCCACCATGATGAAAATCTCCGACCCGATCATCTTCGGCCAGATCGTCGAGGAGTTCTATCAGGACGCCCTGACCAAGCACGCCGACGTGCTCAAGGAAATCGGCTTCGACCTGAACAACGGCATCGGCGACCTGTACAACCGCCTGGGCAACCTGCCAGCTGCCAAGCAGGAAGAAATCAAGGCTGACATCCAGGCCGTCTACGCCGCTCGCCCACAACTGGCGATGGTCAACTCCGACAAGGGCATCACCAACCTGCACGTGCCGAGCGACGTGATCGTCGACGCCTCGATGCCAGCCATGATCCGTGACTCGGGCAAGATGTGGGGCACCGATGGCCAGCTGCACGATGCCAAGGCCGTGATCCCGGATCGCTGCTACGCGACCATCTACCAGGCCGTGATCGAAGACTGCAAGAAGCACGGCGCCTTTGACCCAACCACAATGGGCAGCGTACCGAACGTCGGCCTGATGGCGCAGAAGGCCGAAGAATACGGCTCTCACGACAAGACCTTCCAGGCCAAGGCCGACGGCGTGGTCCGCGTCACCAACAGCAAGGGTGAAGTCCTGCTGGAGCAGAACGTCGAGACAGGCGATATCTTCCGCATGTGCCAGACCAAAGACGCCCCGATCCAGGACTGGGTCAAGCTGGCCGTCAACCGTTCCCGCGCCAGCAACACCCCGGTCATCTTCTGGCTGGACTCCGCTCGCGGCCACGACGCACTGGTGATCGACAAGGTCAAGAAATACCTGGGCGACCACGATACCTCGGGCCTGGACATCCAGATCCTCAAGCCTGTCGACGCCATGAAGGCCACCCTGGAGCGCACCCGCGCCGGCAAGGACACCATCTCGGCCACCGGTAACGTGCTGCGCGACTACCTGACCGACCTGTTCCCGATCATGGAACTGGGCACCAGCGCCAAGATGCTGTCCATCGTGCCGCTGATGAACGGCGGTGGCCTGTTCGAAACCGGCGCTGGCGGTTCGGCACCCAAGCACGTGCAGCAGTTCGTCGAAGAGAACTTCCTGCGCTGGGACTCGCTGGGCGAATTCCTGGCCCTGGCCGCCTCCCTGGAGCACCTGGGTCACGCCTACAACAATCCGAAGGCCCTGGTACTGTCCAAGACCCTGGACCAGGCCACCGGCGAGTTCCTCGACCGTAACAAGTCGCCATCGCGCAAGGTTGGTGGTATCGACAACCGTGGCAGCCACTTCTACCTGACCCTGTTCTGGGCCCAGGCCCTGGCTGCCCAGGACGAAGATGCGGCCCTCAAGGCGCAGTTCGCCCCGCTGGCCAAGACCCTGACCGACAACGAAGAGAAGATCGTTGCCGAGCTGGGCGCGGTGCAAGGCAAGCCGGTGGAAATCGGCGGCTACTACTTCGCCAAGCCGGAACTGGCCAGCAAGGCCATGCGCCCTAGCGCCACCCTCAACGCGGCCATCGCTGCGCTGTAAGGCGAAACACTGCAACACGAAGACCCCGGCCCTCTGGCTGGGGTTTTTCGTTTCAGGACCCATATTCCGAACGGCCCGGCATTGGCTTTGACGCGCCAGTGCGCCCCGCTCTTGCAACTGGCCACTGGCGGCGCCATATAGTGCTCATCATTTCCATAAGGCTTCCTCCATGACCTGGCATGCCCATGTAACTGTCGCCACCCTTGTCGAAGACCAGGGACGCTTCCTGTTCGTCGAGGAACTGCAGAACGGCCAACCGGTCCTCAACCAGCCCGCTGGCCACCTGGACCCGAACGAAAGCCTGCAGCGTGCCGCGGTGCGCGAAACCCTCGAAGAGACCGGCTGGGACGTCGAACTCACCGGCGTGGTCGGCATTTACCTGTACACCGCCCCGAGCAACGGCGTGACTTACCAGCGCATCTGCTTTGCCGCCAAGGCCTTGCGCCATCACCCGGAGGCCCGACTTGACGATGGGATCATCGGCCCACGCTGGCTGACCCGCGATGAACTGCTGGAGCAACGCCCACGCTGGCGCAGCGAACTGGTACTGCGCTGTGTGGATGACTACCTGCACGGCGAACGCTTCAGTCTCGAGCTGCTGCGCGACAAGGCGTGAGACGACAAAGCGCTGGCCTGATAGAATCGCGTCCTTTTCACCATAGCTGTCGAATACCCCATGCCCGATTCCACCCTTGCGAACACAGATAAACCACGCGTCATCGTCGGCATGTCCGGCGGCGTGGACTCTTCCGTTTCCGCCGTCCTGCTGCTGGAGCAGGGTTATCAGGTGGAAGGCCTGTTCATGAAGAACTGGGAAGAAGACGACGGCACCGAATACTGCACCGCCAAGGAAGACCTGGCCGACGCCCAGGCCGTGTGCGACCGTATCGGCATCAAGCTGCACACCGCCAACTTCGCCGCCGAATACTGGGACAACGTCTTCGAACACTTCCTGGAAGAATACAAGGCTGGCCGCACGCCCAACCCGGACATCCTCTGCAACCGGGAAATCAAGTTCAAGGCGTTCCTCGACTACGCCCTGAGCCTGGGCGCTGACCTGATCGCCACCGGCCATTACGTGCGCCGCCGTGACGTCGACGGGCGCAGCGAACTGCTCAAGGGCCTGGACCCCAACAAGGACCAGAGCTACTTCCTGCATGCCGTCGGCGGCGAACAGATCGCCCGCACGCTGTTCCCCGTTGGCGAACTGGAAAAGCCGCAAGTGCGCGCCATTGCCGAGAAGCACGGCCTGGCCACTGCCCGCAAGAAAGACTCCACGGGTATCTGCTTCATCGGCGAGCGTCGCTTCACCGATTTCCTGCGACAGTACCTGCCCGCCCAACCCGGCGAGATCAAGACCACCGAGGGCGAAGTCATCGGCCGTCACGCCGGACTGATGTACCACACCATCGGCCAGCGTCAGGGCCTGGGCATCGGCGGCCTCAAGGACGCCGGTGACGAGCCGTGGTACGTCCTGGAAAAGGACCTGGAACACAATGAACTGATCGTCGGCCAAGGCAACGACCATCCTTGGCTGTTCTCCCGTGCGTTGCTGGCCTCGCAGATCTTCTGGGTCAACCCCGTCGACCTTTCCACCCCGCGCCGCCTGACCGCCAAGGTCCGCTACCGCCAGGCTGACCAGGCCTGCACCCTGGAACAGACGGCGGACGGCTACCGCGCCGTGTTCGACGAGCCGCAGCGCGCCGTGACCCCGGGCCAGTCGGTGGTGTTCTACGACGGCGAAATCTGCCTGGGTGGCGGCGTGATCGAAGTGGCCGAACCCTGGAGCAGCAAGGATATGGCGCGATGAACCGCATGCAGGAACAACTGACCGCTCTGGGCGGTGTCTTTCAGACCGCCGTGCTGGTCGACCGTATCGCCAAGACCGGCCAGGTGGCCGAAGCGGACCTGGGCTGCATGCTGGGCAGCCTGCTGGTGCTCAACCCCAAGGACACCCTGGATGTGTATGGCGGCAACGACCAGCACCTGCGCGAAGGCTACCGCGCCCTGGCCAGCGCCCTGGAGCGTGACCCCGGCACGCTGCAGCGCGAGCCGCTGCGCTATGCCCTGGCGATGCTCGGCCTGGAGCGCCAGCTGGCCAAACGTGACGACATGCTCGAAGTGATCGGCCGGCGCCTGCCGCAGATCCAGTCGCAGGTGGAGCATTTCGGCATCACCCACGAGAACGTCATCGCCGCTACCGGCGCCCTCTATCAGGACACCCTGAGCACCCTGCGCCAGCGCATCCAGGTGCACGGCGACATGCGCAACCTGCAGCAACCCAGCAACGCGTCGCGCATTCGCGGCCTGCTGCTCGCCGGTATCCGCTCGGCACGCCTATGGCGACAAGTTGGCGGTCACCGCTGGCAGCTGGTGTTCAGCCGCCGCAAGCTGCTGAATGAACTCTATACCCTGATGCACGGCTGAAGCGCCGCGCATCCACTCCCCCGCGACGCACTCTACGCTGGTCAGTCCGCTCCAGACGAGCGGCGTTTTCGTGTATGATGTGCGCCCTTTTCACAGCCAGACTGTCCGAGAGCACCCCATGCAGCTTTCTTCGCTCACCGCGGTTTCCCCTGTAGACGGCCGCTATGCCGGCAAAACCCAGGCCCTGCGCCCCATCTTCAGCGAGTACGGCCTGATCCGTTTCCGCGTCATGGTGGAAGTACGCTGGCTGCAACGCCTGGCCGCTCACCCGCAGATCGCCGAAGTCCCGGCCTTCTCCGCCGAAGCCAACGCGATTCTCGACACCCTGGCCAGCGACTTCTCGATCGAGCACGCCGAACGCGTCAAGGAAATCGAGCGCACCACCAACCACGACGTAAAAGCCGTGGAATACCTGCTCAAGGAGCAGGCCACCAAGCTGCCTGAACTGAACAAGGTCAGTGAGTTCATCCACTTCGCCTGCACCAGCGAAGACATCAACAACCTGTCCCACGCCCTGATGCTGCGCGAAGGCCGCGACCAGGTCGTGCTGCCGCTGATGCGCCAGATCGCTGACGCCATCCGTGAACTGGCACAGCGCTTCGCCGGCGTGCCAATGCTGTCGCGCACCCACGGCCAGCCCGCTTCGCCGACCACCCTGGGCAAGGAACTGGCCAACGTCGTCTACCGCCTGGAGCGGCAGATCGCCCAGGTCGCAGCCGTGCCACTGCTGGGCAAGATCAACGGCGCCGTAGGCAACTACAACGCCCACCTGTCGGCCTATCCGGACATCGACTGGGAAGCCAACGCACGCACCTTCATCGAAGACGAGCTGGGCCTGGTGTTCAACCCCTACACCACGCAGATCGAGCCGCACGACTACATCGCCGAGCTGTTCGACGCCATTGCGCGCTTCAACACCATCCTCATCGACTTCGACCGCGATATCTGGGGCTACATCTCCCTAGGTTACTTCAAGCAGAAGACCATCGCGGGCGAGATCGGCTCTTCGACCATGCCGCACAAGGTCAACCCGATCGACTTCGAGAACTCCGAAGGCAACCTGGGTATCGCCAACGCCCTGTTCCAGCATCTGGCCAGCAAGCTGCCGATCTCCCGCTGGCAGCGCGACCTGACCGACTCCACCGTGCTGCGCAACCTGGGCGTGGGCTTTGCCCACAGCGTCATCGCCTACGAAGCCAGCCTCAAGGGTATCGGCAAGCTGGAGCTGAACGAACAGCGCATCGCCGCCGACCTGGACGCCTGCTGGGAAGTCCTCGCCGAGCCGATCCAGACCGTCATGCGTCGCTACAACATCGAGAACCCCTACGAGAAGCTCAAGGAGCTGACCCGTGGCAAGGGCATCAGCCCTGAAGCACTGCTGACCTTCATCGATGGCCTGGACATGCCGGCACAAGCCAAGGCCGAGCTCAAGCAGCTTACTCCAGCCAACTACATCGGTAATGCCGTGGCTCAGGCCAAACGCATCTGACCTGCGCCCAGCGAACAACGCCCGGCCCAGCCGGGCGTTTTTATTCGCGAACCAAAATCACCATATTTCAATGGGTTGAACATGAATCCTGATACACCTCTGCAACTTCTCGGCGGCATAAGCGCACGTACCTTCCTTCGCGACTACTGGCAGAAGAAACCCCTGCTGATCCGCCAGGCCATCGCTGATTTCCAGAGTCCCATCGAGCCCGACGAACTGGCCGGCCTGGCGTTGGAAGAAGAAGTCGAGTCGCGCCTGGTCATCGAAAATGGCGAGCGCCCCTGGGAACTGCGCCGCGGCCCGTTCGCCGAGGACGAGTTCACCAAGCTGCCAGAGCGCGACTGGACCCTGCTGGTGCAGTCGGTCGACCAGTTCGTGCCGGAAGTCGCCGAACTGCTGGAGCACTTCCGCTTCCTGCCCAGCTGGCGCATCGATGACGTGATGATCAGCTACGCCGCGCCTGGCGGCAGCGTCGGCCCGCACTTCGACAACTACGATGTGTTCCTGCTGCAAGGCCACGGCAAGCGCCGCTGGAAGATCGGCCAGATGTGCGACTCCGACAGCGCGCTGATCAAGCACGCCGACCTGCGCATCCTGGCCGAGTTCGAAGGCAGCGAAGAGTGGGTGCTGGAGCCGGGCGACATGCTCTACCTGCCACCGCGCCTGGCCCACTGGGGCGTGGCCGAAGATGACTGCCTGACCTACTCGGTGGGCTTCCGCGCGCCGAGCGCAGCCGAAGTGCTGACTCACTTCACCGACTTCCTCAGCCAGTTCATTCCTGACGAAGAGCGCTACACGGACGCCGGCCTGGAGCCAGCCGCCGACCCGCACCAGATCCAGCATGACGCGCTGGACCGTCTCAAGGGCCTGCTCGCCGAGCATATGGGCGACGAGCGCCTGCTGCTGACCTGGTTCGGCCAGTTCATGACCGAGCCACGCTACCCGGAACTGGTCAGCGGCGAAGAACTGGAAGAAGCCGATTTGCTGGACAGCCTGGAGCAAGGTGCCATCATTATCCGTAACCCCAGCGCGCGCCTGGCCTGGTCGAACGTCGATGACGACCTGCTACTTTTTGCCAGTGGCCAGAGCCGCCTGCTGCCGGGCAAGCTGCGTGAACTGCTGAAGCTGATTTGCGCGGCCGATGCCCTGCACATCGAGAACCTCGGCCCATGGCTGGCCGATGAAGACGGCCGCACGCTGGTTTGCGAACTGATCAAACAGGGAAGCCTGGGATTTGCCGATGAATAACATCAGCGTATCGGTTGCTGACTGGCAAAAGGAAAACGCCGCGATCCGGCGTATCCGCGACAGTGTCTTCGTCGCTGAACAGTCGGTGCCGCCGGAGCTGGAATGGGATGCCGAGGATTCGGAGGCGGTGCACTTCCTGGCCTGCGAGGGTGACTACCCGATCGGAACGGCACGCCTACTGCCCGATGGCGAGATCGGACGCCTGTCGGTGCTCAAGGACTGGCGCGGCATGAAGGTCGGCGAGGCGCTGCTTGGCAGTGTCCTGGCGGAAGCCGAGAAACGCGGCCTCAAGCAACAGAAGCTGAGCGCCCAGGTGCATGCCGCGCCGTTCTATGAGCGGTTCGGTTTTCGCGTGGTCAGCGACGAGTTCCTCGAGGCCGGCCTACCCCATGTCGACATGCTGCGCGAAGTGGGCTAGCCACCACTTGAGCCGGGATACTTTTCGCAGCTGATGCTGCTCCATCAGCCCATGAACGCCCTGGTGATGCCGATCACCAGGGCGTTTTGCTATTGGCAGGCAAAGTGGCACACTCAGGGCTTGCGCACGGACCTTGCGGAGAAAGGACATGTTAGTACGCCCCCTGCTGACCTCGCTGCTGCTGGCCTTGAGTGCCAATGCCCTGGCAGCCACCGAAGTGGTACCGCTGAACTACCGCACCAGCGACGAAATGCTGCCTGTGGCCCGCGACTTCATCGGCCAGGATGGCTCGGTCAAGGCCTACGGCAACCAGTTGATCGTTACCGCCGAGTCACGCCGCATCGAGGAGTTGCGCGCCCTGCTGAGCCAGCTCGATGTCGCCGCCCGACGCTTGCTGATCAGCGTCGACACCAGCGATAACGCCGCCCAGAGCGGCAACGGTGTCAATCGCGGGCGGGTCATCAACTACGGCACCGCGAGCCGCGAAGGCGGCGTTCAGCAGGTGCAGACCAGCGAAGGCAGCCCCGCCCTGATCCAGGTCGGCCAAAGCGTGCCGCTGACCACCTCGCGCACTGACAGCTACGGCTATTCACAAAGCGAAACCCAGTACCGCAACGTCACCCAGGGCTTCTATGTCACCGCCAGCGTGACCGGCGACATCGTACACCTGAGCATCAGCACCAATCGCGACCGACTGAGCCAGGAACGTCCGGATACCATTAAGGTGCAGAGCACCGACAGCAAGGTCAGCGGTCGACTGGGCGAATGGATCACCGTGGCGAGCAACAGCAGCCAGTCCATCGCCGACCATCAGGGCAACGCCCAGTACTACTCCACCCAGGGTCGTGACGACATGCTGCTGCGCGTCAAGGTGGAAACCCTGGACTGACGGGGACCACCCGCAAACTCCGAACCCACGGGCCTTTTCGTGACTCGCCGGTCGTATTAGACCAAAGATGTAGTGGACTGAAATATTCACTACAAAACGTTTGACGCCCCTAAAAGCCCACGGCATGATGGCCTCGCTCCCGCTGATCAGAGGCCTGTGCAATGCCTCCGCAGCGTGCCCTGCACCACCGCCAGGGACGTTGCGTGTCCTGATCGCCCAAAAGGCGGCCTGACGAGATTGCGACTGGAACGAAGTTGTCCCGAGGGACGGTAGCCCTGTTCGGCAGTCAGGCGAAAATGTAGTGGACCAAGCGCCGCGCAACACAGGTGCATGCAACCGCGAACACGCCCAAGCCCGCTCGTCACCACGAGCCATTCGTTCATCCGTCGCAATCCGACGCACACGCGGTTCGCCGCACGTTTCACCGATCAGTGAGCAGCCATTGAGAGTGCCTTCGATAAACGAGGCGTTTTGGCGGAGCAGGACACTCCAACCGCATCAGGTCGCGGAAACGCCGGGCGCCATGGGCGCAGCGTTTCACCCCCTGTAAAACCCAGGAAATGAGGTTTATCAACATGGCACTGACACGCGAACAACAAATAGCGGCTCTCGAAAAAGACTGGGCTGAAAATCCGCGCTGGAAAAACGTGACCCGAACCTACTCTGCTGCTGATGTCGTCCGCCTGCGTGGCTCGGTTCAACCGGAACACACCTTCGCGAAGATGGGTGCAGAAAAGTTGTGGAAGCTGGTCACCCAGGGTGCCCGCCCGTCTTTCCGCCCCGACAAGGACTTCGTCAACTGCATGGGCGCCCTGACCGGTGGCCAGGCCGTGCAGCAGGTGAAAGCCGGCATTCAGGCCATCTATCTGTCCGGCTGGCAAGTGGCCGCCGACAACAACTCGGCCGAGTCCATGTATCCCGACCAGTCGCTGTATCCGGTCGACTCCGTACCCACCGTGGTGCGCCGGATCAACAACGCCTTCAGCCGTGCCGACCAGATTCAGTGGAAAGCCGGCAAGAACCCGGGTGATGAGGGCTATATCGACTATTTCGCGCCCATCGTGGCTGACGCCGAAGCCGGCTTCGGCGGCGTGCTCAATGCCTATGAACTGATGAAAAGCATGATCGAGGCCGGCGCTGCGGGTGTCCACTTCGAAGACCAGCTCGCCTCGGTGAAGAAATGCGGGCACATGGGCGGCAAGGTGCTGGTGCCCACTCAGGAGGCGGTGCAGAAACTGGTCGCTGCTCGGCTGGCCGCCGACGTCGCTGGTGTGCCGACCATCATCCTGGCGCGTACCGATGCCAACGCGGCCGACCTGCTGACCTCCGACTGCGACCCCTATGACCAGCCGTTCGTCACCGGCGCACGCACCCAGGAGGGCTTCTACAAAGTGCGTGCCGGCCTCGACCAGGCCATTGCCCGCGGCCTGGCCTACGCGCCCTACGCCGACCTGATCTGGTGCGAGACCGCCAAGCCCGACCTCGACGAGGCGCGTCGCTTCGCCGAGGCGATCAAGAAGGAATACCCGGACCAGCTGCTGTCGTACAACTGCTCGCCATCGTTCAACTGGAAGAAGAACCTCGACGATGCCACGATCGCCAAGTTCCAGCGCGAGTTGTCCGCCATGGGCTACAAGCACCAGTTCATCACCCTGGCCGGCATCCATAACATGTGGCACGGCATGTTCAGCCTGGCGCACGACTACGCCCGCAACGACATGACGGCCTATGTAAAGCTGCAGGAACAGGAGTTCGCCGATGCCGCCAAGGGCTATACCTTCGTGGCGCACCAGCAAGAAGTCGGTACCGGCTACTTCGACGACATGACCACGGTGATTCAGGGCGGCAGTTCGTCGGTGACCGCGCTGACCGGCTCGACCGAGCAGGAACAGTTCCACTGACAACGCCACGACAGGCCGCCCCTTGGGGGCGGCTTGTTTAGTTACCTCTCTATTGACTCCAGACAAGTAACGTCACACGAAAGATGCTACTTGTGTCACAGTAAGCGTATCAACATCCTCACGCGCACGAATGAAACAGACTAACGAATGAAATCAATTATCATTATCGTTTTCTGTTTTTGTTTTTCCAAGAAAGAAGAATACTTGACCAAAACGCTGGAGATGCACGGTTTACGTGGGCTGCGGCGGGCTGAGAGGGTTTTGTACGACCAACCGGTCGAATAATTTTTATGTAGAAAATTTACTTGCCATCTGTTTGCACATAAAATCGCTTTTATTGATTTCGCTGCGACATTTCGTCACTGCCTACATTTCTCCAAAAATTTCAAACTCAGAGTCTCCGTACTCTGACTAAGGATTGCCAGCATGTCCGAATCGACCGGTCTGATTGCCCACAACTGGGGCTTCGCCATCTTCCTTTTGGGCGTCGTCGGCCTCTGTGCCTTCATGCTGGGTCTGTCCAGCCTCCTCGGCAGCCGTGCCTGGGGCCGCAGCAAGAACGAACCTTTCGAGTCCGGCATGCTGCCTACCGGCAGCGCACGCCTGCGACTCTCCGCAAAATTCTATCTGGTCGCGATGCTGTTCGTGATCTTCGATATCGAAGCCCTCTTTCTCTTTGCCTGGTCTGTGTCCGTCCGCGAAAGCGGCTGGGCCGGCTTTGTCGAAGCTCTCGTTTTCATAGCAATTCTGTTGGCTGGTCTTGTCTACCTGTGGCGGGTGGGGGCGCTCGATTGGGCACCCGAAGGTCGCCGTAACCGGCAGGCGAAGCTAAAACAATGAGGCTTTGGCAATGCAATACAATCTCACCAGGATCGACCCGGATGCTCCTAACGAGCAGTATCCAATCGGCGAACGTAAAACCGTAGCCGACCCTCTCGAGGACCAGGTCCACAAGAACATCTTCATGGGCAAGCTCGAAGATGTTCTCAGCAACGCCGTCAACTGGGGTCGCAAGAACTCCCTGTGGCCGTATAACTTCGGCCTGTCGTGCTGCTATGTGGAAATGACCACCGCCTTCACGGCGCCCCACGACATCGCGCGCTTTGGCGCCGAGGTTATCCGGGCATCGCCGCGTCAGGCGGACTTCATGGTCATCGCCGGCACCTGCTTCATCAAGATGGCTCCGATCATCCAGCGTCTCTACGAGCAAATGCTCGAACCCAAGTGGGTCATTTCCATGGGCTCGTGCGCTAACTCCGGCGGCATGTACGACATCTACTCCGTGGTGCAGGGCGTGGACAAGTTCCTCCCTGTGGACGTCTACGTGCCCGGCTGCCCGCCCCGCCCCGAAGCGTTCCTGCAAGGCCTGATGCTGCTGCAGGAATCCATCGGCAAGGAGCGGCGCCCGCTTTCCTGGGTCGTCGGCGATCAAGGCATCTACCGTGCCGAAATGCCGTCGACCAAGGTGGAGCGCCGCGAACAGCGCATTCAGGTCACCAACCTGCGCAGCCCCGACGAAGTCTGATACGCCCCGTTCGGCCGCAACAAGGCAAGAACGGGGTCGACTCTGTACGTTGACCGAAGTGATCGAGACCTATGACTGCAGACACCGCTCTGTACATCCCGCCGTACAAGGCTGACGACCAAGATGTCGTCAACGAACTGAATTCCCGCTTCGGCGCCGAGGCCTTCACGGCTCAGTCGACCCGCACCGGCATGCCGGTGCTGTGGGTCGAGCGCGCCCGGCTGATCGAAGTACTGACTTTCCTGCGCAACGTCGCCAAGCCCTACTCCATGCTCTACGACCTGCATGGTGTGGACGAACGCCTGCGCACCCATCGTCGCGGCCTGCCCGGTGCCGATTTCACGGTGTTCTACCACCTGATGTCGATCGAGCGTAATAGTGACGTAATGATCAAGGTCGCGCTGTCCGAAAGCGACCTCAGCGTACCTACCGTGACCGGCATCTGGCCGAACGCCAACTGGTACGAACGCGAAGTCTGGGACATGTTCGGCATCGACTTCCCGGGCCACCCGCACCTGTCGCGCATCATGATGCCGCCGACCTGGGAAGGTCACCCGCTGCGCAAGGACTTCCCGGCCCGCGCCACCGAATTCGACCCGTTCAGCCTCAACCTCGCCAAACAGCAGCTCGAGGAAGAAGCCGCACGCTTCAACCCAGAAGACTGGGGCATGAAGCGCTCGGGCGCGAACGAGGACTACATGTTCCTCAACCTCGGCCCCAACCACCCTTCTGCGCACGGTGCCTTCCGTATCGTCCTGCAGCTCGACGGTGAAGAGATCGTCGACTGCGTACCGGACATCGGCTATCACCACCGCGGCGCCGAGAAGATGGGCGAGCGTCAGTCCTGGCACAGCTACATCCCCTACACCGATCGCATCGACTACCTGGGCGGGGTGATGAACAACCTGCCCTACGTGCTGGCGGTCGAGAAGCTGGCTGGCATCAAGGTGCCGGACCGCGTCAACACCATCCGCGTGATGATGGCCGAGTTCTTCCGCATCACCAGCCACCTGCTGTTCCTGGGTACCTACATCCAGGACGTCGGCGCCATGACCCCGGTGTTCTTTACCTTCACCGACCGTCAGCGTGCCTACACCGTGATCGAGGCGATCACCGGTTTCCGCCTGCACCCGGCCTGGTACCGCATCGGTGGCGTGGCTCACGACCTGCCACGCGGCTGGGAGAAGCTGGTCAAGGACTTCGTCGAATGGCTGCCAAAGCGCCTCGACGAGTACACCACGGCGGCACTGAAGAACAGCATCCTCAAGGGCCGTACCATCGGCGTTGCCGCCTACAACACCAAGGAAGCCCTGGAATGGGGCGTCACGGGTGCCGGCCTGCGTTCCACCGGCTGCGATTTCGACCTGCGCAAGGCGCGTCCGTACTCCGGCTACGAGAACTTCGAATTCGAGGTTCCGCTGGGTCATAACGGCGACGCCTACGACCGCTGCATGGTCCGCGTCGAGGAGATGCGCCAGAGTATCCGCATCATCGACCAGTGCCTGCGCAACATGCCCGAGGGGCCGTACAAGGCGGATCACCCGCTGACCACGCCGCCACCGAAGGAGCGCACCCTGCAGCACATCGAAACCTTGATCACCCACTTCCTGCAGGTTTCCTGGGGCCCGGTCATGCCGGCCAACGAATCCCTGCAGATGATCGAAGCGACCAAGGGTATCAACAGCTATTACCTGACGAGCGACGGCGGCACCATGAGCTACCGTACCCGGATCCGCACTCCGAGCTATCCGCACCTGCAGCAGATCCCTTCGGTGATCCGCGGCAGCATGGTCGCGGACCTCATTGCGTACCTGGGTAGTATCGACTTCGTTATGGCCGACGTGGACCGCTAAGCATGAACAGCCCACTTATCCAGACAGACCGTTTCGTTCTCAGCGAAACCGAGCGCTCGGCCATCGAGCACGAGATGCATCACTACGAGGACCCGCGCGCGGCGTCCATCGAAGCCCTGAAGATCGTCCAGAAAGAGCGTGGCTGGGTGCCGGACGGCGCCATCTACGCCATCAGCGAGGTCCTGGGTATCCCGGCCAGCGATGTCGAAGGCGTAGCCACCTTCTACAGCCAGATCTTCCGCCAGCCGGTCGGTCGCCACATCATCCGCGTATGCAACAGCATGGTGTGCTTCATCGGCGGCCACGAATCGATCGTCGAAGAGATCAAGAGCTCCCTGGGCATCGGCCTGGGCCAGACCACCGCCGACGGCCGCTTCACCCTGCTGCCGGTGTGCTGCCTGGGCAACTGCGACAAGGCGCCGGCCGTGATGGTCGACGACGACACCTTCGGCAACGTCGAACCCGGTGGCGTTGCCAAGATGCTGGAGGCTTACTCATGACCCTGACTTCCTTCGGCCCGGCCAACCGCATCACGCGCACGGCCGAAACTCATCCGCTGACCTGGCGCCTGCGTGACGACGGCGAGCCGGTATGGCTCGACGAATACCAGCAAAAGGACGGCTACGCGGCCGCACGCAAGGCCCTGACCCAGCAGTCGCCCGACGACATCGTGCAGTCCGTCAAGGACTCCGGCCTCAAGGGCCGTGGCGGCGCCGGCTTCCCCACCGGGGTGAAGTGGGGCCTGATGCCCAAGGACGAGTCCCTGAACATCCGCTACCTGCTGTGCAACGCGGACGAGATGGAACCCAACACTTGGAAAGACCGCATGCTGATGGAGCAACTGCCCCATCTGCTGATCGAAGGCATGCTGATCAGCGCCCGTGCGCTGAAAGCCTACCGCGGCTACATCTTCCTGCGCGGCGAATACGTCACCGCGGCCCGCCACCTCAACCGTGCGGTCGAGGAAGCCAAGGCCGCCGGCCTGCTGGGCAAGAACATCCTGGGCAGCGGCTTCGACTTCGAGCTGTTCGTCCACACCGGTGCGGGGCGCTACATCTGCGGTGAAGAAACCGCACTGATCAACTCCCTGGAAGGTCGCCGCGCCAACCCGCGCTCCAAGCCGCCCTTCCCTGCCGCCGTCGGCGTGTGGGGCAAGCCGACCTGCGTGAACAACGTCGAGACGCTGTGCAACGTGCCGGCCATCGTCAACAACGGCAACGACTGGTACAAGTCGCTGGCCCGTGAAGGCAGCGAAGACCACGGCACCAAGCTGATGGGCTTCTCCGGCAAGGTCAAGAACCCCGGCCTGTGGGAACTGCCGTTCGGCGTGACCGCCCGCGAGCTGTTCGAAGACTACGCCGGTGGCATGCGCGACGGCTTCAAGCTCAAGTGCTGGCAGCCTGGCGGCGCCGGTACCGGCTTCCTGCTCCCGGAGCACCTGGATGCGCAGATGTACGCCGGCGGCATCGCCAAGGTCGGCACGCGTATGGGTACCGGCCTTGCCATGGCGGTCGATGACAAGGTCAACATGGTTTCGCTGCTGCGCAACATGGAAGAGTTCTTCGCCCAGGAATCCTGTGGCTTCTGCACTCCATGCCGCGACGGCCTGCCGTGGAGCGTGAAGATGCTCCGCGCCCTGGAGAAAGGCCAGGGGCGTGCCGAGGACATCGAGACCCTGCTGGGTCTGGTCAACTTCCTCGGCCCTGGCCGCACCTTCTGCGCCCACGCACCGGGCGCCGTCGAGCCACTGGGCAGCGCGATCAAATACTTCAGGTCGGAATTCGAGGCCGGCGTCGCGCCATCCAGCGCGGGCCTGCCCATCCCCGGCAAGATCCCGACCAGCGTCGGGGCATAAAAAGACTGACCGGTCGGTAATGCCCCGCATTACCGACCCGTACCGGCTGACGCCGCCCCTGTCACGACAGGGGCCGTGCGAAGCGGGTACCACCGGATTCCATTAGCCACGCCCGCTGACAACGGGCCAACGAAGAACTTTGAACCATGGCCACTATCCACGTAGACGGCAAAGCGCTCGAAGTCAACGGTGCGGACAACCTGCTGCAGGCTTGTCTGTCACTGGGCCTCGACATCCCTTACTTCTGCTGGCACCCCGCGCTTGGCAGCGTCGGTGCCTGTCGCCAGTGCGCGGTCAAGCAGTACAACGACGAGAACGACACCCGTGGTCGTATCGTCATGTCCTGCATGACCCCTGCCACCGACAACACCTGGATCTCCATCGACGATGAAGAGTCCAAGGCCTTCCGCGCCAGTGTCGTGGAATGGCTGATGACCAACCACCCGCACGACTGCCCGGTGTGCGAGGAAGGCGGTCACTGCCACCTGCAGGACATGACGGTGATGACCGGCCACAACGAGCGCCGTTATCGCTTCACCAAGCGTACACACCAGAACCAGGACCTGGGGCCGTTCATCGCACACGAGATGAACCGCTGCATCGCCTGCTACCGCTGCGTGCGCTACTACAAGGACTACGCCGGTGGTACCGACCTGGGCGTCTACGGTGCACACGACAACGTGTACTTCGGCCGCGTCGAGGACGGCGTGCTGGAGAGCGAGTTCTCCGGCAACCTGACCGAGGTCTGCCCGACCGGTGTGTTCACCGACAAGACCCACTCCGAGCGCTACAACCGCAAGTGGGACATGCAGTTCGCCCCGAGCATCTGCCACGGCTGCTCCAGTGGCTGCAACATCAGCCCCGGCGAGCGCTACGGCGAGCTGCGCCGCATCGAGAACCGCTTCAACGGTTCGGTGAACCAGTACTTCCTGTGCGACCGTGGCCGCTTCGGCTATGGCTACGTCAACCGCACCGACCGCCCACGCCAGCCGCTGCTGAACAAGGCGGGCAGCCAGGTCAAGCTGAGCCTGGACGAGGCGCTGGACACCGCCGCCGACCTGCTGCGTGGCCGGACCATCGTCGGTATCGGCTCTCCACGCGCCAGCCTCGAAGGCAACCATGCGCTGCGCGAGCTGGTCGGCAACGACTACTTCTACAGCGGTATCGAAGCCGGTGAACTGGAGCGCGTACGCCTGGCCGCCCAGGTGCTGTCTGACAGCCCGCTGCCGATTCCGAACATGCGCGACATCGAAGATCACGACGCGGTCTTCGTCCTCGGTGAAGACCTCACCCAGACCGCTGCCCGTATGGCGCTGGCCGTACGTCAGGCGGTCAAGGGCAAGGCCCGCGACATGGCTGCCGCGATGAAGGTCCAGCCATGGCTCGACGCTGCAGTGCGCAACATCGCCCAGCATGAGCTGAACCCGCTGTTCATCGCCAGCCTGGCTGAAACCCGCCTGGACGACGTGGCCGAAGAATGCGTGCATGCCGCGCCGGATGACCTGGCCCGCCTGGGCTTCGCCGTGGCGCATGCCATCGATGCCAGCGCCCCGGCCGTCGAAGGTCTGGACAGCGAAGCGCGCGAACTGGTGCAGCGCATCGCCGACGCCCTGTTGGCCGCCAAGCGTCCGCTGGTCATCTCCGGTGGTTCGCTGGGCTCCAAGGCCATGATCGAGGCCGCTGCCAACATCGCCAAGGCGCTCAAGCTGCGCGAAAAAGCAGGCTCGCTGAGCCTGGTGGTGCCGGAAGCCAACAGCATGGGCCTGGCCCTGCTCGGTGGCGACTCGGTAGACGCCGCCCTGCAGCGCGTAGTCTCCGGCGAAGCCGATGCCATCGTGGTGCTGGAGAACGACCTCTACACCCGTACCGATGCCGCCCTGGTCGATGCCGCACTGAACGCCGCCAAGGTGGTGATCGTCGCCGACCACCAGAAGACTGCCACCACCGACCGCGCCCACCTGGTGCTGCCGGCGGCCAGCTTCGCCGAAGGCGACGGTACCCTGGTCAGCCAGGAAGGCCGCGCCCAGCGCTTCTTCCAGGTCTTCGACCCAACCTACCTGGACGCCAGCATCCTGATCCACGAAGGCTGGCGCTGGCTGCACGCCCTGCGTTCCACCCTGCTCGGCCAGGCCGTCGACTGGACCCAGCTGGACCAGGCCACCGCAGCCTGCGCCGCCGCCAGCCCACGCCTGGCCAGCATCGTCGATGCCGCGCCTTCCGCGTCGTTCCGCATCAAGGGCCTGAAGCTGGCCCGTGAGCCACTGCGTTACAGCGGCCGGACCGCCATGCGCGCCAACATCAGCGTGCACGAACCGCGCACCCCGCAAGACCAGGACACCGCGTTCTCGTTCTCGATGGAAGGCTATTCGGGCTCTGCCGAGCCTCGCCAGCAGGTGCCGTTCGCCTGGTCGCCGGGCTGGAACTCGCCACAGGCCTGGAACAAGTTCCAGGACGAAGTCGGTGGCCACCTGCGTGCCGGCGACCCGGGCGTACGCCTGATCGAAAGCAGCGGTGATCGCCTGAACTGGTTCGCCACTGTGCCACGCGCCTTCGCTCCAGCCCAGGGCACTTGGCAGGCCGTTCCGGTTCACCACCTGTTCGGCAGTGAAGAGAACAGCGCCAAGGCCGCACCGGTGCAGGAACGCATCCCACAAGCCTACGTCGCCCTCGCCAAAGCCGAAGCTGACCGCCTGGGCGTCAACGAAGGCGCGTTGCTGTCGCTGAACGTGGCGGGCAAGGCCCTGCGCCTGCCGCTGCGCATCGATGAAGAACTGGGCGCTGGCCTGGTCGCCCTGCCGGTCGGCCTGGCAGGCATTCCGCCGGCGTTCTCCGGCAAACCCGTTGACGGTCTGCAGGAGGCAGCGCAATGAGCTGGTTCACCCCTGAAGTGATCGATGTGATCATCGCGGTCCTCAAGGCCATCGTCATCCTGCTCGCCGTAGTGGTCTGCGGCGCCCTGCTCAGCTTCGTCGAACGACGCCTGCTGGGCTGGTGGCAGGACCGCTATGGTCCGAACCGGGTCGGCCCGTTCGGCATGTTCCAGATCGCTGCGGACATGCTGAAGATGTTCTTCAAGGAAGACTGGATGCCGCCGTTCGCCGACAAGGTGATCTTCACCCTGGCGCCGGTGGTGGCCATGAGCGCCCTGCTGATCTCCTTCGTGGTCATCCCGATCACCCCGACCTGGGGCGTGGCGGACCTGAACATCGGCCTGCTGTTCTTCTTCGCCATGGCTGGCCTGTCGGTCTACGCGGTGCTGTTCGCCGGTTGGTCGAGCAACAACAAGTACGCCCTGCTGGGCAGCCTGCGGGCCTCGGCGCAAACCGTGTCGTACGAAGTGTTCATGGGCCTGGCGCTGATGGGCGTGGTGGTCCAGGCCGGTTCGTTCAACATGCGCGACATCGTCGAATATCAGGCTCAGAACCTGTGGTTCATCATTCCGCAGTTCTTCGGCTTCTGCACCTTCTTCATCGCGGGCGTCGCCGTGACTCACCGTCACCCGTTCGACCAGCCCGAGGCCGAGCAGGAACTGGCCGACGGTTACCACATCGAGTATGCCGGCATGAAATGGGGCATGTTCTTCGTCGGCGAATACATCGGCATCGTGCTGGTGTCGGCGCTGCTGGTGACCCTGTTCTTCGGTGGCTGGCACGGTCCATTCGACCTGCTGCCGCAGGTGCCTTTCCTGTGGTTTGCGCTGAAAACCGCCTTCTTCATCATGCTGTTCATCCTGCTGCGCGCGTCCATCCCGCGTCCGCGCTATGACCAGGTGATGGATTTCAGCTGGAAATTCTGCCTGCCGCTGACCCTGATCAATCTGCTGGTGACTGCCGCGATCGTGTTGCTCAACACGCCGGCAGGCTCGGTTCAGTGAGGTACTGACCCATGTTCAAATATATTGGCGACATCGTTAAGGGTACGGGTACCCAGCTGCGCAGCCTGGTGATGATCTTCGGCCATGGCTTCCGCAAGCGCGACACCCTGCAATATCCGGAAGAGCCGGTTTACCTGGCGCCGCGCTACCGTGGCCGCATCGTTCTGACCCGCGACCCCGACGGCGAAGAGCGCTGCGTGGCCTGCAACCTGTGCGCCGTGGCCTGCCCGGTCGGCTGCATCTCGCTGCAGAAGACCGAAGCCGAGGACGGCCGCTGGTATCCCGAGTTCTTCCGCATCAACTTCTCGCGCTGCATCTTCTGCGGCCTGTGCGAGGAAGCCTGCCCGACCACCGCGATCCAGCTCACGCCGGATTTCGAAATGGCCGACTTCAAACGTCAGGACCTGGTGTACGAGAAAGAAGACCTGCTGATTTCCGGCCCCGGCAAGAACCCCGACTATAACTTCTATCGCGTTGCCGGCATGGCGATCTCCGGCAAGCCGAAAGGCACCGCGCAGAACGAAGCCGAGCCGATCAACGTGAAGAGCTTGCTGCCATAAGGAAGTACAGATGGAATTCGCTTTCTACTTCGCATCCGGCATTGCTGTCGTGTCGACCCTGCGGGTCATCACGAACACCAATCCCGTGCATGCCCTGCTCTACCTGATCATCTCGCTGATCGCCGTGGCCATGACCTTCTTCAGCCTCGGCGCGCCGTTCGCCGGTGTACTGGAGATCATCGCCTACGCTGGCGCGATCATGGTCCTGTTCGTCTTCGTGGTCATGATGCTCAACCTCGGCCCGGCCTCGGTGCAGCAGGAACGCACCTGGTTCAAGCCTGGTATCTGGGCGGGCCCGGTGTTCCTCGGCGGCATGCTGCTGTTCGAACTGCTCTACGTGCTGTTCGCCAACCCTACCGGCGCCAGCCTGGGCCACACCACCGTGGACGCCAAGGCCGTCGGTGTCAGCCTGTTCGGTCCTTACCTGCTGGTGGTCGAGCTGGCCTCGATGCTCCTGCTGGCCGCTGCCGTGACCGCATTCCACCTGGGTCGTAGCGACAACAAGGAAGAAGGAGCCAAGCCATGAATGCTATTCCTCTCGAACATGGCCTGGCAGTCGCCGGTGTCCTGTTCTGCCTGGGCCTGGTCGGCCTGATGGTGCGCCGCAACATCCTCTTCGTGCTGATGAGCCTGGAAGTGATGATGAACGCCGCCGCACTGGCGTTCGTGGTAGCCGGCAGCCGCTGGGGCCAGCCTGATGGACAGGTGATGTTCATCCTGGTGATCAGCCTGGCAGCCGCCGAGGCCAGTATCGGCCTGGCGATCCTGATGCAGCTGTATCGCCGCTTCCACACTCTCGATATCGATGCAGCCAGCGAGATGCGCGGATGAACCTTCTCTTTCTGACTTTCGTATTCCCCCTGATCGGTTTCCTGCTGCTGTCGTTCTCTCGTGGACGCCTCTCGGAAAACCTTTCTGCGCTGATCGGCGTCGGCTCGGTGGGCCTGTCGGCCCTCGTGACCGCCTGGATCATCTGGCAGTTCAACACCACCATCCCAGAAGGCGGCCACTACACCCAGGTGCTGTGGCGCTGGATGGACGTGGACGGCTTCAGCCCCAACTTCGCCCTGTACCTGGATGGCCTGTCGGTCACCATGCTGGGCGTGGTGGTCGGCGTTGGCTTCCTGATCCACCTGTTCGCCTCGTGGTACATGCGCGGTGAAGAGGGCTATTCGCGCTTCTTCTCCTACACCAACCTGTTCATCGCCAGCATGCTGTTCCTGATTCTCGGGGACAACCTGCTGTTCATCTACTTCGGTTGGGAAGGCGTGGGCCTGTGCAGCTATCTGCTGATCGGCTTCTACTACAGCCACCGCAAGAACGGCGATGCCGCCCTCAAGGCGTTCATCGTCACCCGTATCGGTGACGTGTTCATGGCCATCGGCCTGTTCATCCTGTTCCAGCAGCTCGGCACCCTGAATATCCAGGAACTGCTGGTGCGTGCCCCAGAGCACTTCAAGGCCGGCGACTTCTGGATCGTCCTGGCCACCCTGATGCTGCTCGGCGGTGCGGTGGGCAAGTCGGCGCAGCTGCCGCTGCAGACCTGGCTGGCGGACGCGATGGCCGGCCCGACCCCGGTGTCGGCGCTGATCCACGCGGCTACCATGGTGACCGCAGGCGTTTACCTGATCGCCCGTACCCACGGCCTGTTCGCCCTGGCGCCGGACATTCTGCACCTGGTCGGCATCGTCGGCGGCGTGACCCTGGTACTGGCTGGCTTCGCCGCGCTGGTGCAGACCGACATCAAGCGCATCCTCGCCTACTCGACCATGAGCCAGATCGGCTACATGTTCCTGGCTCTGGGCGTCGGCGCCTGGGAAGGCGCGATCTTCCACCTGATGACCCACGCGTTCTTCAAGGCCCTGCTGTTCCTTGCCTCGGGTGCGGTGATCGTCGCCTGCCACCACGAGCAGAACATCTTCAAGATGGGCGGCCTGTGGAAGAAACTGCCACTGGCCTACGCCAGCTTCATCGTCGGTGGTGCCGCCCTGGCCGCCCTGCCGCTGTTGACCGCCGGCTTCTACTCCAAGGACGAGATCCTCTGGGAAGCCTTCGCCAGCGGCCACACCGGCCTGCTGTACGCGGGTCTGGTGGGTGCGTTCATGACTTCGATCTACACCTTCCGCCTGATCTTCATCGCCTTCCATGGCGAGGCCAAGACCGAAGCGCATGCGGGCCATGGCATTTCCCACTGGCTGCCGCTGTCGGTGCTGATCGTGCTGTCGACCTTCGTCGGCGCCTGGATCACTCCGCCACTGGCCGGTGTCCTGCCACAGAGCGTCGGCCATGCCGGTGGCGAAGCCAAGCACAGCCTGGAAATCGCCTCGGGCGCCATCGCCATCGCTGGTATCGTCCTGGCAGCGCTGCTGTTCCTGGGCAAACGCACCCTGGCCACTGCCATCGCCAACAGCGGCATCGGCCGCCTGCTCTCGGCCTGGTGGTTCGCCGCGTGGGGCTTCGACTGGATCTACGACATGCTGTTCGTCAAGCCTTACCTGGCGATCAGCCGTCTGCTGCGCAGCGATCCGTTCGACCGCATCATTGGTGTGATCCCACGTCTGGTCAAAGGGGGTCATGTCTCCATGAGCCGCACCGAGACCGGCCAGCTTCGTTGGTATGCAGCCTCGATCGCCTTCGGAGCCATTCTGGTCCTGGGCGGCATCCTGGTTGCGGTCTGACATGAACCTTGCGAATTTGCGAAAGGAATTGAGCCCGTCATGATTCTGCCTTGGCTAATCCTGATCCCCTTTATCGGCGGCCTGCTCTGCTGGCAGTTCGAGCGCGTCAGCGCCACGATGCCACGCTGGATCGCGCTGGCGACCATGTCCCTGCTGCTGGGCCTCGGCCTGTGGCTGTGGGCTGTCGGCAACTACACCCTGGCGCCTGCTCCTGGCGCCGCTCCCACCTGGACCCTGGAATACCAGGCCCAGTGGATCACCCGCTTCGGCATCAGCCTGCACCTGGCCCTGGACGGCCTGTCGCTGCTGATGATCATGCTCACCGGCCTGCTCGGTGTGCTGTCGGTCCTGTGTTCGTGGAAAGAGATCGACCGCAAGGTCGGCTTCTTCCACCTGAACCTGATGTGGATCCTCGGTGGCGTGGTCGGCGTGTTCCTGGCCGTCGACCTGTTCCTGTTCTTCTTCTTCTGGGAAATGATGCTGGTGCCGATGTACTTCCTCATCGCGCTCTGGGGTCATAGTTCGGCAGACGGCAAGAAGACCCGGATCTACGCCGCCACCAAGTTCTTCATCTTCACCCAGGCCAGCGGCCTGATCATGCTGGTGGCGATCCTCGGCCTGGTGCTGGTGCACTACAACCAGACCGGCAACCTGACCTTCGCCTACGCCGAGCTGCTGAAGACCCAACTGGCTCCTGGCACCGAGTACATCCTGATGCTGGGCTTCTTCATCGCCTTCGCGGTGAAGCTGCCGGTGGTGCCGCTGCACTCCTGGCTGCCAGACGCCCACGCCCAGGCGCCGACCGCCGGTTCCGTGGACCTGGCAGGTATCCTGCTGAAGACCGCCGCCTACGGCCTGCTGCGCTTCGCGCTGCCGCTGTTCCCCAATGCCTCGGCAGAGTTCGCGCCCATCGCTATGGCCCTGGGTCTGGTCGGTATCTTCTACGGCGCCTTCCTGGCCTTCGCACAGACCGACATCAAGCGCCTGATCGCCTTCTCCAGCGTCTCGCACATGGGCTTCGTGCTGATCGGTATCTATTCCGGCAGCCAACAGGCCCTGCAGGGCGTGGTGGTGCAGATGATCGCCCACGGTCTCTCGGCAGCCGCCCTGTTCATCCTCAGTGGCCAGCTGTACGAGCGCCTGCACACCCGTGACATGCGCCAGATGGGCGGCCTGTGGTCGCGCATTCCTTACCTGCCAGCCATCAGCCTGTTCTTCGCCGCCGCATCGCTGGGCCTGCCGGGCACCGGCAACTTCGTCGGCGAATTCCTGATCCTGCTGGGCAGCTTCGTCAGCTCGCCATGGGTCACGGCGATCGCCACCTCCGGCCTGGTATTCGGTTCGGTGTACTCGCTGATCATGATCCACCGTGCCTACTTCGGCCCATCGCAGTCCGATGCGGTGTACAAGGGCCTGGACGCACGGGAAATGATCATGGTGCTCGGCCTGGCCGTCCTGCTGATCGTGCTGGGCGTGTATCCGCAGCCGTTTCTGGACACTTCGGCGTCGACCATGCATGGCGTGCAGCAATGGCTAGGCACTGCCTTCACTCAACTCGCTTCGGCCCGGTAAGAGCGCTATGGACCTGACGATTCAACACTTTATTGCGCTAGGCCCTCTGCTGATCACCAGCATCACCGTCGTGGTGGTGATGCTGGCCATCGCATGGCGCCGCAATCACTCGCAAACCTTCCTGCTCAGTGTGGCAGGCCTGAACCTGGCGCTGCTGTCGGTCTATCCGGCCCTGAAGGTCGCGCCACTGGTGGTCACCCCTCTGCTGCACGTAGACCCCTTCGCGTGCTTCTACATGGCGCTGATCCTGGCTTCGACCCTGGCCTGCGTCACCATGGCGCATGCCTACCTGGGCGACGGCAAGGTCGGCTACCCTGGCAACCGCGAAGAGCTGTACCTGCTGGTGCTGCTGGCCGCGGCCGGTGGCATGGTTCTGGTCTGCGCACAGAACCTCGCCGGGCTGTTCATCGGCCTGGAACTGCTCTCGGTGCCGGTCTACGGCCTGGTGGCCTACGCCTTCTTCAACAAGCGCTCGCTGGAAGGCGGCATCAAGTACATGGTGCTGTCGGCTGCGGGTTCCGCGTTCCTGCTGTTCGGTATGGCACTGCTGTATGCCGAGTCCGGCAGCCTGAGCTTCGACGGCATCGGCAAGGCCCTGGCGGCCACCGGCATGCCGAGCCCGATCGCCAGTCTGGGTCTGGGCATGATGGTCGTGGGCCTGGCGTTCAAGCTGTCGCTGGTACCCTTCCACCTGTGGACCCCGGACGTCTACGAAGGCGCTCCGGCGCCGGTAGCGGCGTTCCTGGCCACTGCCAGCAAGGTGGCGGTGTTCGCGGTACTGGTGCGCCTGTTCCAGATCTCCCCGGCCGCCAGCAGCGGTGTGCTGCACGACGTGCTGGCGGTTATCGCCGTCGCTTCCATCGTGGTCGGTAACCTGCTGGCCCTGGTGCAGAACAACCTCAAGCGTCTGCTCGGTTACTCGTCCATCGCGCACTTCGGTTACCTGATGATCGCCCTGGTGGCGAGCAAGGGCATGGCCGTGGAAGCCATCGGTGTGTACCTGACCACCTACGTGCTGACCTCGCTGGGCAGCTTCGGGGTGATCACCATGATGTCGTCGCCATACGCCGGTCGCGATGCCGACGCCATGTTCGAGTATCGCGGCCTGTTCTGGCGCCGCCCTTACCTGACCGCAGTCATGACCCTGATGATGCTGTCGCTGGCCGGCATCCCACTGACCGCCGGCTTCATCGGCAAGTTCTACATCATTGCCAGCGGTGTGGAATCGCAACTGTGGTGGCTGGTCGGCGCGCTGGTGCTGGGCAGTGCCATCGGGGTGTTCTACTACCTGCGCGTGATGGTCACCATGTACCTGGTGGACAACAAGCTGCCGCGTCACGACGCTGCCATCAACTGGGCACAACGTACCGGCGGCGTGATGCTGCTGGCCGTGGCGATCCTGACCTTCGCCCTGGGTGTCTACCCGCAGCCGTTGCTGGACCTGGTGGTCAACGCAGGTATCCACCTGCCAGGCTGATAAATCGGTCGTTCACAAAAAACCCTGCCTCGGCAGGGTTTTTTTATACCGCTACAACCTCTGTGATCTAGCCTGGCAGACGCACGGGACGGCGATTGGTGCTGAACAGCCCCCAGCTCGACATGAACAGCGCAGCGATCAGCGGGCCGATGACGAAGCCGTTGAGGCCGAACACCGACATGCCGCCCAAGGTGGTAATCAGGATCAGATAGTCCGGCATACGGGTGTCCTTGCCCACCAGCAGGGGGCGCAGCAGGTTGTCGACCAGGCCGATGACGAAGATCCCGAACAGGCCCAGCACCACGCCTTGCCAGAGCATGCCGCTGAGCAGGAAGTACACTGCCACCGGTGCCCAGACGATCCCCGCCCCTACCGCCGGCAGCAACGACAGGAAGGCCATGATCACCGCCCACAGCAACGCGCTGGGGATGTCCAGCAGCCAGAAGATCAGGCCACCCAGCGCGCCTTGAGTGACCGCGACCACGATGTTGCCTTTCACCGTCGCACGCACCACACGGGTGAACTTCAGTTGCAGGCGGCGCTTATGCTGGTCGGCCAATGGCACGGCATTGCGGATCTTGCGCACCAGCTCATGGCCGTCGCGCAGAAAGAAGAACAACAGGTAGAGCATGATGAAGAAGCCCACCACGAAATCGAAGGTGCCCTGACCGAAGCTGAACGCCTGGGTCGCCAGATACTGGCTGCCCTGCATGGCACCCTTGGTGATCTTGTCCCGCAGGCCGTTGAAGTCGCCCATGCCCAGGCGATCGAGCAGGTGCTGGGCAGAGGCCGGCAGCAGCATCTTGAACTCGTCCAGGTAGGCTGCGATGTCCAGCTTGCCGCTCTCGACGTTCTTGTAGAGCAATGCCCCTTCCTGAACCAGCATGGCGCTGATGACGATGACCGGCAGGATCGCGATGACCAGGCAGATACCCAGTGTGGCCAGCGCCGTGCGGTTGCGCTCCCAGTGCAGGCGGTTCTGCAGGCGGCGCTGCATGGGCGAAAAGATCACCGCCAGGGTCACGGCCCAGAACACCGCGCCGTAGAACGGCAACAGGATCCAGATGAAGGCGATGCTGACCAATACCAGCAGCAGGATAAAGGTCTTGTAGTGCAGGGAGGTTTCGTTCATGTCTCGTCCGTGTCGTCAGGCTGACTGATGCCCGTTCAGAGCGTTAGTCAGCCTGGCGACCGGCGAGTGCCGTACTTTATGCCCAGCCTGCGCAGCGGATCAGACGCGGAACTGGCCCGCCAGGCTGTCCAGCCGCTGCCCCAGGTCGGCCAGGCTGCGCGAAGTGCTCGCGCCTTGACGGGTCTGCTCGGCGACGCTGTCCACGGCCACGGCGATCTGATGCACGCTGCGGTTGATCTCTTCGGCCACGGCGGTCTGCTCTTCGGCAGCACTGGCGATCTGCGCATTCATGGCATTGATGGTGGCGATCAACTCGCTGATGGTCACCAGTGACTGACCGGCTTCGGTTGCCTTGTTCGAGGTGCCCTCCCCCGCCTCGCTGGAGCGACGCATGGCATTGACCGCCTCTTGGGTGCCGGACTGCAGGCGATCAATCATGCCCTGGATCTCCTGAGTACTCTGCTGGGTACGGCTCGCCAGTGCCCGTACCTCATCGGCCACCACCGCAAAGCCACGACCGGCCTCGCCCGCGCGCGCCGCTTCGATGGCCGCGTTGAGCGCCAGCAAGTTGGTCTGCTCGGCAATCGAACGAATCACCCCCAGTACGCCGACGATGGCACTGACATCTTGCTGCAGGCTGTCCAGTGAAGCACCGCTCTTGCGGATATCCTCGACCAGCAAGTGGATCTGCTTCACGCTGCCATCCACCACACTTTTGGCGACGCGTCCCTGCTCGTCAGTCTGCTGGGCCGCCGAGGAGGCATTCTGCGCACTGTGCGCTACCTCATGGGCAGCAGCAGACATCTGGTTGATGGCGGTGGCGACCTGGTCGGTCTCGTAGCGCTGGCTGTCCATGGCCTGCTCGGACCGCTGGGCCTGGGCAGATACCTCGGCCACCAGCCCGGTCAACTGGGTCGTCACCTCGGTCATCTGCCTTACCAGCGAATGGATCTTGTCGACGAAGCGGTTGAAGGAACCGGCCAATTCACCCAGCTCATCCTGGCTAGTCACGGGCAGGCGGCGGGTCAGGTCGCCTTCACCGGCAGCGATATCGTCCAGGCTGGCCTTCATCAGGCGCAGTGGGCGTAACAGGGTGCCGGTGACCAGCACGCCGACGATACTGATGATCAGCACCAGCGCGACGGCGATTCCGAGGATGCTGTAGAGCATCTCCTGCAGGCGGGCCTCGATGTTTTTACGCACTTGGGCCACTTGGGCTTCGATACCGTCGAGGTTAACTGCGCTGCCCACCACCAGGTCCCACTTGGGCAGGTATTCGGTGTAACCAATCTTGGGCACCGGCTCGGTCTGGCCAGGCAGGGCCGACGCGTAGCGTACGTAGTGGGTGCCGTTCTTGCCGACCGCGACCAGCTCGCGGTTGGTGTACACACCGTTGGGGTCGCGCGCATCGTTGAAGCTCTTGCCGATACCGTCGGAGCTGTTGCTGCGGAAGATGCGGATGACGTTCGAGTCGTAGCCGAACAGGTAACCGTCCTTGCCGTAGCTCACGGCAGAGAACTGCTTGATGGCGGCCGCCTTGGGGGCCTCGTCGCCAGGGGCCGCGGCATCGTATAGGGGCTTGATCGCACTGAGGGCGATGGTGACATGATCCTTGAGGTTGACCTTGGCTTCCTCGAGCAGCCGCTCACGTGTTTCGTTGACCTCCTGGTCGGCTTGCTGGTGGAGGATATAGATGGTCGAAACACTGATGATCAGTGCGAAGAGAACAACCGGCGCGACGGCCAGTGACATGACCTTGCCTTTCAGATTAGGACGCATGGGCTGTGCCTTATGGTTGTCGTTATGGAAAGCAGCGTTCTACAGAGGCTATCGGCACAATGGCAGAATACTTGGGCTCTTTCTCACATCAACTGGCGGTCCGCTCGGGCAGGTCGATACGGACACGCAGGCCTTCGCGAGGCCCGTCAAGCAATGTCAATGTGCCACCCCATGTTTCCACGATATCACGAACGATGCCCAAGCCAAGCCCGTGGCCGTCAGTTTGTTCGTCAAGCCGTGTACCACGCGACAGAACCGCTTCGCGACGCTCTTCAGGGATTCCGGGACCATCATCATCGACCAGAATACAAGTGCCCTGCGGCCCATGGCTGATGCTCAGCCGAACCTCGCTGTCTGCCCATTTGCAGGCGTTGTCCAGCAGATTGCCCAGCAGCTCCAGCAGGTCTTCGCGATCCCACGGCAGGTAAAGCCCTGCCGGAACATCGTTATGCAGGTGCAGGTGCTCACCGTGGATCATGCGCAGGGTGGAGAACAGCCCCGGTAACTCTGCATCACAATCGAAGCGTGCCCCGGGCAGTGCATCGCCCGACAACCGTGCACGATTGAGTTCACGCTCCAGGCGATGCTGGATCTGTTGCAGCTGCTCCTGCAGGGTTCTGCGCAATTCAGGACGCTCGTCGAGCTGGGCACTGGAGGCCAGGCTCATCAGCACCGCCAGCGGTGTCTTCAGGGCATGCCCAAGGTTGCCCAGTGCGTTGCGCGAGCGCTTGAGGCTGTCTTCGGTGTGCGCCAGCAGGTGGTTGATCTGATCCACCAGGGGCTGCAGCTCCAGAGGCACCTGATCGTCGAGCTGCGAACGCTGCCCCTGCTGCAGCTGGCGGATCTGCTTGCGCACCTTGTCGAGCGGCTGCAATGCACGGCGAACCGTGACTCGTTGCAGCGCCAGGACCAGCAGCAAGGCCGCCAGGCCAAACGCCAAACCGATCTGCTGGACACGCTGGAAGGTCTGGCGCACGGGGGTGTAGTCCTGTGCCACGGTGATGAAGATCTGCTGGCCGAACTTGCGGTATTCAGCAGTCAGCAACAGCAGCGACTGGCCGGTCTTGCCCAGTTCAAGGTTGGCGTGTAGCCCGGTGGCGCTGGACTCAGGCAATTCGAAGTCCCATAGCGACCGGGAGCGCCAGTGCGCCTGCGCGAAATCCACCCGGAAATAGTGCCCGGAAAACGGCCGGTGGTAGGCCCCGGACAGACGATGCTCATCGAGCTGCAGGCCGGTAGGCCCACGCACGATCGCCGCCAGCAGGTTCTCGTTTTCGTTGCGCAGGCCTGACTCCAGGTAACGCTGCAAGCCCAGCTCGAACAACCACAGACTGGTCTGAGCCATGACCAGGCCGATCACCAGCATGATCGCTACCAGCCCCAGGCTGAGGCGTCGCTGGATCGACCTCAAGCGCCGGCCCCACCGTACAGGTAGCCCTGACCACGGCGCGTCTCGATCACCGAGCGGCCCAGCTTGCGTCGCAGATGGTTGACGTGCACCTCGATGACATTGGAGTCGCGCTCATTCTCGCCATCATAGAGGTGTTCAGAGAGATGGCTCTTGGAGAGGATCTGCTGCGGATGAAGCATGAAGTAGCGCAGCAGACGAAATTCTGCTGAGGTCAGCTGGATCTCCGTCCCATCGCGGGATACCGACTGGCGGTTCTCGTCCAGATGCAGGCCTGCGGCTTCCAGCTTGGGCTGGTTGGCCAGGCCGCGGGCACGGCGCAGCAGCGCCTGGATCCGCAGTTGCAGTTCTTCAGGATGGAAGGGCTTGGTCAGGTAGTCATCCGCGCCGGCCTTGAGTCCTTCGATACGTTCCGACCACGAGCCACGGGCAGTCAGAATCAGAACCGGTGTGCTCATGCCCTGGCTGCGCCAGTAGGCCAGCACTTCGAGACCTGGCAACCCTGGCAGGCCGAGGTCCAGCACGATGAGGTCGTAGGGTTCGCTCAAGCCCTGATATTGCGCATCACGTCCGTCTGCCAGCCAGTCCACGGCATACCCCTGTCTCGAAAGAGCCGACATCAGCTCATCGGCCAAGGGCACATGGTCTTCCACGAGCAACAAACGCATCAGTCCTCCTCATCTTTCAGCAAGCGACGGTCACGGGCATCGAACTTGATCTCGCGCACCACGCCTTCGGTGGTCACCAGCTCAACCTCGTACACGTAGACACCGTGCTTCTCTTCCAGCTCGGCCTCGAGCAGCCTCGACCCAGGGTAGCGTGACAACGCCAGGTCGATGAATTGCTCCAGCGGCAGAATCACCCCACGTTGACGCAGCTCAAGGGCCTCGTCCTGGTTCAGGTCGCGTGCCTGCGCAAGGGTGCACACCATGATGAGCCCCAGCAACACGACGCGGCATCGTTCGGCAGTCATTAGTTATCCTGATGGTTCTTGTAGATCTGCCCTGTCACGGCATCAAGTTCCAGATCCCATTCGATGCCCTGGCTATCGCGCAATTCCACTTGATACATGTATTTTCCGTATTCGCGCTCAAGCTCGGTACTGGTAATCCGTGCCCCTGGGTGCGCGCCCAAGGCCAGGGTATCGAGCTTCTCGAACGGCAGAATGACGCCGGCCTCTTTCAGGCGCAACATCTCATCCGCCGCGATATCTCGCGCCAGTGCGATGGGAGCCGCCAGGTTGAGCACGACGGCGGCCAGCCAGGTTACCTGGGTGTTCATCATGACCTCCATGAGTCTGCATAGGATCACGATACCGGCAGGAACTTAACTCAAGCTGAATTCCTCTGGCTAGATGCCATTACCCTTTCAGCCACGGCAGCCATGTCGTTTATGCCATCAACTGGTAAACTCCCCTGCTGAATCTCGCTACAGAGTCGCTATTTTGGAAATTTTCAAGGAATTCACCTTCGAGTCTGCCCATCGCCTGCCCCACGTGCCGGAAGGCCACAAGTGCGGCCGCCTGCATGGACACTCGTTTCGCGTCGGCATTCACCTGTCCGGCCCTGTCGATCCACATACCGGCTGGATCAGGGACTTTTCGGAGATCAAGGCGATCTTCAAGCCGCTCTATGAGCGACTGGACCACAACTACCTCAACGACATTCCCGGCCTGGAAAACCCGACCAGCGAAAACCTGGCGAAATGGATCTGGAATGAGCTCAAACCGCTGTTGCCCGAGCTGTCGGCCATCCGTATTCACGAAACATGCACCAGCGGCTGCGAGTATCGCGGCGACTGATCAGGCATGGCTGAGCCAAGACCGCCCAAGTGGCGGTCTTTTTTTGCACGCGGTTTATGTCAGGCGCTGGCTGATGAGGCGCCCAGATGGAGCCAATGCGGGTCTGATGTTTTCCCGGCGCAAAAGCAAAACCCCTGACCGCAGTGCGATCAGGGGTTTTGGTGTTTAATCTTGACGATGACCTACTCTCACATGGGGAAGCCCCACACTACCATCGGCGATGTGTCGTTTCACTGCTGAGTTCGGGATGGGATCAGGTGGTTCCAACACTCTATGGTCGTCAAGAAATTCGGTGGCCGGCGCGCCTTGCGGCGTTCCAGCAAATTCGGTTGTGAAACAAGCGGCAGTTTGTTTTCCAGCTTTCGGCTGTTGCGTCTTCACACACCGCCACTGCGGTGCAGATGGCTTGGGTGTTATATGGTCAAGCCTCACGGGCAATTAGTATGGGTTAGCTCAACGCCTCACAGCGCTTACACACCCCACCTATCAACGTCGTAGTCTTCGACGGCCCTTTAGGGGATTCAAGATCCCAGTGAGATCTCATCTTGAGGCGAGTTTCCCGCTTAGATGCTTTCAGCGGTTATCTCTTCCGAACATAGCTACCCGGCAGTGCCACTGGCGTGACAACCGGAACACCAGAGGTTCGTCCACTCCGGTCCTCTCGTACTAGGAGCAGCCCCTCTCAAATCTCAAACGTCCACGGCAGATAGGGACCGAACTGTCTCACGACGTTCTAAACCCAGCTCGCGTACCACTTTAAATGGCGAACAGCCATACCCTTGGGACCGGCTTCAGCCCCAGGATGTGATGAGCCGACATCGAGGTGCCAAACACCGCCGTCGATATGAACTCTTGGGCGGTATCAGCCTGTTATCCCCGGAGTACCTTTTATCCGTTGAGCGATGGCCCTTCCATACAGAACCACCGGATCACTAAGACCTACTTTCGTACCTGCTCGACGTGTGGGTCTCGCAGTCAAGCGCGCTTTTGCCTTTATACTCTGCGACCGATTTCCGACCGGTCTGAGCGCACCTTCGTACTCCTCCGTTACTCTTTGGGAGGAGACCGCCCCAGTCAAACTACCCACCATACACTGTCCTCGATCCGGATAACGGACCTGAGTTAGAACCTCAAAGTTGCCAGGGTGGTATTTCAAGGATGGCTCCACGCAGACTGGCGTCCACGCTTCACAGCCTCCCACCTATCCTACACAAGCAAGTTCAAAGTCCAGTGCAAAGCTATAGTAAAGGTTCACGGGGTCTTTCCGTCTAGCCGCGGATACACTGCATCTTCACAGCGATTTCAATTTCACTGAGTCTCGGGTGGAGACAGCGCCGCCATCGTTACGCCATTCGTGCAGGTCGGAACTTACCCGACAAGGAATTTCGCTACCTTAGGACCGTTATAGTTACGGCCGCCGTTTACCGGGGCTTCGATCAAGAGCTTCGCTTGCGCTAACCCCATCAATTAACCTTCCGGCACCGGGCAGGCGTCACACCCTATACGTCCACTTTCGTGTTTGCAGAGTGCTGTGTTTTTAATAAACAGTCGCAGCGGCCTGGTATCTTCGACCGGCATGGGCTTACGGAGCAAGTCCTTCACCCTCACCGGCGCACCTTCTCCCGAAGTTACGGTGCCATTTTGCCTAGTTCCTTCACCCGAGTTCTCTCAAGCGCCTTGGTATTCTCTACCTAACCACCTGTGTCGGTTTGGGGTACGGTTCCCGATTATCTGAAGCTTAGGAGCTTTTCCTGGAAGCATGGCATCAACCACTTCGCGTTCTAAGAACGCTCGTCATCAGCTCTCGGCCTTGGGATCCCGGATTTGCCTAAGATCCCAGCCTACCACCTTAAACCTGGACAACCAACGCCAGGCTGGCCTAGCCTTCTCCGTCCCTCCATCGCAATAACCGGAAGTACAGGAATATTAACCTGTTTTCCATCGACTACGCTTTTCAGCCTCGCCTTAGGGACCGACTAACCCTGCGTCGATTAACGTTGCGCAGGAAACCTTGGTCTTTCGGCGTGGGAGTTTTTCACTCCCATTGTCGTTACTCATGTCAGCATTCGCACTTCTGATACCTCCAGCAAGCTTCTCAACTCACCTTCACAGGCTTACAGAACGCTCCTCTACCGCGTCATCAAAGATGACACCCGTAGCTTCGGTGCATGGTTTGAGCCCCGTTACATCTTCCGCGCAGGCCGACTCGACTAGTGAGCTATTACGCTTTCTTTAAAGGGTGGCTGCTTCTAAGCCAACCTCCTAGCTGTCTAAGCCTTCCCACATCGTTTCCCACTTAACCATGACTTTGGGACCTTAGCTGACGGTCTGGGTTGTTTCCCTTTTCACGACGGACGTTAGCACCCGCCGTGTGTCTCCCACGCTCGGCACTTCCAGGTATTCGGAGTTTGCATCGGTTTGGTAAGTCGGGATGACCCCCTAGCCGAAACAGTGCTCTACCCCCTGGAGTGATACGTGAGGCGCTACCTAAATAGCTTTCGAGGAGAACCAGCTATCTCCGAGCTTGATTAGCCTTTCACTCCGATCCACAGGTCATCCGCTAACTTTTCAACGGTAGTCGGTTCGGTCCTCCAGTCAGTGTTACCTAACCTTCAACCTGCCCATGGATAGATCGCCCGGTTTCGGGTCTATACCCAGCGACTGATCGCCCTATTAAGACTCGCTTTCGCTACGCCTCCCCTATACGGTTAAGCTTGCCACTGAATATAAGTCGCTGACCCATTATACAAAAGGTACGCAGTCACCTAACAAAGTAGGCTCCCACTGCTTGTACGCATACGGTTTCAGGTTCTATTTCACTCCGCTCTCCGCGGTTCTTTTCGCCTTTCCCTCACGGTACTGGTTCACTATCGGTCAGTCAGTAGTATTTAGCCTTGGAGGATGGTCCCCCCATGTTCAGACAAGGTTTCTCGTGCCCCGTCCTACTCGATTTCATGGCCAAGAGATTTTCGCGTACGGGGCTATCACCCACTATGGCCGCACTTTCCAGAGCGTTCCGCTAATCTCAAAGCCACTTAAGGGCTGGTCCCCGTTCGCTCGCCACTACTAAGGGAATCTCGGTTGATTTCTATTCCTCAGGGTACTTAGATGTTTCAGTTCCCCTGGTTCGCCTCCTGCACCTATGTATTCAGTGCAGGATACTCAGCTTGTGCTGAGTGGGTTCCCCCATTCAGAGATCTCCGGATCACAGTCTGTTTGCCGACTCCCCGAAGCTTATCGCAGGCTACCACGTCTTTCATCGCCTCTGACTGCCAAGGCATCCACCGTATGCGCTTCTTCACTTGACCATATAACCCCAAGCTATCTGGTTATACTGTGAAGACGACATTCGCCGAAAGCTTGAAAAAACAAACTTTCTTTGCCTTAGCCTGCGGCCCACCAGTGAAAGTGGTCCACAGTCTAAATCTTGTTTCACATCCGAATTTTTAAAGAACGATCTGACAAAGGTCAGAAATCAGCATTTCCACCTGGCACTTCAGGCAAATGCTCATTTCTAAGCTCTGACAACAACAAGCAGACCAGAATATGGTGGAGCCAAGCGGGATCGAACCGCTGACCTCCTGCGTGCAAGGCAGGCGCTCTCCCAGCTGAGCTATGGCCCCAGGGAACTGGTAGGTCTGGGCAGATTTGAACTGCCGACCTCACCCTTATCAGGGGTGCGCTCTAACCAACTGAGCTACAGACCTATATGCAGGCTGCTATCGTCTTCGACAAGGAATCAAGCAATTCGTGTGGGAACTTACGACGCAGCTGGGTCGTCGATTAAGGAGGTGATCCAGCCGCAGGTTCCCCTACGGCTACCTTGTTACGACTTCACCCCAGTCATGAATCACACCGTGGTAACCGTCCTCCCGAAGGTTAGACTAGCTACTTCTGGTGCAACCCACTCCCATGGTGTGACGGGCGGTGTGTACAAGGCCCGGGAACGTATTCACCGCGACATTCTGATTCGCGATTACTAGCGATTCCGACTTCACGCAGTCGAGTTGCAGACTGCGATCCGGACTACGATCGGTTTTGTGAGATTAGCTCCACCTCGCGGCTTGGCAACCCTCTGTACCGACCATTGTAGCACGTGTGTAGCCCAGGCCGTAAGGGCCATGATGACTTGACGTCATCCCCACCTTCCTCCGGTTTGTCACCGGCAGTCTCCTTAGAGTGCCCACCATAACGTGCTGGTAACTAAGGACAAGGGTTGCGCTCGTTACGGGACTTAACCCAACATCTCACGACACGAGCTGACGACAGCCATGCAGCACCTGTCTCAGTGTTCCCGAAGGCACCAATCTATCTCTAGAAAGTTCACTGGATGTCAAGGCCTGGTAAGGTTCTTCGCGTTGCTTCGAATTAAACCACATGCTCCACCGCTTGTGCGGGCCCCCGTCAATTCATTTGAGTTTTAACCTTGCGGCCGTACTCCCCAGGCGGTCAACTTAATGCGTTAGCTGCGCCACTAAAATCTCAAGGATTCCAACGGCTAGTTGACATCGTTTACGGCGTGGACTACCAGGGTATCTAATCCTGTTTGCTCCCCACGCTTTCGCACCTCAGTGTCAGTATGAGCCCAGGTGGTCGCCTTCGCCACTGGTGTTCCTTCCTATATCTACGCATTTCACCGCTACACAGGAAATTCCACCACCCTCTGCCCTACTCTAGCTTGCCAGTTTTGGATGCAGTTCCCAGGTTGAGCCCGGGGATTTCACATCCAACTTAACAAACCACCTACGCGCGCTTTACGCCCAGTAATTCCGATTAACGCTTGCACCCTCTGTATTACCGCGGCTGCTGGCACAGAGTTAGCCGGTGCTTATTCTGTCGGTAACGTCAAAATCGCCACGTATTAGGTAACGACCCTTCCTCCCAACTTAAAGTGCTTTACAATCCGAAGACCTTCTTCACACACGCGGCATGGCTGGATCAGGCTTTCGCCCATTGTCCAATATTCCCCACTGCTGCCTCCCGTAGGAGTCTGGACCGTGTCTCAGTTCCAGTGTGACTGATCATCCTCTCAGACCAGTTACGGATCGTCGCCTTGGTGAGCCATTACCTCACCAACTAGCTAATCCGACCTAGGCTCATCTGATAGCGTGAGGTCCGAAGAGCCCCCACTTTCTCCCGTAGGACGTATGCGGTATTAGCGTCCGTTTCCGGACGTTATCCCCCACTACCAGGCAGATTCCTAGGCATTACTCACCCGTCCGCCGCTCTCAAGAGAAGCAAGCTTCTCTCTACCGCTCGACTTGCATGTGTTAGGCCTGCCGCCAGCGTTCAATCTGAGCCATGATCAAACTCTTCAGTTCAATACTGCTTGGGTTTTTAAGAAACCCTAAACTTGGCTCAGCAATCTCAAATGACTATGTGATTTCTCGCATGGTCACTTACGTTGCTGATAATCTGGTGACTCTCAGTCTGACAGCGCAAGCACCCACACGAATTGCTTGATTCAGTTGTTAAAGAGCGGTTGGTTGAGCCTTTCGCTTCAACCGAGGCGCGCATTCTACGCTAACCTCTTAATCTGTCAAGCGTTTATTTTCAGAAGTTTCAATCTCGATTCAAACTTCGAAACGCTTGCGTGCCGAGCGATCATTCGATCATCTCGTCAGCGGGAGGCGAATCTTACAGCATCCTAAGTTGCTGTCAACTGCCTTTTTCACCGCCGGAATCCGAAGATTCGCACCACTTCTTTCGCTTCACCTTAACTCGTTGATTCTCAAGGAGTTTTCGGTGCATTCCGCGTTGGAAGTGGTGCGCATTATAAGGACATCTGAAAGGCCGTCAACTGTTAATTTCAAATCGACCTGAAATTAATCTACTGCGCACTATATTGCGCAAAGACGTGATTGCTGCGCATCATAGCCGTCATTCTTCATATGTACTATCCAGAGCCCCTCATGACTTCACCCCGCCGCCTAGCCCCCATTCTCTTTCCCCTGGGGTTGCTGTTGATCGCCATGGCCTCCATCCAGACCGGCGCGTCGCTGGCCAAGAGTCTTTTCCCCGCAGTAGGGGCACAAGGCACCACGACCCTGCGCCTGGTATTCGCCAGCCTCATCATGATTCTGGTCCTGCGCCCATGGCGAGCACGCTTCAACCCGCGCGCACTGAGCATGATCGTTTTCTACGGCATGGCATTGGGAGGCATGAACCTGCTCTTCTATATGTCGCTACGCAGCGTGCCCCTGGGGATTGCGGTAGCGCTCGAACTCACCGGACCACTGACCGTCGCACTGCTGTCTTCGCGCAGGGCCATCGACTTCATCTGGATCGGCCTGGCTGCAGCAGGGCTCTTATTGCTGATCCCGAGCAGCCAGACCGGCACATCCCTCGACCCAGTGGGCGCAGCCTATGCACTGGGTGCCGGCGCCTGCTGGGCCGCCTATATCGTGTTCGGGCAGAAAGCCGGCGAGCACAATGGCGTTCAGACCGCCGCACTCGGCGTCATCGTCGCCACCTGCTTCGCTGCACCTTTTGGCATTGCGCATGCAGGCTCTTCATTACTGGATGTATCACTCATACCCGCTGCGATCGGCGTCGCAGTGCTGTCGACCGCCCTGCCCTACAGCCTGGAAATGGTGGCGCTGACCCGCATGTCGGCACGTACCTTCGGCACACTGGCAAGCCTGGAGCCCGTCTTCGCCGCACTCTCCGGCCTGCTGTTCCTGCAGGAACAGCTGAGCCTGCTGCAATGGATGGCCATCGGGGCAATCATTCTGGCCTCCATGGGCGTGACCTTTTCCAATACCCCGGAGCAACCCAAATGGGTGCCCGCCGACTGACCTGACACTGGCAGGCGCAAAAGGCGCTGGTAATTGTCATGCTTATGGGCGATGGTTGGGCAATGTCTGGGAAACGTCCCGACCCGAACCATTTCGAGGTTCCGGTCACTGGCACATACCCAGATATTCGAGCCGATTCAAAGACGTGGCCGGTTAAGGAACGGGATGAAATACATCTTCATGCTTCTGGCGCTGATGACTGTAGCGGGGTGCACCGCAACATCCGCGCCGATCAAACAGACCAAACGCGGCATTCACATCAGTTGCTCAGGGCTCTCCTCTTCATGGGAGAAGTGTTACGAACAGGCGGTCAGCGTCTGTGAGTCCAGCCAGTACCGGGTGATCGCCAAGTCTGGCGACGTCGTCGAAGACCCTGGCGACTACCCCTTCGGGATCAACCCGGCAGGCTATACCAGCCGGAGCATGATCATCATCTGCAAGAAACCTCGCCTCTGACCCCGCGCCGCCTCACACGGCGGCGGTTCTTTCCTGCAACCAGGCCAGGGCCGCCCCCTGCAACAGCGGGCTCAGACGTTCGCTGACCTGCGCATGATAGGCATTGAGCCAGGCCTTCTCTTCTCCCGTCAGCATGCCAAGGTCCAGGCAGCGAGTATCGATCGGGCACAGGGTCAGGGTTTCGAAACGCAGGAACTCACCAAACTCGCTCTGCCCGGCTTCCTGATTGATCACCAGGTTCTCGATCCGTACGCCCCAGCGCCCAGGCCGGTAGGTTCCGGGCTCGATGGAAGTGATCATGCCCGCCTGCATTGCCGTCTGCGGTGTGGTCGGCGCCTGATAGGCGATCACCTGCGGTCCTTCATGGACGTTTAGGAAATAGCCGACTCCATGACCGGTGCCATGGCCATAGTTAACCGAATCGGCCCAGATCGGCGCCCGTGCAATGGCATCGAGCAGCGGCGAAAGAATGCCCTTGGGAAACTGGGCACGCGACAAGGCAATCACGCCTTTGAGCACCCGGCTGCAATCCTGCTTCTGCTCCAGGCTAGGCTGCCCGACCGGAACCATGCGAGTGATGTCGGTGGTCCCCCCCAGGTATTGACCACCCGAGTCGATCAGCAACAGTCCATCACCTTCGATCTGCGCATGCTCGGCCTCCGTGGCACGGTAATGCGGCATGGCACCATTGGCGTTGAACCCGGCGATGGTCGCGAAGCTGGGGCAGACATAGCCAGGCCGACGCTTGCGCGCCTCGCCCAGTTGCTCATCGATGGTCAACTCGCTGACCGGCTCCCGACCCAGAGCGCCATCGAGCCAAGCGAAAAACTCGCAAAGTGCCGCACCATCCTGCTCCATCGCACGACGGATATGTCGCGTGTCTTCCTCACTCTTGCGCGACTTGAACAAGGTGCTGGGATTCAACCCTTCCACCAGGCTGACTTCGCTGTCGAGATAATCGAGCAGGCCACAGGTCACCCGCGCCGGGTCGACCAGCATGCGTGCACTACCGGGCACTTCGCGCAGGGCTGCACCGATCTGGGTGTACTCCAGCAGTGAAACACCATCGCGCTCCAGGCTCTCGCGGACGAAGCGGCTGACCTTGTCACCGCCCACGAACAGCGTGACGCTTTGCGGACCGATCAGCGCGAAGGCGATGAACACCGGGTTATAGGAGACATCCGAACCCCGCAGGTTGAACAGCCAGGCGATGTCGTCGAGGGTGGCGATGAAGTGCCAATCCGCACCGCGCTCGGCCATGGTTTCACGCACTCGGCGGATCTTCTCCAAACGCCCGACCGATGCCTGCGGTGGCAGGTGCTCGTAAACCGGGTTGGCCGGCAAGGCAGGCCGGTCCTTCCACAACTCCAGAAGCAAGTCCACATCGGTACGCAGCCGGGCGCCCCGCTCGTAGAGCTTGCTGGCCAAGGTACGCGAGGACGCCACGGCCAGCACTGCACCGTCGACGGCGACCACGGTGTCGGCCACGGCCTGGTCGGCCAGCCATTCCAGTGGCCCCTGCTGGCCGGGCATCAGCTTGACCAGTTCGATACCGCTGCCGGCCAGCTCCTTGAGGGCCTGCTCCCAATAACGGCTGTCGGCCCACAGGCCTGCAAAGTCCTGGGTAATGACCAGCGTCCCGACCGAACCGTTGAAGCCCGATAGCCATTGGCGTCCCTGCCAGTAGCCAGGCAGGTACTCGGAGAGGTGTGGGTCTGCGGACGGAACCAGCCAGGCATCGATAGCCTCGCGCTGCATGATCGCGCGGGCCCGCGCCAGCCGCTGCGCGACCACGCCGTTGGCATTGGTGTGTGTAGTCATTCCCTCTCCTGCTGATTCGGTTTCATTTCATCGCCCGCAGATAATGGAACACCCGCCAGGACGGGGCAACCGTCGTCGGCCTGCCGTTGCGCGCCGTTGTCAGGGACCTGAAAAAAACCGTCAGGTCCTGACAGGCATAAAGTTGTCGGGGCGGCGACATATAAATGACGTCTTTATATCGACGCTTTTTAATTCAATTACTTAGCGTTATTTCCTGATACTTATCAAAAATTTAACAGGAATTTGACGAAATAGTTTGACAGATGGCCAGACACCCTCAATATATAGGTCTGTCTGAAGATTCCCAGCTTGTATGCCAGCGCCACAGAGCACTGCATCGGAATCCTCGCCTTGACTCCCTACCGAAGTACCTCTGGACGTTAGTTGTTTCCTCCGTGCGGCCTCGCACGGCTGGATGCCTGTCGACTCGCATCGTCTTCTGACCCGGCTGGATGCCTCCGGCCTGGCGGTAGCTTTGCCCAGTTCTTTCCGACCGCCGCGCCTGCCATGGCCTTGGTCGTTCAAGCCTGCTGCCGGAGACCTGGTCTTCTGGCGGTAGCGTGCCCGAACAATCGCCCAATCCGACACGGCCGCCCGACTAGGCGGAGCCTGCCGTCATTGCGCATTGCCACGACCGACATGGAGGTTCAGATGATTAACGTGACCAAGACTTACCTGGGCGACATCGACCAATTCAAGCGCTACGTCGAAGGCATCTACAGCCGCGGCTGGCTGACCAACCACGGCCCGCTGGTCATGGAACTGGAAGCCCGCCTGCGCGACTTCCTGGGTGTCCGTCACGTGATCCTTACCAACAACGGCACACTGGCGTTGCAGATCGCCTACCGAGCCCTGGGTCTGAGCGGCAGCGCAGTGACCACACCGTTCAGCTTCGTCGCCACCAGCAGTTCGTTGCAATGGGAAGGTATCCGTCCGGTGTTCGCCGATATCGATCCGCACACCTGGAACCTCTCGCCACAGAAAATAGAAAGCGCCATCCAGAGCGACACCAGCGCCATTGTCGCCACCCATGTGTTCGGCAACCCCTGCGCGGTGGAAGCCATCGAGGCGATCGCCCGGCAACGCAACCTCAAGGTGGTCTATGACGGCGCACACGCCTTCGCCGTCCGCCATGCCGGGCGCTCCGTATATCGCTGGGGCGATATCAGCACCCTGAGCTTCCATGCCACCAAGCTGTTCCACACCATCGAAGGCGGCGCCATCGTCACCAACGACGACGAACTGGCGCAACGCGTCAAGCTGCTGTGCAACTTCGGCATCGCCGACGTCGACCGCATCGAAAGCATCGGCATCAACGCCAAGCTCAATGAGTTCTGCGCAGCGATGGGCCTGTGCATCCTCGACGACCTCGACCACATTCTCGACGCACGCGCCGAAATCGCCAGGCGCTACCGCTCGCGCCTTGGCCAGTATCTGGACCTGCAACAGCCCGCCGCCGACAGCCTTCTCAACCACAGCTACTTTCCGGTCGCCCTGCGCGATGAGCCGCAGCTGCTCAAGGCCCGGGCCGCCCTCAACGCCCAGGGCATCAACCCGCGCCGCTACTTCTATCCCTGCCTCGACACCCTGGAATACCTGCAACCGCAGCAGGGCCAGCCATTCGCCCGGGCCCTCAGCGACCGGGTGCTGTGCCTGCCGATCTACCCCGGCCTGCACCCCGAAGACCAGGATCAGGTCATCGAAACGCTGCTGCACAGCTGCAGCCCGCACACCGCCAGCTCGGCCATGGCCGAAATCGGGTAATCCGCATGTCGGTGATTCGCAATACGGCGCTCAATTATGTCGGGCAGGCCTACGTGATGCTCGTCGGCATCGCGATCATGCCGTTCTACCTCGCACACCTGGGCGCCGAAGCCTACGGCCTGATCGGCTTTTTCACCGTGCTGCAAGCCTGGTTGCTGCTGCTCGATGCCGGGTTGTCGCCCAGCCTGGTACGTGCCGTGGCGCGGCAGAGCACGGACCCCATGGCGCACCGGGCGACGGGTCGGCTGCTACGCTCGTTCGAGTGGCTGTTTCTGCCCCTGGCCGCAGGTTGTGTCATGGCCGTGGACCTGGCCAGCCCATGGATGGCCAACCAGTGGCTGAATGTACAGCAGCTTTCAGCGCAGACCGTCAGCGAATGCATCGCGCTGATGGGTGTGGTAATCGCTCTGCGCCTGTACGCCACCCTCTACCGCAGCGGCCTGCAGGGCCTGGAACAGCACGCCTGGCTCAACGCTGCGAATGTGGCCATTGCCAGCCTGCGCTACTTCGGCGCCTGGTTGCTGGTCAGCGATTTTTCCCAGGATGTGCGCGACTTCTTTCTGTTCCAGGTCGCGGTCAGCCTGGTCGAAACCCTGCTGTTCGCCACCAGGGCCTGGCAGCAGCTGCCCGCACGCCTGGCCTGCTTCGACATGCCCCAGTTGCGCCAGGTCCTGCCCTTTGCCGCCGGCATGTCACTGACCGCCGTGCTCTGGGTGGTGCTTACCCAGCTGGACAAGGTGCTGCTGTCCGAGCGCCTGCCCCTCGCGGAATACGGCTATTTCTCGCTGATTGCCCTGGTCGCCAACGGCCTGCTGACCCTGACCAACCCGCTGGTGCAGACCTTGCTGCCGCGCCTCACCCGGCTGCTTGCCGAAGGTCGGGAGGCTGACATGCACGGCCTTTACCTGGCCGCCCATCGCTTTGTCTGCACCTTGCTGTTCCCGCTCGCGGGGGTGATTGCCCTGCACGGCGAAGCGCTGATCCTGGCCTGGACCGGCGATATCGCTGCAGCACGCTGGAGCCAGCCCGTGCTGGGCTGGTACGCCGTCGGCAGTGCGGTGATGGCCATCAGCGGATTCCAGTTCTATCTGCAGTACGCCCATGGGCAGATGCGCCTGCATGTGGTTTACAGCCTGGTCTCGGCGCTGATCACCGTGCCGGTGATGATCTGGGCGGTCGCTGCGCTGGGCGTGCTCGGCGCTGCCCTGGCCTGGACCGCACTGCGCCTGGTGTCACTGGCCCTGTGGCCGTTGATCGTGCACCGCCATCTGGCGCCGGGCATCCATGGCGTCTGGCTGCGCGACCTGCTGCGCATTACCGCCATGACTGCACTGGGCCTGGCGTTGAGCGCCCCGCTGTTCGAGCTGATCGCCGGCGGCGGACGCGCCGGTCTGCTGCTGGCCCTGGCGGCCAGCGGCCTGCTCACCCTGGCACTGGTCGCCCTCAGCGACCGACCGCTGATGCACAAGATCCTCCTGACCCTGAGCAAACCGAGTACCTGAGCCATGGATGCCTTTGCCCGCCCCGCGCGCCCCGAATCGCCGCAGCCTCCACTGTTGAGCATCGTCTGCCCGGCCTACAACCAGGAAGCCTTCATCGCCCAGACGCTGGATGGTTTCCTGGCACAACAGACCGATTTCACCTTCGAGATTCTGGTCAACGACGACGCCTCCACCGACGGCACCGCGCGCATCATCGCGCGCTATGCCGAACGCTACCCGCACATCATCCGGCCCTTCTACCACGAGCAGAACCAGTTTCGGCAGGGCAAACCCTGTGTGCCGGCGCTGTTCCTCGAAGCCCGGGGGCGCTACATCGCCTTCTGCGAAGGCGATGACTACTGGACCGACCCGCGCAAATTGCAGTTGCAGGTGGACTTTCTGGAGCGCAACCCCGACTACGTGATCACCTATCACGACGCGATCGCCTTCGACGACAAGCGCCAGTACGGCGTGCAGTTGCAAGGCGAACTGCGCCGCGATGCCAGCGCCCTGGAACTGCAGAAGGCCCGCCCCATCTCGACCCTGACCACCTGCTTTCGCAACGTGCTGACACGCATGCCGCCGGAACTGCAGATCCAGGTCGCCCCGCTCAACGACCTGTGCTGGTGGTCGCTGCTGGGTGCCTACGGCAAGGGCAAGTTCATGGAGCAGATCAAGCCGGCGGCCTACCGCCTGCACCCCGGCGGGATCTTTTCCATGCGCAGCGACAAGCGCAAGTTGCACATGAGCCTGCAGACCTGCTCCAGCCTGGCCAACTACTACCACCGCCTGGGCAACCAGGCACTCTACGAGCATTTCCTGGTGCAGAACGTCTGCCTGTCACTGGCCGCGCTGTCACCTCGTCACAAGTTCCAGGCGCTGCTGCAGACCGCCGTCAACGTGCTGATCAATCTGGGGCGGCGTTTGCGCCTGTCCGGCAGGAGCGCCCATGTTCAGTGAGGTCCTGGTGGTCTGCGTGGGCAATATCTGCCGCAGCCCAATGGCCGAGGCCATCCTGCGCCAGCGCCTGGCGGGCAGCCGTATCAGTATTCGCTCGGCAGGCCTGCGCGCCTTGGCCGGCGCCCCCATGCACGAGCTGGCCCAGGCGGTGCTGCACGACCACGGCATGCCGTCGCCCGGTCACCAGTCGCGACAGCTCGACCGGCCCATGCTGCGCCGCGCGCAACTGGTCCTGGCGATGGAACGTACCCACCTGGACAGGCTGCTGCACCTGGCCCCGGAAATACGCGGCAAAGCCTTTCTGATCAGCCAATGGCAACACCCCAGCGAAGTTGCCGACCCCTACCGCCAGCCCAGAGCGGCTTTCGAGCAGGCCTACCAGCTGCTGTGGCGCAGTGTCGGCGACTGGCTTCCTTACATTGAGTCGGGAGATCCGAAATAGATGAACGCCATGAATCGTCCTTCGCTGGACGCCCCTCACGACAGCCGGATCGACCTGGCCACCCTGCTGCACCTGTTGCTCGACCACAAGCGCCTGATCCTCTGGCTCACCGGCCTGAGTTTCGTGATTGGCGTGCTCTACAGCATTCTTGCCACGCCCATTTACCAGGCCTCGGCGATGATCCAGATCGAGCCGCGCAAGATCGGCATCGAAGGCATCCCCGAAGTCAACAACAAGCCGATGTCGGCCTCGCCGGCGGCCACCGAGATCGAGCTGATCAAGTCCCGCGCACTGCTGGTCAAGGTGGTCGATGACCTGCGCCTGAACATCGAAGCCAGCCCTGATCGCCTGCCGGTCATCGGCGCCTGGCTGTTTCGGCGCTTCCAGCCTGAATACCCCGGGCAACTGGCCGAGCCCTGGTTCGGCCTGGACGGCTATGCCTGGGGCGGCGAAAAGCTCGACGTGTTCCAGCTCAGCGTGCCCGAGGCGCTTCTCGGCGAATCGCTGAAGCTGGTGGCCGGCAAGACCGGCCAGTACCAGTTGCTGGACGCTGACGGCAACCTGCTGCTCAACGGCGTGGTGCGGCGTAGCAGCCAGGGGCATGGAGTGACCATCCAGGTGGCCGAACTCAACGCCCGCCCCGGCACCGAGTTCACCTTGTCACGCCAGCGCACACTGAGCAGCGCTTTGCTCTGGCAGGACCGCCTGAAAATCACCGAAGCCGGCAAGGACTCGGGAATCATCTACCTCTCGCTGCAAGACCCCGAGCCGGAAAAGGCCAACCGCATCCTCAACGAAGTCAGCCGCCTGTACGTGCGCCAGAACGTCGAACGCAGCTCGGCAGAAGCCGCGCAGCGCCTGGAGTTCCTGCGCTCGCAACTGCCCATGGTGCGCAAGCAGCTGGAAGAGGCGGAAATGGCCCTGCAGAAATTCCAGACCAGCGCGCGCTCGGTCGACCTGTCCATCGAGACCAAGGGGGTACTCGACCAGGTGGTCGACCTGGACAACCGGCTGTCCGAACTCAAGCTCAAGCGCGTCGAGCTCGAACGCCTGTACACCCACGAACACCCGACCTACCGCAGCCTGATGAGCCAGATCGGCCAGCTGGACAGCCAGAAGCAGCTGCTACTGAAGAAGATCGACAGCCTGCCGCAGTCGCAGCAGGAGCTGTTGCGCCTGACCCGAGACATGCAGGTCATCAGCCAGACCTACACGCTGATGCTCAACAAGAGCCAGGAACAGGACATCCTGCGCGCCGGCAGCATCGGCAACGTGCGGATCATCGACAACGCCGACACCAACGTCGAGAAGCCGGTCAAGCCGATGAAGAAACTGGTAGTGCTGATCGCCACCCTGGCTGGCGCGCTGCTGGCGGTGATCATCATTTTCATCCGCCAGGCCTTCTACCGCGGCATCGAGAACCCCGAGGTGATCGAGCACCTGGGCATGCCGGTGTACGCCTCGCTGCCGTTCTCGCGCCAGCAGGAACGCCTGGACAAACTCACCGCCGCGCCGGGTCTGCCCCGTGAATCACGGCTGCTCAGCACCCGGGCGCCGGAGGAACTGGCCCTGGAATCGCTGCGCAGCCTGCGTACCAGCCTGCACTTCGCAATGCTCGAAGCGCGCAACAACGTGCTGATGATCACCAGCCCGCTGCCCGGCGCCGGCAAGTCGTTCGTCTCGGCCAACCTGGCGGTGATCATCGCCCAGACCGGCAAACGCGTGCTGCTCATCGACGCCGACATGCGCCGTGGCTATCTGCACAAGGTGCTGGGCCTGCAACCGCGCCACGGGCTGTCCGACACCCTCGCTGCGCGGCTGCCCTGTACCGAGGTGATCAACCGCACCGAAGTGCGCAACCTGGACTTCATCTCCTGCGGCTTCGCTGCGCCCAACCCGTCGGAACTGCTGATGCATGACAACTTCGGCAAGGCGCTTGGCGAGCTGTCGGCGCTGTACGACCTGATCATCATCGACACCCCGCCTATCCTCGCTGTCACCGACGGCACCCTGGTCGGGCGGCAGGCCGCCACCTGTCTGCTGGTGGCGCGCTTCGGCCTGACCACCAGCCGCGAGCTGGAGGCCTGCAAGCGCCGCCTCAACCAGAACGGCATCGTCATCAAGGGCGCGATCTTCAACGCCGTGGTGCGCAAGGCGTCGACCGCCGAGTACGACTGCACCACCTATGGCTACAGCTACCACCCCGTTCGCCAGTGAACCGGAATCAGATACCCCGCGACTCGCAAAAGGAGCTTCACCATGGCCAGGACCATCGCAATGATGCAGCCGTATCTGTTCCCCTACCTGGGCTACTTCCAGCTCATCGCCGCCGCCGACGTGTTCGTGCTCGGTGACGACCTGCAGTACATCCGCGCCGGCTGGGTCAACCGCAATCGCATCCTGTGCGATGGCGCGCCCCGCCTGCTGACCTTCCCGGTCAAGAAGGACCGCTTCGAACTGCCGATCCGCCAACGGCGCCTGGCAGACACCTTCTTCGAGGTCGAAGCCGACCGGCTGCTCAACCTCATCACCCAGAGCTACCGCAAGGCGCCCTGCTTCGCGCAGGTAATGCCATTGCTGGAGCGCCTGGTGCGTTTCCCGCAGCACAACCTGGCGCTGTATGCGGAAAACGCGCTGCGCGAAGTGTGTGCCTACCTGGGCATCAGCACGCCGATCCTGCGCGGCTCGGACCTGCGCCTGGAGTCCTGCACAGACAAACAGGACCGCGTCATCAACATCGCCCAGCTGTTCTCGGCCCGCACCTTCCTCAACCCCATCGGAGGCTTCGAGCTGTACGACCGCGACCGCTTCGCACGCCATGGCCTGCTGCTGCGCTTCTTCAGCATGAACCCGGTCAGCTACCAGCAGTTCGGCGCGGAGTTCGTCTCCAGCCTGTCGATCATCGATGTGCTGATGTTCAACAGTGTCGCCCAGGTCCAGGCGCTGCTCGGCAGTTTCACGGTCAGCGAAGGCGGCGCCGCCAACGACCCCTGCATGGACGTCGAGCGTGCCTCGGTTCCGAACCACCTGGCGGTGGAGTGAAGCCATGACTGCGAGCAACGCACCGGCACGCTGGTATCTGATCCAGACCCGCCCCCGCCAGGACGCCCGCGCCCTGGAACACCTGCAGCGCCAGCACTTCGAATGCTACCAGCCGATCACCACCCGGGCCGGCGTGCGCGAAGCGCTGTTTCCCGGCTACCTGTTCATTCGCATGGACCAGTTGCAGGACAACTGGTACCCGATCCGCTCGACCCGTGGCGTGGCGCGGATCGTGACCTTCGGTGGTACACCCGCGCCCGTGCAGGACCTGTTGATCGAACAGATCCGCCAGCGCCTGGCCACGCCGGCCGCGCGTGAGGTATTCGCCCAGGGCGAGCCGGTGCTGGTACGCAACGGCGGGCTGCCGGAGGTGGAGGCCATCTTCCTGGCCCTGGACGGCACCGAACGCGCAGTGATCCTGCTCAACCTGCTGCAACGCCAGCACCGGGTGGTCCTGCCCCTCGCCCACCTGAGCCGGGCGTCGGCGCGGGCCTGAGCCATTCTCGACCAACGACGGAACCTTCCATGTCCAAGCAGACGACGCTGGTGACCCTCACCTACGGTAACCGCTACGACTACCTGCACACGCTGATCAGCCGCTCGCTGCAAAGCCCGCTGATCGGCCAGGTGCTGGTGGTCAGCAACGCCTCGACCGCCCCGTTGGGCAAGCTGACCGAGCAATGGCCCGAACAGGTCAGGGTCATCAGGCTCGATCGCAATACCGGCTCTGCCAACGGCTACGCGGTGGGCATCCAGGCCGCGCTGGAAAGCGGTGCGCAATTCCTGTGGCTGATGGACGACGACAACGCCCCGACCGTGCATGCCGTGGCCACGCTGCACGAGCGCCTGCAACGCCTGGCCCAGGTCCATGGCCTGGACAAGACCGCCGTGCTGGGCTTTCGTCCAACTCACCAGGCCGACATTGCCGCCGGTGTGCCGCAGCGCTATGCCGTGCAGCGCCGCTCGAGCTTTCTCGGCTTTCATGTCGCGCACCTGCCCTACAAGTTGTGGCGCCGCCTGCCCTGGGGCCGCCCGCAGGTGAACGGCAGCCTGCCGGCACTGGTGCAGCTGCCCTTCGCCACCTACGGTGGCCTGCTCGCCCATCACAGCCTGTACCGCAAGATCGGCCTGCCGCTGGAAGCCCTGAAGCTGTATGCCGACGACAACGAATACACCTGGCGCATCACCGCCACGGGCGGGCGCCTGTTCCTGGTGCCCGACGCCCTGCTCGACGACCTGGAGCACTCCTGGAACATCAAGGCACGCAGCGGCAACGTCTACGAGAACTACCTGCTCGGTGACTCGGACCTGCGCGCCTACTACGGGGCCCGCAACCAGGCCTGGTTCGACAAGCACATCTGGGCCGAGTCACCGTTGGTGTACCAGTTCAACCGCTGGCTGTTCCTGCGCCTGCTGCGCGTGTTCGCCCGGCGCTGCAAGGCCGCCGCGCGCCTGAAACTGCTTGAGCAGGCCATCGCCGACGGCGAGTCGGGCCAACTGGGCCTGCACAGGTCCTACCCGCTATGAAGCTTCTGTTCCTGAGCAGCCTGTACGCGCCGGACATCGGTGGCGGTGCGGAAATCATCCTGCAGCGTACCGTCGAGGGCCTGCGCGCCCGCGGCCATCAGGTAGTGGTGCTGGCCACCGGCGCCAGGGCCGGCCTGCACCGTGAAGAGGTCAATCAGGTGCGCGTCTACCGCGCCGGGCTGCACAACTTCTACTGGCATTTCAGCCCACGGCGACGCAGCCGTCTGGCGCGCCTGGCCTGGCACCTGCGCGACCGCGACAACCCCGGCATGCGCCGCCCGCTGCGTCGGGTCATCGAACTGGAACAACCCGACCTGGTGGTGTGCCACAACCTGACCGGCTGGTCGGTGTCGGCCTGGGACGAAATCAGCCGTTGCGACTTGCCCATCGTCCAGGTGCTGCACGACCTTTACCTGCTGTGCCCGAGCAGCACCATGTTCAAGAAGGGCCGCGACTGTCGGCAGCCTTGCGGGCTGTGCAGCCGCTTTCGCCAGGGCCATGCAGAGCGTTCCATGCAGGTCGATGCGGTGGTGGGGGTCAGCCGCTTCATGCTCGAACGCCTGCTCGGCCAAGGCTACTTCCAAGGTGCGCACAGCCAGGTGATCTATAACGCCAGCCCCTATGCGCCGATGCCGGAGCCGGTCGGCCCGGCAAGTCCGCCAGCGCCGTTGCGCTTCGGCTACCTGGGCACGCTGTCCGAGCCCAAGGGGGTCGGCTGGATGATCGAGCAGTTCAAGCGCCTGCCATTCGATGCCAGCCTGGCCATCGCCGGGCGCGGCCAGGAAGACGACGAGCGAGGCTTTCGCGCAATGGCCGCCGACGATCCGCGCATCCGCTTCGTGGGCTACCAGCAGCCACGGGACTTTTATGCCGGCATCGATGTGGCGCTGGTGCCGTCGATGTGGAACGAGCCCTTCGGCATGGTCGCCGTGGAAGCCTGTGCGCATTCGCGGCCGGTGATCGCCAGCCGCATGGGCGGCCTTACCGAGATCATTCAGGACTCGCTCAACGGTCTGCTGTGCAGCCCCGACGACCCGGACTCCCTGGGCCTGGCCATGCTACGGCTGCACCAGCAACCCGACCTGCTGGCGCGCCTCGCCGCCCAGGCGCGGCGCAGCGTGGCGGGCCTGCTGGACCTGGAACTGATGCTCGACAGCTACGAACGGGTATTCACCCACACCCTGCAGACACGCTCGGCAGCGCCCCGGCCCAACCCGGCGTGAACCCCTTCATCGCGTGCCTCGGACGGCACGCTCACTCCGACCTATGGACACCGTCATGATCGTGATCAATGCCCGCTTCCTGACCCAGGACACCAGCGGCGTGCAACGCTATGCCGAACAGCTCTGCCTGGCCTTGCGCCCGTTGCGCGACGACCTGCTGTTCGTCGCCCCTCACGGCATCCGCAACCAGGCTGCCGCCCGCGCACTGCAGGTACAGTGCATCGGTCGCAGCAAGGGCCATCTGTGGGAACAGCTGGACCTGCCGTTGTTCCTGCGCCGCCAGGGCAACCCGCTGCTGCTCTCGGTGGGCAGTACCGGGCCGATGTTCTACGCCAACCAGATCGCCACCCACCACGACATCACCTATGTGCACTACCCGCAAAGCTACACCTGGCGCTTTCGCGCCGCCTACCGCAGCATCATGCCGGTGCTGCTGGCGCGGGTCAGGACGCTGATCACCAGCAGCGAGTTCTCCCGGGCCGAGATCGCCGGCTTCTACGGCCTGCCCCGCGAGCGCATCCTGGTGCTGCCGGCAGCGGTCAACGAGAGCTTTCGTCCGGCCGCCGTGAACAGCGCGACACCCTACCTGCTGGCGGTGTCGTCGCCGAACCTGCACAAGAACTTCCAGCGCATGATCCAGGCCTTCCTGGCCCTGCGCGGGCATCCGCAGCTGCAATTGCACATCGTCGGCGCCGCCAGCAGCCTGTTCGCCGACCCCGACCTGCAGCGCCTGGCCTGCCGCGACCCGCGCATCCGCTTTCTCGGGCGCCTCGACGACAGCGAACTGATTGCCCAGTACCAGGGCGCCACGGCCTTCGTGTTTCCGTCGCTGTACGAAGGCTTCGGCATTCCACCACTGGAAGCCCAGGCCTGCGGCTGCCCGGTACTCGCCTCGGGCAGCGCATCGATTCCCGAGGTGCTGCAAGACAGCGCGCTGTACTTCGACCCTTTGGACGTCGCGCAGATGACTGCCGCCATGCAGCGCATGCTGGCCGAACCCGAACTGCGGCACTACCTGCGGCAGAAAGGCCTGGCCAACGTGGCGCGCTTCGACTGGCGCCATTCGGCCCAGCGCCTGGCCCGTCACCTGCAGCACCTGCCCGCCGTTGGCGCCGGGCAGGCCACCGTGCAGAACCCCTGAAACCCACTGCCACGCGCCTGGCCATCTGCCGTCCGTGCCTGATGTAGCGCACCTTTTACATCAAGGAAACCCCATGAAAATCGCCATCGTCCACGACTGGCTGGTGACCTATGCCGGCGCCGAACGCGTGCTCGCCTCGCTGCTCAAGGTCTGGCCACAGGCCGATCTATTCGCCGTCATCGACTTTCTCAGCGACCACGACCGCGCTCACCTCGGCGGCAAGGTCGCCACCACCAGCTTCATCCAGAAGTTGCCCGGCGCGCGTCGGCATTACCAGCGCTACCTGCCGTTGATGCCCCTGGCGATCGAACAACTGGACCTGTCCGACTACGACCTGGTGATCAGTAGCAGCCACGCGGTGGCCAAGGGCGTGCTGACCGGCCCGGGCCAACTCCACGTAAGCTACGTGCACTCGCCGATCCGCTATGCCTGGGACATGCAGCACCAGTACCTGCGCGAATCGGGGCTGCAAAAGGGCCTCAAGGGCCATCTGGCGCGTCTGCTGCTGCACTACATGCGCCTGTGGGACCAGCGCACCGCCGCCGGGGTCGACGAGTTCGTCGCCAACTCGGCGTTCATCGGCGCGCGTATCGAAAAGGCCTATCGCCGCAGCGCCACGGTGATCCATCCACCGGTGGACACCCGGCATTTCACGCCCCTGGGGCTGCGCCAGGACTATTACCTCACCGCCTCGCGCATGGTGCCCTACAAGCGTCTGCCGCTGATCGTCGAAGCCTTCGCGAAAATGCCCGACAAACGCCTGGTAGTGATCGGCGACGGCCCGGAGATGCCCAGGGTCAAGGCGCTCGCCACGCCCAACGTGAGCCTGCTCGGCTACCAACCGCCCGAGGTACTGCTCGAACACCTGCGCGCGGCCAGGGCCTTTGTGTTCGCCGCCGAGGAAGACTTCGGCATCAGCCCGGTGGAAGCCCAGGCCTGCGGCACCCCGGTGATTGCCTACGGCAAGGGCGGCGCGCTGGAGACCGTGCTGGGCCTGGAACACCCAACACCCACCGGTGTGCACTACCCGCGCCAGGACGTCGCCGCGCTGATCGCCGGCGTGCAAGACTTCGAAGCCGCACGCTCGCGCATCAGCGCCTGCGCCTGTCGCTTGAATGCCGAACGGTTCTCTGCCGAGCGCTTCGAGCAGCAGATCAGCGCCTTCGTCGAAGCGCGGCTGGCCGCTGCTCGCCAGGCTCGACGCAGCGCCCTGCAATGGCAGACTGCGCTGCCTGGCGATGAGCCTGTGCCACGCGCCGTGTCCACCGAGTCGCTTTAGGAGGGCCAGCCATGGACATTCCGGTTCGCGGCATCCTCCAGGCCCATCAGTCGGCCCTGTCGGTCGCCCATCGCCTGCTCGACCTGCTGGTCATCGTGCTGGTCGGCTACTGGCAGCATCAGCAGCAAGGCCTGCTCAGCACCACGGAAATCTGGCTGCAGATTCTCTTCGCGGTGCTGGTCTTTCACTGGCTGAGCGAGTTTCATCAGCTGTATGGTTCCTGGCGCGGTCAGCGCATTCGCGGTGAGCTGGTCAAAGTCTTCACCTGGTGGGCCCTGACCTTCGTCCTCCTGCTCTCGGCCGACTACCTGCTGCTGGGCCGCCGCGATCTGCCGACACCGTGCCAGATGGGCTGGTTCGCCCTGGTGCTGGCGTTGCTGTGCGGCTACCGGGTGCTGATCCGCCTGGCCCTGCATGCCTTGCGGCGGCGTGGCTTCAACACCCGCCGGGTGGCCATCGTCGGCACCGGCCCGGTCGGCGCCAGCCTGGCGCGCTCGATCAGCGCCGCACCGTGGATGGGCCTGAAACTGCTGGGCTTCTACGATGCCACGCCGCAGCAAATGGACCTCGGCGCCCGCAGCTTGCGCCCGCAGGTGCTCGGCGGCCTGGAGCAGCTTATCGAGGATGCTCGTCAGGGACGCATCGACAAGGTCTACATCACCCAAGCCGAGCCGCACCTGCGGGAACTGATCACCGGGCTGTCGGACACCACTGCCTCGGTGTACCTGATTCCCGACGTGTTCACCTTCGAGCTGCTGCACGCACGCAGCGAAAGCATCAACGGGCTGCCGACCATCAGCATCTTCGACTCGCCCATGGACGGTGCCTGGAGCCTGGTCAAGCGCGTCGAGGACGTGCTGCTGGCAAGCCTGATCCTGCTACTGATCGCCGTGCCGATGCTGCTCATCGGCCTGGCCATCAAGCTGACTTCGCCCGGTCCGGTGCTGTTTCGCCAGCGCCGCTACGGCCTGGATGGCCGGCCGATCATGGTGTGGAAATTCCGCAGCATGACCGTGCAGGAAAACGGTGCGCAGGTGCGCCAGGCCACGCGCCAGGATCCGCGCGTCACGCCGCTGGGGCGTTTCCTGCGGCGCACCTCGCTGGACGAGCTGCCGCAGTTCTTCAACGTGCTGCGCGGCGACATGTCCATCGTCGGCCCACGCCCGCACGCCGTCGCCCACAACGAGCAATACCGCCGCCAGGTGAGCGGCTACATGCTGCGCCACAAGGTCAAGCCGGGCATCACCGGCTGGGCCCAGGTCAACGGCTGGCGCGGCGAGACCGACACCCTGGACAAGATGCGCAAGCGGGTCGAGTTCGACCTGCAATACATCCAGCACTGGTCGCTGTGGCTGGACCTGAAAATCATCCTGCTGACCCTGTTCAAGGGCTTTCTCAACAAGAACGCCTTCTGACCCCGCACCGCCTCATCCCTGCGTACTCTCAGAAAGGAAACCACCCCATGTATCGAAATCCCGTCGCCTTACTGCTGTTCGTGCTGTTCCTGCAAGGCTGTGCCTTCGCCCCTGGCCAACACATGGACCTCGAAGACGTCGAGGCCAATGACCCTGACGGCCCCAAGGCCAGGCTGGTGAACATCACCCCCCAGACCCTGCAGCAACAGCAGCAGGTCGCCCAGGCCAATGGCAAGGCGCTGCCGCCCGAGCTGTTGAACTACCAGACCCCGGAGTACCGGGTCGGGCCTGGCGACACGCTGCTGGTGACGGTGTTCGAACACCCCGAGCTGACCGCGCCGGGCTCCCAGGACCAGCTCGACGCCAACACCCGTGAAGTGCAGAGCGACGGCACGCTGTATTTTCCCTACGTCGGCCGTATCCAGGCCGGCGGCCGCACCGTGCGGCAGATTCGTGAACAACTGCGCATGGGCCTGGCGCCGCAGTACACCGAGGTCAAGGTGGACGTGAAGGTGCTGCGCTACAACAGTCAGCGTGTGCTGCTTTCCGGCTCGTTCCGCACCCCCGGCCAACAGGCCATCAGCAACATTCCCCTGAGCCTGGTGCAGGCGGTGAGTACCGCCGGCGTCGACCTCACCGATGCCGACCTGGCCAGCCTGACCCTGCGCCGCGATGGCCGGGATTACCTGATCGACATCGACGGGCTGAACCGCAAGGACTCGCAGTTGGGGCGGATCTTCCTCAAGGATGGCGATCACCTGCACCTGAACAGCAATTCGAAGAACCGCATCTATGTGCTCGGCGAGGTGCGCAACCCGCAGGTACTGTCGTTCGGCACCACCCAGGTCACGCTGCTTGAGGCCTTGGGCAATTCCGGGGGCCTGAGCCCCGACAGCGCCGATGGCGATGCGGTGTATGTGATCCGTGGCGCGGACAACCAGGCCAACGCACCGTCCACGGTCTACCACCTCAATGCCAAGAAGCCCACTGCCTACCTGCTGGCCCGACAGTTCGAACTCAAGGCCCAGGATGTGGTGTTCGTCGGTCCCGCCAACATCACCCGCTGGAGCCGCTTCATCAGTCAGCTGCTGGGCTCGGCCAGCGTGGTACAGACCGGCGCGGCGTTCCGCAACTGATCGGCTGACGGGCGTGAACACTCATGCCGTTTTCAGCGCATGACGATGCAGCCAGGCATGCCGCGCGCTTGAGCACGAAGTCCGCCAGGAACGCGGTCAACACGTCGAAGGTAATCGCGATCCCGAACACCGGGTATCTGCTGTCGGTGTACGGGTGCAGCCACGCCGCTGCAGGGCCGTCGAATAGCGAACCGATCCCCTGCGCCAGGTACAGCAAACCGTAATTCTTCGTGGCATGTTGCGTGCCGGTCGCTGAGTTTGCTGTGAACATGACGCCGCCTTCGCGAGCAAGCTTGCTCCAACGGAATCAGTGCTGGACCACCAGTGGATACAGCGACAGCACCAGCAGCAGCGCCATCACGGCATTGAATAGCCTCACCCGCTGCGGGTCGCGCAACACATTGCGCAGCAGGCTGCCAAACCCCGCCCAGATCCCCACACCCGGCAGGTTGATCAGGGCGAATACCGCCGCGATCACCAGCACATTGGTGAAGTAACCCTGCATCGGGGTATAGGTGGTGATCGCGCCGATGGCCATCACCCAGGCCTTGGGGTTGACCCACTGAAACAGCGCGGCGGCAAAGAACCCCAAGGGTTCTCCGCGCGACTCGCCGCTGTCGCCGGCAGGCCCCGAGGTCGCGATCTTCCAGGCCAGGTACAGCAAATACGCGCCGCCTGCGTAACGCAGCAGGGTGTAGAGCAACGGCCAGCTCTGGAACAGTTGACCCAGTCCGAAGCCCACCGCCAGCACCAGCACCATGAAGCCGCTACTGATCCCCAGCATGTGCGGTAGCGTGCGACGAAAACCGAAGTTCACGCCCGAAGCCAGCAGCATCATGTTATTGGGACCCGGCGTGATGGAAGTGACCAGGGCGAACAAGGCGAAAGCCAGGAGCAGATCGAGCGACAAAGACATGCGACGGTCCAGACAGGCAGTGAGATAAGCCACTCACGTTACCGAGCCGGCGGGCGCAAACACACGGACAGTTACAGGAAAGTTCGAGCAGTACAGTTTCTAATGAAGGGCCAGATCAGAAAACTGTCAGGGCGTTTCAGCCCTGACGGTCATCGGCAACGGCGTTGGCATCGACACGCACTTCGGCATTCCGGTCGAAGGCACGCACCTGTTGGATCTGCGGATCGGCGAGCAGCTGCGCCTTGCGGGCCTGGTACTCATCGAATGACAGACCACGACGGTTGAGGTCTTCCAGGGCCAACTGGCGGCTTTCCTCGGCGGAGTAAGGGCGTTGCTCGACGGCGTGATGAGTGGAGCAGCCGCTGAGCACGGCGACGCTGAACAACAGGGCAAGCGCGGTAAAACGGTTCATGGCGACCTCCTTGGAAGGTTCGATTCGGGAATGAACAAAGGTTAATCCCGCCCCCCGGTCGCCAAAAAATCACCCCAGTCGATAGTGACTATCGGCCCATCGATGCATGGGTAATGAGCACCTCGCGCAGCGCCTGTGCGGCCACCGAGAGTTGCTGCCCGGCCAGGGTCATCAGGCCGATGCGCCGCTCGATGCGCGGCCCTTCCAGGGCGATGCAGCACGCGCCCAGCTCTTGCATCTGCTGAATGCACAGCGCCGGCACCGCACTGACGCCCAGGCCGCTGGCGACCATGCGCCCCACCGTCGCCAGCTGATGGCTCTCGAACGCCACCGCCAGGCGGCCGTGCTGCGCGGCGATCGACTGCTCCAGCAGCAGGCGCACCGCCGATGGACGCTGCAGGGCAATGAAGTCCTCGCCCAGCAGTTCGCTCCACTGCAGCACCTGGCGCCCGGCCAATGGTGAATCGGCGGGCACCACGGCGACGAAGCGGTCGACACAGAACGGCGTGAAGTGCAGCGAGTGGCCCGGCTCGGGTTCGAAACCGATTCCCAGCTCGACGCGGCGCTGGCGAACCATCTCCAGCACCTCTTCGTTGATCACGTCGTGCACCGCCACGTTGACCCGCGGATGCAGTCGGCGAAACACCTGGAGCGCCGCCGGCAGGCGGCTGCTGGCGAACGATGGCATGGCGGCCAGCGACACCTTGCCCAGTTGCAGGGTGAAATGCTGGTGCAGCAGTTCCTCGGTGTTGTCCCAGTCGGCCAGCAGTTGCCGGGCCTTGGGCAACAGCACCTCGCCTTCCGGGGTCAGGCTGACGCTGCGAGTGCTGCGCATCAGCAACTGCCCACCCAGCGACTCCTCCAGCGACTTGATGGTCAGGCTCAGCGCCGGCTGGGACAGGTGCAGACGTTCACCGGCCTGGGCGAAGCTCAGGCACTCGGCCACGGCGACGAAGGCACGAAGCTGCTTGACATTCATTGATTTGGATTTCTTATGAAAAGATCAGAAAAACAAAATTAACAAATCAGCTGCCGACACTGAAGATGTCTTGCATGGCAACAGACGGCTAGGCTGTCTGTAACACAAGAACAACAAGAGGCATTGACCATGGCTGGACTCGACAAGCGAGTAGCGAGCTACGAGGAGGCCCTCACCGGGCTGAGCGACGACATGACCGTGCTGTGCGGCGGCTTCGGCCTGTGCGGCATCCCCGAGAACCTCATCGCACAGATCCGCCGCATGGGCACCCGTGGCCTGACCGTGGTTTCCAACAACTGCGGAGTCGACGGTTTCGGCCTGGGGATCCTTCTGGAAGACCGGCAGATCCGCAAGATGATCTCCTCCTACGTGGGCGAGAACGCGCTGTTCGAGCAGCAACTGCTCAGTGGCGAGCTGGAAGTCGACCTCACCCCACAAGGCACCCTGGCGGAAAAACTCCGCGCAGGCGGTGCCGGCATTCCAGCCTTCTACACCGCCACCGGCTTCGGTACGCCAGTGGCCGAGGGCAAGGAAAGCCGACAATTCAATGGCCGCGACTACATCCTCGAAGAGGCCATCAGCGGCGACTTCGCCCTGGTCAAGGGCTGGAAGGCGGACTATTACGGCAACGTCATCTACCGCCATACCGCGCAGAACTTCAACCCGCTGGTCGCCATGGCCGGACGCATCACGGTGGTCGAAGTCGAGGAAATCGTCGCCCCTGGCGAGCTGGACCCGGCACACATCCACACCCCCGGCATCTACGTCGACCGGCTGATCCAGGGCCGTTTCGAGAAGCGCATCGAAAAGCGCACCCTCAAAGGAGCCTGAGCATGGCACTTTCCCGCGAACAAATGGCTCAACGGGTCGCCCGCGAACTCAAGGACGGCTACTACGTGAACCTGGGCATCGGCATTCCGACCCTGGTCGCCAACTATGTCCCTGCCGGCATGCAGGTGATGCTGCAATCGGAAAACGGCTTGCTGGGCATGGGTGAATTCCCCACTGAAGCGACCCTCGATGCCGACATGATCAATGCTGGCAAGCAGACCGTCACGGCCGTGAAAGGCGCGTCGATCTTCCACTCCGCCGACTCCTTCGCGATGATCCGCGGCGGGCACGTCGACCTCACCGTGCTGGGTGCCTTCGAGGTGGACGTGCAGGGCAACATTGCCTCCTGGATGATTCCGGGCAAGCTAGTCAAGGGCATGGGCGGCGCCATGGATCTGGTGGCCGGTGCGGAAAACATCATCGTCACCATGACCCACGCTTCCAAGGACGGCGAATCCAAGCTGCTGGAGCGCTGTGAGCTACCGCTCACCGGTGCCGGTTGCATCCGCCGCGTGCTGACCGACCTGGCCTATCTGGAGATCGCCGACGGCGCGTTCATCCTGCGCGAACGCGCCCCCGGTATCAGCATCGAGGAAATCGTCGCCAAGACTGCCGGGCGCCTGGTGGTGCCCGACGACGTCATCGAGATGACCTTCTGAAACTCGAAGGCCCCTCACCAGGGGCCTTTTCACACCTATAAAAACAATAACGAGGTTCCCTCATGTCCGCTTCCCTTCAGGAAAGCCGTTCCGCCCGTTTCGCCCTGCGCTGCTCGGCCTGGGCCGAGCGCTGGTTCCCCGACGCCTGGGTGTTCGCCGCCTTGGCGGTACTGATCGTCACCCTCGCCGTGCTGGGCATGGGTGCCAGGCCGGCCGATACCGCCAAAGCCTTCGGCGATGGCTTCTGGAGCCTGATTCCCTTCACCCTGCAGATGGCCTTCGTGGTCATCAGCGGCTACGTGGTGGCCAGTTCACCGCCTGCCGTGCGCCTGATCGACCGCCTGGCACGTATCCCCGCCAATGGCCGCTCGGCGGTGGCCTGGGTAGCGATCATCTCGATGCTCGCCTCGCTGCTCAACTGGGGCCTGTCGCTGGTGTTCGGGGGCCTGCTGGTACGCGCCCTGGCGCGGCGCAGTGACCTGAAGATGGATTACCGCGCCGCCGGTGCGGCAGCCTACCTGGGGCTGGGGGCGGTATGGGCACTGGGCATTTCTTCCTCGGCGGCGCAGCTGCAGGCCAACCCGGCCAGCCTGCCGCCGTCGATCCTGGCCATCACCGGGGTGATTCCGTTCACCGAAACCATTTTCCTCTGGCAGTCCGGCGCCATTCTGCTGGTGCTGCTGGTGGTGTCGGTGATCGTCGCCTACGCCACGGCTCCGGGCCCGTCCAGTGCCCGCAGCGCCGAGGACTGCGGCGTCGACCCGGCCTTCAACCTGCCGCCACTGGCGCCACGCACCCGCCCCGGCGAATGGCTGGAATACAGCCCGTTGCTGATCATCGTGCTGGTGGTGCTGGGCGCCGGCTGGCTGCTCAACGAGTTCAGCAGCAAGCCGGCGATCACCGCGATCTCCGGGCTGAACACCTACAACTTCCTGTTCATCATGCTCGGCGCGCTGCTGCACTGGCGGCCGCGCAGCTTCCTCGACGCCGTGGCGCGGGCCGTGCCGACCACCACTGGGGTGCTGATCCAGTTCCCGCTGTACGGTTCGATCGCCGCACTGCTGACCACGGTCAAGGGCAGTGACGCACAGACCCTGGCGCATCACATCTCACTGTTCTTCACCAGCATCGCCACCCACGATACCTATGCCGTGCTGATGGGCATCTATTCCGCCGTCCTAGGCTTCTTCATCCCCTCCGGCGGCGGCAAGTGGATCATCGAGGCACCCTATGTGATGCAAGTGGCCAACGAGCTGCAGTACCACCTGGGCTGGGCGGTACAGATCTACAACGCCGCCGAGGCGCTGCCGAACCTGATCAACCCCTTCTACATGCTGCCGTTGCTTGGCGTGCTGGGCCTCAAGGCTCGCGACCTGATCGGGTTTTCCTTCGTGCAGCTGCTGGTGCATGCGCCCATCGTACTGTTGCTGCTCTGGGCCCTGGGCACCACCCTCAGCTATACGCCGCCGGTGATGCCGTAGCCCCGGGGCGGCTTGTCATTCGGCCGCCACGGGGGTCAGCAGCGGTCGGCCAGCGAAAAACGCCAGCAGGTTGTCGCGCACCAGGCGTACGGAGTCTCCGGACGCCTCGGGCGAAAGCCCGGCTACATGGGGTGTCAGCACCACATTGGCGAGGGCCTTGAAGGCGTCAGGCACCTGGGGTTCGTCATCGAAGACGTCCAGCGCGGCACCGGCGATCTGCCCAGCCTGCAAGGCGGCCAGCAGCGCCTGGGTGTCGACCACCGAAGCACGGGCGACGTTGACCAGGTAGCCCTGCGTACCGAGCGCCTGCAACACCTCGGCATCCACCAGATGATGGGTAGCCGCGCCGCCGGGCGTGGCGAGCACCAGAAAGTCCGCCGCCTCGGCCAGTTCACGCACCGACGGCTGCCAACGATACGCCAGGTCCTGGCGCGGGCGACGATTGTGGTAGTCGATATGCATGCCGAAGGCTTCGGCGCGCCGGGCAATCTCCAGGCCCACGGCGCCCAGCCCGAGGATGCCCAGGCGCTTGCCGGCAAACGATGGGCACATGACCTTGCGCCACTCGCTACGGCGCACCGAAGCATCGGCCTGCGGAATGTCGCGCACCATCGCCAGCAACAGGGCCATGGCATGGTCGGCGACTGTCGGCGCGTTGACTCCGGCGCCATTGCTGACCAGGATGCCGCGCGCCTGGGCGGCGGCGACATCGACCTTTTCATAACCGGCGCCGCTGACGCAGATGAGCCGCAGGTTCGGCATGGCATCCATTTCCTCGGCGAACAGCCCCAGCGGGCCACGGGTGACCACCGCGTCGATCTGCCCACCCTGTTCGGCGATGACCTGCGCACGGCGCTCGGGGGTCTGCGCACGGATCAGGCTGAACCCGCCGTCCTCGAGGATCGGCAGGTAGTCATTGAGGTTTTCGACCAGCACCAGCAGGGTTGTCATGATTGTCAGCTCTTGCCCGGAAAACCCCGACCTTAACCCGAGTGATCGCCTCGCTGCATGCCTTGTCGAGCTCAGGAGTGCGTATGACGCTGCTTTTTGACCTGGTACATGGCCTGGTCAGCGTGCCGGAACAGCTGCGCCAGATCGCCAGCGTCGTCGGGATAGCAGGCGATACCGATGCTGGCCGAGATGGTCCAGTCGTGCTCGCCAAGGCGCACCGGTGCCTGCAACGCGCGAGCGATGGCCCGCGCCGTGCGGCTGGCATCCGCCTCGCCCTGTACCCGCTCCAGCAGCACCACGAACTCATCACCGCCGATGCGCGCTACGGTATCGCTGTCGCGCACGCAGCCACTCAGGCGCCGTGCGACTTCCTGCAGCAAGGCATCGCCCGCCGCATGTCCCAGGGTGTCGTTGACCTGCTTGAAGTGATCCAGATCCAGATACAAGGCTGCCAGCTTGTCGCCATAGCGCTCGGCCTGGCGAACCGCCAGGTTCAGACGCTCCTGCAGCAGCACCCGATTGGCCAGCCCGGTGAGCTGGTCGTAGCGAGCCATGACCTGCAGGCGCTCATAAAGTTGCTTGCGGTCGATGGCCGCCGCCACATGGCTGGAGACAATTTGCAGCAGCTCCAGGTCCTGGGCGACCTGGGCAGGCTCGTCACGACCGCTGGAAATCAACAGCGCGCCAATGATGCCGCTGGAGGTCTGCAAGGGTACGGCCAGGCAGTCACTGCCCGCTCGCGGCTGGGCGCTGCTCAGCACCTCATCGACCAGCGACTGGGTCGCAGCACACTGCAATTCATCGCTGCGGTAGGCGAACGACAGGGTGCCACTTTCGACGTCCTGCAAGGCGATGGACAGCCAGCGGACACTCAGCAGCTGGCTCAGCAGTTGGTGAATGCGCGTGAACAGCCCGTGCAGGTCATCGCCCATACTGGCCGCTGCCGAGATCTCCAGCAGCGTCGCGCGCACCGCGTTGGCGCGCTTGAGGGCTGTGATGTCACGGGCCACGGCGATGCGCAGGCGATCCTCTTCGGACCAGCGCGCCGACCACATGACATCCACGACATTGCCCTGCTTGTGCAGGTAACGATTCTCGAAATGCAGCTTGGGCTCACCGCCCATGATTTGCGCCGCGGCCTCCAGGGTTCTGGCGCGGTCATCGGGGTGGACCAGCTGCAGCATGGGGATACCGATCAGTTCCTGGGGGCTATAGCCGAAGATTCTCTCGAATGCAGCGTTGACGTAGACAAAGCGTCCCTCTGAGTCCACCACGCAGATCGCATCCATGAGCATATCGACGAAGCCCTCCAGATTCGTGCAGGCGATTTTTTCCATCAGCCAGTACCTGGAAAAGGGGGACGTTCACACGCTCGACGCAGTTGCCGGCCAGACTGGCCGCACATATCGTTCAGCAACGGGTCCAATAGTGCCCAAACGGATTGCTTTTCGCCATTACCCGCTGCATGCCCATCCGGCAAACCATGCGGCGACTTTCGCACAAGGAATTACGAGCATGCCCGCATTCGCCCCCCGCCTCACTCCACTCTTCGGTCGTCTGGCCCTGGCCGCCATCGCCGCGACGCTGACCGCCGCTCCGACACTGGCCAGTGAAGCGCCCGGCCAGGCCCTCGCTGCCAAGGCTGGCATTCCCTGGCCGGCGGTCATCGCCCACCGGGGTGCCTCATTCGATGCCCCGGAGGAGACACTGCCGGCGTTCATCCTTGCTCGGGAACTGGGTGCCGACTATCTGGAACTGGACCTGCAACGCACCCAGGACGGCGTACTGATCGCCCTGCACGATGACAACCTGCAGCGTACCACCAACATCGACGAGGTCTTTCCGGCCCGCGCCCACGACCCGGTGAGCAGCTTCAGCCTCGCCGAACTCAAGCAGCTGGACGCCGGTTCGTGGTTCAACAAGGCTTACCCGGGCCGTGCCCGTGACCGTTACGCCGGGTTGAAGATCCTGACCCTCGAAGAAGTGATGGACATCGCCGAGGGCGGCGCCAACAAGCCCGGCCTGTATATCGAGACCAAGGTTCCTGAGCAGTTTCCCGGCATCGAGGCAGACCTGAAAGAGGTTCTGCAGCGTCGCGGCTGGCTGCGTGAACGCCCGGCGGCGGCGCCTGGACAGGTCAACGTCGCGCACATGCCAGGCCGCGTGGTGCTGCAGACCTTCGACAAGTCCAGCCTGCGACTGCTGCACAAGGAGATGCCGCAGGTGCCCAAGGTGCTGTTGCTGTGGGTCGGTGAAGGTTCGATCAAGCCGAAGTCGGCGGTGCCGTTCAAAGACTCGGGCTTCAAGGACAAGGCCAGCTACTACGCGGCCCAGGAGGTCAGTTCCAAGGCCGAGTTCGAGGCCTGGATCGACTGGGCCAAGGCCAACGGCGCCATCGGCACCGGACCTTCATCGCGATTGGCCAATGGCGGTGACCAGAGCTACATGGATCTGGTCAAGCCCTGGATGAACGAGCTGACCCATGCCAAGGGGCTGATCGTCCACCCCTACACTGTCGATGAAGCCGTGGACTTCAAGAGCATCAGTGCCGCCGGGGCCGACGGCTTCTTCACCAACCGTACCGCCGAACTGCTGAAGTTCTATCAGCGCCCGGCCCGCCAGGACATCGATAGCCTGCTCAAGAGCAACGGTTACTGACCGCGCCCGGACACGTCGGCCTACCGGCGTGTCCGATCTGGTGTAAGCTCGCCAGTCATCGCTCAACGATCGAGAGGCTTATGCAGTCCCCCTTCCGACGCTCGACCCTTGCCACGCTGCGCGGTTTCAACCTGCCCGACACCGCGATCAACCTGCTCCCTTCGGCAGCCGACTATCGGCGCTGCCTGCTGGAGCAGATCGCCCAGGCGACCCGGCGCATCTACATCATCGCCCTCTACCTGCAGGAAGACGAAGCCGGACAGGAAATCCTCGACGCCCTGTACGCCGCAAAGGCCGCGCGTCCGGAACTCGACGTGCAGGTACTGGTGGACTGGTTCCGCGCCCAGCGCGGGCTGATCGGCGCCGGGCGGCAACCAGGCAACAGCGCGTGGTATCAGAGCCAGCACCTGGAGCATGACGTCGAAGTGCCGATCCACGGTGTACCGGTACAGACTCGCGAACTGTTCGGCGTGCTGCACCTCAAGGGCAGCGTGATCGACGACAAGGTGCTGTACACCGGCGCCAGTCTCAACAACGTGTACCTGCACAAGCTCGACAAATACCGGCTCGACCGCTATCACCTGATCCACAGCGCGGAGCTGGCCGACAGCTTCGTCGGGTTGGTGCAGCGCGACATCATCGGCTCGCCAGCCGTGCATCGTCTCGACCTGCCGCAACCGCCCAGCTCACGCAACCTGCGGGGTGAAATTCGTGCCTTTCGCAGCCAACTGAAACGCGCCACCTACGACACCGCCCAGGGGGTTGCCGAGAATGGCGAGCTGCGCATCATTCCCCTGCTGGGCGTCGGCCCGCGCAATGCACTGAACCGCACCATCTGTGAGCTGATCGCCAGCAGTCAGAGTCACCTGAGCATCTGTACGCCATACTTCAACCTGCCGATGGCGGTGACCCGGGAAATCAATCGTGCGATCAAGCGCGGCGTGGTGGTCGACATCATCGTCGGCGACAAGACCGCCAACGACTTCTTCATTCCCCCCCAGGAACCGTTCAAGGTCATTTCTGCGCTGCCATACCTGTACGAAATCAGCCTGCGCCGCTTCGCCCGCAAGCATCAGGCGGCCATCGACCGCCAACGACTGAACCTGCACTTGTGGAAGCACGGCGACAATACCTACCACCTCAAGGGCATGTGGATCGATCAGCGCCATACCCTGCTGACCGGTAACAACCTCAACCCGCGAGCCTTCAACCTGGACCTGGAGAACGGCCTGCTGATCGATGACCCCAAGGGAGAGTGGCTGGAGCCCAGAGCCCGAGAGCTGGCCAGCCTGATGCAGCACACCCGGCGCGTGGGGCACTACGAAGAGCTGCAGACGCTGGCGGACTACCCGGAAGGGGTGCACAAGTTTCTGCGTCGGGTCAGCCGGGTGAAGATCGAGCGCCTGCTGTACCGGATTCTCTAAGCCACGCGGCGGTTCCACACAACGGGCAGCGCAGGCTGCCCGTAGCGAACGGCTGACTCAGTCGATCAGTTGTGCGGCGCGCAATGCCTGAACGGCCGCCAGCCAGCGCGGCTGGCTGCGGTATTCGGTGCTGGCATGCGCCTGGCCACGCATGCGCGCCAGCCGTGGCGAAGGGCTGACGTTCAGGCGCTGCGCAGCACTCAAGGCCAGTTCGGCGCTGGCGCGGTCGTTGCAAACCAGGCCCATGTCACAACCGGCTCCCAGGGCCGCCTCGATGCGGCTGGCCGCGTCGCCTGCCACGTGCGCACCCGCCATCGACAGGTCGTCACTGAAAATCATCCCGTCAAAACCCAGCTCGCCGCGCAGGATTTCCTGCAGCCAGCGCCGTGAGAAACCGGCAGGCTGGGCATCGACCTGCGGGTAGATGACATGCGCCGGCATCACCGCCGCCAGCTGACGACTCAGGCGCGCGAAAGGCACCAGGTCATGGGCACGGATGCTCTCCAGGCTGCGCTCGTCGGTGGGAATGGCCACGTGCGAATCGGCTTCGGCCCAGCCGTGCCCCGGGAAGTGCTTGCCGGTGGCGGCCATGCCCGCTTCGTTCATGCCGCAGATGAACGCGCCAGCCAGGCGTGCGGCATATTCGGGATCACCTTCGAAGGCACGGGTACCGACCACGGCACTGCGCCCGTGGTCCAGGTCCAGCACCGGCGCGAAACTCAAGTCGAGACCTACGGCCAGTACCTCGGTCGCCATCAGCCAGCCGCAGTGACGAGCCAGGGCTTCGGCATCAGGGCGATCAGCGATCGAGCGCATGGCAGGCAGACGCACGAAGCCTTGGCGCAGGCGCTGCACCCGCCCACCTTCCTGGTCCACCGCCAGCAGCAGGTCCGGGCGAATGGCGCGGATCGATGCGCTCAGCTCGCGGACCTGACGCGGATGCTCGATATTGCGGGCAAAGATAATCAGGCCGCCCACTTCGGGCTGGCGCAGTAGATGACGGTCTTCAGCGGTCAGCCAGGTACCGGCGACATCGACCATCAGGGAGCCTTGCAGGCCAGAACTCATAGAAAACACCTTGCCTTGGATCGAGCCGGCATGGTGCTTGATCCTGCGGCCCGGTGCAATGTGGCTTCAGGCCTTGGCGGCGAGCGCGGCGGGCGTCTTGTTGCGGGGTCTGAGTTGCGCGGACACCATGGAAGGCTCGGTCACACCACTCTCGGCACGCATGCCGGCGGCCAGGAACGGCACCATCAGGCGCATGACCTGCTCGATGGAGGTGTTCACCCCGAAATCATTCTCGGAAATCGCCCGCAGGGCCTTGATACCGGACATGCTGAACGCGGCGGCGCCCAGCATGAAGTGCACGCGCCAGAACAGCTCGATGGGGGGGATTTGCGGCGCGGCCTCGTTGACCAGTTGCATGTAGCGGCGGAACACCTTGCCGTACATGTCTTCCAGGTAACGACGCAGGTGCCCCTGGCTCTGGCTGAACGCCAGGCCCAACAGGCGCATGAAGATGGACAGGTCGTTGCCGCTGCGCGGCTGCACGGCCATGGCCTGCTCGACCAGGATACCCAGCAGTTCCTCAAGGCTCGGCTTGTGCTCGGGAAGACCCTGGCGACGCTCCAGCTCGCGCTCAAGACTGGCGCAGAACGGCCCCAGGAAGCGGGAAAAGACCGCCTGGATGAGGGCTTTCTTGGAACCGAAATGGTAGTTGACCGCTGCGAGGTTCACCGACGCCTTGCTGGTGATCAGCCGCAGGGAAGTCTCGGCGAAGCCTTTTTCGGCGAACAGCTGCTCGGCAGCATCAAGGATACGTTCTACGGTTTCCGACTGGGCCATGGCTCTCTGCCTGACAAAACAATCGTTTGAAACATACGTTTCAGCCCTGTCATTTGTCAAGCGGGGGTTCATTTTGTGGCTGAACAGTCACGCGTTCAAGCTGTCCCGACCAGCGCCCGTTCGGCACCTGCATCAAATCGGCGATTGCCAAGACGCAGCCACTGTATATAATCCCAGTCACTGTATAAAAAGACAGAGCGCACGAAATGATCAAACTGACGCCACGCCAGGCCGAAATCCTTGGCTTCATCAAACGCTGCCTCGAAGACAATGGCTATCCTCCTACCCGTGCGGAAATCGCCCAGGAACTGGGCTTCAAGTCTCCGAACGCCGCCGAGGAACACCTCAAGGCCCTGGCCCGCAAGGGCGCCATCGAGATGACCCCCGGCGCCTCGCGCGGCATTCGCATCCCTGGCTTCGAAGCCAAGCCCGACGACAGCAGCCTGCCAATCATCGGTCGTGTTGCCGCCGGCGCCCCCATCCTCGCCCAGCAGCATATCGAGGAGTCCTGCAACATCAATCCAACCTTCTTCCATCCCAGCGCCGACTACCTGCTGCGCGTGCATGGCATGAGCATGAAGGATGTCGGCATTCTCGACGGCGACCTGCTGGCCGTACACACCACGCGTGAAGCACGCAATGGCCAGATCGTCGTAGCCCGAATCGGTGACGAAGTCACGGTCAAGCGCTTCAAACGTGAAGGCAGCAAGGTCTGGCTGATTGCTGAAAACCCTGAGTTCGCCCCCATCGAGGTCGACCTCAAGGAACAGGAGCTGGTCATCGAAGGCTTGAGCGTCGGCGTCATCCGCCGTTAAGGAGACAGTCATGCAGTTCCATCCGGCCCCCAATACCCAATTACCGTTGTTCGAGGCGTTCTTGGCCCAACCCATGATCACGCCCCTTCAGGAGCTGCCGCCGGCCATGCGCGAGCCGTTGCCGGAGGTGTTCAGCGAGCTGTCATTGCGTGGTGCGGCCGGAAACTGCCTTGGTCTGCTGGCGCCCATCCTCCGGGAACTGAGCCAGGAGCAGGACGCGCGCTGGCTGACACTCATTGCACCACCGGCCAATGTGACACAGACCTGGCTGCGTGATGCCGGGCTGAACCGGGAACGCATCCTGATCCTGCGGCCACGCAGCAACCAGACCGCGCTGGACCTGACTCGGGAAGCCTTGCGCCTGGGGCGCAGCCATACGGTCGTCAGCTGGCTCAGCCCACTCAGCGCATCGGCACGCCAGCAGCTGACTGCGGCCGCACGAGACGGCGAAGCACAAAGCCTCAACGTCAGGCTGGGTTGAACGCCATCGAACCCTGCGCGCGGGGGTAGATGGACAGCGAAAGGTGAAAGCGAAACCGATCAGCGGTAACCAGCAGGCGTTACCGTTCTGATTGCAAGACACAGGCAACTCACCCTAATTGAGGGGACAAGCACCTGTCGAGAAACTGCCTGAACCAGCGCGCTGGGTTCAATGCAGGACGCGTGGACCTTCTTCTTCCTTTTCCAGCACGCCTTCGGCAAGGCGACCCGCCATCTGCACGCCCACGCTCAGCATGGCCTTGGCCACTTCCACGTGCTGACCTTGCAGAAACACCTTGGCATCTTCAGAAAAGTTGAGCGTGACCAACGAGCCTTCATCCTCGGCGCGTCGCAGTTCGATACGCCCGTCAGGAAGCTCGACAATTTCAAGAAAAGAAGTAGACATCAGTACAAATTCTCCGCGAAAGGCGGACATTGTAACAGTCTGGCCCTCCGCATACACCCACGCTTTTCAGAACTCGTTCATGCCCTGACGAAAACGCACCGCCAGTGACTTGATCGATTGCCGCCAGCCTTCCAGTTCCGCATGGCTCAGGCCTTGCTCAGGCTCCTCGTCATCCAGATTCACCGCCTGGATCATCGGCTGGGTCACATCGCCCTTGGGCTTGCTGGGTGCACGTGGCGGTCGGAACAGGTCGGCATGGGCATCGAGCAGTTGGCCCAGCCAGGTATGGCGGTTCTGCGCCAGCTCGATCAGTTCGGCCAGTTCAGGAATCGCTACGCTGTCCAGTACCTCGGGCGCCAGCAGCGTCTCGGCACGAGGCGCCCCGGCCTGAGGCAGGCGGTAGTAACCGGCGATTTCATGGCACAAGCCCAGCAGCGCACCATAGAGGTGGAACAGGACGGTTTCGCGACCGGCCTGCACCTGGGCCTGGGCATTCAGTGCCTGACCCTGCTCTGCCTTGCTCAAGGCTTCGAGGGCCAAACCGGCGAAGAAAATCTTCTGGTTGGTTCGGGTATACAACTCGTGGGCCATGCTGGCGCCTCCCTGAAACGATGAAACCGATTACCGGCCTTGGCCCCTGCCGACGCAGGGGCGTCGCCCTCAGCGCTTGTCTTCGACCTTCCAGGTTCCACCATCGTAGAACGCGCGCCAGCCGGTCGGCTTGCCGTCGACCTCGGTCTGCACATACTGCTCCTTGGTCTTGCGGCTGTAGCGCACCACCGACGGACGGCCATCTGGATCCTGGGCAGGCGCATCGCACAGGAAGTGATACTTGGGGTCGATTTCCTGCTTGTGCGGCAGCAGCTCGAGCACCAGCGGCGCTCGGGTCTCGCGGTTCTTGGGGAACTGGCTGGCGGCCAGGAACAGCCCTGAAGCACCGTCACGCAACACGTAGGTGTCGTCGACCTTCTCGCACTTGAGCTCCGGCATCTTCACCGGATCCATCTTCGGCGGCGCCGCATCGCCGTTCTTCAGCAGCTTGCGGGTGTTCTTGCATTCAGGGTTGGTGCAACCGAAGAACTTGCCGAATCGACCGGTCTTGAGCTGCATCTCGCTGCCGCACTTGTCACACTCCAGGCTCGGGCCCTCATAGCCCTTGATGCGGTAGCTGCCCTCTTCGATCTCATATCCCGAGCAGTCGGGGTTGTTGCCGCAGATGTGCAGCTTGTGTTTCTCGTCCAGCAGGTAGGCATCCATCGCCGTGCTGCAGATCGGGCAGCGATGCTTGCCGCGCAGCACCCGGGATTCGGACTCGCCCTCGTCGTCTTCGGCGATCTCGTCACCCGGCGTGAGGTTGACGGTGGCCTTGCAACGCTCCTTGGGTGGCAGGCTGTAGCCCGAGCAGCCGAGGAACACGCCGGTGGAGGCGGTACGGATCTGCATCGGGCGACCGCAGACCTTGCATGGGATGTCGGTCATCACCGGCTGGTTGGCGCGCATGCCGCCTTCCGGCGCCTCGGCGATCTGCAGCTTGGTGCGGAAATCGTCATAGAACTCGTCCAGCACGTTCTTCCAGTCACGCTCGCCCTGGGCCACGTCGTCGAGGTTTTCTTCCATGCCGGCAGTGAAGCCGTAGTCCATCAGGTTGGAGAAGCTTTCAGCCAGGCGCTCGGTGACGATGTCACCCATCTTCTCGGAGTAGAAACGGCGGTTGTGTAATGTCACGTAACCGCGATCCTGAATCGTCGAGATGATCGCCGCGTAGGTGGAAGGTCGGCCGATACCACGCTTTTCCATCTCCTTGACCAGGCTGGCTTCGGAATAGCGCGCCGGGGGCTTGGTGAAATGCTGGCTCGGGTCGAGGGCGAGCAGATCGAGCTTTTCGCCTTCGGCCATGTCTGGCAGCACACCATCATCACCGGGCTTGGCGATCTGCGGCAGCACCTTGGTGTAACCATCGAACTTCAGAATACGGCCCTTGGCACGCAGCTCGAAATCGCCAGCGGCCACCGCGACGGTGGTCGACAGGTACTGGGCCGGCGGCATCTGGCAGGCCACGAACTGGCGCCAGATCAACTCGTAAAGACGCTCGGCGTCCCGCTCCATGCCGGAAAGCTTGCTTGGATGGGTGTTGACATCCGACGGGCGAATCGCTTCGTGAGCCTCCTGGGCGCCTTCCTTGCTGCTGTAGAGGTTCGGGCTGTCCGGCAGATACTTCTTGCCGAACTCGCTCTCGATGTAGCTGCGTGCCATCGCCAGGGCGTCGGCAGAGAGGTTGGTCGAGTCGGTACGCATGTAGGTGATGTAACCGGCCTCATACAGACGCTGGGCCATCATCATGGTCTTCTTCACCCCGAAGCCCAGACGGTTGCTGGCAGCCTGCTGCAGGGTCGAGGTAATGAAGGGGGCCGAGGGCTTGCTGCTGGTCGGCTTGTCTTCACGACGCACGATGCTGAAGCTGGAAGCCTTCAGCTTGTTCAGCGCGGCCATGGCCTGGGCTTCGTTGAGCGGCTTGAAGGCCTCGCCCTTCTCCCGCGCCACCTCGAAACGTACCTGTGCGCCCTTGGCGGTGCCCAGGTCGGCGTTGACCTCCCAGTACTCCTCGGGGATGAACGCGCGGATCTCGCGCTCACGCTCGACCACCAGTTTCACCGCCACCGATTGCACACGGCCGGCAGACAGGCCCCGTGCGACCTTCTGCCACAGCAATGGGGACACCATGTAGCCCACCACGCGATCGAGGAATCGGCGCGCCTGCTGGGCATTGACCCGGGCGATATCCAACTCGCCGGGTTTGGAGAACGCGTCCTGGATGGCCTTCTTGGTGATTTCGTTGAACACCACGCGCTTGAAGCGCTCGTCTTCACCGCCAATGGCCTCGCGCAGGTGCCAGGCGATCGCCTCCCCCTCGCGGTCCAAGTCCGTTGCCAGGTAGATGGTGTCGGCATCCTTGGCCAGCTTGCGCAGCTCTTCGATGACCTTTTCCTTGCCCGGCAGGATCTCGTACTTGGCTTTCCAGCCGTGCTCCGGGTCCACGCCCATGCGCGCTACCAGCTGGCGACGGGCCTTTTCCTTGGGGCTCAGGGCCGGCGCCTCGCTGGCGGTAGCCTTGCCGCGCTTGGCCGCGGGCTCCTTGCTGGCGCTGGCCGAACCGCTGGTGGGCAGGTCACGGATATGGCCGATACTCGACTTCACCACGTACTGGTTGCCCAAATACTTGTTGATGGTCTTGGCCTTAGCCGGGGATTCCACGATGACCAGCGATTTGCCCATGGATCAGAAAATTCCTGAAAACGATAAATGAAAGACAGACGCGAACCTGTAAAGGCACCGCTATATATAGTGGCTAAAAGGTGAGGTCAAGCAGTGCCAACGGCAGCGACCCGCCTCATGGCCGGGAAAAAAGACTTTCTTCGGCACGGACCAAAGCAAAGCGCGGCACACGCTCGCCGTCAACCTCGACAGTTTCCTGGAACATTGTCAGAGGCCTTACCCACATGCCGTAATCGCCATACAACGCCTGGTAGAAGACCACCCACTCCTCGGTTTCCGAGTGACGAGCGATACTGAAAACCCGGTACTCCGGCCCCTTGTAATGGCGATAAAGCCCTGGCTGCAAATCCACAGTGCAATCCTCAAAAAAGTCAGGCCAGGTGAACCCTAACCGAAAAAACCGTAGCCGAAAAACGCAAAAGCCGGGGCATCAGGCCCCGGCCGTTGTCTGCGCAGTCGATCAGACGCGTTCGAAGACGGTGGCGATACCCTGGCCCAGGCCAATGCACATGGTCGCCACACCCAGCCGCCCGCCACGCTGCTTCATGACGTTGAGCAGGGTACCCGAGATACGTGCTCCCGAGCAGCCAAAAGGGTGACCCAGGGCGATGGCGCCGCCGTGCAGGTTAACCTTCTCGTCCATCTTGTCGAGCACTTTCAGATCCTTGAGCACGGGCAGCGCCTGTGCAGCAAAGGCTTCGTTGAGTTCGAAGTAATCGATGTCGGCGATCGACAGGCCGGCACGCTTGAGTGCCTTCTGAGTGGCCGGGACCGGTCCATAGCCCATGATGGCCGGGTCTACGCCTGCCACCGCCATCGAACGGATCACCGCCAGCGGCTCGAGCCCGAGGTCCTTGGCGCGTTGTGCCGACATGACGATCATGCACGACGCACCGTCGGTGATCTGCGAGCTGGTACCGGCGGTCACGGTACCACCCTTCGGATTGAACGCCGGCTTCAGGGCAGCCAAGCCCTCCAGCGTGGTTTCCGGACGGATGGTCTCGTCATGGGCGAAGACCTTGAGGAAGCCGTCCTCGTCATAGCCCTGCATCGGGATGATCTCGTCCTTGAAGCGTCCTTCCTCGGTGGCCTTGTGGGCCAGCTGGTGGGAACGCAGGCCGAAAGCATCCTGCTGCTCGCGGCTGATGCCGTGCATCTTGCCCAGCAATTCGGCGGTCAGGCCCATCATGCCCGAGGCCTTGGCCGCATACAGCGACATGTGCGGGTTGGGATCGACGCCGTGCATCATACCCACGTGCCCCATGTGCTCGACGCCCCCGACCACGAACACATCGCCGTTGCCGGTCATGATCGCCTGGGCGGCGATATGCAGGGCACTCATCGACGAGCCGCACAGGCGGCTGACAGTCTGCCCGGCCGAGGTATGCGGGATCTGGGTCATCAGCGAGGCCATGCGGGCGATGTTCCAGCCCTGCTCCAGGGTCTGGTTCACGCAGCCCCAGATGACGTCCTCGACTTCGGCCGGATCGACCTTGGCATTGCGTTCCAGCAGTTTGCTGATCAGATGCGCCGAGAGATCCTCGGCACGAGTGTTGCGATGCATGCCACCCTTGGAACGCCCCATGGGTGTGCGAGCGAAGTCGACGATGACGACATCTCTTGGATTCAGACTCATGGATGCTTACTCCTTGACTGGCGCTTGACCGAAGAAACTCTGGCCGTTGCGGGCCATTTCACGCAGTTTCGCGGTCGGTTCATACAGGGCACCCAGTTCGGCATAACGATCGGCCAGGGCGACGAATTCGGCTACACCAATGGAGTCGATGTAGCGCAGCGCACCACCCCGGAACGGAGGGAAACCGATGCCGTAGATCAGACCCATGTCGGCTTCGGCCGCCGTCTCGACGATGCCATCTTCCAGGCAGCGCACGGTCTCCAGGCACAGCGGGACCATCATCCAGTTGATGATGTCTTCGTCGCTCAGCTCGCGCTGTTCGAAGATGATCGGCTTGAGCACATCGAGGACCTGCGGGTCGAAAACCTTCTTCGGCTTGCCCTTCTTGTCGGTCTCGTAGGCGTAGAAACCCTTGCCGTTCTTCTGGCCCAGACGCTTGGCCTCATACAGGGCATCGATGGCCGAGCGGCGCTCGTCCTTCATGCGATCGGGAAAGCCTTCGGCCATGACGTCGCGACCATGATGACCGGTGTCGATACCGACCACGTCCATCAGATAGGCCGGGCCCATGGGCCAACCGAACTTCTCCATGACCTTGTCGATGCGCACGAAGTCCACACCGGCGCTGACCAGCTTGGCGAAACCGCCGAAGTAAGGGAACAGTACGCGGTTGACCAGAAAGCCCGGGCAATCGTTGACCACGATCGGGTTCTTGCCCATTTTCTTGGCGTAGGCGACGGTCGTTGCCACGGCCTCTTCACTGGACTTCTCGCCACGGATCACTTCCACCAGCGGCATCATGTGCACCGGGTTGAAGAAGTGCATGCCAACGAAGTTTTCCGGGCGCTTGAGGGCCTTGGCCAGCAGGCTGATGGAGATTGTCGAGGTGTTGGACGCCAGGATGGTGTTCTCGCCCACCTGCTCCTCGACCTCGGCAAGCACCGCCTGCTTGACCTTGGGATTTTCGACTACGGCCTCGACCACCAGGTCGACATGGCCGAAATCACCATAGGACAGGGTCGGACGGATGGCATTCAGCGCCTCGGCCATCTTCGCCGGGGTCAGGCGCCCCTTCTCGACACGGTTGCCCAGCAGTTTGGACGCCTCGTTCAGGCCCAGTTGCACGGCCTCCTCGCGGATGTCCTTCATCAGGATCGGAGTGCCCTTGACGGCGGACTGGTAGGCGATGCCGCCGCCCATGATGCCGGCACCCAGCACTGCGGCCTGGTGCACATCACGAGCCTGTGCGTCATAGGCCTTGGCCTTGCGCTTGAGTTCCTGGTCGTTGAGAAACAGGCCGATGAGGCTCTGCGCCGCAGAGGTCTTGGCCATCTTGACGAAGCCGGCGGCCTCGACCTCCAGCGCCTTGTCGCGACCGAAGCTGGCAGCTTTCTGGATGGTCTTGATGGCCTCGACAGGAGCCGGATAGTTGGGGCCGGCCTGACCGGCGACGAAGCCCTTGGCAGTCTCGAAGGCCATCATCTGTTCGATGGCGTTGAGCTTGAGCTTCTCCAGCTTTGGCTGGCGCTTTGCCTTGAAGTCGAACTCTCCAGAGATAGCCCGCTTCACCAGGTCCAGTGCAGCGGCCTGCAGCTTGTCGGGGGCGACCACGGCATCCACAGCACCGACCTTCAACGCGTCCTCGGCCGCATTCTCCTTGCCGGAGGCGATCCACTCGATGGCGTTGTCGGCGCCAATCAGGCGCGGCAGGCGGACGGTACCGCCGAAGCCGGGGTAGATGCCCAGCTTAACTTCGGGCAGGCCGATCTTCGCGCCTGCGGCCATGACGCGGTAATCTGCCGCCAGGCACATCTCCAGGCCACCGCCAAGCGCGATGCCGTTGATCGCCGCCACGGTGGGCACGCCAAGGTCTTCGAAATCACTGAAAATGCGGTTGGCCTGCAGGTTGCCCGCTACCAGTTCGGCATCGGGCAGTTTGAAATTGTCGACGAACTCGGTGATATCGGCGCCGACGATGAAGACGTCCTTGCCACTGGTGACGATCACGCCCTTGACCGAGCTGTCGGCCTTGAGGGTGTCGACCACCTGACGCAGTTCCTCGAGGGTGAGGCGGTTGAACTTGTTGACGGACTCACCCTTGAGATCGAAATTCAATTCGACGATGCCACCTTCAAGAGCCTTAACCGTGATGGCTTTACCTTCGTAAATCATCAACTGATCTCCACGATATGGAAGCTGAACAATACACATCGGACATTACCAACATCCGACGAGACTACGACGTCGCCGTCATTGAATACGCCAAATCACAGGCCCGCCGCCGACGTGGCAGTCAGAATTCTGTCAGACTGATCTGACACCAAACGCTCAATTCATACGACCGTTTGACTTGGGTACGCACACATTCATGGAAAAGCAGGCAATTGTCAATTGACCACCCCCTCCGTTGAATAGGGTGCTTCGGCCATAGGTCAGCCTGGACCGCCTGAACCCGTTGCAGAGCGTCTGATTGGCGTACGCCCACGCACAACAGGGCGAAGTATGGGCGAAACTTCACACCCTGCGTGCGCACCATCGTGGTTCACCAGAACAATCAGTCGGAAAAAAAGCGACAAAACAGAGCAAAGCAGCTAGAGTCCTGCTCATCGTCTTCGAGCACTTCGCTCGATAGCCAGGCGGCGTTGCGCCGCCCGCCCTGCATTACCGGCCTGCCTGGCCACCCCCGGCCCGATATCGCTATCGGGCTTTTTTATGGGCACCGTTCAGCGGGCCGCCAGCGCCTGAAGCGCTTCATTAATATGCTGCAACACTTGCGCGTCACCGCGCTCCCCCCAATACAGCGAAACCATCCGCCCGTCAGCCTCGACCTTGTACACATCGGCAGGCAGGTTGCGCAGCACGGCCAGCATCGACTCGTCGCCACAAGGCTCGCGCCAGCGATTGACCCAGTTGCCCGCACCGTTCTGCCAGTATTCCCAGCCCGCCGTAAGGCCGGAGCTGCGCTGCCGGTGGTACTGCGCACAACTGGCCGAGGGCTGCGGGTCCAGCCAGTGCGGCCACTGCGCCCGCGCCAGCTGCATGCCCATTCCCAGGCGCCGCGCCTCAAGGCGCAAGGCCATCCTTCCGCTCTGCTTGCGCGATGGCAGCATCCACACCAGCGGGCTGAGCATCACACAAATGATTGACAGAATGATCCAGCCCGTCATATTCCTTGCCCCGCCCTACAACAATCATTAATGAACGGCCGTCAACAGGACCTGCCCAGACGGGCACGAAAGGGCCATACTGGCTACGACGCATTGTTCCGGAGGATACTCTCATGCCGTATCAACACATTCTGGTCGCCATAGACCTGACCGATGAATGCGATCCGGTCATCAAGCGTGCCCGCCTGCTGGCCGAGAGCAGCGGCGCGACCTTGTCGATGGTGCACATCGTCGAACCCATGGCCATGGCCTTTGGCGGCGATGTCCCCATGGACCTGTCACAACTGCAACAGCAACAGATCGACCAGGCCAAGGAAAAGCTCCAGCGCCTCAAGGAGAAGTACCCGGACATCAAGGCCGGCGAAAGCCACTTGGTCTACGGTCAGCCGCGCCAGGAGATTCACCAGCTGGCCAAGGACAAGCAATGCGACCTGATCGTGGTCGGCAGCCATGGCCGCCATGGCCTGGCGCTGCTGCTCGGCTCCACCGCCAACGACGTCCTGCACGGCGCCCCCTGCGACGTGCTGGCGGTACGCCTGAAGAAACCTGAGTAACTCACAAGCCCGCAGCGACACTTGCCGCTGCGGGCTTGCCCATCAGTCGTCCAGTTCCGCCCAGCGCTCCAGCAGCGCGTCCAGCTCGGCCTGCATTTTCTCGACCTGCGCCAGCACCGCCGTGACCTCCGTGGAGGGTCGCTGGTAGAAGGCTGGCTGGGCAATTTCCTCGCTCAGCGCCGCCAGGCGGGTCTCTGCCTCTTCGATCTGCCCAGGCAAGGCTTCCAGCTCACGTTGTTCCTTGTAACTGAGCTTTTTCTTCGCCGATGCTGCGGCAGGCGCCGGCGCAGGTGCCTGCGCCGGCTTTTCCACCACCGCGCTATTGAGCTCGGCCTTACCCGATTTACTGTCGGTAACACCAAGCAGGCGGGGCGAGCCGCCCTGACGCAGCCAGTCCTGATAGCCACCGACGTATTCGCGAACCCGGCCCTCGCCCTCGAACACCAGGGTGCTGGTCACCACGTTGTCCAGGAAGGCCCGGTCGTGGCTGACCATCAGCACCGTACCCTTGTAGTTCGACAGCACCTCTTCGAGCAGCTCGAGGGTTTCCACGTCCAGGTCGTTGGTTGGCTCGTCGAGCACCAGCAGGTTGGCCGGCTTACTGAACAACTTGGCCAGCAACAGACGTGCCCGCTCGCCGCCAGACAGCGCCTTGACCGGTGTCCGGGCACGCTGCGGGCTGAACAGGAAATCGCCCAGGTAGCTCAACACGTGGCGGTTCTGACCATCGATCTCGATGAAATCCCGGCCCTCGGAAATATTGTCGATGACGGTCTTTTCTACATCCAGCTGATGACGCAGCTGGTCGAAATAGGCCACTTCCAGGCGCGTACCGGTCTGCACCTTGCCCTCGGTGGGCTCCAGGTCGCCCAGCATCAGCTTGAGCAGGGTGGTCTTGCCGGTGCCGTTGGCGCCCAGCAGGCCAATGCGGTCCTCGCGCTGCAGGACCATGGAGAAATCCTTGACCAGCTGCGGGCCACCAGGGTGGGCGAAACTCACGTTTTCCAGGACGATGACCTGCTTGCCGGACTTGTCGGCCGCTTCGATCTGGATGTTCGCCTTGCCGGTGCGCTCGCGGCGCTCGCTGCGCTCCACGCGCAACGCCTTGAGCGCCCGCACCCGGCCTTCGTTACGGGTCCGGCGGGCCTTGATGCCCTGGCGAATCCACACCTCTTCCTGGGCCAGGCGCTTGTCGAACAGTGCGTTGGCGGTTTCTTCGGCGGCCAGCATGGCTTCCTTGTGCACCAGGAAGCTGGCGTAGTCGCCGTTCCAGTCGATCAGGCCGCCGCGATCCAGTTCCAGAATGCGCGTCGCCAGGCTCTGCAGGAATGCCCGGTCGTGGGTGATGAACAGCACCGCGCCCTGGAAATCCTTGAGCGCTTCTTCAAGCCAGGCGATGGCGCCGATGTCCAGGTGGTTGGTCGGCTCGTCGAGCAGCAGCAGGTCAGGCTCGCAGACCAGCGCCTGGGCCAGCAGCACGCGGCGGCGCCAGCCACCGGACAGCTCGGCCAGGGTCTTGTCGGCCGGCAGTTGCAGGCGGCTCAGGGTGCTCTCCACCACCTGCTGCAGGCGCCAGCCATCACGGGCTTCCAGCGCTTGCTGGACATTCATCAGTTGGGTGAGGTCGTCCTCGGTGACGCAGTTCTGCGCCAGGTGGTGATATTCGGCGAGCAGCGATCCGACACCGTCCAGGCCCTCGGCCACGACATCGAACACCGTGCGTTCGTCGGCCAGCGGCAACTCTTGCGGCAGTTCGCCGATCTTCAGCCCCGGCGCACGCCAGATGCTGCCGTCGTCGGGCTTCTGCACGCCCCTGACGAGCTTCAACATGCTGGACTTGCCTGTGCCGTTACGGCCGATGATGCAGACGCGTTCGCCGCGGGCGATCTGCCAGGACACCTTGTCCAGCAACGGCATGGCGCCGAAGGCGAGGGACACATCGCTGAATTTGAGCAGGGTCATGAGCTTCTCCAAAAACCGGGCGCGCATTCTACCCGAGATGAGGCGGCGCTGTCCGGCATGGCGGTGAAACGGTCTGGCAGGCGGGGATCAATTATTTCCAGGTGAGTCGCAGAGCGCCGCAACGCTTTCAACCCAAGGTGGCAAAAGGCTAAGCTAACGGCATTTTCACGACTCAACAGCCCGGAAGTCTCATGCGCGGTCGTTTGCTCAGCCTTGTATCCTGCCTGCTCCTCTCCGTCACCGCCGCCACGCAGGTCCAGGCGGTGGACATCACCCAACAGCGCAAACTCTACGACGAAGCCAAGAGCGCCCTGGCCAAGGGGGATACCGGTCCGTACCTGCGCAACAGCGCGGCACTGGCCGACTATCCCCTGCAGCCCTACCTCGAATACGACGAACTGACCGCCCGCCTCAAGAGCGCCAGCAACGTCGAGATCGAGAAATTTCTCGCCGAGCACGGCGACCTGCCCCAGGCCAACTGGATGAAGCTGCGCTGGCTGCGCTGGCTGGCCGAACGCGGCGACTGGGCGACCTTCGTCCGCTACTACGATCCGAAGATGAACTTCACCGAACTGGACTGCCTGTACGGCCAGTACCAGATCAACAACGGCCAGCGTGCCGAAGCCTACGCCAGCGCCGAAAAACTGTGGATGACCAGCAAGAGCCTGCCCGACTCCTGCGACGCCTTTTTCGCCCAGTGGGCCGCCGCCGGGCAGCTCACCGAGCAGAAGCGCTGGCAGCGCGCCAAGCTGGCCGCCCAGGCGCGCAACTACAGCCTGGCCACCAGCCTGGTCAACAGCCTCAACTCCATGGCGCCCCAAGGCAAACTGCTGCTACAGGTGGCTCAGAAGCCGGAAATGCTCAACAACCCGGCGCAATTCCGCCCGGTCGACGAAGCGATGTCAGATGTGGTCGGCCTGGGCCTGCGGCGTCTGGCCCGCCAGGATCCGCAAAAGGCGCTGTCGATGCTCGACGGCTACGCCGCGACCCTGCACTTTTCCAATGAAGAAAAGGTCGAGATCGCCAAGGAAATCGGCTTGACCCTCGCACGTCGCTACGACGACCGCGCGCTGGAAATCATGACCCGCTATGACCCGCAGCTGCGCGACGACACGGTCAGTGAATGGCGCATGCGCCTGCTGCTGCGCCTGGGCCGCTGGCAGGAGGCCTACGACCTGGCGCGCCGCCTGCCACCGGACCTGGCCAAGACCAACCGCTGGCGCTACTGGGAAGCACGCGCCCTGGAACTGGCGCAGCCGGGCAACCCGCTGATCCCCAGCCTGTACAAGGACGTGGCCAAGGAGCGCGACTTCTACGGCTTCCTGGCCGCCGACCGTACCCAGAGCCCCTACCAACTCAACAACAAGCCGCTGGTGCTGAGCCAGGCGGTCATCAACAAGGTACGCAACACGCCGGGCATCCGCCGCGCCCTGGAATTCCACGCCCGTGGCGAAATCGTCGACGGCCGCCGCGAGTGGTATCACGTCAGCCGTCACTTCAACCGCGACGAGATGGTCGCCCAGGCCAAGCTGGCCTACGACATGAAATGGTACTTCCCGGCAATCCGTACCATCAGCCAGGCACAGTACTGGGACGACCTGGACATCCGGTTCCCCATGGCCTATCGCGACACCCTGGTCCGTGAAGCCAAGGTCCGCGGCCTGCATTCGAGTTGGGTATTCGCCATTACCCGGCAGGAAAGCGCCTTCATGGATGACGCCCGCTCTGGCGTGGGCGCCAGTGGCCTGATGCAGCTGATGCCGGCGACCGCCAAGGAAACCGCGCGCAAGTTCAGCATTCCACTGGCCTCGCCACAGCAGGTATTCAACCCGGAAACCAACATCCAGCTCGGTGCGGCCTACCTCAGCCAGGTCCACGGCCAGTTCAACGGCAACCGCGTCCTGGCCTCGGCGGCCTACAACGCTGGCGCCGGCCGCGTGCGCCAATGGCTCAAGGGCGCCAACCACCTGGGCTTCGATGTCTGGGTCGAGAGCATTCCGTTCGACGAAACCCGCCAATACGTGCAGAACGTGCTGTCCTACGCGGTGATCTACGGCCAGAAGCTCAACAATCCCCAGCCGCTGGTGGATTGGCACGAGCGCTTCTTCGACGACCTCTGAGTTTCATCCGGGCGGACGCATTGCGCACCCGCCCGGCTGGCCCGGACCTGCTACTCGAGCACTTCGACCGGCATCCCGACTTCCAGTCGCCCTTCCCCATCATTGACCAGGTTCTGGCCAAACAGGATTTCGTTGTCTTTCAGGCGGTAGCCCTTGAGCGTATTGAGCGGCTCGCGGTCGGCACTGCGCTGGCCGGTGGCTGGATCGATGGTGGTGAGGATGCAGCGCGAACAGGCCTTGAGCACGCGCAGTTCCACACTGCCGATGCGAAGGCGCTTCCAGCCGTCTTCGGCGTAGGGCTCAGCGCCGCTGACCACCAGATTGGGGCGAAAACGCAGCATCTCCTGAGGCCGGCCGATACGCGCAGAAAGATCGTCCAGCGAGCCCTGGCCAATCAGCAACAGCGGAAAGCCATCGGCGAAACCGACCTTGTCCTGCACCGTGCCGTAGCCGTCGGGCAACCAGCGCGCCCGCGCCTCGGGTACATGCACCACACGGGTCGGTTTACCGATGAAGGCACTCGCCCACTCCGCTGCTGCGTCGCCGGCATCCGGCACCATCAGGGTGTCGCGCCATACGGTCACGCCGCGCAGGTTGGCAGGCAGGTCTTCGGGCAGGGCCACGTCGAGGGGCTGGAAACCCGGAGCGGCCAGCGTGACACCGCCGCTGGCGTTCCACAGCACGGAAAGCTGTGACATGTGCGGCAGCGCACGTTGAGTGAGGAAGCGGCCGGTGGTTGCATCCACCAGCATCCAGCGGCGGTCGCCGGACAGCCCCAGCGCATCGAGCGAGGCGCTTTGCAGCACTTCCGGCTTGCAGGATTTGAGTGGGTAACGGTAAAGCGCGCTGAGCTGCAACATGGCCTGTTTTCCTTGAGTGCCACAGAAAGTCAGGCCACAGCTTACACAGGACTCAGCCGAACACCATCTGCAGGCGCTCGCGGACGACATCCACAAGCTTGTCGGGCTGGAACTTGGAGAGGAAATTGTCGCAACCGACCTTCTTTACCATCGACTCGTTGAAGCTGCCCGACAACGACGTATGCAGCACCACGTAGAGGCCCTTCAGGCGCGGATCGTTGCGAATCTCGGTGGTCAGGCGGTAGCCATCCATCTCGGGCATTTCCGCGTCGGTGAAGACCATCAGCAACTTCTCGTTCATGTCCACGCCGGTGTCGGCCCAAGCCTTGAGCATGTTCAGGCCCTTGAGGCCGTCGCTGGCGGTGTGCAGCTTGATCCCAAGCTGCGACAGGGTATCGCGCAGCTGACTGAGCGCCACCTTGGAGTCGTCGACCAGCAGGATTTCCAGGCCCTTGGCATGCTCCAGTATCGGATCCTTGAGCTTTTCCGTGGAAACCCGCGCGTTGTAAGGCACGATCTCGGCAAGCACCTTCTCGACGTCGATGATTTCCACCAACTGGTCATCGACCTTGCTGATCGCGGTCAGATAATGCTGGCGACCGGCGCTGGTCGGCGGCGGCATGATGGCATCCCAGTTCATGTTGATGATGCGGTCCACACCGCCCACCAGGAACGCCTGCACCGAACGGTTGTACTCGGTGACGATGATGGTGCTGTTCGGCCCCGGCACCAGTGGGCGCATGCCGATGGCCTGGGACAGGTCGATCACCGGCAGGGTCTGGCCCCGCAGGTTGACCACACCACACACGAACGAGTGCCGCTGCGGCATGAGCGTCAGCTTGGGCAGTTGCAGGACTTCCTGAACCTTGAACACGTTGATCGCGAACAACTGACGACCGGCCAGGCGGAACATGAGGATTTCCAGGCGGTTCTCGCCCACCAACTGGGTACGCTGATCAACTGTGTCGAGAATGCCGGCCATTTAAGTAGAACTCCTGAAGCGTGATGACGAGATGTCTGCCTATTGTTATATCGGCCGCAAAGGGCAGGACCTTAATCCGCGTGCACGTCCGCCGCCGTTGATATCACACTAACATCATGCTTTACTGAAAACATCTTTCCAACTGTTCAGGCGAGATATGACGCGCACGGACCGCGCTCCTCAGCAGGTATCGGCAAAACCGGTATTAGGGGTAGCCCTGAGCCCGTATCAGGGCGAACCTGATATTCGCACTATTCAATAGCTATTATTGTGACACCATTCGCGTTTCATGAATGGAGTCAGGCGGTTGAATCTCTTCCAGGCCATGCGGCCTTCGTTCACGCACGGGTGGCAAGATGTCGCCAGGGCGGACCGTCTATCTCCGACCTCCTGTCGAGTTTCCAAGCTTTGTGGGCTACTGAACGGCATTGCCGTCAGAGCAATCACGTCTTACCGAAAATATTCGGAAGCGCCCTACAGACTTCCCCATGAAATCGACATTAACTGTCTGGCATTCGCCGAGAGCACTCTGCCTGCGCAAACCATGAGGCACGGAGATCAAGGATGCTGAACAGTCAAGACTGGCCACTGCAATACGACTCGTTCATGTTCGAGTCCCAGACCCTGCTGAACCGTTGCGAGGAATGCCTCGCCCACCTGGAAATGATCGGCGACGACGAAGACGCCGTCTTGGGCCTGCAGAACAGCCTGCAGCGTCTGGGAAACCACGCTCGACAAGCGTCGGCCCCGGCCATGGCAGCGCTTGCCGAACAACTGCATGGCTGCCTCGACGCCGCACACGGCGGCTGCCTGGGTGGCGAGGCTCGCTCGATCATCAGGTCCTGTCTCGCCCTGCTGGCCTGGCAACTGGAGCTGATCGACCCAGGCACCGGCGAGCTGCCGATGGATGACGGCGAACAGCAGGAGCTGCTCGAGCGCCTGGCTCCAGCGATCAGCCAGCACGCCACCGACCCCTGATTCCCTCGCCGGTCGGAATGCGCTGGGCGGCACCGGCCATACCCGGCCTGTGGCCCGGTCTGCCGGGCCAACGCCCAGGGTGACCTTCCTTTAGGCAAGGCGTCAGGTAAGATTGGCGACCGTAGAAATTCATGAGCAGCGCATTGAACCGACGAGCGTGCCGGCCATAGACGACCGACCCGTCGAAGTCACCTGATGATCAGCCATGGCACGTCGATGAACCCATCCACCGCATCACTGCGCAGCCTTGCACTCCAGTCGTCGAACGACAACACAGGCCGTTTTTTCGGTGCAATCTGTCTTGTCTCGATCCTTTGCAACCTGGCGTTGTTCATCAGCGCCCAGGCAGCGGCATGGGCTTTCGTGGCCGTCAACCTGCTGAGCATCGGCAGCGTCTGGCTGATTCACGAACGGAGCCGACGCGTGATCCGCCTGGCACCTCGGGAACTGGCCGAATGCATGCTGCAGGTTCAGGAAAGCGAACGCCAACGCCTGAGCCGCGAGCTGCATGACGACATCGGCCAGATGCTCACCGCCGCGCGCCTGCAGTTCGACCACCTGCAACGCCGCCTACCGGTCGACTGCCACGAACCCTGTCGACGACTGGGAGAAACCCTGGAAGAAACCCTCGACAAGGTCCGTGACCTGTCGGCCATTCTCAATCCACGACAGCTGCACAGTCTTGGCCTGGAAGCCAGCCTGCGCATGCATCTGGTGCGCAATCTCGCCGATAACCCGGTGCGCTGGACCCTGGAGTGCAACCAGTCGCTCAACGGTCTCCCCAATGACATGGCCATGGCCGCATTCCGCATCGCCCAGGAAGCCGTGACCAACATGTTGCGCCACGCCCAGGCCAGCAACCTGGTGGTGCGTCTCAAGCGCCTGGCAGAGGGACTGAGCCTGGAAATCCACGATGATGGCAAAGGCTTCGAGCTGCCCGGCAACCCCGTTGACCTGGGCCTGCGCGGCCTGGCCGGCATGCACGAACGCGCCACCCTGCAAGGCGGCACCTGGAACCTGGAAACGACACCGGGGCGTGGCACGCGCATCAGCGTGCTGCTGCCCTGGCCGCCACGCAGCCAGAAACGTGCCTGCTCTGACAAGACCTGAACATGACCTGCACATTACTTCTGATCGATGACCACTCACTGATCCGCGCCGGCATTCGCGCCATGATCAATGACATACCAGGCTTCAGCGTGATCGGCGAAGCCGACGATGGCGCCGCCCTTAGCGAACTTGCCCTGCAACTGCAGCCGGACATCATCCTGCTGGACATCTCCATGAAGCACACCAACGGCCTGGATGCCCTGCGCCAGCTGCTGCTGATGCGCCCGCAAAGCAAGGTGCTGATCCTGTCGATGCACACCGACCCGGAGCTGATCATGCGTGCCCTGAAGGGCGGTGCGCACGGTTACCTGCTCAAGGACACTTCGATCATCGAGCTGGAACAGGCCCTGCGCGCCCTGCTTCATGGTGAGCGCTACATCAGCCCGGCCATCGCCCACACGGTGATCAACCAAGCCCTGGGCGGCACTCTACCCGCCAACGTGACGACGCAGCGGCAACACAACCTGACCGCCCGCCAGTTGGAAATCCTGCGCCTGATCGTGCGCGGCAAGTCGACCCGGGAAATCGCCAACGGCCTGGACCTGTCGATCAAGACCGTGGAAACCCACCGTGCGCAGATCATGAAACGCCTGCAGATCTACGACATCGCCGGGCTGGTGCTGTACTGCGTGCGCGAGCGGATCATCAGTCTGGACGACTGAGCCAGGGCGTTTCGCTGCCACCCAGCAACGGCGAACTGGCCGGCAGGTGCACGCGCAGCGCCGCCGGCCTGGCCTCGAAGCGCAACTGCTGACAAGACAGCGGTTCGCCATCGAGGTTGATATCCAGCCCCTGTGCAGACTTCAGCTCGACCCAAGGCAGGCGGGCACGTATGAACATGTTCTCGATGCCCAGCCCGCCGGCCAGCAGTCCCTTCAAGGTTCCCACCAGTTCTTGGGGCGCAGGCAGGATACTGACGTCCAGCAAGCCGTCATCGGCCAGCGCGCCAGGACACAAAACATGCCCACCACCGGCCTGTCGACCGTTGCCGATGCCCAACGCCAGCAGCTCACCGCTCCAGTGGAAATCCGGCCCGCTCAATTCCCCATACGCCGAGTGCAGCTCACTGAAACGCGACAGACCGGTAAACAGATACGCCGCACCACCCAGGACTTTCTTGAGGTCTTCCGACGTGTTGGCGGTCACCTGGCTACCAAATCCGCCCGTGGCCATGTTCAGGAACAAGCGGCCATCGGCAGCGCCGAGATCCACCGCACGCGGTGGCACATCGAGCAGGTCCAGCGCGTCGTCGACCTCCAGAGGCACACCGGCGGCCCGGGCAAAGTCATTGGCCGTGCCCAGCGGCAGAATAGCCAGGCTCGGCGGCTCGGCCCCGTACTCGCTCAACGCCAGGGCCTCGGCGATGTCGCGCAAGGTTCCATCACCGCCACCGGCGACGATCTGCCGATGTCCGGCGGCCAGCGCCTCGCCCACCAGCCGCTGTGCGTCGCCCGCCTCCCAGGTCAGACGCACATCCAGTTCCCAACCCTGGTCGCGTTTGCGCTGCACCGCTTCGCGCACCTGCTCGTTGAGCGACTGCTTGCCGTGAAGAATCAGAATCGCCCTGCGTTTTGCCATGACACTCCCCTATCGTCATTCGCCCGCCATCCCTTGTCGCAGGTGGCCCGGTTCAGGCTATGACCCCGACAGAAAGGAAATCACTCGCTGCCTGCAGATTTTTTTCGTTGAAGGTCATGGGAGGTAAAGCCCGTAAACACTGGGCAAACGGCCATTACGAGCAGCTGGAGCGCTCTACGCCGTGAAAAAAGCTGGCCACGACACTCCCGCTTTGCTGTGGCATGCGCTTTACTGACAAAAAATCTTGTCATGACTGTTTCTGAATAGAATCAAGGACTCACTCGATACGCCGATAAGACGAATGCGCAGAGTGCTGCGACAACAAGACGTCAAAAATCCCACGCAGCGTCAACGAATCGGCACCACGGCGATAGAAAAACACAACGGTATTTTTCTGACCCGTAAAGGCAGAGTCGCCAGGCGAGCATGGAGCGACACGTGAAACATGGATCTGAAGCAGTGAGTGAACAGCATGCGGTTGCAGCCCGTTGACAGCCTTTCCCTGACCCGTACCAGTCTGGTCGAGTATTTCCTGCTGGGCATCCGCCTGGCTCATGGCCTGGCTTGTATCCTGCCCGGATTGTTGTGGCTGGCATTCGAACCCATGACTGGCAACGATGCCGTCGACAAAAGTCAGGTGGGTATCCTGCTGGTCTACGGCGGGCTCAGCGTATTGATCTTCCAGGCCCTGGGTGTGTACTCGGAAGCCCTGTTCAGCAATGCCCTGCGCCTGCGCATGATCCTCTTCGCCTGGATCGCCGCCTTCGGCCTGCTGATGATGCTGCAGTACTTCATGGGCGTCCTGAGATTCTTCACACCGGAACAGCTACTGATCTGGTTCTTCGCCACCCTGGGTCTGCTGTGTGTGCTGCGCCTTGCGATGCTGCTGATGTTCAAGCGCCAGATGAAAAAGGGCGTGTTCCTGCAGACGGCGGTGATTCTCGGTGCCACCGAGAACGGTCTGCGCCTGGCCGAGTATCTGGTCGAGCATCAGGATATCCGCTCCGGGGTGATCGGTTTCATCGACGACCGGATTGGCCGCATGCCCAAGACGGTCGCCAACCTGCCGCTGCTGGGCAACACCGGCGACCTGGAGCGACTGATCCGCGAGGACAAGATCACCCAAGTGCTGGTCGCCCTGCCCTGGACGGCGGAAAATCGCATGGATTACATCATCCGCGAATTGCGCCGCCTGCCGGTCACAGTGCTGCTGGTGCCAGACATGATCGCCTTCCGGCACACCCATAACCGCATCACCGAAGTCGCCAAACTGCCGATGTTCAACGCCTCGGACGTACCGCTCAACGGCTGGTCGCCGTTCATCAAGCGCGCCGAAGACATCGTCCTGTCGTCACTGGCGATCCTGGCCCTGTCGCCCCTGATGCTGCTGATCGCCCTGGCCATCAAACTCGACTCCAAGGGGCCGGTGCTGTTCCGACAGAAGCGCTACGGCTACAACAATCGCCTCATCGAAGTGTTCAAGTTCCGCTCCATGCACCAGCACCAGGCCGATGCCACGGCGGAAAAACAGACCACCCGCCACGACGCCAGGGTCACGCGGGTCGGGCGCTTCATCCGCAAGACCAGCCTGGACGAGCTGCCACAGTTGTTCAACGTGGCGGCCGGCACCATGTCGATGGTGGGCCCGCGCCCGCATGCCACGGCGACCAAAGCGGCCGGCATTCTCTTCGAACAAGCGGTAAAGGAGTACACCTCACGCCATCGCGTCAAGCCAGGTATCACCGGGCTGGCGCAGATCAAGGGCTACCGGGGTGAGACAGACACCGTGGAAAAAATCGAGAAGCGCGTCGAACTCGATCTCGAATACATAGAAAACTGGTCCGTCTGGTTCGATCTCTACATCCTCATCCGCACTGTTCCGGCAGTGCTACTCAACCGAGAGGTCTATTGATGAGCACCCTCATCCCCTGCATCGTCGCCGGTGGTTCAGGCACCCGACTCTGGCCAGTCTCTCGCGAAGCCATGCCCAAGCCGTTCATGCGCCTTCCCGACGGTGAAAGCCTGCTCCAGAAGACCTTCAACCGCGCCAACGGCCTGCCTGGCGTAGGTCGCCTGCTCACGGTCACCAACCGCGAAGTGTACTTCCGCACGGTGGATGACTACCGCACCCTGAACAAGAATCGTACGAAGCTGGATTTCATCCTCGAACCGATGGGGCGCAACACGGCGCCGGCGATTGCCGCTGCAGCCCTGCATGTATCGCGGCTGTATGGCGCCGACACCCAGCTGCTGATCCTTCCGGCCGATCACCTGATCGTCGACACAGAAGCGTTCAAGAACGCAGTCGCCAGCGCCCGCCAGCTCGCCGAACAGGGCTGGCTGGTGACCTTCGGCATCCTGCCGCACAAGGCTGAAACCGGTTTTGGCTACATCGAGAAGGGCCAGGCGTTGAACGGCGACGGTTACCAGGTGGCGCGCTTCGTCGAAAAACCCGATGCGGCCACCGCCCAGACCTATGTGGATGGCGGCCTGCACCTGTGGAATGCCGGCATGTTCTGCCTGCGCGCCGATGTGGTACTGGCCGAGCTGCAGGCGCACGCTCCGGATGTGCTGGAAGCGGTCAGCGCTTGCCTGGACAAGAGCACCAGCAAGGAGGGCAACAACGAACTGCAGGTGGAAATGGACAACGAACTGTTCGCCCAGGTGCCAGACATCTCCATCGACTATGCCCTCATGGAGCGCTCGGCCAAGGTCGCCGTCGTGCCCTGCCAGCTGGGCTGGAGCGATATCGGCTCGTGGCAGGCCCTGCGCGAGCTGACGCCCGCCGACAGCAACGGCAACCAGTGCAACGGCCAGACCGTGCTGCACGATGTGCACAACTGCTACATCGACTCGCCCAAGCGTCTGGTCGGTGCGGTGGGCCTGGACAACCTGATCATCATCGACACCCCCGACGCCCTGCTGGTCGCCGACGGCGAGCGCAGCCAGGAGGTCAAGCTGATCGCCCAGGAGCTCAAGCGCCAGGACCACGAAGCCTACCGGCTGCACCGTACCGTGACCCGCCCATGGGGCACCTACACGGTGCTGGAGGAAGGCAAGCGCTTCAAGATCAAGCGCATCGTCGTGCATCCCCAGGCTTCGCTGTCGTTGCAGATGCACCACCACCGCAGCGAACACTGGATCGTGGTCAGCGGTATGGCGCAGGTCACCAACGGTGACCGTGAGTTCATGCTCGACACCAACGAGTCGACCTTCATCAAGCCTGGGCATACCCACCGCCTGGTCAACCCGGGGGTCATCGACCTGGTGATGATCGAGGTACAGAGCGGCGAGTACCTGGGTGAGGACGACATCGTGCGCTTCACCGATATTTACGGACGAGTGCCGGCCCAGGCCAGCAAGGCCTGACCCTGGCGGTTGGATAGCGGCTCCCGCGCCACATGGCACGGGAGCCGGGTTGCAGAAATGGAATCGGCCCTTCAGGCCGGCATGATCGTTTTTCCCCGTCAGGGAGCTGTACTCATGCAACAGAGAAGTTCAGGGCTCATCAAGAGCATGCTGCTGGTAGCCGGTGTCTTGCTGCTGGGCGCGTGTAACACCCCCGCCCGTGTCGGCCTTCCTGACGACCAGGCAGTGGTCGACGCCGCTCGCTCCGCCGGGCGGCAGCTGGAAGGCAAACCGCTGCCGGCGCAAAAGATCCGCGCGGGCGACACCTTGCGCATCGTACGCAATACCGGCGAATCACCGAGCATCTCAGCGTTTACGGCCAACTCGATCTACGAGCTGACGCTGTTCCAGGTGCTCAACGACGGGACCTTCTCGTATCCGTACATTGGCACTGTGCAGGCCGCCGGCCTGACCGTGCCGGAGCTGACCCGACAGTTGCAGACCCGCCTGGAGGACGTGTACCGCGAGACCGCCCTGACCATCAACATCTCCCAGGCACCGGGCAACACCGTGTTCGTCGGTGGTGCGGTGCGCAATTCGGCGTCACTGCCGGTGAGCGTGGCCACCACCCTGGACCAGGCCATCGTCGGCGCTGGCGGCGTAGCCCCGGATGCCGATGCACGCCAGGTTGCCCTGCTGCGCCTGGAAGACAACGGTCTGTACAAGACCTACCTGTTCGACTACAGCAAGTTCCTGTGGGCCTCCGCCGAAGCTCCGCGCGGCCCGGTGTGGCTGCAGCGCGGCGATGTGGTCTTCGTTCCCAAATCCTCGGTCGGTAACAAGGTCGACGGTGTCAACCTGTACTTCAACCAGCTGATCCCCTTCGCGAAGTCGATCGGCCTGGGCTTGAACTACGAGTTGCGCAACAACAACTAACCGTCAGGGAATCAGACATGATCAACATCCGTTCCTTTCGCGACCTGCTGCGCCTGTTCTTCATCTTCAAGCGCGAAGTGCAGGTCACGGTGATGGTGACCTTCGTCATCGTCGTCCTCGGCGCGTTCCTGTTGCCCAACCGCTACGAGTCCACCGCCCTGCTGCTGGTCAAGCCCGGTCGTGACAGCAGCACCGTGCCGATCGAACTGTCCAACCGCCAGGCCATCGTGGTGCCCAGCGCCCTGCGCGACCCACTGCTGGATGAAGAGCGCATGCTTACCGGCCGGCCGATCACCCGCACGGTCGCCGAACGCTACCTGGCGAAAATGTCCGAAGCCCAGCAGGAGGGCGGCTTCATCAACACGGTGAAGAACCTGCTCAAGAGCTCGGTGTATGCAGTGCTCGACACCGGGCACCGCTTTCTGGAGATCATTGGCCTGGTAGAACGCCGTTCGCAGGTCGATCGCCTGGCCGAAAACCTGGAAAAAGGCTTCAAGGTCCGGCACGACCCGGGTTCTTCTGTGATGGAGCTGACCTTCACCTGGGACGACCCGGCGGTGGCCCAGGACGTGCTGCGCCACTGGATCGAGGAATACCAACTGCAGCGTACCAAGACCCTGGGACGCATCAGCCTGTACACCTTCTTCGATAACGAGGTGAAGGAAACCGCAGGCAACATCCTGTCCTACAAGAAGCAGATCCAGGCCTACCTCAACCAGTTGGGCGCGGTGAGCATCGCCCAGCGCCTGGCCGATACCTCGCAGGGCCTCAACGACCTGCGGACCGAGCGCAACAATACCGTACGCGCCATCGCCTCGACCAAGGCGGGCCTGGAAACCCTCAAGAAACAGTTGGCCACCCAGCCCAAGACAGTGTCGGCAGGTCGGGAACTGGCCTTGAACCCCAACCGCCAGGACCTGCAGAACCGCATCAACGGCAAGGAAGTCGAGCGCCAGGAAATGCGTCGTTCGTTCAAGGACAGTGCGCCGCCGGTGCGTGCGATCAGCGAAGAAATCGACAACCTCAAGCGCCTGCTCAAGGAGCAGGACGCGACCATCCAGCGTTCTGAAAGCATTACCCCCAACCCGATCTACAACCGCATGCAGAACGTGTATGCCGACCAGCAGGCCAGCTTCGCCCGCTTGCAGACGCAACTGGCCGAACAGGACGCACAGCTGGCGCAACTGGAACGCGACCGGCAACTGGCCTTGAGCCTGGAGCCCGAGTTGTCGCGCCTGCAAAACGAACTGGATGCCGCCGAGAAGAGCTATGCGCTGTACACCGACAGCCTGGAGAAGGCGCGTATCGACCGTGAGCTGGACAACAGCCAGATCAGCAACATCGCGTTGATCGAAGAAGCCACCTTCAACCCCAGCCGGGTCTTTCCGAAAAGCGTGCTCATGATCATCCTGGCCGTGCCATTGAGCCTGCTGGTGGGTCTGCTGGCACTGTACTTCTTCTACCTGCTGGACCAGCGCATCCATGACGGCGACAAGATCGAAAGCCGTTTCGGCGTACCGGTATGGACCAGCCTTCCCGACCTGGAGCACGCCCAGGAGCGGCAAGCAGCCTTTACCTCCAATCTGCACCGACTCTACGGCATCCTGCCGCTGGAACAGGTGGCACAGGAAGGCCTGGCGCTGGGCTTCACCTCGGCGCACAAGGGTGAGGGCGTGACCTTCGTGATCGAACGGCTGGCCGACATGCTCCGCGAGCATGGCCACACCGTGCGCACCGAGGGCCCCGGCCCGGCGCTGCCTGGCGAAATCGCCATGATCGACGCCTCAGGTTTATATGCCAACGACAAGGCTTTCGTGCTGCTGCGCGAAGCCGACCTGATCGTGCTGGTGGTGCGCGCCGAACAGACCACCGTACCGATGTTCGAGGATGCCCTCACCACCCTGACCACCGCCTTCAAGCATGTCGACGGCATCATCATCAACCGCCGCCGCTTCGAAGTGCCTGAAAAAGTGCTGAAGTTCTTCAAGCGCATCCGGAGACACGGCTGATGCGTATCGTCCTGATTGCCCCGCTGCCGCCGGAGCAGAACGGCATCGCCGACTACGCCGGGCATCTGCGCAATGCCCTGCAGGCGCTGGATGTAGAGGTGCTCACGCCGCTACAGGGCGTCGGCAACGACCCGGCGCTGGCCCGGCAGCGGGTGGCCAGCCACGACTGGAGCGGCATCGACCTGGTGCATGCCGAGCTGGGTGGCGGGCGGCTTGCCGAGTTTCGAGCCCTGCAGGCCCTGCGCGAGCGGTGTCCGCAACTGCCGCTGACCGCCACAGTGCACGATCCCGAGCGGCTGGTCTGGCGCCTGGAGAAACTGCCCTGGCCGCTCTCGCTGGCCAGCCGTCTACCCTCGCCTGCACCGGAAGCCGCGACGGTGCTGGCCGACCCACTGTGCCTGCGCGAGGAGCGCCAACTGGCACGTGGCATGACGTGCCTGGTGACCCTGACCCGGGCCGGCAGCCAGAGCCTGCGCCAGCGCATGGGCCTGCGCGAGGAGCAGATGGTGGTGATCAACCATGGCAACCTGGAAATCCCGCCAGCGCCGCTGCCGCCGCTACAACCGTTGCGCCTGCTGTATTTCGGGTTCATCTACCGGGGCAAGGGCATCGAAGACCTGCTCGACGCCCTGGCGGCGCTGTTCGTCAGTCATCCGCAACTGCGTTCGCGGGTACGCCTGACCCTGGCCGGCGGCAGCGAACCGGAAATGGCCTTCGGCGCCAAGGGCAGCTACCTCGATGAACTGCGCCAGCGCATGCGCCAGTTGGGCCTGACCGACCTGATCGACTGGCAGCTCGACCTGCCCGCCGACCGGATCGCCCAGGTCATCCAGGCACACCACGTGATGGTCCTGCCCTACCGTGAGTCGAGCAAGCTGAAGATTCTCGGCCAGCTGCGCGGCACCAGCGGCGCGCTGTCCTGGGCGGTGGCCTGCGGGCGCGGGGTGATCACCTCCGACGCCCGCTCGTTTGCCGAGGAAGTCTCCCACGGCAACGGCACGCTCTACCCACAGGGTGACGTCGCGGCGTTGACCCAGACCCTGGCACGTATCTGCAGCGAGCCGCAACAGGCCGAACAGTGGGCAGCCTGTGCCGCGCAGTTGGGCCAGGCCAGACAGTGGAGCCGTACCGCAGAACGTTTCCGCGATATGTTCACCCAGGCTTGCCAGACGAGGTGATGCGATGAAAAACCACCGTTACAGCGCATGGCTGGGCGCCGCCTGGCTGACCCTGGGGCTGGCCAGCGCCACGCCGGCCGCCGCCGAGACCGTGCTCAAGGGCACGCACGAGGTGGTATGGAAGGACTTTCTCGGAGTCAACGCACAGTTTGCCTACTTCAGCCCCGAGGTCTACCAGCGGCAGATGGATGCCCTCGACCAACTGGGCCTGTCGTGGATACGACTGACCCTGCACTGGCCGCTCATCGAACCGGAAAAGGACAAGCTGAAGCTCGAGCCCGTGGACGCGGCGATGGCGGAAATGAACCGTCGCGGCTACCAGGTACTGGCCTATCTGGTCGGTTCGGCGCCTTTTGCCAGCAGCGCTGCGGCCAATGACGAGGGGCGCGACCAATACCCGCCCAAGGACTTCGAGCAGTTCGCGGCGCGCATGGCCGACCTGGCCAAACGCTACCCTCAGGTGAACACCTGGCAGGTGTGGAACGAACCCAACATCGTCTGGCGACCCGAGGCCGACCCGCAAGGCTACGGACGGCTGCTCAAGGTCACTACCGACGCCATCCGTGCGGCCGTGCCCGGCAAGCCGGTGGCCACCGCCGGCATGGCCTATTACAGCCAGTTGCATGACAAGCCTGGCTATATGCTGCAGACCCTGGTCGACAGCGGCCTCGGCCAGCAGGACATCGTCGCTGCCTACCATCCTTACTCCGAATACCCGGAAGGCGACTCGCCAGCCGACCGCGACTTCCTGGTACGCGGCAATGCCATGAACAAGATGCTCCACGACGCCGGGGTCAGGCAGGTATGGGCCACCGAATGGGGCTGGTCGAGCTATGCCGGGCCCAAGGAAATGCAGGAAATCATCGGCCAGCGCGGGCAGGCCGACTACACCCTGCGGCGCCTGGCCCTGATGAGCACCATGGACTATCAACGCATCTTCCTGTTCAACCTCAACGACCTGGACGAGCGCGCCACCCCCAGGGACCAGGGCTACGGGCTGGTGGACCTGAAGGGCAACGCCAAGCCGGTGTACCTGGCCCTGCAGAATTTCCTGAACATCACCGGCCCGCGCCTGCTGCCGAGCGAGCCGCCTGCGGTGAGCAGCGTGCCCGGGGACCTGTACGCGGTGTCGTGGAAGCGCCCGGACGGCAGCAACCTGCTGATGTTCTGGAGCGCGGCAGGCCGCTCGCTGACCTTTCCACGCATCAGCGACGCGGTGCTGCATGACCCGCTGGACGGCACGCGCTCGACCCTGTCCAACGCCGCGGGCGTGACCCTGGCGCTCAAGCCGACCCTGCAGATTCTGGAATGGAAGCCCTGAGCATGCGCATTCTCTGGACCCTCCCCTATCTGCCCTGGCCCACCACCAGTGGCGGCAAGACCCGCGAATACCACCTTTTGCGTAACCTGGCCGCGCGCGGTCATCGCATCACCCTGCTGGTGCAGTCCAAGACCGAACTCGATGAAAAGGGCCGCCAGGCCCTGGAGCCCTGGCTGGAGCGCCTGATCGTCCTGCCCCGGCGGCCGCTGCGCAGCCTGCGCACCCTGCTGGCCGTGGCCTTCGCACCGGCGCCGATGCTGGCCAGCGTGAATGGCTACGCCCCGGAGCTGGAGCGCACCTTCGCCGAGCTGCTCAAGGAACACTGGGACATCATCCAGATCCAGCACACCTACGCCTTTCAGCCGTTCGAACGCGCCCTGGCCACCAGCGACAAACCGTTCATCCTCACCGAGCACAACGTCGAATCGGCACTCGGCGCTGCCAGCTACGACAAGCTGCCCGCCTTGCTCGCGCCCTTCACCCTGTACGACCGCTGGCGCTATCGGCGCTGGGAGGCCCGGGTGTTTCGTCAGGCCGGTGAGCTGATCTCGGTCACCGAAAGCGACGCCAAGGCCCTCTCGCGCCTGAGTGGCAAGCCGGTGTCGATCGTGGTCAATAGCGTCGATTGCGACTACTACGCCAGCGTGCAGCCAGACCGCGAAGGCCAGCAGTTGCTGTTCATCGGCAACTATGAGTACGCCCCCAACGTCGATGCCGTGGTCTGGGCGCTGGACGAAATCATGCCCAAGGTCTGGGCCGCAAAGCCGCAGGTGCGCCTGACCATCGCCGGCTACGCCATGCCCGAATCCTGGCGCGAACGCTGGCCCGACCCGCGCATCGAGTGGCTCGGCTACGTGCCCGACCTGCGCGCCCTGCAGCGACGCTCGACGATGTTCTTCGCCCCGCTGCGCCAGGGCGGCGGCTCGAAACTGAAGATTCTCGAAGCCATGGCCGCCGGCCTGCCGGTGGTGACCACCGCGCAGGGCGTTTCCGGCCTGGCCGTAGAGCACGAGGTTCATTATCTGGGCAGTGAAGACGCCGCCGAGCTGGCCAGGCTGATCACCGACCACATCGACGCCCCGCTGCGCCTGGCCGAGCTCGGCGAAGCCGCTCGCGCCTATGCCCGCACGCGTCACGACTGGGCGGTTTCGGCCGCGCAGCTGGAAGCCACCTACATCCGCCTCACGCCCCCCACCCCAGGAGCGCGCCCATGCGCATAGGACTCGACTACCGTGCCGCCGTCGGTTATCCGTTCACCGGCATTGGCCGCCAGAATTTCGCCCTGGAAGATGCGCTGCGCAGCTTTCCCGGCGCCAGCCTGCAGCTGTTCGGCGTCGCCCCCGAAGGCCATCCGATACGTCGGCGCATTCATGCTCCGCGCTGGTCGGCACCGCTGGCCTCGGTGCACCGCCTGCCCGAGCGCCTGAAGTTCGAAGGACTGTTCCTGCCCGGTGCGCTGCGCGATGCCGGTATCGAACTGTACGTCGCCAACATCAACATGGGCCTGCCGCTGGGGCGCAAGCCCGCAGGGCTCAAGTACGTGCTGCAGCTGCATGACCTGTTCCAGCTGACCCAGGAAAACCACCACGGCTCGCGCCTGAAGGCACGCCTGTACCGCTACACCGACCGGTTGTCCATCGAGCATTCGCTGAAGGTCGCCGACCGGGTCTGGCTGCCTTCGCAGTACAGTGCCGACGAAACGACTCGGGTGTTTCCCTGGGTGGCGCCGAAGCTGCGCGTGGTGCCGGTCCGGGTCGACAGCTTTGCCGGCGAGCCGGCCGACATCAGTGCTCTGGCCCTGCCGGAGCGCTACTGGTTGTGCGTAGGCACCCGCGAACCGCGCAAGAACATGGTCTGGTTCGTCGACGCCTGGCAGACCGCACGCCGACGCTACCCGCACATCCCTGCCCTGGTACTGGTCGGCGGTGACGAGGTGCTGCACCCTAACCAGCGCCAGCTCGATGGCCTGCATGTGCGGCGTGGCCTGAGCGACCCCGAACTGCATGCGGTGTATCGCCAGGCCGAGCGCCTGTGGCAGCCCTCGCGCGCCGAGGGCTTCGGCCTGCCGGTGATCGAAGCCCTGCGCGTCGGCACGCCGGTGGCCGTGGCCACTGGCAGCTCGCTGGACGAAATCACCCCACCGGACAGCCCGCGCTTCTCGCCCTACGATGGCGACGCGCTGATCCGCCTGATGGGTGTGCTGTCCACGGCCAGCGCCGAAGACCCGCAACACTTGCGGGAATGGTCGCTGCGCTATGACCGCCCCGAGTTCGAACGACGCGTGCACGCCGCTCTGGAGGAGCTGCGCTGATGCCTTTCGTCCTGCCCATCGGACTGTTCTGTGCCCTGCTGTTCGGCCTGTTGATCTGGCTGACACCGGTGTCGATGGTCCTGCTGGTACTGGCAGGCATGGCGTCGATCGTCACCGTGGTACGTCGCCCGGTGCTGGGCTTGCTGCTGTTCTGCGTGCTGGGCACCTTCATTCCTTACTCGACCATCCAGATCGGCGTGCGGACCACGGTGTCCGAGGCGATGATCATGCTGACCTGGGCCAGCTACCTGTTCCAGGCGATGTTCTTCGACCAGCCGAAACGCCCACCGATGATGCGCACCGAGCGCCTGCTGCTGGCCTTGATGCTGTTCAGCGCCTTTCCGTTCATCGTGGGGCAGGTCTCGGTGGTGGCCGAAGGCAACGGGCCGATCAACTGGGTGCGCTGGCTGTTCAACCTGTCAATCCTGTTTCTGGTGCCGCGTCTGCTGAACGAGCGCAAGACCCTGGAACAGGCGGTCACCGCCATCATGCTCGGCACCCTGGGCCTGTTGCTGCTGTCGATCCCGGTGTTCCTCGTCGAGCGCTCGGCCACGGCGATGATCCCGATCCTCGGCGTGCTCGGCTACAGCGGCGTGGACGTGCTCAACAGCAGCCTGCTGGCCCTGGCCGACCGCATGGGTTCACCCTGGATGCACCCCAACGTGGCTGGCGGCGCCCTGGCGATGATCCTGCCACTGGCATTCTGCTTCGGCATGACCCGCAGCGGCGGGCCGCGCAGCCTAGCACTGGCGGTCGCCGGCCTGGGCACCGTCGGCCTGCTGCTGACCGGCTCGCGCGGCGCGCTGCTCAGCCTGATGGCGATCATGCTGTGGATGGCCCGGCGGCGCATACCGCATCTGGGTCGCCTGCTGCTGGCCGGCGCCTTCGCCGGGGTGGGCCTGCTGCTGCTCTATCCGCCCCTGCAGGAGCGGATCATGAGCCTGTTCTCCGATGACGACGTCAGTACCGCGATCCGCTTCCTGGAATACAGTCACTTTCCCGAGGCAGTGGCCAGCTTTCCGTTCGGTATCGGCTTCAAGGTCGACCCACCGGTGCCCAACTACACCGAATTCGGCATCTCCAACCTGTGGCTGAACTTCGTCTACAAGATGGGCCTGCCGGGCATGCTGCTGTTCATCGCGGTGACCCTGAGCTGGTGGAAACAGGTACGCCCGCCCAAGGGCAGCATCGTGCTCACCGCCGAAAACGCCATCGCCCTGGGCAGCACCTGTGGCGTGCTGACCGCGCTGTTCAGCGGCCTGTTCGACCACTACTTCAGCTTCACCCCGGTTCTGACCGCGCTGTTCTGGCTGTTCGTCGGCATCAGCCTGCATGAGAACCGGCGCCTGCACATCCAGGCCATTCAGTCATTCAAGTCCGGCATTGCCAGACCCGCACAGGAAAAACAGCCATGAAACATCGCCTGATGCACTCGCACAACCTGCGACAGGCCCTGCCCGAATACGCCGAGAAAATGGGCGTCAGCCTGGAGGAGCTGGAGCAGGCCTATGAATGGATGCTGGCCAACGATGTGTGCTTCGAAACCCGTATCAAGGACAAGACGCTGTCGTTCATCAGCTATCTGAACATCGAGCCACGCATCGAGCATCCACTGGCGCGGCGCTTCTACCGCCTGCTGGCCAGCGAGATCCGCGGTGCGCTGATCCCGCTCTACGGCATCAACTGGCCAACCCTGCGCGACCGCATGCTGCGGGTCTGGGAGCAGCTGTACAACATGCTGATCTGCAAGATTCCCAGCCACCACCTGCGCCTGGCCTGGCTGCGCCTGGGCGGCGCGAAGATCGGCAAGGGCTCTACGGTGTGGCGCAATACCGAGGTGCTGGGCGTCGACAGCCTGCGCATCGGTGACGACACCACGGTGGGCTGGCACTGCCAACTCGATGCCCGCGGCGGCCTGATCATCGGTGACCACGTGACCATCGCCTCGCATGTGCTGATCATCGCCGGCGGCCACGACCTGCAGGCCCCGGAGTTCTGGGCGGTGGGCGGGCCGGTGTTCATCGGTGACTACGCCTGGATCTGCAGCCGGGCACTGCTGTCGTTCGGCGCCGACATCGGCGAAGGCGCCGTGGTCGGTGGCGGCAGCGTGGTGTCCAAGCCGGTGGCGCCCTACAGCATCGTCAGCGGCCCGAATGCCGAGGTCAAAGGCGAGCGCGCGCGCAACCTGAACTACAAGGTGGGCGGCAAGGGCCTGTTCACCTTGTTCCACTGACCCCAGCCCATGCTCGGTTCGACGTTGTGGCTGACCCTGGCCACCCTCACCGGCCTGGCAGCAGGCTTTGCCCGCGAATGGCTGCTGGTCGCCGCCTGGGGCGCCGGGGCGCAGAGCGATGCCTTTCTGGTGTCGATGTTCCTGCCCGAGGCGTTGCGCATGTCGCTGGCCGGCGGCCTGCTAAGTGCCGCCGCCCTGCCGCTCTATCAGCAGCGCGACGACCTGCAGCGACGCCGCTGGCTGGCGGCGCTGACTCCACGCCTGCTGTTCGGTGCGCTACTGCTCAGCCTGCTGCTGGCGCTGGGCGCCAGCGTCTGGGTGCGCCTGGTCGGCCCTGGCCTGGACGCCGCAGGCTACGCCCAGGCAGCCGGCAGCCTGCACTGGCTGGCCTGGTGTGCACCCGGCTTCGTCCTGCACGCACTGCTCTGCGTGCCATTGCAGGCCCATGCACGCTTCGTGCTCGCCGGTCTGGGTTCGCTGCTGTTCAATCTGCCGCCGGTGCTGTACCTGGCGCTGATGCGCCAGGCCGCCACGCCGGACATGCTCGCCGGGGCCTGCCTGCTGGGCAGCCTGTTGATGCCGGCGGTGTTGCTGCCCAGCCTGTATCGCCTGGGCTGGCGACCGTGGCGCCGGGACACCGAAGCGGGTGCCGTCAGGGAACTGCTGCAGCGTATCGGCCCGCTGCTGGGCAGCAACCTGGCCAGCCAGGGCCTGGCGCTGCTGGAACGCATGATCGCCTCGCTGCTGGGTGAAGGCGCGGTGACCTGGATCAACCTGGCGCGCAAGCTGATCAACCTGCCGCTGATCGCGCTGATGAGCCTCAACCAGGTGTTGCTGGGCCTGATGAGCGGCAGCGCCGGCCAGGCGCGTCTGGCGCTGCTGCGTCGCGGGCTGGCCAGCGCCACCCTGCTGACCCTGCCGGCAGTGGCCGGGCTGATCGGCGCCGCCGGAGCGCTGGTGGTCCTGCTGCTGCCGCAACAGACCCACCAGGGACCGTTGCCAGCCCTGCTGGCGTGGTTCGCCACGCCCTTGCTGTTCAATGCCTGGAACGCCTTGCTGGCCCGCTATGCCTATGCCGATGGCGATACGCGCCTGCCTCTTCACTGCGAGCTGCTGGGTAGCCTGGGCAATGCCGTGCTGCTCGCGGTGTTGCCGTGGTGGCTGGGAGTCAACGGCATCGCTCTGGCGGCGCTGGGTGGCGCACTGCTGACCGGCGTGCTGCTGCTGCGCCGCCAGGGGTTACTCCAGGTCGCGCCGTGGCGCAGCCACTGGCCGCTGGCGGCACTGGCCATGGCCCTGGCAGCGTTGCTGCTGCACCCGCTGCAATCGGTGCCCTGGCAACTGGGCCTGAGCACGCTCTACGGATCGGGCCTGCTGATGGCCCTGGGGCTTTGGCTCAGGCCATGGGCAACAGCCGCCTAAGCCTCGCTGAAGCCGCGCCTAGCCGGTAAAGAGTTCAACCGGTAGGACCGGCTTCAGCCGGGAAAGCCCTGGTGAGCCTTGCGCGGCTGAAGCTGCGCCTACCCGCGACCCCCTCGCCGTCTAGGCGGTGCGCTGGTGCTGCGAGCAGATGCGCTTGAGGGTCTGGCGCAGCCAGCGATGCGCCGGGTCGTTGTCGAAGCGCGGGTGCCAGGCCTGTATCACCTCCACCGGTTCCAGTTCCAGCGGCAGGTCGAAGGCGCGCATGCGCAAGCCCATAGCCTGCAAGCCCCAGATCACCGGCTCTGGCAAGGGCAGCAGCAGGTCGGAGTCGGCCACGCCAAAGATCGCCGAATGAAAGTGCGGGGTGATCAGCGCTACCCGCCGTTGCAGGCCCAGGGCGCCGAGGGCCGTGTCGATCGGGCCGCGCGCGACACGCTGACATGGTCATAGGCCGCCAGCCGCTCAGGCGTGATGGGTCCGGCAAAGATCGGATGATCCTCACGCGCCAGCCCACAGAAGCGCGAAGTGAACAGCTTCTGCACCTTGGTCTCCGGGCCGAAGTTGCGCCGCGAGGCGATGTACAGGTCGATGCGTCCTTCGCGCAAGGCATCGTCGTCATCCACGCCCTCGGGCACGAAGCGCAGCGTGCAACCGGGCGCGCCTTCGCGCAGGGCATCCATCAGCCGGGCACCGAACGAGCCGAAGAACACGTCGTTGGAGCGTATGTTGAAGCAGCGCTCCAGGGTGCTCATGTCCACCGTATCGCGGGCCTGGAACACCTGCGCCGCCTGCTCGACCAGCTCGCGCACCTGGGCCTGCACCGCCAGCGCCCGCGGTGTAGGCACCAGATTGCGGCCGGCGCGCACCAGGACGGGGTCGCCCAGCGCCTCGCGAATACGGCTCAGCGTGCGGCTCATGGCTGCCGGGCTCAGGTGCATGCGCCGCGCGGCGCCGACCACGCTGCCTTCGTCGAGCAAGGCGTCGAGGGCGATCAAAAGATTGAGGTCCGGGAGTTGCATGGCGTCATCCGTTGTCAGAGGCCACGATGATAACGCGAAGCGCGGCGGCGACAGACAGCATCCTCTTGCCATGCACAGCGGCCCGGGCCGGCCGGAGCCGTCGTGTAGTGGTCGCCGCGACCACGCAAATCGCGCATCATGTGCATTCCGCTGAATGGAGACAGTCATGCGCTTGATATCCAAAGTAGTGCCGCTTGCGGCGTTGTACCTGGGCCTGTCGTTCAGCGCGCTGGCCATGGCCAGTGAAGAAACCCGCCTACTGGAGTCGATCAACAGCTACCGCAGCCAGGCCCAGCCGTGCGGCGGGCAGGCCTCGGCCGAGCTGCCGCCGCTGGCCAGCGATCCGCGTCTGCTGATGCCAGTGAGCAACACCACCGACCTGCAGCAGGCCATGACCCGCGCGTCCTACCCGATGGTCACCGTACAGGCCATCACCTTGTCCGGGCCCCGGGATGCCGCCGCCGCGATGCAGGCCATTCAGGAGAGCTTCTGCCAGGTGGTGCTCGACCCGCAGTTCGTCGACATCGGCATCAGCCGCGAGAACCGCGACTGGCGCATCGTCCTGGCCCGCCCGCTGCTGACCTCGCGTCTGCGCGACTGGCAAAGCGAAGGCCAGGCACTGCTGAGCTTCATCAACACCGCGCGTGGCCAGGCCCGCCAGTGTGGCACGCAGTCGTTCGAAGCCGCCCAGCCGCTGACCTGGAACACCAGCCTGGCCGGCGCCGCCGAAAGTCACAGCCGGGCGATGGCCAACAACAATTTCTTCGATCACAAGGGGCGCAATGGCGACACCCCGGGCGACCGCGCCGAACTGGCCGGCTACCTGGCCCAGCAGATCGGCGAGAACATCGCCGCCGGGCAGGACAACGCGCGCAAGGTGGTCGATGGCTGGCTGGCCAGCCCCGGGCACTGCGCGACGCTGATGTCGCCGGCCTACCGTGAACTGGGCGCCGCCTACGCCGCCGACCCGAAGAGCGATGCGGGCATCTACTGGACCGCCATGTTCGGCGCGCCGAGCGGCAACGGCGGCGAGTAGATTCGCGGGAATCTTGCCCCTGCCCTGCTGCCCAAAGTCAGGTGCAAGCCTTTGCGGAGAACGATCATGAGCAAGCAGCAGCAACCCCGGCAGGACCAGTCGCAGCGCGGCGACCTCGAGCACAAGCCGGACCAGGCCGGCAAAGTCGGCGAGCGCAACAAGGACCTCAACCGCCAGGGCGAACAGCCGCGTCCCGGCACCCGCCCGGACGGCGGCCAGCGCTGAGTTCGTTACGATCAGCGGCGCGGCCCGACCGACGCCGCCGACTGCAGCACGTCGCGGAAGTAATGACGCAGGGCCTGCATCGCCGGGCTGGGCTCGCGCTCGCGGTGCCAGGCCAGCCCGACACTCATCGGTGGCACACCGTCGCTGACGGTCATGGTTTCGATGCGCTTGCCCTCCAGTGACCAGGGGCGGTGCACCAGGTCAGAGAGAATTGCCACGCCACTGCCGTTGGCGACCATGCTGCGCACCGCCTCCACCGAACTGGTACGCACCCGCACGTTGGGCTGTTGCCCGGCCTGGTTCCAGTAGCGCATGGCCGTTTGCGCGGCCTCATCGACCGTCAGCAGGATGTAGGGTTCTGCAGCAATATCGGCCAGGCTGACGGCCGGGCGCTCATACAAGCGGTGATGGGCCGGCAGCCACAGGCGACGCTCGGAGTTGAACAGCGTTTCGGAGACGATATCCGGGTGGGTCAGGTTGGCGGTCAGCACCACGGCCATGTCGAAGTGCCCCTCCAGCAAGCCGCGCTCGATGGCTTCGCGCTCCTGCTCGAAGACATGGATATCGATCTGCGGGTGCCATTGCGCCAGGCGCTGCAGATGATGCGGCAGGAAGTAACCGATCACCGTGTAGCTGGCCGCCAGGCGCAGGGTCCCGGCGGCCCGTGCCGCCGGCAACGGGCTGTTGAGTGCGTCGTCGACACTGCGCAGGATCACGTAGGCGCGGTTGAGAAAATGCCGACCGGCGTCGGTCAGGCTCATGCCTTGTGCCGAGCGCTGGAACAATTGCACGCCGAGCAGGCCCTCCAGCTCCTTGATCGCCGTAGTCACCGCCGACTGCGAAATATTCAAATGCAGGGCAGCCTGGGAAATCTGGCCTATTTCTGCCGTGGCCACGAAGTAGCGCACCTGGCGCAAGGTCAGTGACATGGCACCACCCCTTCTGTTTTTTAGATGACAACCCCTCGATTAATAAATCTTCCCAAGGGGGCAACGCGGAATCTAACGTGCTGGGCGTGCACTCACAAGCAGCAGGAGCAGGCTCATGAAGGAAGTGGATTTCAATTCGGACATGGGCGAAAGCTTCGGCCCCTGGACCATCGGCGATGGCGTCGATCATGAGCTGATGGCGCTGATCAGCTCGGCGAACATCGCCACCGGGTTCCATGCGGGAGACCCCGGTACCATGCGCCGCACCGTGGAACGGGCCAAGGCCCTGGGCGTCGGCATCGGTGCCCACCCTGGTTTCCGCGACCTGGTCGGCTTCGGCCGCCGGCACATCAACGCACCGGCCCAGGAGCTGGTCGACGACATCATCTATCAGCTTGGGGCCCTGCGCGAAATGGCGCGTGTGCAGGGCGTCGAGCTGCAGCACATCAAACCCCATGGCGCGCTGTTCATGCACCTGGCCCGCGACGAAGAGGCGGCGCGCCTGCTGGTGCAGACCCTGCGCCAGCTGGCCCCGCAATTGTTGCTGTACTGCCTGCCCGACTCAGTGATCTGCCACGTTGCCGAGGAACTCGGTCAGCCGGTGGTGCGCGAGTTCTACGCCGACCGCGAATACGACCTCAGCGGTTCCATCGTCTTCACCCGCAACGTGCGTGCCTATGACCCATCGGTGGTCGCCGCGCGGGTACTGCGGGCCTGCCAGGAAGGCCTGGTGCGTACCGTCGAAGGCGAAGACCTGGCGGTGACCTTCGACTCGATCTGCCTGCACAGCGATACACCAGGGGCCCTGGACCTTGCCGAGGCGATCCGCCAGATCCTCGACGACGCCGGCATCCAGGTGCGCACGCCGCACTGAAACCGGCCGGCACCCGGCACACTCGATGCCGGGACCGGATGCAGTCCTTGCCTGCCTTTACATCCGCCTTCGAAGAGGAACAGAGATGGCCGCCTCCCCCATCATCACCGCCTCGTACGGCGCCCCTGGACGCCACAAGGACCCACGCCCATGAGCACGCACCAACCGATCCGCTACAGCTTCGGTGCCGACGAGCATCTGTTCGCCGAAGTCAGCGAAAGCATGTCGCTGCAAGCCTTCTTCAAGGGCATGGCGATCACCCGCGCCGTGGAGCGCCTGGAACTCGACGGCGTGCTGGACGTGTGCCTGGCCAACGCCTCGTTCCAGATCCGTTTCGACCCGGACCGCATCGCCCCGCAGGCGCTGCTCGAAGCTGTGAAAGGCGCCGAGGCCGGCGCCGTGGCGCAGCGTACCCTGCAGACGCGGATCATCGAGATTCCGGTGCTCTATAACGACCCCTGGACCCACGAGACGCTGATGCGCTTTCGCGACCGTCACCAGGACCCGGACTCCACCGACCTGGAGTACGCCGCCCGTATCAACGGCCTGGCCGACGTACAGGCCTTCATCGACGCGCACAGCGGCGCGCCGTGGTTCGTGTCGATGGTCGGCTTCGTCGCCGGGCTGCCGTTCATGTTCCAGATGGTCGAACGCGAACGCCAGCTGCAAGTGCCCAAGTACCTGCGCCCGCGTACCGACACGCCCAGGCAGACCCTGGGCCATGGTGGCTGCTTCGGCTGCATTTATTCGGTGCGCGGCGCTGGCGGCTACCAGATGTTCGGCGTAACCCCGGCGCCCATCTACGACCCCGAACAGAAGCTCGCCTACCTCAAGGAGCACATGGTGTTCTTCCGCCCCGGCGACATCGTGCAGTTCAAGCCCATCGACCGTGCGGCCTACGATCAGGCGCTGGCCGAGGTCGAGGCGGGACGCTTCGACCTGCGCATCCGTCCGGTGGAATTCTCCCTGGACGCCTTCCTGGCCGACCCGGCCGGCTACCCGACCTCGTTGCTGGAGCAACAGCCATGATCAAGGTACTCAAACCCGGCCTGGCCACCTCGGTGCAGGACCTGGGCCGCGAAGGCTACTACCACCTCGGCATTCCGCCCTCCGGTGCACTGGACCAGTACGCCTTGCGTGCCGCCAACCAACTGGTCGGCAACCCGGCCAACTGCGCCGCCCTGGAGTGCACCCTGCTCGGCCCGGAGCTGCAGTTCGAGCGCGACGCGCTGGTCGCGGTGTGCGGCGCGCAGATGACCCCGCGGCTCGACGGTCAGGACATGCACCCGGACACCGCCTTCGCGGTCAAGGCCGGCCAGGTGTTGAGCTTCGATTTCCCGCGTGCCGGCGCCCGCGCCTATCTGGCCGTGGCCGGCGGCATTGCTGTACCGCCGATGCTCGGCAGCCGCTCGACCTATACCCTCGGTTCGCTGGGTGGCTTCGAGGGCCGGCGCCTGGCCGCTGGCGATCGCCTGCCGCTGGGTGAAGACCCTGGCCGGGGCCGGGCGGGCAACAGCCTGCCCATGGCTTTGCGCCAGAGCCTGGGCGGCGAAGTGACCCTGCGCGTGGTACCGGGGCTTTACTACCACCGCCTGACGCCCGAGGCAGCGCGCGACTTCTTTGCCGACCCCTGGACCGTGGGTTCCGAGGCCGACCGTATCGGCTATCGCTTCAGGGGCGCCAACGCGCTGGGCTTCGAGCCGCGCGAGCAACCGTTCGGCGCCGGTTCCGATCCGTCGAACATCGTCGACAGCTGCTACCCCATCGGCTCGATCCAGGTACCGGCCGGGCTGGAACCGATCATCCTGCACCGCGACGCGGTGTCCGGTGGCGGCTACGCGATGATCGGCACGGTGATCAGCGCCGACCTCGACCTGGTCGGGCAGATGCAGCCCAACCAGCAGGCGCGCTTCGTCAAGGTGACCCTGGAGCAGGCGCTGGAGGCGCGCCGCTCCCGCCACAAACGCATCGCCTGCCTGGAAAGGCTGTTCGGCTGAGCCATGTGGCCGGTGGGAGCGGCGTTAGCCGCAATACTGGTCAGTTAGGCCGGGTAGGCGGCTTCAGCCGCGAAGCGACCGCCTGTTCGCAGCAAATGCAGTGAGTTTCCTGGCGCTTTCGCGGCTAAAGCCAATACTGGTCAGTTAGACCATTGGAGCTTGCTCGCGAATGGAAGGCTATCTGGACCGGGTATACCCGCCGCAGCATCAGTGCCCTTGAGTCACCTTTCCGCCTTTACGGCGGGTTACTTTTGGTTTCGACCAAAAGTAACCAAAAGCCATTGCTCCTGGCTTGGGTCTGCCCTGCGGGCAGACTTCCCTCCTTCCGGCGCCATTCCAGGGGGTCGGCGCAATGGGCCGTCCCTGGCCCAGTGCGCCTAAGCCGGCTTCCCTGCCGGCTTACCCCCTTCCATGACACCTCCCTCGGCCTGCACCGAAGTCTCATTCAGCGGTATCTGTAAGTTTTGTGTTTGAAAAGCAAAAGCGACGCCAAATCAGATTGCTCTGGTCTAAAAGATCAGTATTGGCTTTAGGGGCAATACTGGTTAGTTAAGAGCTCTTCGGCTCTTGTTGGAGCGAGCTTGCTCGCGAAAGCGCCAGGAAACTCACTGCATCTGTTGTGAGCGTGCGGTCGCTTCGCGATTGAAGCCGCTCCTATCCGGCCTAACTGATCAGTATTGCTTGAGGGAAAATCCGATCAGGTCAGCGCAGGCAGCTTAAGTTGTGCTGACCTGATCGGAGAATTTTTGAAAAACGTTACAGATTTTAATATTTAAAGCTAGTACTCGCTTTGCCGCAAGAGTCAATGGAAAGTAAAAACTTTTTCCAATTCCCTCCCGTGTGAGACTTCATAAGAATATGCAGTTCGTGCACTAGTTCGGAAGCCCTGTCTTCAGGGTCGCTCAATAATTCACTCAGGAGTGAGCCATCTCTAACGATTGAGTACTTGGACGACACCGACCATCCATCGTCATAAATTTCGTGCTCAAACTCACATCGTACTTCTTCATACTGTCCAAGCGCGGAGTTATGCATAATTTGGGAGAGCAAGTTCAAAATTTCTACCTGTTTATCAATACTCATTGACCTGCCTCGTTTTTGAATGTTTTGCGAATTTTCTCGCCATTGATAGAGTAATCAATTGTTAGTGAGTTTGGGCGTACAGATGTAGAGTCGGTCCTTGAGAAGCGTACTGTCACGGGACCCACCTGCTCGCCGCGATTCAATGCGCCCTTTATTCCGTTTTCCCATCGTTTGTATGCTGAGTTATTGAAATTCTTATCCTGCGGGAAAAGATTAAAGCGATCACAGGTTCCGCCATACTGGCAAGCTTGGATGTGTCCTCCAACATCTGTTGGCAACCCTTCCTTACCAACTGCCGTTTGGCGTGCATCACGTGTGCCCTTCTCTAAAATAGGATTGAACGTAAGCTCTTCTACGAAGCCGTTTGAGTTTGTCTTAAATTCTGTGCCATTACTTAGTTTGATTTGGCTGCTGGGTGGTGGGTCATTCAGAACTTTATATCCAGGTGTGCCTTTGCTGGCGGACGACACATCTACCTCAATTACAGATAGGGTGGTTTCCTGACTCGACGCGTTCCTTGCC